>NZ_JAFMPR010000050.1 GCF_020667835.1 Roseibaca sp. Y0-43
TTGTTTCTTTCTCTAGATAGTGATGTGTCGCCTGTGCCTGACGCAACATCCTGATCTTCGTCCTCAGTATCGAAGGCCGTGAAGCGGAAGAGCCAGGGGGCGAATTTGCCGTTGGGCTTCTCGCGTCTCAGCTCCAGCTCGGACGCCTCGAGTTCAGCCAGCAGCCCGGTCAGGTACTGGCGCGAGATGCCCATCTTCGACGCCAGGTCGGCCAGGGTGAAGGCGGCCGTCCCGCGCGGCAGCCCGTTGTAACCCTCTTTCCACGCAATGGCGTCGAGGATGACGGTCGCCAGCTTGTGGGCGGAAACGGATAGCTCTGT
>NZ_JAFMPR010000051.1 GCF_020667835.1 Roseibaca sp. Y0-43
ACAGAGCTATCCGTTTCCGCCCACAAGCTGGCGACCGTCATCCTCGACGCCATTGCGTGGAAAGAGGGTTACAACGGGCTGCCGCGCGGGACGGCTGCCTTCACCCTCGTCGACCTGGCGTCGAAAATGGGCATCTCCCGCCAGTACCTCACCGAGCTGCTTTCAGAACTCGAGGCGTCCGAGCTGGAGCTGAGACGCGAGAAGCCCAACGGCAAGTTCGCGCCTTGGCTCTTCCGCTTCACGGCCTTCGATACTGAGGACGAAGATCAGGATGTTGCGTCAGGCACAGGCGACACATCACTATCTAGAGAAAGAAACAA
>NZ_JAFMPR010000052.1 GCF_020667835.1 Roseibaca sp. Y0-43
ATACCTTACTTAGCGGAGATGGAAATGACCGCATTTCCGGCGGAGATGGAAATGATCGAATCGCCGGGGGTAACGGCCGAGATCTGCTGCAAGGCGATCTCGGGACAGACACGCTCTTTGGGGACGATGGCGACGACACGCTCGATGGCGGCTTTGGACCAGACCGCCTGTTTGGCGGCAACCAGAATGACAGAATTATTGGCGGCCCCGACAACGATCTCCTGTTTGGACAAAATGGAGACGATCACCTTGAGGGAAACATCGGCAACGACACGCTTTGGGGCGACGCGGGAAACGATACCTTACTTAGCGGAG
>NZ_JAFMPR010000053.1 GCF_020667835.1 Roseibaca sp. Y0-43
CGGTGCACCGAACCCAAAAAGGGAAACGACGCCAGACCGAAAAGCCTGACGCCGCACTAGAAGAACCCGTGAACAAGGATCTTCTAGCGCACTGTTTGAACCGCTGCAACCAGAAAAGTTGTTTTGCTGGCAAGAATGTTGTTTGCTCTCGGCATGGGGTCGTCTCTTATAGGAGACACCAACCATGGAACCCACGACCGGCCTGATCCTGAGACGGATCACCCAGACAGAGCTATCCGTTTCCGCCCACAAGCTGGCGACCGTCATCCTCGACGCCATTGCGTGGAAAGAGGGTTACAA
>NZ_JAFMPR010000054.1 GCF_020667835.1 Roseibaca sp. Y0-43
CGGTGCACCGAACCCAAAAAGGGAAACGACGCCAGACCGAAAAGCCTGACGCCGCACTAGAAGAACCCGTGAACAAGGATCTTCTAGCGCACTGTCCGAACCGCCGCAACCAGCAAAGTTGTTTTGCTGGCAAGAATGTTGTTTGCTCTCGGCATGGGGTCGTCTCTCACAGGAGACACCAACCATGGAACCCACGACCGGCCTTATCCTGAGACGGATCACCCAGACAGAGCTATCCGTTTCCGCCCACAAGCTGGCGACCGTCATCCTCGACGCCATTGCGTGGAAAGAGGGTTACAA
>NZ_JAFMPR010000005.1 GCF_020667835.1 Roseibaca sp. Y0-43
GCGCCCCGGCGCGCGCGCTCACAGAACCACCTCGACCCGCGCGAAAGGTCCGGGGCCGAAAATGTCCGACACTTGCGCCACCTCGATGGCAAAGGCCACCCCGGCCCCATCGGCGGACAGCATCGCCGCTGTATAGGCGTATTCCGGGCGATCCAGCATTTCCTCGCGCAGCACTTGGGTGCCCAGCCGCACCCGCAGGGCATAGCGCTCATAGGCTTCCGCAAGCGGCACCTCGCTCGTGCCCCACGGATCGCCCCCTTCACGGGTGCGCCGGATCCATGTCACATCCAGCCCGCCCGCCCCATCGGGGCGCGCGCGCAGATGCGCCGGGCGGTACGGGCGCAGGCCCACGCCGCGCGCGGTCAGGGTGAAATCGCGCTGGCTTGCATCGTCAAGCGGTCGGGCCGCCGGGCCGATGCGGTAGCTGCGCTCCACCCCCAGCGCATCGCGCGGCAGCGTAATCTGGCCAAGGCGATCATCCAGCACGACCACAAGCGACCCCTCGGGCCAGTCCAGCGGCATGACCGCGTCCGTGCCCTGTTGGCCCCGCAGCCGGCTGCGCAGGGCGTAGGTATCGGGCGCGACCAGCTCGGCCTCGGCGAATTGGAAGATCTCCCACTCTTCGCCCTGCCCGATTGCCAGCCGGTTCGCACCACCCAACACATCCAGCGGGCTGGCAGACGCCAAGCTTCCGCGCAGCATCCGTACGATCAGCGCCGGACCTTCGTCCCAGCGCCCGCTCGCGGCGGCGGGCAAGGCGCTTTGCGTCACACCAAGGCGCACGGGGGCCGCGATGAGGGCCGACAGCTCGAACGTATCCTCGCCCGTCGCATGATGCAGGGCCACGGCACCGGGCCAGGCGCGGGCCGCGACGCCCAGCCATGGCGCGTGGTCCTGCTCGGCCCCCGGCAGCAGCGGCAGGTCCAGCACCACGGGTTGCACGGGACCGGGTGCGGTGTAGCTGGCCACGCCCATGCCGCCGCCCGTGTCGCCAAAGCCATAGACGCCCGGTTCCACCCGCGTGGCTTCCATCTCGCGCGGGCCGGACAGGGTGGTACGGTCGATGCGCCAAAGCGATTGGCCCGTATCCGTCACGATCTCGACCACGTCGCCCGCGCCCAAGCCAGAGGACGGCGGCAGCGCGAAGCGTGCCGTGTCGCGGGCGACGCGCGCCTCTGTCAGCCAGCGTTCCGCGATCAGCCGCGCCTCGCCATCGGGCAGCACCAGAGGCAGGTCAGAGCCGGACGCGCGCGCGGCGCTGGCATCGGGAAAGACGGCTTCGGCGGTGCGCAGGTCGAAATCGCCCCCTTCGGTGACATAGCCCAGCCGCACCCGGCCCGCATCTTCGGCTTGCGGCGCGCGAATGCGGGTCAACTCGCCGCCATCGGCGCGCACAAGGGCATCCATCCCGATCTGCGCCACCGCGCGCCCGTCACGAGAGATGAAGCGCAACTGCCCGTCGCGTTCCACGGCATCAATACCGTAAGCCAGCATGAGCGATTGCAACATCGCGCGCGGCGCATCGGTAGAGGCCACGGCCATGCCGCGCACCACGCCATGCACGCGGGTCACATCGACCGGCCCCAGCCCGGCGCGCGCGCAAATCTCGGCAATCACCGCATCGAGCGGTTGCGCCGTCGCGCGCCCCGTCACCCAATGCCCGCGCAGCCAGTTCGCGCCATCGGCCCACAGCGCCGTGTTGGCGGGAAACCACGGATAGGGCCGCGCGTCCCATGCCCAAAGATGGGCGCGCGACATGTCCACCATGCGCCCGCCGTAGAATTCCGAGGTCGGGTTATTGGCGGGGCGTGACCAGTAGCGATGGGTGGCGCGCACATATTGCATCTGGATCGTGTCATCTCGCCAGCCGCGCGAGAAATAGGGCGCGAAGCTTTCCGACGATTTCGGGTCCAGAAAGACGTTGGGCTGGTTGGTGCCCCGGTCGATGGCCGCACAGCCGTACTCGGTGAACCAGATGGGCTTCGAGCGCGGCTCCCACGCGGTTTTCTGGGCCGCGCGCACACCGCCCACCCGGTCGTGATGGTCGTTTTCCCACCAGCCGCGAATATCCTTGTAGCGCCAGATCCAGTCCTCGCCCCATTCGCTGTCGTCGCGGATGGGGGTGCGGCGCTGCTGTTCACGGTCAAGCTGGCTGGCATAGAACCAGTCATACCCCTCGCCGCCCGCGACATTGGCGGTCAGGTAGTCAAGGTTGTAGATGCTACCCCAATCGGCATCGGCATGGTCGGTGCCATCGCGCCAATCCGACAGCGGCATGTAATTGTCAATGCCGATCACGTCGATATTGGGGTCGGCCCAAAGCGGGTCCAGATGGAAGAAGCGGTCGCCCTCGGGCGTGATATAGCCGAAATATTCCGACCAGTCGGCGGCATAGGTGATCTTGGTCTCTGGCCCCAGAAGCGCGCGCACCTCGGCGGCCAGCGCGCGCAGGGCGGCGACTGCCGGGAAGCTGTTATTCGCGCCCCGGATCTGCGTCAGCCCGCGCATTTCCGACCCGATGCAAAACGCGTCGACCCCGCCCGCGGCGGCACAAAGGGCCGCTTGGTGCAGGATGAAACGGCGGTAGCGCCAGGCTTGCGGGCCGCTATAGCTGACCGCGCCGGGCGAGATGGTGAAATCGGCGGCGGTTGCGGTGCCGAAGAAGGCCGCGACTTCGCCCTGTGCGGCGGGGGTGCCGTCGGGGCTGCCATCCTGACCCGGTGCCTTGGACGTGGTGATCCGCCCGCGCCATGGCAGAACCGGCTGGTCGGTGGCGTCGGAATAGGGGTCGGGCAGGCCGTTGCCCGCAAGCTGTTCCATCAGGATGAACGGGTAATAGACGACCTTCTGGCCACGCGCCTGCAAGGCCGCGATGGCCTCTATCACCGCGCGGTCAGAGGGGGTGCCGCCATAGACGGGCGCATCGTTCAGCAAGGGCACCTGCGGTGTTTCCGCCGCGACACGGCCCGCGACAGACCACGGGTAATCCGGGGCGTCGCGATCGGGGAATTCGACCTTGGGTTCGATCTGGCACTCGCCCGCGCGCAGGTCAGAGCCGAACCACGACACCACCATCACGGTCGATTGGCAGTTGGGCAATTCGCGCGCCAACGCGTCCAGCCCGGCCAGAATATCTGGCTGGCCGGTGGGTGTGTTCAGGTTCATGGGCGTGTCGGCTTGCTCCAACAGCCCGGCGACAAGGGGCGGCCATTGAAAGCCGGGCTGCCGCTCTTGCGTGAAAACCGGCGTGGTCGCATAGGTGAAATCGCCCGTGCCGGGCATAAGCGCCACGCCCTGCACCTGGCCCGTCATCCCGTCCGGGGCGGCGACCGCGCGCATCACCTCGAACGAGAATTGCGGCACCCGGTTGCCGAAAGCGCCCAGCTCCAGATCCTCGATCACGACATAGGCAATACCGCGATAGGCCGGCGCGTTGCCCGCGCCTTCCACCGCGTCGATCAGCGGGTCGGGCAACTGGTCCTCTGACCCGTCATAGAGGCGGATGTTCAAATCCGACGGCGCGATTTCCTGCCCATCGGCCCAGATACGGCCGATGCCAAGGATCGGCCCTTCGCACAGCGCCACCGCGACAGAGATGGAATAGCTGAACTCGCGCACCGTGGGCCTGCGCACGAATTTGCCGCCCCCGCCGGATTCGGTCACGCTCTCGGCGAACTGGGTCGACCAGATGACCTGCCCGCCCAGCCGCACGCGACCCCAGACCAAGGGCACGGGCGCGCCATCGAGCGCGCCGGTCACGCGCAGCCGCTCGATACGGCCCTGCTCGATGACCTGACTGCCGCCGCCCATCAGGCGCTGGTCGATCACGCGGCCCAGCGTGGCCCCCACCGCGCGCCCGATGACCATGCCCGACAGGCCAAGCACGGCCCCGCCAAAGCTGGAGCCGACAGCCGCACCGACGGCGGAAAGGACAAGAGTTGCCATGGATCACCTATTCATTGTCTGGCACGGGCGGAAATTCGAACCGCGCGATGATGCGCCGCGCCCAAGGGCGGCTGAGGGGGGCACGCACAACGCCCGCGCGCGGGCAGGCATGGATAAAGCCCTGCCCGCCATCGCATTGCACACCCAGATGCTTGGCCCGCGCATTGGGGGCCAGTCGAAACAGCAGCACCTGCCCATCGGCGGGCGCATCTGCGGGCCACATATGGCGGCGAAGCGCGTCCAGAAGCGGCTCTCCCGCGCCGGCTTCGGCCCATGTCGGGCTATAGGGGGGCGGCAGTTCGGCCTCTGCCCCGTAGCGCGCGCGCCAGATGCCCCGGATCAGCCCAAGGCAATCCGCGCCCACGCCAAGGCGGCTAGCCCTATGGCAATAGGGCGTGCCAAGCCAGTCCATGGCCAGCGCCACCGGATCGCGCGTCAGCGCCGCCATGGGCCACCGGTATTGGCCGCGCCCGCCTTGGGATAGGCGGTCAGCCAGTCCTCGCCGGGGATATGCGGGAAGCCGCGGAAATTCAGGAAATTGGCGAACTTGTTGCGGCAAGTGGCGGCTTGCTTGTCGCAGCCCGCTTCCAGCCGGAACAGATCGCCCGTCGCCACCGGCGCGCGCAAACTGTCCCACAGCGTGATCTGGCGGCGCGCGCCTTGGGCGCGGTCGAGCCGGATCAGCGCGACTAGCCCTTCGGCCGCGCCCGACAGCGCCGTGATGCGGCCATGCGTGAACCAGCCGGGGGTGAAACTGTCCAAACCGTCGAACAGCAGCACATCTTCGGCCATCCCGGCGAGTGCAACCTCTGCCGAGAACCCGGTCTGGCCCGTGTCGAACCGGCACGCGCCGTCACCCAGCACGGCAGAGCAGGACGCGTGATAGACCCGCCCGCCCTGTTGGCCCAAGGCCTCGGACAGGCCGCGCAGCTCGGCCCGGAACGCCGCGCCGCTGCGCGTGATCTCGCCAAGCGAGCCGCGAAACAGCACGCGGCGCTCGGCCACGTCCTGCCAGTTCACTTCCCATATCGTCAGCTCGGCACCGTCATAGCGGCCCGCCAGAATGTCGGCCTCTGTCAGGCCCGCATCGCGCAGCGCGCCCACGGCTTCGGAATTGTCCACCGCCAGCCCTGTCACCTGTTCCAGCGCGCGCGCGGTCAACCCCGCTTCGGCGCGAAAGGTGATGCCCTGAAACCGCATGTCGCGGTCATGGTCGGTAAAGCCAAGGGTCTGCCCATCGGCGCGGACCAGCGCCCAGGCGCGCGCGACCGTGGTCGTGCCCGTTGCCAGATGCTCTGCAAGGGTCATTGCCGCACCTCCAGCACCGGAACCGAAGGCAGGCTGCCCGCCTTGAAGCTAGCGACAGAGACCTGCACAAGGTCGGTGTCAAACCGCACCGGCACGTCGAACTCGAAACCCGCGCGCACCTCTGCGCCCACATCCGGCGGGCGGGTGAAGGTCACGCGCCCGGTGGCTGTGTCGACCGTGTAGTCATCGCCCAAGGTCAGCGCGGTCTGGCCCACGCCCGCCAACACGCTGCCCGCGACGGGCTTGGTGATGGTGCGGTAGACGGTCTGCGCGCCCGACGCATAGGCCTTGCGCAACTGGAACGCGCGCGTCACGCCGTCGCCCGTGCCGATCAACTGGTCAAAGGCGGTGATGGGGCTGGATGCCATGGCAGAGCGATAATCCGACCAATCCTTCCAGCGAAACCCGTGCAGGCGGCCTTGGCGGGCCTCGAAAAAGGCGATCATGGCTTCCAGATCGTCCAGCGCGCGCAGGCCCGCGCCCGCGTCATAACGGCGGCGCGAGGCCGACCACGGCGTGTTGCGCTCCTCGAATCCATTGGCCAGTTCGACAATCTCCGTGCGCCGCTCGGGCCCGCCAAGCGCGCCGAAACTCAGATTGGCTGGAAAGCGAATTTCGTGGAAAGCCATGGGCTTGTTCCCCTATCTTCAAGCGTTGCGTTGGCCGCGCGACAACAGCCGCGCCATCTGCGCCGCGATCTGCGTTTGCGAGCGTTCGAACCCCGCCACATCGGGGGTCGAGATGTTGAAGGTCACATTCACCGGCTGCCCGCCGCCGCCCGCGCGCACGCCAAGCCGCCCGTCCGCGCCGCGTTGCAGCGGCAGGATCGCTTCCGGCCCCGCCTCGCCCATCAGGCCTGTGGTGCCGCCGCGCATGGGAAACGCGGTCGCCTGGCTGATGACGCCACCCTGCGCGAAGGGCAGAATGGACGACATCGCACCGCTTACGCCTTGCGCCAGAAAGCCGCCAAGCGCGGTCTGCACCGGCTTCATCGCGGCGTTATAGACGCTGTCGATCATGGTCTGGGCAATGCCGCGCAGCGCGTCTTGCAGGCGCATCCCGTCGAAGATCACGCCGTCGAACGCGCGCCGCAAACCGCCCGCGAAATTGCGCGACAACCCGTCCACCTCGCGCGAGGTGAAGGTCATCGACCGGCCCAGATTGGCCAATTCGCTGTCGAATTCCGCGACCAAGCTGTTGGCCTGGCCCAAGCGCAATTCAAGCGCCGCGATCTGTTGCTCGAACTCAGAGGGGGTTGCCATCGCTCTGTCCTTTCACGGTGTCGGGGTAGCGCGCGGCCAGATCGTCCAGCCGCGCACGGGTCAGCGGCCCGGCACTGGCATCGAGCCCCGCCATCAAAAGCAGTTCCGCAGGCGTCAGCGCCCAGAAATCACGCGGATGCAGGCGCAACTGGCGCAAACCCAGCCGCATCAGCGCAGGCCAGTCGAGCGCGGTCGTGTTGTGGGTCATGGCGCTGCAAAGGCGCGGGCAAGGGCCAAGGCCGCGGCGCGGGCGCAGGCGGGCATACCGCCCGCGATCTCGACCGTCATCAGGTCCGCCGCCTGCCCCTGCCAGCCGCCCCCGCGCAAGCCCGCCACGATGATCGCCAGCACGTCACGGCTGGCGATCTGGCCGCTTTCCAGCCGCGTGACCAGATCCAGCACGGTTTCGCCCTGCAAGCCCGCTGCCAGCTCTGCCAGCGCGCCAAGGGTCAGGCGCAGGGTGTGCGGCTGGCCGTTCAGAACCAGCTCGACCTCTCCCGCATAGGGGTTTGCCATCAGGCACCCCCGTCGATGATGAAGTCCAACTGTCCGGCGCTGGCCAGCGACAGCTCGAACGTGGCCTCGCCATTATAGCTACCCGCGTAATCAAGGCCGGTAATCTGGAACGCCCCTTCGATGATGCCGAAATCGGGGATGATGACCTGGAAATCTGGCGTCTCGCCATTGAAGAAGATGGCGCGCGCGCGCTCGTCGGTGCCCGCATCGCGAAACACCCCCGCGCCAGAGATCGAGGCAGATTTCACACCCGCGCCCCCCAGCAATTCGCGCCAGCCCCCTTGGCTGGAAAGTGACGTGACATCAACGGTTTCCGCGTTGAAGCTGATGCGCGTGGCGCGCAGGCCCGCGACGGTTTCGAACTGGCCGTCGCCGGTCATATCCACCTTCACCAGCAGGTCTTTTCCGTTTTGTGCGCCCATCTGGGTGCCCTCCGTATGTTGAAATCAGTCCTCGACCCGCGCGCGAAAGCGCAGGTCGATGCGGCGGGTCTGGTCGCCTTCGATCTTGCGGGCTTCAGCCCGGTCGAACCACAGCGCCACCAGCCGCCCGCGCGAGAGCGTGAGCCCAGGCGCATCCAGCACCTCGGCAATGCGGGCGGCGATCTGCTTGGCGGGCAGAAAGCCCGTGGCATTGGTCAGCACGCTGATGGTCAGCCGGTGCTCTGCGCCGTGGCCGGTTTTGTCGGATTGGTCCGTCACCTCTTCGGGGCCGATCAGCGCATAGGTTGCGGGCGGCGTGGCGGGCGGGATCGCGTCATAGATCGCGCCGCCGAGAGCCGTGCCCAGCTCGGCATCCGCCGACAGGTGCTGAAAGATCGCCGCTTGCAGCGCGGGGGCAAGGTGATAGCTCATGCCGGCAACTCCTCTTCAGCGGTGCAGTCCAAATAGCGACCCTGCGCATCGGCTTCTGCCACCGACAGGATGCGGTAGATGCGCAGGCCTTCCACAAAGCGCTGTCCGGGGCGCGGGCGGCGATCGGTGCCAAAAGGCGCGGCCCGCAGCGTGATGCGCAGCCGTACCTCGCCCGAGGGGCCGAGCGCGCCCAGCCGTTCCTGCCCGCTGCGCGCGTCGATCGCGGCCCAATGCGTGCCCAGCGCGGTCCATGTGGTCGAAAAGCCGCCCGCGCCATCGGGGGTGGCGACCGGGCTTTCCAGCACCAGCGCGCGGCCGAGGTTCGGGGCGCTCATACCCGCCCCCCAAGGCGCAGGTCGCGCCAGCGTTCCAGAAGCGTGCGCACGCCGAAATCAAGGTCTTCGGACGCGCCACCATCGCGGGATTCGTAGCTTTGCGCGGCCAGCAACAACACGGCTTGGCGCAGATCGGCGGGAACGTCCTCCCAGATGCCGAACCCCGCAGTCAGGGTGACAACCGCCTGCCCGCCCGTGGGGATGGGCGGCAAGATGCTGCCCGTGGGCACAAGGCGCGGGCGCGGGCCATCGGCCTGCAAGGCGTAGCGCGCCGGGTCCACCGGAGTGCTTGCGCCCTCGCGGTTGACCAGCGCCACAGCGGCCACCGCAGTGACCGGCGCAATCGGCAGAACCTGCCCGCAATCGGACCGCCAGCGCACCAGCCGCAACGTGAAATCGCGCGCCAGCAATGCGCGGCCCGTGCGCGCCTCGACCGTGGCCATCGCCGCGCGCAGGTATTGCTCCAGCAGCGTGTCCTGCGTGGTGTCATCGGCAAACCCGCTCGACAGGCGCAGATGCTCGCGAAAGGCGGCAATCGGCAGGGCGGATAGCGGAACCGGGCTGATCTGGGTCAGGTCCATGAAAGCCTCTTTGCGTGAAAAACAGAACAGATGGGCGCGGCCCCGTGACCGGGGGACAGGGCTGCCACAAGGGCGCGCGCCCGACCCCGCCGCGCGCGAACGCGACGGGGAACTTGCGCCTTAGCTCAGGCCGAATTTCAAAAGCTTGATTGCCTTGAAATCCGACACATCGCCGCCCACGCGCTTGGTGGCATAGAACAGCACATGCGGCTTGGCGCTGAACGGGTCACGCAGCACGCGCATGTCGGGACGTTCGGCAATGGTGTAGCCCGCGTTGAAATCACCAAAGGCAATGGCGTAGCTGTCGGACGCGATGTCGGGCATGTCCTCGGCCACCAGCACGGGGTAGCCCATCAGGCGCGCGGGCTCGCCAGAGGCCAGACCGTCCGACCACAGGAAGCGGCCATCGGCGTCCTTCATCTTGCGCACGGCGCCGGCGGTTTTCGAATTCATCACGAAAACCGCGTTCGCGCGGTAGCTTGCGCCCAGCGCATAGACCAGGTCCACGATGGAATCGGCGGCATTGGTGGCGGCGAAATCGCCATCGGCACCGGTGGCGATATAGCCAAGATTGCCCCAATCCCACAGCGCATCATCCACCGCCGTGTGGTTCAGGAAGCCGCGCGGCTTGTCCACGCCATCGCCATTGATGAAGGCGGCGGCTTCCGCACGGGCGAATTTGCCCGCGATGCGGTCTGCCAGCCAACCTTCGATGTCGAAAGCGCTGTCATCCAGCAGGCGCTGGCTGGCCTTGGGCATGGCCGACAATTCGTGCAGCCGGATCGAGATGCGGTCAATCGTCGGCGTGTCGGATTCCGCCACGCTGCCCGATTCCGTCGCCCAACCCGAAGAGATGTCGGTGTGATCGACCAACACGTCGAACGACGTGCTTTCGACCATCACGACCGACGCAATCGCGCGGATGGACGCCGCGTTGTGCAGCACGCCGCGAATGGTCGCCGCCGTGGCCGGATCGACCAGATAGCCGCCTTCTGCCGCGACAGAGGTGTTCAGCCCCTTCGCTTCCAGTTGCAGCCCGCGCAGATCGGCCTCGTTGCCGGAACGCAGATAGGCGTCAAACGCCTTGTGATGCAGGGTATCGGCCGCGTCAGAGCGGTCCAGAACGGGGCGGGCGGGGGAAAGGGCTGTTTTGCGGTCCAGCATGGTCAGTCGCTCTTCGGTTTGGGAAAGTTTGCGTGTGATCTCGGCCTGAAACGCATCGAACTCGGCGGCAAAGCCGTTCCATGCGGTTTTCAGTTCCAGCGTCGTCTCTGGGGCGTCAGTCGGTTCGGGCGCAGCAAGCTGGCCCGCGGCCTGTGGCGCGGGGTGGGTCATGGGTCGTCTCTCCTATGACAAACGGTGATCTATGATCTGGGATGACCCTATCGCGGGCGGCCCAAGATCGGGTGAAGGCAGCGTGCGCTGGCCGCGCAACGGGCCTAAAGTGCGGCCAGCGCCGCCCGCGCGGCCCGCAGTTTTGCGGTCAGAAGCGACAGATCGTCCAGATCGTCGGACTTGCGATCAATCCGCGCGGTGCTCTGCATGGGGAATGTCACAAGGCTGACTTCCCACAGGTCCAACTCGATCAAGCGGCGCCCGCCGCCGGGCAGCTTTTCGGCACGAAGCGTGCGGTAGCCGATAGACAAGCCATCCACCGCCCCCGCCGCCAAAAGCGCCTGCGCTTCGCGCGCGCGGGCCACATCGGGCAAGAGGCGGCCCTTCACATACAGGCCCACCGCATCCTCGCGCACCTCGTCCCAGATCCCGATGGGCTGGGCGGGGTCGTGCTGCCACAGCATCCGCACCTTCTCGCCCGCTGCCGCCAACCGCGCGAGCGACCCGGCATAAGCGCCCGCCACCACCGTATCGCCGCCCCGGTCGCGCTGACCGAAGACGCTGGCATAGCCTGCAATCTCGTGGCCTTCGACGACACGCAAACCCGGCTCGGGGCGGATGAATTTATATTCCAACATGGGCTAACCCTTTCTCATGTCGTCATCTGCACCAGCGCCAAAGCGCCGTGCATCAAAACCCCGGCGGCCACGCCATAGACGGCCAGCCACAAGCGCCGCTCCAGCCGCTCGACAGCCGCTTCCAGCCGCACCATGCGGAATTCCAGCGCCTCCTTGCGCGCCTCGAACACGCGTTCCTGCGCGTCGATGCGGGCCTGCGCGGCCTCGAAACTGTCATACAGAAACCGCGAGCCGCCGACCTGACGGCGCGCGCTCATTGCTCCTCCAGTCGCGGCGGCAGGCCCAAGAGGGCGCGCTTCTCGGCATCGGTCAGGAAAGACGCCTCGCCCACGCGCCGCCACTGCTGGTCACGCTCGACCGCGAGCGCCGGCACCTGATCCAGATCGGGGCGCAGCGTCACATCGCCCGGCACGAAATGCGACAGCCAATGCGACAGCGACGCGGCCACCTGCGTGGCCATTGGCAGCACGGTCAGGCGGTAGAAAGCACGGTTCGCTTCCTGGTAATTGGCATAGGTCGCGTCCCCCGGAATCCCCAGCAACATGGGCGGCACCCCGAAGGCGATCGCGATCTCGCGCGCCGCCGCTTCCTTGGTTTTCTGAAATTCCATGTCCGAAGGCGAAAAGCCCATCGGCTTCCAATCTAGGCCCCCATCCAGCAGCATCGGGCGGCCCGCATTGCGCGCGCCCTGATGATGCGCCTCCATCTCGGCTTACAAGCGGTCATACTGGTCTTGCGTAAGGCTGCCATGACCATCCACACCGCGATAGACAATCGCACCCGTCGGCCGCGCGGCATTGTCCAAAAGCCCCTTGGACCATACCGAGGCCGCGTTGTGCACATCGACCGCGCGGGCCGCCGCTTCCAGTGGCGACAAGCCGTAATGGTCATCTTGCGGATGAAACGAGCGGATATGACAGATCGGCCCCACGCCATCTTGCATGGCAAAGCGGTGCGACCGCCCGCCGACGCGGTATTCATACCCTACCGGCCAGCCATCGGGGCCGGGAATAACCCGCATCCGGTCGGCGCGCAGGATGTGCAATTCCTGCACGCCCCCCGCCGCGTCCGGCACCGCTTCGACATAGGCATTCCCCGACAGCAAAAGCTGGCCATAAAGCGCCTCCAGCAGCTCTGCCCGTCCCTGCCCCGGATTGGGCCGCGCCAGCAGGTCCAGAAGCAGATGGCGCTCGTATCGCGCCTCTGCATCTTGCAGCACAAGGGGAAGCGCGGCAGCGGCCTCGGCAATCAGCCGCACCGCGCGAAAGCCCACGGGGTTGCCGATAAAGCCCGCACGCGCCAGCGACACCCCGTCGCGCATCTGGCCGACGGCCCCCACCCCTTCGGGCAACCGTGCGCCCAGCCGTCCGGCCATCAGCGGGCCGACGGCACTCGCCTTGGCCTCGACCACCGCATCGCCGGCATTTTCGGGCGCACGCCCCTTGCGCAGGAAATCGAACATATCCGCTTCTCCAAAACCTGCCCCCTTCATCCTTGGACAAATATCCTCGGGGGGCGCGGGGGGCAGACAGCCCCCCGCCTGCATGGATCAAACCCTAACGGCGGGATGTGAAGATCCCCCTAGCCCAGCGTACGCAGCTTCGGCTGCGACCAGCGCGCGGCAGGCGCGAGCATCAGTTCATGCAAGGCCCAGACCAGCGCATCCACCCGGTCGGGGCTGCCTTGGCCGGTAAAGCCTTGCGCGGTCATCAGCCCCATCTGGTCCTCGAGCGCGCGCAGATCCCCGGCGTGGAACACGCGGCCCTGCTCATACAAGGCGGCCACGGGTTCCGCCCGCACCGCCTTGCCGCGTGCGGCATGAACGGCGCGGTAAGGCACCAGCGGGTCCACTTGCCGTAGCACTTCACCCACAAGGTTCCCGCCCTGGTTCACCTCGGCCACGATGCGGTCGGCCCCGTGGCGGCGCGCGGCGTCAATGGCTGCCTGCGCCCATGCGGTGGGCGACGTCGCGCGCAAGGACGCATCCTCCAACACATAGGCGCGCCATTCGGCGGGCGGCCCCTCGGCCAACACGCCCGCGACGACGATCCCGCACAGGTCAGACCCCGCGCCCGACGACACCGCCGGGTCCACCGCGACCACCACGCGGGTCAGCCCCGGCACCTCGCGCACGCGGGCGCGGGCCAACAGCTCCAAGGGCCAGAGCGTGCCCTCGGCATCGGCCAGAAGCGCGCCGTCCAATTCCTGCCGCTCCAGATGCGTGCCCTTGTAGCGCGCGCGGATTTCTTCAAGGAAGGACGCCGCCAGCCACGCCCGGTTGGCCTCGGTGGCGGCATGGGTCATCACGGTCGAGGGCGCGGCGAGGATCGCCTTCAGCGTCGGCTGATTGCGCGGCGTCGTCGTGACCAACTGGCGCGGATGCGTGCCCAGCCGCAACGCGAATTGCAGCATGTCCCATGTGTCCTCGGCGCGCGGCCATTTCGCCAGCTCGTCGCACCATGCCGCGTCGAATTGCGGCCCGCGCAGCGCCTCGGGGTCGGACGCGCTGAACACCTGCGCAATCGCGCCATTGGGCCAGACCAGGCGGCGGCGCGTGGCCTCCCATTGCGGCAGGCGGTCGGGCGGCGAGCAGGCAAGGATGCCACTGTCGCCGAACACCATCACCTCGCGCGCCTGGTCATAGGTTTCGGCCAAGAGCGCCACACGCCGCGCGGCCCCCGCATCCATCGGCCCCGCCCCTTCGACCTGCGCGCGCACCCATTCGGCACCCGCCCGCGTCTTGCCCGCACCGCGCCCGCCAAGGCAGACCCATGTGCGCCAGTCGCCCTCGGGGGGCAATTGGTGCGGGGCGGCCCAGAAGGAAAACAGCCACGGCAGGCTGGCCAAGGCGTTGTCGCTCAACCCCTCAAGAAAGCTCTGCTGCACCGCCGGCAGTGCGCAGGCGATCCAGTCGGCGGGCGATCTCGTCTCGGGCGGCATCAAGGTCGAGGGCGGCGCCCCCTCCGACCGGGCCGAGACCCTTGAGCTTTTGAATATTGGCACGTTCATGGTAAGCAATCTCCAGGGCTTTGCGCAGGCTGCGGAACTCTTCGGCAAGCTCCTTCCCGGTCTGCGGCGTGATCTCGTCATAACCCTCCAGCAACCGCGTCAGCCGCGCGATGCTGAGGGCCAGCAACTGCTCGGAATAGGACACCATGTTTTCCGGCGTCGGCCCTTCCGGGGGCCTGTGGCTTGTGCTCATTCGGTCTGCCTGTGCTGATGGTCCCCCTTGCGCTAGGGCGCAGCGGGCAGAGTAGCGAGCGGCCATGAACACCCCGTTGCGCGCCCGTGCGCTGGCCCGACTCCGTGCGTTGTGAAAGAGCGGCGTGGCCCCAAAGTGCTGAAGATGTCGAGCCCCAGCGCGACAACCCGCGACCGCCCGCCTCCCAGGCGGGCGCGGGTTTCCAGCACCCAGCTCGGGCGGTCGCGGATTGTCTGCGCCTCACGCAACCGGGTGACGTAACAAAGCCCCCCTTGCACCCCTGCCCGCATCGCCTATCCTTTGCCCCAACGAGGGGAGCATCACCATGCAGGCATTCGGAAAATCTCAGGGCGGCACACGGCGCGAGGATATTCGGTTTCTGACCGGGCAAGGCCGTTACCTTGCCGACATTGCCCCAGCGAACGCCCTGCACGCCGTCTTCCTGCGCGCGCCCGTGGCCCATGCCCGGATCACCACGCTCGATGTCGACGACGCCCGCGCCCTGCCCGGCATTCGCGCCATCATCACCGGCGCGGACCTGATCGCCATGGGGATTACCGCGTCGGTCTATGCCATAACCCTGCCAGACACGCGCGGAGGCAAGGGCGCAGCCCCGCACCGCCCCATTCTGGCCCATGACACCCTGCGCCATGTGGGCGAGCCGGTGGCGCTGGTTGTAGCCGACACGCGCGAGGCGGCGATGGACGCGCTGGATGCCATCACGCTCGACTATGACGACCTGCCCGTGTCGCTGTCGCTCACCCCCGGCGGGCCGGAAATCCACCCCGAGGCGCCCGGCAACCTTGCCCTCGACTGGCGCTTGGGCGCGGCCGATGCGGTGGACGCGGCCTTTGCAAAAGCGGCCCATATCACCAAGCTGGACGTGCGCCAAAACCGCGTGACCGCCGCCCCGATAGAGCCGCGCGCGGCAATGGCCGAGTGGGACGGCACCCGTCTGCACATGGCGTTCAACGGCCAAGGCGTTTGGCGGCTGAAATCGGAACTGGCGGCGGCGCTGGCGCTCGACCCTGAGAACGTGCATGTCACCACACCCGATGTGGGCGGGGGCTTTGGCATGAAGGTCATGGTCTATCCCGAACATTACGCGCTCGCGGCGGCGGCACGGCAGATCGGCCAGCCCATCTTGTGGGTGGCAGAGCGCGGGGAATCCATCGCATCCGACAATGGCGCGCGCGACCTGAGCAGCACGGCAGAACTGGCGTTTGACGCGGATCACAAGATCATCGGCTACCGCGTCCGTTCGCGCGTGAATCTTGGCGCGTATAACTCGCAATTCGGCCAGAACATCCAGACGGTGCTGTTTTCCAAGGTGCTGACCGGGGTCTATGACATCCCGGCGGCAGAGATGCATGTGCAGGCGGTCTACACCAACACCACCCCGGTCGATGCCTATCGCGGCGCCGGCCGGCCCGAGGCGGTCACGCTTCTGGAGCGCACGCTCGACATGGCCGCACGCGAGCTTGGCGTGTCGCCCTTCGAATTGCGCGCGCGCAATGTCATCGCGCCCGACAAGCTGCCCTATAAAACGCCCATGGGCGAAACGATCGACGTGGGCGAGTTCGCCCGCCTTCTGCACCGCGCACGCGACTTGGGCGATGCAGCGGGCTTTCCCGCGCGCCGTGCCGCCAGCGCCGAAAAGGGGCTGCTGCGCGGCATGGGGCTGGCCTATTATGTCGAGGCGATCTTGGGCGACACCTCGGAAAACGCGGCGCTGGAATTTACAGAGGATGGGCGCGTGCGGCTGTTCGTGGGCACCCAATCGAACGGGCAAGGGCATGAGACCGTATTCGCCCGCTACCTCGCCGATCTGACCGGCATCGAAGAAGAGCTGATAGAGATCGTCCAAGGCGACAGCGACCTGATCGCGCGTGGCGGTGGCACCGGTGGCTCGCGTTCTGTAACCGTGCAATCGACCGCCACCTTCCAGATGACGAAAACCATGGTCGCGGCCTTTGCCGATTTTCTGGCCCGCCACACCGGCGCGGGACCGTTCGAATTTGAAAGCGGCATTTTCGCCGCTCCCGGCACCAACCAGCGTTTCACCTTGCTGGAAGCCGCCGAAATCGCCCGCCGCGAGGGTTCGCCGGACCTGTTGCGCCATGACGCGCGCATCACGCTCGATGACCGTTGCTACCCAAATGGCGCGCATCTGTGCGAGGTCGAGATCGACCCAGAAACCGGCGCGCTGCGGCTGGACCGCTATCTGGCGGTGGATGATTTCGGCAACCTCATGCACCCCATGCTGGCCGAGGGGCAAGTGCATGGCGGCATTGCCCAAGGCTTTGGGCAAGCGGTGCTGGAAGATCTGGCGCTGGACGAAGACGGGCAAATCCTGTCGGGCAGCTTCATGGATTACGCCATGCCGCGCGCCAGCGACCTGCCGATGATCGGCTTCGAAAGCGTGCCGGTGCCGTCCAAGAACAACCCCTTGGGCATGAAGGGCTGCGGCGAGGCCGGGACCGTCGGCGCGCTGGCCGCGCTGTCGAACGCCGCGCTCGATGCGCTTTGGGATCAGGGCGTGCGCCATGTCGATATGCCGCTGACACCCCAGCGCATCTGGGGCTGGCTGCAACAGGCCAAGGCGCAGGCTTGAGCGACGCGATGCCGTTCGACCGGATCGCCGTTCTGGACTGGTCGGCGGCAAGCAAACCCAAGACGGGGCGCGATTCCATTTGGCTGGGCGTGAGCGGACCGGATGGCACGCGGGCAGAAAACCACCCGACCCGCACAGTGGCAGAGGCCGCGCTGCACGCCTTGGTGCGGGATACGCTGGCACAGGGGCAACGGCTGCTTCTGGCCTGCGATTTGTCCTTCGGCTTTCCCACGGGCTTTGCCGAAACCGTGACCGGGCGTGCGCAGGCCTTAGCAGTCTGGGACTGGTTGGGCACGCATATCCAAGACACCCCCGGCAATAGCCATAACCTGCGCGAGGTCGCGGCGCGCGCAAATGCCCACTTCCCCGGCGGTGGCCCGTTCTGGGGCAATGGCGCAAAGCTAGATGTGCCGGGACTGCCCCGCCGCAAACCCGCCTTGCCCGACAATCTGGCCGAATTCCGCGCGACCGAACACCATGCCCGCGCCCAAGGACTTTACCCCAAATCCTGCTGGCAGCTTTCGGGCGCGGGCGCGGTGGGCGCGCAAAACCTGGTCGGCCTGCCGGTTCTGGCGCGCCTGCGCCAATCCGCCCCCGGCGCGGTGGCGGTCTGGCCGTTCGAAGACCCCGACACTCCCATCGTGCTCGTTGAAACCTATACCGCGCTGGTCGATGGTCCCGTGCGCGCGGCTGACCCGGCACTGGTGCGCGATGCGGCGCAGGTGTCGCTTCTGGCGCGGGCCTTCATGGCCATGACCCACGCAGGCACCCTGCCCCGGCTTTTCGCGCCTCCACCTGCCAATGCCCCGCCAGAGGAAGGCTGGATCTTCGGCCTTGGGCATGGGGCAGAGCTTGTGGCGCATCTGTCAAACGCTTGACACGCAAGGCCCGCGCCGCACCTATGACGCATGTTCCTTGTCACCAAATCCACCGTGGCCAACCGGGGCGCGCTGCATATGCGGCAGGTGCCGCGCAAGTTCATGGGGCGCACGGCGCTTTGGCCGCGTGGCGGCAGCCTTGGGCTATGGGCACGGCTGGTGTTCGAGGTCGAATTCCTGCGCTACATGGCCGCCCTCATGCCCTTCGTGGTGGCGACGCTGATCTGGCGCGAGTACGCCCTCGCCATCGCGCAAGCGCCCATCCCCATGTTGATCCTGATCTACCTTGTCGAGGCGCGGCTGCTGCGCGTCCCGCCCGGAAAACGCGCCGGGCTGGTGTCAGAGGCAGAGGCCGAACGCGGCCTTGACCTGCTGCGCGAGCGCGCGCGCCGCATCCTGACCAAACTCGCCGCCGGGCGCGGGATTGACGCGGGACGCCTGCATCTGGTGATCGAACAATCCGAGATGCTGCGCATCGCGCCCTTGTCGCTGGTGTCGGTGCAGTCAGAGGACGGACCTGCCATTCTGGACCTGAGCCGCGACGAGCGTGCGCTGATTGAGGACACGCTTTTCCAGCCGCCCCTGACCGAGCGCGATCTGCAAAAGATAGGCCTCGCCCGCAAGATCGCGCTGCATGACATCGGGCTGGATGCGCGCGAAGTGTCGGCCCATGCGCGGCTGGCCGCAATAATTGCCGCGCGCTCAGGCGGCTAGCGACAGCACATGCCCGAATGGCGCGGGCTTTGGGTCGGGTTGCGGCGCGGCCCAGATGACCGGAAAACGCGGGCGCGGTCCCATCGGGCCATCCATATCCGACAAGATAACAAGCGCCGAGGGCGCAAGTTCCGTCGCACGCGCGATCACGGGCCGAAAATCGGTTCCGCCGCCTTGCGGCAAGTCCAAGCCGCGCAGGGTTGCACGCGCTGTAGCGGGGTCGAGGGCCATGTCATGGTGCAGCCCCTCGTCGAAAGTCAGCAGGTGCAAAGACGCCTGCGCCCGCAGCGCAATCGCCTGCACCTCTGCCAGAAGGAGGCGCAGGCCGTCATCACTCACAGAGGCCGAGCAATCCAACCCCAAAACGATGCGCGGGACCGCGCCCTGCCAGCGCGTGCGCGGCTGAAAAGGTGGCAAAGGGGCGCTGGTTTGCAACGCGCGCCCGGCCCCCGCCAACCATGCGCGGGATGGGCGCAAAGGCGCGGGTTCCGGTCGGTGCAGTGTTGCGCGGGCAAGCAATCGGCGCAAGATCACCTCCCACGGGATGCGGGGCGCGGGCAGATCGGCCATGCGCCGCCCCAGAGTGCCCAAACCAAAGCCCGCCGCGGCCCCCGCCGCCATCGCGCGAGCCAGATGCGCGCGCCATTCGGCCTGACCTTGGCCGCCCTTGTCCGCGCCCTGCCCGCCGCTATCGCCGCCACCGGGCCGCAAGTCGGGCTTCTGCCCGTCTTCCTGCGCCTGACGTCGCGCCCGGCCCGCGCCCTCTGGCGTATCTGCCATGCGCCGATAGAGTCGCTCGCAATCCCAATCGGCCAAGCCCCCTTGTTCGTTCAGCGCGGCCAGCAACCTCGACAACGTCAACGCTGGACGCGGCAGCGCATGGCCGGATTGCAGGATCGCCTCATTCACGATGGAGTCGGACGCGATCTGCCATAGATCGGGCGCAAAGCCATCCCCCATACGCGCGGCCATGCCCGCCATACGGTCGGAATGCTGAAGCGCCACATGCAAAATGTGATGGCCTGCCAGCCCCATCTGTTCATGCGCAGGCAGCGCCGTGAAACCGGGGCCATAGCGGATGACCGTGCCGGTGGTTTCGGCGGGCACCGCCAACCCCTCAGTATCGCGGTGCTGGCACCACAGCGCCAGCGCCGCCAGCGCCGGGTCGCGTTCGGTCAGCGCCTGCAATGCGCGGGTGGCGCGTGCGGAATGCGTCATTCCAGCCCCGCCGCGCGCCGTTCCTCGGCATAGGCGGCATAGGCGGGCGAGTCGAGGAACGCCTCAGCCATGTCATTGTCCAGCGCCTTGCGGATCAACATCTCGAACCCATGCGCGCCCAGCTCTGCCAAGGGCATGGCGTTGAAAGGCGCATCGCGCAAGCGGCGCGCTTCTGCCATGATCTCTATGCACTGGCCCATATTGCCCGCATCGGCCCGCGCCACCAGCGCATAGATCAGCGCGGTCATGCCATGCATGGATGGCGGGTAAAGCGCCAAGCGGTCCTTGGGCTTGGCATCTAGCATATCGTCAATCTGCACGGTCGCCGCGATCTCATCCGCGATCAGCAGGAATTCCGCCGCCACCGCTTCGCCCAGCACGCCGCCAATGGCGGTGTTGCGCAATGTCCGGTCAGACAGCGCCCTCATGAGCGCCGAGACCCGCGCCCAAGAGCGGGGCGAGCAGGCGATCATGTCGCCGCGACGCAACGCGGCCTCGCCGGTATCCAAAAGGTCGGGCCGGGTGCGGATGAAGGCGATGACGGCGGGGTCCAACCCCTGCGGCACCGCATAGCCTTGAACCCAGTCGCCCGCTTCGGCCACAAGGTTCAGATGCACCAGACGGTCCGACAGAGCGCTGCCCATCTCATAGGCAATCGCGCCATCCTCGACCGTGTTGCCCGCCGCCACGACCATGCAACTGTCGGGCAAGCGGTGCGGGCCGACGCGGCGCTCTTGCAACAACCCGTAGACCGTGGGCTGCAATTGTGGCGCGGCGGCAGTCAATTCGTCCAGAAACAGCACAGAGGGGGTGGCCGGGTCATCCGGCAAATCCTCTGGCCGAAACCAGACGGTGCGCTGGCGCTCCATGTCGAAAAACGGCAAGCCGCGCAGGTCTTGCGGTTCGATCGTGGTCAGGCGCAGGTCGAACAGCCGCGCGCCGATGCGGGCCGCCAACGTTTGCACAACTTCGGTTTTGCCAATGCCGGGGCGGCCATGCAGCATCCAGCTTGCGGTCAACTGGTCCGCGCTTTGCGCCTGCCAGCCGGCAAGCAGCATCTCCAGCGCGCGGCCGGTGCTGATGGGGGGTGCGTTGACCATGATGTGCCTTTCGCCAAACCGTCACGGGCCTGAATATGGCCCGCAACCATGGCGCAACAAGGCTTAGGCGGGCGGTTTCGAGGGCGACTCCTCGGCCAGTTTCGCGGCCTGCGCAATCCAGTTGTCGCGGTCGATCCGGCCCTTGAAGCTGAGATAGCCATCGACCCACTCGACCTCTGCCCGCGTCCATTTGGCGATCTGCCAGAAATGGTAGAAGCCAAGCGCGTTCAGCTTGCCTTCCAGCACGGGGCCAACGCCGCTGATGCGCTTCAGGTCATCCGCCGTGCCGATGGGGGCGTCCAGACCCTTGGGCTTTTCGGGTTCTACATCCGCGGCGGCTGGGGCCGCTGCGGCAGGCGCGGGTTCGGGTTCTGGCGCGGGTTCGGCTTTTGCTTCGGGGGCCACTGCGGCAACCGGGGCGGATGCGGGCGCGCTGGCCGCAACCGTTGCGGGCGCGGGCGAGGCAGGTGCGGTTTTCGCAGCCGGGGCGGCAGCAGGTTTGCTTTCCGCCAGCGTAAAGATCACGCCCACGATCAGCGCCACAACAGCCCCGACCGCAACTGCGGCGATTCCGCCAATATCCAGCATCACAAGCGAAACGCCGAACATCAGCGCGCCAGCTGCAACCGCTATGGCCCAACCATAGACCGGCGGAGCGTTCTTGAATTCCGAATTCGCCATCTGAAACCGTTCCTTCCCTGTTTATCCGTTCACACTCAGGCACGCAGGCCGCTGAGCGATTGGGCGGGAAACGCCTCTAGCCCCAGCGCCTGCAAGGCCGTGGCGGCAATGTCGCGCGCGCTTAGCCCCGCCTGAGCATACATCACTTCGGGGCTGGCCTGTTCAATAAATCTGTCGGCCAAGGTCATCGTGCGCAAGGCGGCACCGGTTTGCAACTGCCCGGAATTGGCCAGATAGTGTAGAACATGGGCGCCAAAGCCGCCCTGTGCGCCCTGTTCCACGGTGATGACCGCCTGATGATGGCGCATAAGCTGGTCGATCAGCGCGTGGTCAAGCGGCTTGGCGAAACGGGCATCCGCGATGGTGCAGGTGATGCCACGCGCGGCCAAGGCCTCTGCGGCCAGCCGCACTTCGGCCAGATGCGCGCCGAAGGACAGGAAGGCCACATGCTCGCCCTCGGCCACGATGCGGCCTTTGCCGATTTCCAGAACCTCTGGCCGCTCGGGCATTGTCACGCCCACGCCATTGCCGCGCGGGTAGCGCAGCGCGATGGGGCCGTCGTCATAGGCGGCGCAGGTTTCGGTCATGTGGACCAGTTCGGCCTCGTCCCCCGCGGCCATCACGACCATTCCCGGCAGGTTCGCCATGAAGCCCACGTCGAACGCGCCCGCATGGGTCGCGCCATCCGCGCCCACCAGCCCCGCGCGGTCGATGGCGAAGCGCACAGGCAGCCCTTGCAGCGCCACGTCATGCACCACCTGGTCGTAGCCGCGTTGCAGAAAGGTCGAATAGATCGCGCAGAAGGGTTTGAGGCCGCTCGCCGCCATGCCAGCCGCGAAGGTGACGGCGTGCTGTTCTGCAATGCCCACATCGAACACCCGGCGCGGGAAGCGCTTTTGCATGATGTCCAGCCCCGTGCCCCCCGGCATGGCCGCCGTAACCGCCACGATATTCGGGTCACGCGCGGCGGCATCGGTCAGGGCGCGGCCAAAGACGCCGGTATAGCTGGGCGCGTTGGGCTTCGATTGCGCTTGTGCGCCCGTCGCCACGTCGAATTTCGACACGCCGTGATAGCAGCAGCCCGACGCCTCGGCGGGGGCATAGCCCTTGCCCTTGACGGTCCGCACATGGATCAGCACCGGCCCTTCGGCCCGGTCGCGCGCCATGCGCAAGGTGGCCATCAGGTCGGTCATGGAATGGCCGTCGATGGGGCCGATATAGGTAAAACCCAGATGCTCGAACATGGTCGCATCGGGCGGGCCACCACAGGCACGGGCGCGCGCGGCCAACGCCTGCTCGCGCAAGCTCTGCGGTAGGGCCGACATAAAGCCTTGGGCGACTTCTGACAGTGACGCATGGGGCGCGTTCAGGCGGTTCAGATAGCTGTTCATTGCGCCCACCGGGGGCGCGATGGACATGTCGTTGTCGTTGAGGATCACGAATAGCCGCCGCCCTTCGGCGCCTGCGTTGTTCAGCGCTTCATAAGCCATGCCGGCGGTGATGGACCCGTCGCCGATGACGGCAATCGCGTCACCCGTGGGCTGGCCCATGTCGCGGCCAATAGTGAAGCCCAAGGCTGCGGAAATACTGGTCGAGCTATGCGCCGCGCCGAACGGGTCAAAGACCGATTCCGTGCGCTTGGTGAAGCCCGACAGCCCCCCTTCTTGGCGCAGCGTGTGCATCAGGTGGCGGCGGCCCGTCAGGATCTTGTGCGGGTAGCATTGATGCGCCACGTCCCAGATCAGCTTGTCGAAGGGCGCGCGGAACACCGCGTGCAGGGCGACCGTCAGCTCCACCACGCCAAGCGATGACCCCAGGTGCCCGCCGGTGCGGCTGACGGTCTCGATGGTTTCCTGCCGCAGCTCATCAGCCAATGCGGTCAGCTCGGACAGGTCGAAATCGCGCATATCGGCAGGGCCAGCGACACGGTCCAGATGCGGGGTCTTGGTGGTGTCGGTCATGTCGGTTCCTCCCGAAGCGGCGATCGTGGAAATGAAAAAGGATGCCGTGGGGCAAGGCCCGCACGGCACCAGTTTCCTGTCGCCAACAGGAAAGGGAACCGGGCGTCACGGCCCGTGTCCGGACCGGCTAATGGCCCGAACCCTTCGAGGGGCAGGCCGGGCGTTGCCGCCCTGCCCCAATTCGCTTAGGCCTTGCGTCAGACCTGTGCGGTCAGAACCGGCGCTTCCAATGCGCTGTAGGGCATTGGCGGCGGCGCGGTCTTGCTGTCATCGGGCAGGAATTGCCCGACCACCCAGATCAGCCCGATGATCGCACCGATCCCGACCAGAACCGCGGCGGCATAACCGGCCCCTCGCAGCATTTCGGACATGATCCAGTTGCGAAGCCGTTGGCCGGGCGTTTCATTGATGTAGTCATGCTGTGCCATTGTGACCTCCTCGATCAGTAGATGGGACGATAGCCGCGCTGTTCAGCCCAGATGGCCCAGTTGTCCACCACGGTGCCCGTCAGCAAGATACCGATGCCGCCGGTCAGCGTGCACAGAACCGCGAACCACCACGCCCAGCGATGGATACCTTCCATCGTGGCGTTGAAGCCCATGGTCCAGCGCCAGAACAAGGCCGCCCGCTCGGATGCCGTGCCACGGTCCACGATCTGCTCCAGCTCACGGTCGCCGCCGAAGCGAGAGACAGCAAGGATGGTCGCCCCATGCATGGCAAACAGCAGCGCCGAGCCATAGAGGAACGCGATCGAAAGCGCGTGGAACGGGTTGTAGAACAGGTTGCCGTAGCGCAGGCTGAACAGGTTGGTCCAGTCCAGATGGGTGAAGATGCCATAAGGCACGGCTTCCGACCACGACCCCAGCAGGATCGGACGGATCAGGCCCAGCACAAGGAACAGCCAGATGGCAGAGGCAAATGCCCAGGCCACATGTTTGCCCATGCCCAGGGCTTCGGCGCGCAGATAGGTCCGCGCCCACCATGTCATGACAGAGATCAGCAGGAAGAAGGACGCGATCAGGAAATAGCCCCCCTCCCGCATGGGCGGAATGCTCAGGCCATATTCCGGCGCGGGCGGATCCAGCGACAGCCAGAACAGATCGCGCATGAACACGGCCGGGTTATAGCCCGCCTGATCCCAGAACCACAGGCCCACCATGACGAACCATGTGATGCCGGTGGCCAGAGAGATCACGCCCAGCGTGCCCAGGTAGACAGGACCAAGCTGCGCATTGCCGAACCAGCCCATCAGGGTCGAGAAGCCGGCGCCCTTGGTGCGGTTTTCCAGCTCTACGCCTTCAATCATGCCCATTTCCGGGGCCGCGCGCACCTGCACCTGGGTGAAGATGTTCTGATACTCAGCCATTGACGCCTCCTGCGATATCGCTCCACCACGGCAGGTTCAGCCACCAATCCCACCAGACAACCCACTGGTCGAACCAGATGGTGCCAGAGATCACGATGCAGACCGCCGACCAGAACCCGGCATTCAGCGCCAGAAGCAGACCCAGGCGGTGAATACCCAGCGTGCCGACCGAATACCCGATCAGGTCACGGAAGAACGTGTCTTCGTGGTCGGGGGTTTTCATGATCTGGCCCTTGGGCGGGTTGGCCGCCGACAGAACCAGCGCGCCGTGCAGCGCCAGCGCCAGCGTTGTGGTGAAGAAGAAGGTCACCGCGATCATATGCGCCGGGTTGTAGTGGAAGTTGCCGTAAGTATAGCCCACGTTCGACACCCAATCGAGGTGGGTCCAGATGCCATAGGGGAACGCATATCCCCAGGCACCCATCAGAACGGGACGAATGACAACCAGCGTGACATAGGCAAAGATCGCCACGCCGAAGGCGAAGGGCACATGATAGCCCATCCCCAGTTTGCGACAGATTTCGACCTCACGCAGCGCCCAGGACACGAAGGCCCCGATTGCGCAGATGGTCACCACCTGCCATAGCCCGCCTTCCAGAAGCGGTGCCGGACCCAACCCATAGGACAGGGGTGGGGGATTGATTGAAATAAGCCAGGGGTTCCAGGTGCCTTGCAGCACGGCCCCCCAAAAGATCAAGAGCGTTCCGAGGACCGCGAAGAACACGGTCGTGACCCCGAAAAAACCGACGTAAAACGGCCCGACCCAAAAGTCGAACAGGTTTCCGCCGACCAACGTGCCACCGGGCACGCGGTATTTGCGCTCGAAGCTCAGCAGCGCCATGCTTCCCTCCGCTAAGGTGCGGCGGCCGTCAAGGCCGTCAATGAATGGTGAAGTTGGCCACGGGCAAAGGCGCTGGCGCCGATGCCCGCGGCGCTAGGCTTATTCGGGCGCGACGCGCTCGTATTTGTCGGCTGCGATGGTGAACCAGTTGTAGGACGGGTTCGACAGCAGCACGAGATGGATCATCGCAGCCAAGAGGAACAGGAACACGCCCTGTGCCACGAAAACGCGGCGCGGATCGAAGATCAGCCAGATTTTGTAAAACTTGCTCATTTCTCAATCCTCCTCAGAACCACGGGCGCCAGATGAACACGGCCAAATGAGCCACGATGGCGACGGCCGAAAACAGCCAAAGCCCGCTCATATAGACCGAGTGCAGTTCCTGGGCCTGCTCGTCGGTGAGACCTGTAAACGACAGATCAGAATTTTCAGCCATAGTATCCTCCGGATCATAAGACTGGCTCCGCACACCCTGCGGCCGGGTCGGCAGGGGTCGCCCCCCACCCTACCCACGGGCCGAAACCCGCAGGAATTCTTGTGTCGCAGCGCCTTAGCTGCGGTAGATGATCGGCGCGATCGCGCGGGCATCGGCCAGCGCGCGGCCCAAGGGGCCAAGACGCGGCAGGCGGCCCGTGGTGACGATGCGCCACGACCATGTCAGCAGGCCGACGACCAACGCGAGCGCGAAGACGACGGTGAAATAGAAGCTGTATTCCCAGCCCCCGTTTCGAGGTTGATGATGCGCCTTGGGGGTATTCACGGTGTAGTCAGCCATGGTCATTCTCCTCCTGCGATCAGGCTCTGGCCGGTGCGGGGGCAATACCCTGCACCAATGCGGTGTCGACCTCGTCCGCGCCTTGCTCCAGCGCGGCTTTCTCGATCGCGTCGCGCATGGTGCGCGCGGCCGAGATACGGGTCAGAATGGGGTGTTGGGCCACGATGCGGTCCAGCTCTGCCTTGGCGGCGGCGGACCATGGCAGGTCGCGTTTCAGCTCTGCGGGCGTGGCTTCATGCGCGTCCATCTGGCTGCCCAGCGGCAGGATGTGGAAAAGCGCATCGAACAGGCCGTTGCAGACCTCTTGCAGCACATAGGTCGCGCCCGCATAGCCCATCATCGGCGTTCCGGTGTGGCGGCGGATCGCAGCTCCCGGAAAACTGGCCGGAATGAACGCAGGCGCAGGCCCATGCCCGGCCTTCAACTCGGCCAGATACATCTTCTCGTTAATGGACCCGAACACGATCAGCGGGCGCTTTTCGCCCATCATGGCGCGGACGCGGTCATTGTCGGTCTTCTTGCCGCGCGTGCGGGCGACCGCAAAGGCGCAAGGCATTCCCAGATCGCCCTCCAGGTAGTTCCGCAGACCCCGTGCATAGGTCTCATTCGCGACCACGGCGAAACTGGCGGTCGCGTAGAAATCCTGCGTGACCGAGCGCCACAAATCCCACATGGGCTTCAGCGTCGAATGCTTCTCGCGGGTGATGAACGGCTCCGGGTCCAGCCCCAGCAATTCACCCAGACGGCGCAGGAACTTGGTCGTGCTGTCCATGCCGATGGGCGCTTGCAGATAGGGCTTACCCAGCACTTCGGCCAATCCACGCCCGAATTCGCGATACATGCAGATGTTCACATCGGCGTTCACAAGGTTGCGCATCTCGGCCAGATGGGCACCCAGCGGCATGACCATGTTCACCTCTGCCCCGATCCCTTCCACCAAGCGGCGGATCTCGGCCAGGTCCGACGGCATGTTGAACGTGCCATACATCGGCCCAAGGATGTTCACGCGCGGGCGTGCGCCCTCTTCACGGGTCTTCTCAGGCGGCATCCGGCCCTTGGTCATCCCAAATTCGGTAAAGATCCACGTCATCGCGCGATCAGCGGCTTCCCACTGGTCCTCGTCGATGGTGCGCGGCAGGAAGCGCTGGATATTCGTGCCTTGCGGGGTCACGCCGCCGCCGATCATCTCGGCGATAGAGCCCGTGACCACCACGGCGGGCAAAGCGGGGTCGAGCGTTTTCCAGGCGCGTTTCATGGCGCCCTCGGTTCCATCTCGACCCAACTCCTCCTCGCCGAGGCCTGTGACCACGATGGGCAATTCATGGGGCGGCAGCGCATCGGTGTAATGCAGCACCGATGTCACCGGCAGGTTCTCGCAGCCCACCGGGCCGTCGATGACCACCTGCAAGCCCTTGACCGCGCAAAACGCGTAGACCGCGCCCCAATAGCCCCCTGCCCGGTCGTGATCTTGTATCAGCATCAGATCATCTCCTGCGCTTTGGCGGCGCGGGCGGCCTTGTCGAGTTTCTTCTGGTGCTGGGCGCGGAAATCAGGGCGCAGATTGGGGCTGCCTTCCCAGATACCGGCGGTGTCGCCCTCGCCCACGCCCTCGAAGAAGTCGCGCATCTTGTCCATGCGCGCCTTGCCCGCGATGGCGGCGTTGACGACCTCGCCCAAAGACCCGGCCCCGGCTGGCCCCATCAGGGGGCGTGCGGAAATGAGGTTGGTGAAATACAGGGCCGGCACGCCCTTTTGCTTGGCATGCTGCACCACGGGCGTGGTGCCGATGACCAGATCGGGGTCCAGCCCGTCGGCAGCTGCCAGATCATCGGCCAAGGATGCGCGGAACTTCACCGCCACGCCGCGCGCTTCCAGCCATTCGCGGTCATGCGCGGACCAGCGCGAGGCCGCGCAAGCCGTGCCCACATAGGCCACATCCGCACCGCTCTCGATCAGCAGGCGCGCAACGATCAATTCAGAGCCTTCATAGCCCGACAAAGTGATCCGCCCCTTGATCGGGTTCGCCGCCAGCGCACCCTTGATCGCGGGGATGAAGGCGTTTTGCGCCGCAGCCACCTGCGCGGGGTTCACCCCCATCGCATCGCCAATCGCGGCCAGCCAGTTATGCGTGCCGTCCACGCCCACGGGGGCAGAGCCGACAACGGGACGGCCCGCCGCTTCAAACTCGCGCACCGCCGCCGAATAGAACGGGTGGATCGCCGCCACCGCCCCGCAATCGAGCGCGGCATAAAGCTCGCGCCATTCGCGCGTGGGCACGACCGGGCCAGCGGCCAAACCCATGGGCGCCAGCATCGCGCCGATCATCATGGGATCAGCCGGGAACATTTCGCCCAACAGCGTCACGGTCGGGCGGTCCGAGCGGCCCGCCTTGGGCGCGGGCACCGGGCCCGCCGCCACTTCCTGGCGCGCATAGTTCAGCATGGCCCCGGCCAGCACGTCTTTCGCTTCGGCATGGGTTGGAATGCCAAAGCCCGGCACGTCGATGCCGATGATCCGCACGCCGTTGATTTCCTTGGGCAACAGCCGCAGCGGCACGCCGCTGGCGGTAGGCACGCAGAGGTTCGTCACCACGATCGCGTCGTAGCGGTCGGGATCGGCCATTTCGTGCACAGAATCGCGGATATCCTCGAACAGCTTGCCCGTAACCAGCGTTTCCGAGTTGAAGGGCACATAGCCCACGGACCGGCGCGCGCCGTAGAAATGGCTGACAAAGGTCAGGCCATAGACGCAACAGGCCGACCCGCTGAGAACCGTCGCCACCCGGCGCATCCGCAGGCCCACGCGCAGGCTGCCAAACGCGGGGCACATGGATTCGGGACGGTCATGCGGGCCTTGGGGATAGTCCTTGGCGAATTGGTCCAGCACCGCACCATTGCCCGAGGCCCGCGCCTGCGCCGCCATCTGTTCGGCGGGAGCGTGGCAGCCCATGCCGTCAGGCGAGACGGCCCCCTCGGCGGGCAAATCGCTGTCCAGCACCTCGACCGGGGCATCGGCGGCGGTGTCATAGCTGACCTCGCCCGATGCAGCGGTGTGCGGGCTGGTCCGCTTGGGGGCTCCGAAATCCTCAGGCATCGTCATAGACCACTTCAAGGCTGACTTTTTCCACCGCGTTCTTGCCGCGCATATCGGCATCGGTCGCGGGCACCAGAACCACGTCGCCGCCTGTATCCTTGCTGTCGAACAGCGCCAGAAGCCCGTCCTGGTTCAGCGGCGCGGGGCGCACGGGCGGGGCGAAAGCGACCGCTTCGGCCAAGCCCTGGAACATCGCGCCCCACGGGCCTGCGGCGGTGCCGACAATCTGGTAATTGGCCGATTTCTTGCGCAGATCGTCATCGGCGGGGATGGCGGCCAGCACGGGAATATCCACGGCCTGCGCGAAAGCCTGCGCCTCGCCCGTGCCGTCATCCTTGTTGATGACAAGGCCAGCCACGCCCACATTGCCGCCCATCTTGCGGAAATATTCAACCGCCGAGCAGACATTGTTCGCCACATAAAGCGATTGCAGATCGTTCGAGGCGACCAGGATCACTTTCTGCGCCATGTCGCGGGCAATCGGCAGGCCAAAGCCGCCACAGACCACGTCGCCCAGGAAATCGAGCAGGACATAGTCGAAATCCCAGTCGTGAAAGCCCAGCTTTTCCAGCAGCTCGAACCCGTGGATAATGCCGCGACCGCCGCAGCCACGGCCCACTTCCGGGCCGCCCAGTTCCATCGCGTAGACGCCGTTGCGCTTGAAGCAGACGTCGCCAATCGCCACTTCCTCGCCCGCCAGTTTCTTGGCCGAGGATGTCTCGATGATCGTGGGGCACGCCTTGCCGCCGAACAGAAGGCTGGTCGTGTCGGATTTCGGATCGCAGCCAATGAGCAGCACACGCTTGCCCATTTCGGCCATCATGCAAGACAGGTTCGCCAGCGTGAAGGATTTGCCGATCCCCCCCTTGCCATAGATCGCGATGATCTGGGTGTGCTTGGTCGGTTCCGCCTGCGGCACCTCCAGCGTCGGTTCGGCAGAGGCCTCGTCGCGCAAACGCTGGTCAAAATCTTTGAGGTTCGGAATGTCGAGCGTCATGCGCTTGCCTCCCAGTCGATAATCATCTTCAGGCAATCAGGATCGCTGAATGCCGTCTCGTAGGCGGGGCCGGCCGCGTCGGGGCGGGCATGGTGGGTAATCAGACCGGCCAACGACAGGCGGCCCGTGTCGATCAGCTCGCGCGTGGCGATCAGGTCTTCCGTCTGCCATTCGGCGGCGATGCGCAGGCGCATCTCGCGCATGAAGGCGGGAACGAAATTGAACTGGATGGGCTTGGTGTAGAACCCGGCCAGCACGACCTCTCCGCCCTTGGCGATGCGCCCGATCAGGCTGTCCAAAAGCCCCTCCGCGCCAGAGGCATCCATGATGACGTTGTAATCGCGGCGCGGGTCGGTATCGGGGTGCAGCACCTCGTAGCCCTCGGCCCCGGCGGCGCGTTTCGGGTTGATCTCCCACACGGTCGGTGCGGGCGCGCCCATGGCGATGGCGATGCGCGCCATCAGGCGGCCCAGCACGCCATGGCCGATAATCAGGTCGGGCATGGTGGCGGCGGGGGCCGCAATGGCATGACGCGCGGTCGCGGCCAGCGCAAGCAACGCGCCTTCGGGCCCCATCGCGCCATCCACACGGGTGACGCGCGCGGCATTGCTGACCAAATGGCGCGAGGCCGCGCCGAACAGCCCGTAGATCGGGCCGGTTTCACTGGGGGCGAAGCAATTCGCACCGGGGACGAACACACGCTCGCCCACGCGGTAGCCACTTTCCGCCCCTGCTTCGACGATCTCGCCACAGGCCTCGTATCCGGGGACAAGCGGGTAGCCCATGCCCGGAAAGGGCGGCATGTCGCCGGTCCAGAACAGCTTTTCGGTGCCGGTCGACACGCCCGAATGATCGACCCGGACAAGCAGATCCTGCGGCCCCGCATCCCGCAAACCAACCGATCCCAACTGGATCTGGCGCGGAGCGGAAAGGATGATGGCCTCGGTCTGCACGTCTGGTCCTCTCTTGTCTGGCGGGAAGCGTCACGGGGAAGTGACTCGGCCCTATGTGTAATCTTATTGATACAACACTTACTGTCAATCTTTATTGACAGTTATTTTGCCCGATCTTTAGGCAGTGCCGGTTTGCGCGCCTCGACCACGCCGGTCACATAGGGGCGCGCGGCTTTGGGCGTTGAAATCTGGGTGAATCCGGCTTTCGCCAGCGCCGCGCCGATCTCTGCGGCAGAGCGTGTGCGCCCGGTTTGCATGGCCAGCGTGTAAACCGCGAAATACACATCCGTCTGCGGATCGGGCTTTGCCCCGCCCGACATCGGCTCGATCACCAGCACCCGGCCACCGGGCGGAAGTGCGGCATAAACCTTTGCAAGAAGCGCCGCGACGGTCGCGTCCGCATGGTCATAAAGCACCCGCACAAGGCTGATCGCATCGGCCCCTTGCGGCAGCGGGTCGGTGCGGAACGATCCGCCATGCCGCGCCACATCGGCGGGCAGCGCGGCCCCGGCCACCACGTCGGGCAGATCGAACAACGCAAGCGACAGGTCCGGGTAGCGCGCCCGCACCGCGCGCAGGAACGCGCCCGTGCCGCCGCCAATATCCAGAAGCTGACCCACGCCTTTCAGGTCCACCATGCGCAGCGCATCTTGCGCGACAATGCCTTGGCTGTCGGCCATCAGCCGCGAATAGCGCGCCGTAACCTCCGGGTCCATCGGGCCGGTCGCGCCGAACACATAGGGCCAGAACCGGGCCAGATCGGGGTCGGTTTCGCCGCGGATAAAGGCTGCCGGGTCGGCCAAGTCCCGATACAGAACCGAATGGTGCCGCACCATGTCGGCCAGCCCCGGCACGCCCAGAAACGCAGCGCCCCGGCGTGACAGCCTGTAACGCGTCCCGCGCCGCAGCATCAGCCCCATGCCCGCGCCCGCTTGGGCCAGAATGCCCATCCGATCGGCGGGAACACCCGCGCGCTGCGCCAGTGCGTCCACTGTCGCGGGCCCATCGGCCAGCAGGTGCAGAACCCGCAGTTCCACCAGCGCGGTCAACATCTGGCTTTGGACGAAGCCCTGCATCAGGTCGAACAGCGCCGCACCCTCGCGCCGCGCAATGCCCCGCAGCCCCGGCACCCGCGCACAAAACGCCTGAAACCGGGTCGAGGCCGCCAGCCGGTTGACCAGCCCCACCGGGCGGAAGGGCTGTTCAGGGGCGGTCATGTCGGTCATGGGTTACACCCGCACGGGCGCGACAGGGGTCATGCGTTCGGCGTATAGCCGCACAAGCTGCGCCAACTGCCCTTCGCCGGGGCAAGAGGGGATGGACGCGATCGCGCCCGACAGGATGTCCTGCAAATGCTTGATCGCGCCTTGCACGCCCATCGCCTCGACGGCAGAGGGGCGGGCATTGGCGGCGTCCTGCCCTGCGGGCTTGCCAAGCGCCGCTTCGTCATAAAGCGCATCGCGCAGATCGTCAGCCACCTGGAACGCCTCGCCAATGCGCGCGCCCAGCTCTTCCCAAGCGTCGGGGTCTTGGCCCGCAGCCAGCGCCCCCATCTGCGTGGCGGCGACAAACAACGCGGCGGTTTTCGAGCGGTGATAGGCGCGCAGATCGACCTTCGCCTCGCTCTCCCATCCCTGCCCCGCGCAGATACCATGCGGCATACCGGTGTGCCGCGCGAGCAGGCGCACCAGCTTCAGCGCGCGCAAGGCATCGGCCTCGGCGGCGCGGCCCAGTTCGTCAAAGGCCGCGATAATCAGGCTATCGCCCGACAGCACCGCCAGCGGTTCGGAAAAGGCCAGATGGATGGTCGGCTTGCCGCGCCGGAAATCGGCATTGTCGAAGGCAGGCAGGTCGTCATGCACAAGGCTTGCGCAGTGGATCAGCTCTAGCGCGATGGCCGCCGAATCGGCCAGCGCCGGGCGGTCATCACCGCAGGCTTTGGCCACCGACAGGCAAATCGTGGGCCGAATGCGCGCCCCACCGGGCGTGACGGCATAATTCAGCGCCGCCGCCAGGCGCGCGGGCACCGCCCCCTCTGGCTGGCTGGCCCCTTGCGCGCGGGAAATCGCGGCAGTCATCGCACGGTCGATTCGGTGGCTCAGGTCCATGGCGACCCCCTTTGCTGGCATATGTCAGAACAAATGGACATGTATGTGTAAATTACACTGGACAGTTTTGCGCAAAGAGTCAACAATTCCTGACATGGGCCATTGCAAGGACAGCATCGCCATTATCGGCGCGGGAATGGGCGGCTTGGCTGCAGGCATCCGGCTGGCCGCCGCGGGCCGTGACGTCACGATCTACGAGGCGCATGGCTGGCCCGGCGGCAAGATGCGCACGGTCGCGTCACAGGCTGGCCCGGTCGATGCCGGCCCGACCGTTCTGACCCTGCGCGACGTGCTGGACGATCTGTTCGCCACCGCCGGAACCACGACCAGCGACCAGATCACGCTCAAACCCCTGAACACGCTTGCGCGGCATTACTGGTCCGACGGCACCAAGCTGGACCTGACCCATGACGCAGGCCAGAACAGCGCGGCCATCGCTACCGCATTCGGCCCGCGCGCCGCGCGCGACTTCGAGCGTTTCAGCGCCGAGACCCGCGCGCTTTACCAAGCCTTCGACGCCCCGATCATGCGCGCGCCGCGCCCAAGCGTGCTGGCCTCTGCCCGCGCGGCGCTGGCGCAGCCCCAGATCCTGCCATGGCTGGTGCCGGGCCGGTCGCTGGATGCGATGCTGCGCAAGCGCCTGTCCGACCCGCGCCTGCGCCAGTTATTCGGGCGCTATGCCACCTATGTGGGCGGCAACCCGCTTCTGGCCCCCGCCGTGCTTGGCCTTGTCTGGCAGGCAGAGGCCGCGGGCGTCTGGGCGGTGCAAGGCGGCATGGCGCGGCTGGCGCATTGCCTCGCGGCCCTGTTCGAACGTTTGGGCGGCAGCTTGCGGCTGAACACGCCGGTCGCGCGCATCCTGACCCACAAGGGCCGCGTCACCGGGCTGCATCTGGCCAATGGCGACCGCGCATCCTGCACGCAGGTCATTTTCAACGGCGACCCGGCGGCATTGCCCTACCTGCTGGACGTGCCGCAGCGCGCGCCCAAAGCCCGCCAAACCCAGCCGCGCAGCCTGTCGGCGCGGGTCTGGACCTTTGCCGCAGAGGTATCGGATGACGGCATCGGGCGCGACGCGCTGGCCTATCACACGCTCTTTTTCGCGGATGACCCGGCGCAGGAATTCACCCCCCTCGCCCACGGCCGCACGCCGCCCGACCCCACGATCTATGTCTGCGCCCAGGACCGTGCCACGGGCCGCGCCCCGGTCGGGCCAGAGCGGTTCCAGTTCATCCTCAACGCGCCCGCCACGCGGCCCGGCGCCCTCAAGTCGGAGCCATCATGCAACACTCATCCTTTCGAGCGGCTGGCGCGCTTCGGCCTGCATCTGACCCCGCGCCCCACGGCGGACAGCCTGACCACACCCGCGCGCTTCGCGATGCTCTTCCCGCACAGCCAGGGGGCGCTCTACGGCCTGTCCCCGAACGGGGCGATGGCGACCTTCCAGCGGCCGACGGCACGCACGAAGGTCGCGGGCCTCTATCTGGCCGGGGGGGGCGTGCATCCGGGGGCGGGTGTGCCGATGGCGCTGATCTCGGGCGGGCACGCGGCGGCAGCAGTGCTCAGCGACCGGATTTCACGCGCAAGGTCGGCCCCAATGGCTACGCCTGGTGGTATGTCGACGGCATCAGCGATTGCGGCAGCCGCGCCGTCTCGGTCATCGGGTTCATAGGGTCGGTTTTCTCGCCGTGGTATCGGTGGTCGGGGCGGCGCGACCCGGCCAATCACTGCTGCATCAACGTGGCGACCTATGGGCCAAAGGGGCGGTTCACCATGACCGACCGGGGCCGCAGCGCGCTGCGCCAGTCCGAAGACGTGTTCGAGGTCGGGCCATCGTCGATGCGCTGGGACGCCGACAAGCTGGTGATCGAGGTCAATGAGATCTCCTCTCCCCCGCTCATCAGCCGGGTCCGCGGCACGATCACGCTGCACCCCGAAGTACTGTTCGGACAGGTCCACGACCTGACGCCAGACGGCAGCCACGCATGGCAGCCCTTCGCCCCGATTGCCCGGATAGAGGTGGACCTGTCCCCCGGCCACCGCTGGCAAGGCCACGGCTATTTCGATGCGAATTTTGGCACCGCCGCGCTGGAGGATGATTTCAACTACTGGACATGGGGCCGCTTCCCGCGCGCCCATGGGGCCACCTGTTTTTACGATGCCGTGCTGCGCGACGGGTCCGAACAATCGACCGCGCTGCATTTCCACCCCGATGGGCGGATGGAGCATATCGCGCCGCCCCCCCGCGCGCGCTTCAAGCGCAGCCTGTGGGCCGTGCGACGCGAGACGCGGGCGGATGCGGGCGTTGTGCCCCGTCAGGTGCTGCCCATGCTGGACGCGCCGTTTTATACGCGTGCTGCGGTCGAAACGGTCATTGATGGAGAGGCATCCATCGGTGTGCACGAGGCGCTCGACCTGCGCCGCTTCGCGCAACCGCTACTCAAGCCCATGCTCGCCGTCCGCGTGCCCCGCCGCGCGGGCTGGCGGTTCGAAGATGCGACGGGTTAACGGATACAGCGGGTTAACGGGCAGCGGATGGCCGGGGCCTGCCGCTGCCGTCCGTGGATATAGGCACTTTATGGCTGCCAAATCCGTCGGGCCTGCGAACGGCGCACTTGCATCAGCCGAAGCGGCTGGCCGCCGGGCCGGCCATCCGCGGCCCGTGGGGCGCTACGCGCCTGTTAACCACGGGCATAGGTCAGCCGCTCACCTTCGTCAGATCCGCCACCTGCAAACAGGTCGCGCGGATGCGGTGCAGCAGGTTCAGGCGGTTGCGCCGCACGATCTGGTTGTCGGTGTTGATCTGCACGGCCTCGAAAAACGCATCAATCGGCGCGCGCAGGCCCGCCATGGCCTGCATGGCGCGCGCGAAATCCTCGGCCTGCATAGCGGGGGTGATCGCCGCTTCAGCGGTGTCGAGCGCGGCGAACAATGCGCGTTCTTCGCCCGTGTCCGCCAGTTTCGGGTCGGGGCCGAAGCTGTATTCCACCCCGTCCTTTTCCTCGGCTTGGCTGAGGATGTTGTTCGCCCGCTTGAACCCCTGCAACAGGTTCTCGCCATCGTCGGTTTTCAGCAGGTCCGACAGCGCCTCTGCACGTTTGACCAGAAGGGTCAGGTCGTCGTTTCCCGGCATGGCAAGGCAGGCGTCGATCACGTCATGCCGAATGCCCTGATCGCGCAGGTAGACCTTGAGGCGGTCGTGGAAGAAGGCGAGGAGGTCGGACGACAATGAAAGCAAGGAATCGGCGTATCGCCCGGCAGATAAATCAATCGCTCTTTCGACCAGTGTCTGAAAGAGTCGTTCGTCTGACTTTACCTCTTTTAGATCACCATCACGAAGCATTTTAGCTACAATCGAAAATTCGTTTCCAGCTGCAGAAAGATGATTGAGGGTATCCTCCAAATTTCTAAAGGACTGGAACGCGTCGTAGGCGTAGTCTCGCAATCGCTCACCATACTGCGAACGATATTGAGTCTCAAAACCCTTGACAGAAGCTGCATAGACAAAACTGAAACGCGCTGTTGATTGGCTACCCAACACCAACCGAATTACCCCTAAAGCCGCGCGGCGCAGTGCGAAGGGGTCTTTCGAACCGGTCGGCTTCTCGTCAATCGCCCAAAAGCCGGTCAGCGTGTCCAGCTTGTCGGCCAGTGCCACGGCAACCGTCACGGGCGCGGTGGGCACATCGTCGGACGGGCCGAGGGGCGAGTAATGGTCGCGGCAGGCATCGGCAACCTCGGGCGCATAGCCGCCGCGCAAGGCATAATATCGCCCCATAACCCCTTGAAGTTCCGGGAATTCCCCTACCATCCCTGACCGCAGATCGGCCTTCGCCACCCGCGCGGCTTGCTCTGCCATATCGGCATCTGCACCCACCAGCGGCGCAATCTCTTTCGCCAGCGCTGCGATACGCTCGATCCGGTCGGCTTGCGACCCCAGCTTGTTATGGAAGGTCACATCGGACAGCCCTGCCCCCATGCCTTCCAGACCAACATCAGAAACAAGCCGCAAGTCATTGTCCCAGAAGAATTTCGCATCCGACAGCCGTGCCGCCAAAACCTTCTGGTTACCCGCCAGAATGGTCGCGCCCTGATCCGCCGTTTCGCGGTTGGCGACCGTGACAAAGCCCACGATCTGCCCCGATTTCGGGTCGCGGACGGAAAAGAACTTCTGGTGTTCCTTCATCGAGGTTTGCAGCACCTCGGGCGGCAGGTCCAGAAACTGTTCCTCGATCCGCCCCATCAGCACCACGGGCCATTCCACCAGTCCCGCGACCTCTGCCAGCAAGCCCTTGTCCTCGACCAGATCCAACCCTTGGGCAAAGGCCATCTGGCTGGCTTCGTTCCAAATGTGGTCTGCGCGCTCTGCCGGGTCCAGAATGACCTTGGCGCGCTTTAGCTTTGCCGCGTAATCCTCGAAATTTGTGACAGAAAACGCATCTGGCGCCATGAAGCGATGCCCGCGCGTCGTGTCGCCCGACACAATGCCGTCCACGTCCAGCGGCACCATTTGCGCGCCATCCTCGCGCGACAGGATGCACAGGATGGAATGAAGCGGACGCACCCAGCGCAAAGACCCCGCGCCCCAGCGCATGGATTTGGGCCAAGGGAAGTTGCGGATCGTGCGCTCCAGCACCTCGGCCACGATCACGGGGGCTGCGCGCCCCTCGGTCGTGACGGTGGCGATATAGACCTGCCCTTTCTTGTCGTCCTGAATGCTCAGGTCGTCCATGCTCAGGCCGGTCGAGCGCAGAAAGCCCTCGATCGCCTTTTCCGGCGCGCCGACCTTCGGCCCGCGCCGTTCCTCGCGCAGGGTCGGGCTGTGGTCGGACAGGCCTTGCACCGCGAGCACCAGGCGGCGCGGCGTGGCGAAGGCCGCCGCATGGGCATAGGTCAGCCCGGCCTCGACCAGACCGTCGGTCACAAGTTTCTTCAGCGCGTCGCTGGCCCCGGCCTGCATCCGCGCCGGGATTTCCTCGGAAAAGAGTTCGATCAGAAGATCAGCCATGTCAAAACCTCAGGCAATCCGCGATGCGAAGGTCATGCGGCGTTTCGTGGCGGGGGCTGGCAGCAAGGTGAAGCCCGCCGCACGCAGGATTTCGGCACATTCCGCGCCGGTCTCTGCCCCGTTGCGTTCCGGCCCCGTGTCGATGGCGACATGACGGGTACGCTTCAGCACCTCTGCCGCGCCTTGCAGCACTTCGGGTTCCGCCCCTTCGGCATCCATTTTCAGAAGCGCGATCTCGCCCAGACCGTGGCGGGCGACGACCTCATCGAGCGTTTGGGCCTGCGCCGTGAACGCGGCCACCCCTTCGCCCGGCGGCAGGAAGATGGAACTGTCGGCCTTGCCGGGCGCGCTGTAGAAGGTCAACTCGCACGCCTCTTTCCACAGGATCACACAATCGGTGGTGATCTGGGGCAGCTTGGCGGTGTTGGCGTTCAGACACTCGACCACGACCGGGTCGCCGTCCAGACACAAGACCTGCGCGCCCTGACCCGCCGCCAGCAGTGCGAAATCGCCCACATTCGCGCCGATGTCGATGACCGTGTCGCCGGGGGTCAGCATAAAGGTGCCGTCCAGCCCGAATTCGGCGGCCAGACGCTGCATCCGCGCCGCCCAGCCCCGCCGATAGGACCGCCACAGCAGCGCCGAGGGCACGCGCAGCCGATGGCCTTGAATATCAAGGTCGAATTGCGGCCCGTTGCGAGAGACACGGACCGGCCTCAGCCCGCCAAGCCCCGTTTGCGACACCACGTTATGCAGCGCCAGATGCACGCGGTCGCGCAGGCGCAGATCGAAACTGTCCATCACGGTGTCACCTCTGCGGGCGGGGGCGGGCAGCCGGGCGGGACCGGGTCGCCATCGAAAAACGCGGTGCCGCAGGGGTTGATCTGGTGCCACGCATAGGCGCGCCCGTCGGGGAAGATCGCGGCCACGCGGTCAATGCCATAGACAAGGTTCGCCTGTGCTGTGACGGCCTGCGCCTCGCCCGCTTCTAGCGCCGCGCCGATGGCGCCCGCGTCGAAACAGTCGAACCAGCCGGGCGCGTTGAGCGGCGTGGCACCGTCATAAGGTGCGAAGGCCGAGGCGGGTTCCGCCACGGTAAAGCACGCCCGGAACCGGATGGGAGAGCTGTTCGCGTCGATCCCTTCGAACCCGGTCACGGCCACCTCGCTTGCCGCGTCTTCGCCCGCATAGGTCAGACCAATGCTGTCTTGATCCGGCAGCACATCGTAGTAGCCGTATACCTGCAAATACCACATGCCCGCACCGCCCAGCACGGCGCTGGCCAGAAGCAGGACAACCAGAATTCGGCCCATCACGCGCCCCCCGCTTCGGTCTGCACGAAAGCATCGGCGCACATTTTCGCGAGCGCCCGCACGCGGCCAATATAGGCTTGGCGTTCGGTCACGGAAATGACGCCGCGCGCGTCCAGCAGGTTGAACAGGTGGCTGGCCTTGATGCACTGGTCATAGGCCGGGTGCGCCATGATGATGCTGCGCCCCGCGCTGTCGGTGGCCGGGGCGGACAGGATGCGCTGGCATTCGGCCTCGGCATCCTTGAAGTGCTGTAACAGCGTGTCGGTGTCGGCCTGATCGAAATTCCAGCGGGAATATTCCTGTTCTGTCTGGCGAAAGACATCGCCGTATTTTAGCGGGATCGGGGCATCGGGCGCGTTGAAGGGCATGTCCATGACATGATCCACGCCCAGCACATACATGGCCAAGCGCTCCAGCCCATAGGTCAACTCGCCCGAGACGGGCTTGCAATCATGCCCGCCAACCTGCTGGAAATAGGTGAATTGCGACACTTCCATCCCGTCGCACCACACTTCCCAACCCAAACCCCAAGCGCCAAGGGTCGGGGATTCCCAGTCATCTTCCACAAAGCGGATGTCATGCAGCGCGTCGTCGATCCCGATCGCGCGCAGGCTGCCAAGATACAGCTCTTGCAGGTCGGGCGGCGAGGGTTTGATAATGACCTGGTATTGGTAGTAATGCTGAAGCCGGTTCGGGTTCTCGCCATAGCGGCCATCGGTCGGGCGGCGCGAGGGCTGAACATAGGCCGCAGCCCATGCCTTGGAGCCCAGCGCGCGCAGCGTGGTCGCCGGGTGAAAGGTGCCCGCGCCCACTTCCATGTCATAGGGTTGCAGCACCGCGCAGCCTTTCGACGCCCAGTAATTCTGCAACCTCAGGATGATTTCCTGAAAGCATTGTGGCTTTTGTGAACGGTTTTCAGCGGCTTCCGCCATGTCGGCCCCTTGCCATGTCAGAGCAATCTCGTAAAGCTGCGTCTGCATAGGCAAGCATCCGTCAAGGGTCAACGCCGAAACCGGGGGCCAACGCCCCGGACAAATGAATATGGGAAGGGATTGGACCTTATGACACGGTATTTCAGCACGGCGGCCTTTCTGGTGGCCAGCGTTTCCGGGCTGGCCATGGGGCCGGCGCTGGCACAAGACAGCCGTTGGGTGCAACTGGAAGCGCATCGCGAGCTGGACGTGGCCTTGCAACGCGCGCAGGATTACCAGCAAAGCATCGGCAATGTCAGCGGGTTCCAATTGCCGTCGGACTGGTATGCGCTCAGCCTTGGCCCGTTCGAGACCGATACCGACGCGTTCGAAGTGCGCCGCCAGCTGCGCGCAGAGCGCGCGATCCCGGCGGATGCCTTCGTGTCGAATGGCGAGAATTACGGCGCGCGGTTCTTCCCGACCGATGGCGCGGCCCCTGCCCCAGTGGCGACACCCGCTCCGGCCGCAGAGCCGGAGCCTCTGGCCGCCGCCGACCCGATCCCAGAGCCGGAACCTGAACCCGAACCCGAGGAAACGCTGCGCGAGGCGCAGGCCTCCGAGCGCGCGCTTGACCGAGACCAGCGCGCCGAATTGCAGACCGCGCTGCAATGGTTCGGCTTCTACACCCAGCGCATCGACGCGGCTTTCGGCCCTGGCACGCGCCGGTCCATGGCCGATTGGCAAGCCGCCCAAGGCTATGACGATACGGGCGTTCTGACCACCCGCCAGCGCGCCGAATTGCTGGACGCCTACCAAGGCGAGTTGGCCGCTTTGGGGATGCAGACCATCCGCGACGAGGATGCGGGCATAGAGATTGCCCTGCCCTTGGCGATGGTTGAATTCGACCGCCACGAAGCGCCGTTCTCGCATTTCCCGTCCAAAGATGACAGTGGCGTGCAGGTGCTTTTGCTGTCGCAGCCGGGCAATCAGGCCACGCTCTTTGGCCTGTATGAGATCATGCAAACCCTTGAAATCGTGCCGCTGGAAGGAGAGCGCGAGCGCGGGTCGAACAGCTTTACCCTGACCGGCCAGAATGACGAGCTGCGCTCGCACACTTTCGCGCAATTCCGCAACGGGCAGATCAAGGGCTATACGCTGGTCTGGACGCCCGATCGTGACGAACAAATGGCTCGCGTGCTGCCGATGATGCAGGAAAGCTTTTCGACCTTCGGCGGCACCCTGCCCGAAAGCACGGGCCAAGCCAGTCAAGTCGCGCGCTCGGCGCTTCTGGCCGGGCTGAGCGTGCGGCGCCCTGATTACTCGCGCTCGGGTTTCTACATCGACGCGACCGGCACCACGGTCACGACCGCTGCCGCCGTCGCGCAATGCGAGCGTGTCACCATAGACGAGGCCTATACCGCCCGCATCCGCGCCGTCGATGAGGCGCTGAACATCGCCGTTCTGGAACCCGAAACCCCGCTGGTGCCGCTGGCCTTCGCGCAATTCGCCGAAGGCGAGATGCCGATGGGGCAGGAAGTGACCATCTCGGGCTTTTCCTTCGAGGATATGCTGACGCGCCCCGTCCTGACCTTCGGGCGGCTGGATGCGATGGGTGGTCTGAACGGTGAAGAGGGCGTGTTGCGCCTGAACGCCACGGTCGCGCAGGGCGATCTGGGCGGGCCGGTTTTCGGGCCAACGGGCGCGGTTCTGGGCCTGTTGTCGGGCCAGCCCAGCTTGGAAAACCGCCAGCTACCGCCAGAGGTGAACTACGCCGTGTCTGCCCCCGCCATCCGCGCGTTTTTGGGCGAGAACGGTGTGTCCAGCGGCACCTTGCGCGAGGGCGTGACGGTCACGCCGGAGCATCTGACCCGCGTGGCGGGCGATCTGACGGTGATGGTGTCCTGCTGGAATTGAGTAGCGCGCACAAAGCCCGTGGTTAACAGGCGCGGGACGCGCCCCACGGGCAGCGGCGGGCCGCCCCAGAGGCCTGCCGCTTTGGTAGCCGCAGGTGCGCGGCTTGCAGATCATACGGATATGGCTACCATAATGCGCCCATATCCACTGGTCTAGGCGGCAGGCCGCGGCCCGCCGCTGCCCGCCTGCGCTGTGTGAGATAAACAGGCCAAGGGCCGACCTGTTACTCCATCGCCTCTAGCTCGTCGATGAAGCCCGCGATCATGCTCAGACCCTTGTCCCAGAAGGCAGGGTCGGACGCGTCCAGCCCGAAAGGTGCCAGCAGTTCCTTGTGGTGCTTCGACCCGCCAGCCGCCAGCATCTCGAAATACTTGTCCTGAAAGCCCTCGGGCTGTTCTTCATAGACCGCGTAAAGCGCGTTCACCAACCCGTCGCCAAAGGCATAGGCATAGACGTAGAAGGGCGAATGCACGAAATGCGGGATGTAGGACCAGAAGGTTTCATACCCGTCCATGAAGTTGAACACCGGCCCAAGGCTTTCGGCCTGCACGCTCATCCACAGCGCGTTGATGTCATCGGGCGTCAGTTCGCCCCCGCGCCGCGCGTCATGCAGCTTGCATTCGAAATCGTAGAACGCGATCTGGCGCACGACGGTGTTGATCATGTCCTCGACCTTGCCCGCCAGCAGGGTCTTGCGCTCCTCGGGGGTCGCGGCCTTAGCCAGCATCCGGCGGAATGTCAGCATCTCGCCGAACACGCTGGCGGTTTCGGCCAGCGTCAGCGGCGTGGAGGACAAGAGTTCCCCCTGCCCGGCCGCCAGCCGCTGATGCACCCCGTGGCCCAGTTCATGCGCCAGCGTCATCACATCACGCGGCTTGCCCAGATAGTTCAGCATCACGAACGGATGCGCGTCGGTCACGGTCGGATGCGCGAAGGCACCGGGTGCCTTGCCGGGCGTGACGGCGGCGTCAATCCAGCCGCGCTCAAAGAAGGGCTGCGCCAGATCGGCCAGTTTCGGCGAAAAGCCCGCATAGGCGTCCAGCACCATATCCTGCGCTTCGGGCCATGCAATGGTGCGCTCTGCGGCGGTCGGCAGCGGCGCGTTGCGGTCCCAGACCTCGAGCGTTTCCAACCCAAGCCACTTGGCTTTCAGCGCGTAATAGCGGTGCGACAGCTTCGGATAGGCCGCAACGACCGCATCGCGCAGCGCCTGAACGACCTCGGGTTCGACATGGTTTGACAGGTGGCGCGCGTGCTGGGGCGACGGCATCTTGCGCCAGCGATCCTCGATTTCCTTTTCCTTGGCGAGCGTGTTGTGCACCCGCGCGAACAGGCGGACATTCCTGCCAAACACCTCTGCCAAAGCGCGCGCGCCCGCTTCGCGCCGCGCGCGGTCGCGGTCGGTCAAGAGGTTCAGGGTGGATTCAAGGCCAAGCGGCTCCTCTTCGCCGTCGACCGGGAATTCGAGGCCCGCCATGGTTTCATCGAACAGCCGGTTCCACGCGGCAGAGCCGACGGTGGATTGGTCATGCAAGAATTTCTCCAACTCGTCCGACAACTGGTGCGGGCGCATGGCGCGCATCCGCTCGAACACCGGGCGGTAGCGAGCAAGCGCTGCATTCGCGTCCAGCTTCGCGTCGAACTCGGCATCGGGGATGCGGTTCAGCTCTAGCGAGAAAAAGACCAAGGGCGTGGTTGCGGTGGTCACGCGGTCTTGCGCGTCGGACATCGCCTTGGCGCGGGCAGGATCGACCGTGTTCTGGTAGTAGCGCAGGCCGAAGAAAGACATCAGCCGCCCGGCGACCTGCTCGATCTTCTCGTAACGGGTCACGCAGTCCAGCAGCGCGCCCGCATCCAGCCCCGACAGCTTGCCCTCGTAATCGGCGGCGAAGGCTGCGCATTCGCGGTCCAGCCAGTCGAAATCGCGTGCGATCTCGGGGGCTTCTTCGGACGGATACAGGCTGGAGAAATCCCAGACCGGCAAATCGCCCAGATCCTTGCCGCCCTTGGGGCGGTCCAGGTCGAATAGGGGGCGGGCGATGGGCGGGTGCGAGAAAGGGGACATGGGCTACTCCGATTGGTTTGACAAAGACTTAGGCGCTGCCCCACCCCCCTGCAAGGCATGGCGCGCGCATTCATCGGGCATGAAGGGAGCGCCCGCCTTGGTTTTTCGGCAACATCTGCCACATGCGCGCCAATCCAGCCCGAGAGCGGTCGACTTTTGCGGCAAAGGCTGTAGATACCCGCCGAAGCGACGCGCGCGACAGGAGGGCCGGATGAGCGACGATCCCAAAGACGTCTCGACCGAAGACGATCATTTCGATCTGGAATCCTTCGATCTGCCGCAGTTGCGCAAGGCGGTCGAGGATCAGGACGCCCAACGCGTGTTCGAGCTGTTCGACCCGCTGCACCCGGCCGATATTGCCGATATTCTGGAACAAATCGGGGCAGAGCAGCGCCGCGCGCTGGTGCATCTCTATGGCACCGAATTTGACGGCGACATCCTGTCGGAACTGGACGAGAATATCCGCGACGAGGTCGTGGGCTACCTGCGCCCAGAGGTTCTGGCCGAAGCCGTGCGCGACATGGATTCGGACGATGTGGTCGACCTGCTGGAAGACCTCGACGAATCCCAGCACGACGTCATCCTCGAGGCGCTGGAAGAAGACGAGCGCGACGCCGCGCGCCAAGCGCTCAGCTACCCGGAATATTCCGCCGGGCGCTTGATGCAGCGCGAATTCGTGGCCGTGCCCGAAGATTGGACGGTGGGCCAGACGATCGACCTGATGCGCACGGCGGACGACCTGCCGGACCAGTTCTACCACGTGTTTCTGGTCACGCCAGAGCATGTGCCCACGGGCTATGTGACCTTGGGGCGGCTTCTGTCCTCGAAGCGCGACACGGCGCTGGCAGACATTCTGGAAGACAGCTTCCGCACCTTCGAGCTTGACGAGGAAGAAGGCGATGTCGCCTATGCGTTCAACCAGTATCACCTGATCTCGGCCCCCGTGGTCGATGCCGATGACCGGCTGGTCGGTGTCATCACCATTGACGACGCCATGGCGGTGCTGGACGAAGAACACGAAGAAGACCTGCTGCGCATGGCCGGCGCGGGCGAAGGCAGCCTGTCGGACGGGGTGCTGGAAACCACGTGGCAGCGCCTGCCATGGCTGGGGGTGAACCTTGGCACCGCGATCATCGCGTCGCTGGTCATCGCCATTTTCGAAGCCACCATCGAAACCCTTGTGGCGCTTGCGGTGTTGATGCCGATCATCGCGTCCATGGGCGGCAACGCGGGCACGCAATCCATGGCGGTGGCAGTGCGCGGTCTGGCCACGCGCGACCTGACGGGCGCCAATGTGTGGCGGGTGATCCGGCGCGAAACCTTCGTGGGCCTTTTGAACGGCGTGATCTTCGCCGTGGTCATGGGCGTGGTGGGCTATGTCTGGTTCGGGTCCATGATGCTCGCAGGCGTGATCGCGGCGGCCATGGTCATCAACCTTGTTGTGGCGGGCCTGTCGGGCATTGGCCTGCCTGCCCTTCTGGACCGGCTGGGCGTGGACCCGGCGCTGGCCTCTGGCACATTTGTGACCACCGTGACCGATGTCGTGGGCTTTTTCGCCTTCTTGGGTCTGGCGACGATGTTGCTGCTGTAGGCGTCAGTCCATCTCGCGGAACGGCCAGGGTTTCGCATCGGTCGCGCCCACCATGTAGCGCGCGGCCTTGGCGACCCACGCGCCCACCATGCAGCCCAGATCGGCCAGCCTTGCATTGGGCTGGCGGTTGTCGATCAGGATGATGACGAACTGGATCACCGCCAGCAACACCAGCACCGATTGCGCGAAGCTGAGCATGACACCGATGATCAGCATATAGACCAGCCGCAGACCCAAAGGCTCTGTCAGCTTGTCCAAAGGCGCGGTGTCGCGGTCGTCGTCGATGTCTTGCATGGGCGCACCCTTTTTGCAGATGCGCCCAGTCTAACCGAGCTTAGGGGCGTTGCAACACCAGTTGCGTGACATCGCACGCGCCCCCGCGGAACGCCGCCGCGCAAGAGGTCAGGTAGAAATCCCACATGCGTTTGAAGCGTTCGTCATAGCCCATGGCCGAGATTTCGTCCCAGCGCGCGGTGAAGCTGTCATGCCAGCGGCGCAGCGTTTCGGAATAGCTTTGCCCGAAATCATGCGTGTCCACATAGCTCAGCCCCGCCTCTTCGGCGACCTTGCGCACCGGGCCGGGCGCGCCCAGCATCCCGCCGGGGAAGATGTGCTTCTGGATGAAATCGACGTTGCTGCTGTAGTGCTTGAACCGCGCATCGGGCACCATGATGATCTGGATGACCGCTTGCGCACCGGGGCGCAGGCGGTCGCGCACGGCGCTGAAATAGGTCGGCCAGTAGCGTTGGCCGACGGCCTCGAACATCTCGATAGAGGCGATGCCGTCGAATTCCCCGCGCGTGTCGCGGTAATCCTGCATCCGGATGTCCACCTTGTCGGACAGGCCCAGCCGTTCCATCCGGGCGACCGCGTAATCGTGCTGCGCCTGAGAGATCGTCAGACCCGTCACCTTCAGCCCGCGCTTGGCGGCGGCATATTCGGCAAAACCGCCCCAACCGCAGCCGATTTCCAGCACATGATCGCCCGGCTTCACGCCCATGCGGTCCACCATGGCGGCATATTTCGCTTCCTGCGCAGCCTCCAGGCTTTCCTGCCCGGTGGTGAAGATGCCCGAGGAATAGGTCATGCTGTCATCCAGCCAAAGGCTGTAGAAATCATTCCCCAGATCGTAATGATACGAGATGTTCTTGCGCGCCTGCGTCTTGTGGTTGCGGCGCAGCCAGTGGCGGAACTTTTCCACCAGGCGCACGGCCTTCATCGGCAGCACTTCGTCATAGAGCGCGGGGTTGTCATCGGCCAGAAGGTCCATCAGCGCTTGCAGGTCCGGGGTGCTCCACCCGCCTTCCAGATAGGCGTCGGAAAAGCCCAGATCCCCCTCGCGGATCAGCCGCGCGAACAGGTCCGGGTCGTGCACGTCCAACTCGGCCACATAGCCCGGATGCTTGCCTTGCAACCGGAACACCCGCCCATCGGGCAAGCGTACATCCAGCCGCCCCTTGTTCAGCTTCTGGCCAATGGCGAAGGCGGCGGCGAAATAGCGTGGCAGGTCGGTCAGCCCCTCCAGCGATGTCAGGATCTCGCCTTTCGGGCCGTTCGCAAACGCGAGGTCATTCATGCGCCATGTCTTCCTGTTTTTGTTTTTCTCTGTGGTCGTGATAGGCCGCAAGCGCCCGTTCGCGCCCGTCTTTCAGGTCTATCACAGGCATGGGACGAGTGTCGTCCGGCGAAAGTTTCCAAGACCGGGGGCAGGCCTTGTAAAAATCGAGCGCGGTCGCGGGCGGCGTGCGGCTGGATTCGGCCAGCCACATCTTGCGATAGGCCGCTTTGGGGTCGAATTTCTCGGCCTGCGTGTCTGGGTTGAAGATGCGGAAATAGGGGGCGGCATCGGGGCCGGAGCCTGCCACCCATTGCCAGCCCATGGCATTCGCCGCCGGATCCCAATCGACCAGGCACTCGGCGAACCAGTCGCGGCCCAGCCGCCAATCGACCAGCAGATGCTTGGTCAGGAAACTGGCGACCAGCATCCGCGCGCGATTATGCATCCGGCCCGTGACATACAACTCGCGCATCGCGGCATCGACCACTTCGATACCCGTGCGCCCCTGCCGCCAGGCTTGCACCGCGTCCCCCTCGCCCCGCCACGGGAACCCGTCCCATTCCGGGCGCCAGTTTTCCGTCGCCAAGCGCGGGGTGTGGTAGATCAGGTGATAGGCGAATTCGCGCCAGACGAGTTCTTTCAGGAAATCCTCGGCCTGCGCATGACCCTCGTGCAAGGCGCGCCATCCCGCGTGCCAGATGGTGCGGGGGCTGATTTCGCCATAGGTCAGGTTTTCGGACAGGCCGGAACAGGCATCCATGTCCAGCCGGTCACGCTCGGATTTGTAGCGCGCGACCCGGTGCGCCAGAAACGCGCCCAGACGCCCGCGCGCGGCGTCTTCGCCCACATGGATATGCTGCGCCACAACCTCGGCACCCCGGTTCATGGCGCGGCCCATCTGCCAGTCGTCCAGCCGGTCGCTATCGGGCCATTTAGCGGGCGCAGCGATCTGCGAGGGCGCTGGCAACGGCTCTGGCACCTCGCGGTCCCGCACCGCGCGCCACATGGGCGTGTACACCTTGTAGAACCCGCCATCCTTGGTGGCGACATCCCAAGGCTCGAACAACACATGGCCGGAGTAGCTTTGCACCTCCAGCCCATCGTCTTTGAGCGCCGATTTCACCTTGGTGTCACGCGCAATCTGGTCGGGGGCATAGCCGCGCGTCCAGGCCACGCGCTTGGCCCCCGTTTCGGCCACCAAATCGCGCAACACGTCCAAGGCCGCGCCGCGCCGCAAGATCAGCTTCGACCCCTTCTCGGCCAGCGCGCGGCCCATATGGGCAACCGCCAGCCCCAGCCGCCATTTCGGCGCTGCCCCAAGGCCTGCCACCTCGTCATCATGGATGAACACCGGAATGACCGGCTGGCCGGAGCGGGCCGCATCATGCAAGGCCGGGTGGTCGCTGAGCCGCAGATCGCGGCGCAGCCACAGGATAATCGGGGGCGTGTCGGTCACGTTTCCGCTCTTCGCAGTTTCACAAATGCCCATCTAGGGCCGAGAGCAGCCGGTCAAGGTCTGCTTGCGAAGTGTAATGCACGAATGACAGTCGCAACACCCCATGATTTGGGTCTATCCCCTGCCCTTGCAGCGCGCGGTTGGCGTAAAAGCTGCCGCCGCCCGCCATGATCCCCGCGCGCGCCAGCGTTTTCGCAAGCTCTGGGCCGGGGCGTTCATGGGTTATGGCGACAGTGGGCGCGCGGTCAGCGGCCACGGTCGGGCCAAGCAACCGCACATCATTACGCGCGCGCAGATAGTCCAGAAGCGGCTGCAACAGCGCCGTTTCATGCGCGCGCATCAGGTCATGCACGGCAGCCATACGCGCGGCGGGCGCGGCATCGGTGCCGGGGAAATGATGCGCGAAAAGCGCGTCGATATAGTCCGCCATGCCCGCACAGGCCGCGACCTGCGCATGATCGGGGCCAGCGGGCGTGAAACGCTTATAGGGCACATCGGCGTTGAAATAATGCGCCTGATTGGGCAACCAGTCGCAAATCTGGGGCGAAAGCACCATGATCCCCTGATGCGGCCCGTAGGTTTTATAGGCTGAAAACAAATAGATATCGGCCCCAAGCGCGCCCAGATCGGGAAAGCCATGGGGCGCATAGGACACGCCATCGACCGCCGACCAGATACCAGCCTTGCGCAACTCGGCGCAGATCTCGGCCACCGGGTTCACCTCTCCCACGACGTTCGAGCAATGGGGGAAGGCCACGAGCTTCACGCGCTCATCCACCAGCGCCCAAAGCGCATCCACGTCCAGATGCCCAGAGTCGCGGTCGATCTGCCATTCGCGCAGCTCGACCCCGCGCGCGGCCAAGCGCCGCCACGGGCCGGAATTCGCTTCATGGTCCTGATTGGTCACGATGATCGCATCACCCGGCCCCAGCTTTTCGGCAAAGGCCTGTGCCAGAACATAGGTATTCGCGGTGGTGGACGGGCCGAAGCTGAGCTGTTCGGTCTGCACGCCCATCAATGCCGCCAGACGCGTGCGCGCCTCGTCCATCTCTGCCCCCGCCAGTTCGGACGCGCGATAGGCCCCATAGGGCTGCACCTTGCGGCTGTGGTAGAACCGTGTCAGCCGGTCGATCACGGGCTGGCAGGTATAAGACCCGCCCGCGTTTTCAAAGAAATACTGGCCTTGCAAGTCGGCCTCGGCAAAGGCCGGGAAATGCGCGCGCACGAAATCGGTGTCGAGTTGGGGCATGTCCTCTCCGTTTTTGGCAGAGAGTGCACCGCGCGGGCGCGAAAAGACAAGCCGTCACGTCAGGATTACGCGGCAAGGATTGCGATTAGCGACAGAACCTTCCGCAACGTCAGTGACCCGGCTTAGCCCGCGCCCAGAATGATCGCCACATAGTTGCGCGTTTCGTCAAACGGCGGAACACCGCCATGCTGTTCGACCGCGCCGGGACCGGCGTTATAGGCCGCCAGCGCCAACCGCCAATTGCCGAAGCGTTCATACATCATGCGCAGGTAGCGCGCGCCGCCCTCCAGGTTCTGCGCGGGGTCGTTCGGGTCCACGCGCAGCAATTCGGCGGTGCCGGGCATGAGCTGCGCCAGACCGATCGCGCCCTTGTGCGACACCGCGCCCGAATTCCACCGGCTTTCCTGATGCACAAGGCGCAGGAACAGGTCTTCGGGCACGTTGTTGTTGCGCGCGGCCACGCGGGCCAGTTGCACATATTCGCCCGATTGCGGCCCGCTATAGCGCGGGATCAGGGTGTTGGTGTCCTCCTCGTCCTCTTCATGGTTCGGCAGCAGCCGGACAGAGGCCGAGTATTGCTCTGACATGCGCCCGTCGATCACGCGGCTGGCGCGTTTGATGCGGTCGAGCGGATCGCTCGACACCGACCCGCTGGACGACAGGTTCAACCCCTGCGCCTGCGCGCCCAGCGCGCCCAAACAGACCATGACACTGACAAGAACAAGATTCCGCATCACCCATCCCCAAGGTTTGGCGGCAATATAGATCGAAAGCGCGGCCAAGAAAACCGCTTGCACCCGTTTACCCGGTCTTTACCATGCGCGGGGAATATGGCGCATGGCGTCACGGATGCGAACAAAGGACGAATTCACATGGCAGGCTCGGTCAACAAGGTCATTCTGGTCGGCAATCTGGGGCGCGACCCGGAAGTGCGCAGCTTCCAGAACGGCGGCAAGGTGTGCAACCTGCGTATTGCCACGTCGGAGCAATGGCGCGACAAGGCCACGGGCGAGCGCAAGGAGCGCACCGAATGGCACACGGTCGCGATCTTCTCGGAACCGCTGGTGCGGATTGCCGAGCAATACCTGCGCAAAGGGTCGAGCGTGTATATCGAAGGCCAGCTGGAAACCCGCAAATGGCAGGACCAGTCCGGTGCCGACCGCTATTCGACTGAAGTGGTGCTGCGCCCCTACAAGGGCGAGCTGACGCTTCTGGGCGGGCGCGATGGCGGCGGCGCGGGTGGCGGCAGCATGGGCGGTGGCGGCTATGATCGTGGCGGCCCCGATTACGGCGACAGCCGCGGCGGCGGGTCAAGCTATGGCGGCCCGTCCGGCCCGTCCGACATGGATGACGAAATTCCGTTCTGACAGGTCAAAGCTGACCACAAAAGCCCGCCCCTTGCGCGGGCTTTTTTCATGTCTGGCCGGCTGGATTGGCGGCGCGGCGCGCCTCAAACCCCGTTGGTTGCGCTAACTTCGTGGTGTCACGCGCTAACTTCATTGTTTTGCCACATTGCGCCCCTTAACCCCGTTCCAGACCCAAATCCGCAGAGGAGAAGCCCCATGCGCGCAACCCGCATCGTTCAGAAGATTCTTGCCAATTACGAAGGCGAAACGCCCGGCGTGAAGGCCAATCTGTGCCGGATGCTGATGCAGGGCAAGCTGGGCGGCACCGGCAAGATGATTATCCTTCCGGTGGACCAAGGGTTCGAGCACGGCCCGGCGCGCAGCTTTGCCCCGAACCCGGCGGGCTATGACCCGCATTACCATTACCAACTGGCAATTGACGCAGGCCTGAACGCCTATGCCGCGCCCCTCGGCCCGCTAGAGGCCGGTGCCGACACATTCGCGGGCCAGATCCCGACTATCCTGAAGGTCAACAGCGCCAATTCGCTCATGTCGGGCACGGCGGGCAAGAACCAGGCGATCACAGCATCCGTGGATGACGCACTGCGTCTGGGTTGTTCGGCCATCGGCTTTACCATCTACCCCGGCAGTGATTGCGCACTCGACATGTTCGAAGAGATCGTCGAGATGCGCCGCGAAGCCGCCGCCAAGGGTGTGGCGACCGTGATCTGGTCCTATCCGCGCGGTGAGGCCGTGACCAAGGATGGCGAGACCGCGATCGACGTGGCCGCCTATGCTGCCCATATCGCGGCGCTTCTGGGCGCGCATATCATCAAGATCAAGCTGGGCACCGACCATTTGATGCTGCCAGAGGCCAAGAAGGTTTATGAAGAGCAGCAGATCGACATCTCGACCCAAGCGGCGCGCGTCAAGCATTGCGTGCAATCGTCGCTGAACGGGCGTCGGTTGATCGTGTTCTCGGGCGGGGCCGCCAAGGGGGCAGACGCGGTGTTCGACGATGCCCGCGCCATCCGCGACGGTGGCGGCAACGGGTCGATCATCGGGCGCAACAGCTTCCAGCGTTCGCGCGAGGACGCGCTGGAGATGCTGGGCAAGCTTGTCGATATCTACAAGGGCAAAGCCTGATCTTGGAACGGGGGCGCGCGGAAACCGCGCGCCCTACGACGCAACCACTCGCCGCCGCGCAACACGCGGCATCGGCCCGCGCGCGGCAAGGATGACCAAAGCCAGACCCGCGAAGGCCAGAAACGGCAGGCGTTCGTTCAAGAACACCATGCCCAACAGCACCGAAAACCCCGGCATCACGAACATCACGAGCGAGGCGCGGTTCGCCCCCACTTGTCGCACCAGCATGTAGTTCAGGATCGCGGGCGCGACGGTGGCCAGCACGATCAGGGCGATCAATATGCCGATCACGGTGCCCGATGGTTCGACCGTGACGCGCCCATCCACCAGCAGCGCCACCGGCCATGTTGCAACTGCGCCGACCCCGAACATCGCGGCGTTCAGCAACAAGGGCGACACCGGCTTGCGGCGGCGGAACCACACATTGCCCGCGGCATAGCTGAGCGGCGCAAGCAGAGTGAACAGCGTGCCGACCCCCGCCTGCCCCAGCGAATTGCCCACGAAGGACGGCCCCGCGATAAGCGCGACGCCCCCCAAGCCCAGCGCGATGCGCAAGGATTGCTCGAGCGTGACAGGCTCGTCCCGCAGGAACAACGCGGCCAGTGCCAGCGTGAAAATGGGCATGGTGGCGTAAAGCAACCCGCCCATGCCCGACGGGATGTATTGCAGCCCCACTGCCAAAGTGACGAAGGGCACGGCGATAACCAGCAAGCCGCCCACAAGGGCCGTGACGACCGCTTCCATGCCGTTCCAGCCGGGTTTGCCGATCAACCCCGCCACGATCAGCAGCAGCGGCAGGCCAAGGGCTGCCCGCAACGCGCCCAAGGTCAGCGGCGGGAAGTATTGCACCGCCAGAGCAATCAGAAGGGGTGCGGCCCCAAAGGCCGCCGCCGTCAGCACCAAGAGGCCCGTGTCGCGCCAGTCAGAGCGTGGCATTCACCGCCCCGCCATCCAAGAGCAGGTTCTGCCCCACGATGAAGCCCGCATATTGCGAACACAGGAACGCACAAGTCGCACCGAATTCCTGCGCTGTGCCGTAGCGGCCTGCGGGGATGGTGGCTTCGCGCTTCTTGCGGGCTTCGGCAATCGTGCTGCCATCGGCCTTGGCCACGCCCTGATCGAGCGAGGTCGCGCGGTCGGTGTCGTGAATACCCGGCAAAAGATTGTTCATGATCACGCCCTTGCCCGCCACCTGCCGCGAGGTGCCGGCCACATAGCCCGTCAGCCCAGCGCGCGCCGAATTCGACAGGCCCAGAACCGGGATGGGCGACTTAACGGACCCAGAGGTGATGTTCACAACCCGGCCCCAGCCCCGATCGATCATCCCCGGCACCAGTGCCTTGATCAGCGCGATGGGCGTCAGCATGTTGGCGTCGAGCGCCTTGATGAAGTCGTCGCGCTCCCAGTCGGACCACATTCCCGGTGGCGGGCCGCCCGCGTTATTAACCAGAATATCCACCTCGCCAGCGGCTTTCAGCACCTTGGCGCGCCCATCTTCGGTGGTGATGTCGGCGGCAACTGCCACGACCTCTACCCCATATGCGGCGCGGATATGGGCGGCGGTGGCCTCTAGCGCCTCTGCCCCGCGCGCATTCAGCACCAGATGCACACCTTCCGCTGCCAGTGCTTCGGCACAGCCGCGCCCTAACCCTTTGGAGCTTGCGCAAACCAGCGCGCGTTTGCCTGCGATACCCAGATCCATCTCGATCCTCCCGTTTGTTCACCTGTGCAGCAGTAGCATTAGCGCGCGCGATGGGAAAGACGAGAGGGCACCAAAGGAATGTCGCTGGCAGACAATTTCGTGTCGCTGGGGTTGCATGCACCCCCCAACCCCGTGTTAGCGTTAGCCATCAGCGATCATAAAAATAACCGCATGGAGGGACCATGTATCGGAAAGTCATCTTTCCGGTCGATCTGTCACATATCGACCACTTGACCAAGGCGCTTGCGACAGCCGCAGACCTTGCCAAGCACTACAAAGCCGAAATTTGCTATGTCGGCGTGACCGGCACGGCCCCCGGACCGGGCGCGCATAGCCCGACCGAATATGCAGAGAAACTGGCCAAGTTCGCAGCTGACCAAGGCGCTGCCCATGGGCTGAGTGCCACGTCGAAAACCTGTGTCAGCCATGACCCCAGCATCGACACGGACAAGACGCTTCTGAGCGCCATCGACGAGCTGGGCGGCGATCTTGTCGTCATGCAGACCCATGCGCCCAACGCGCTAGACTACATCTGGGCCGGGCATGGCGACACGATTGCCGCGCGCGCCGATATTTCCGTATTTCTGGTGCGCTGACAGCCGTCGCCGCACCCAAGCCACCCATCGTGGCCAAGAAGGAGACATTGCATGTCACAAGAAGATACCGACATTGAAGCGATCCCGGAACCCGAAGGGGCGTCCGAGGTGATCGACACCGATTACGAGATCGGACAAGACAACATAACCCCGCAAATCGGCCCGTTCGGGCTGGACATTCATAACCCCGTTTTCGTCGTGTCGGGCCTTGTGGTCGTGGCCTTCGTGATCCTGACCCTGATGTTTCAGGACGCGGTCGGCCCTGCCTTCACGGCGCTCCGCGGTTTCCTGACTTCCAGCTTCGACTGGTTCTTCCTGTCGGCGGCGAATATCTTCGTCATCGTCTGCCTTGGTATCCTGATCTCGCCCTTGGGCAAGGTCCGGATCGGCGGGCAAGACGCGACACCCGATTATGGCTATCTGGGCTGGTTCGCGATGCTGTTTGCCGCAGGCATGGGCATTGGCCTGATGTTCTTCGGCGTGCTGGAGCCGGTCTATTATTTCGGCACGCCCTGGGGCGATAACCCGCTCGGCGGCGATCTGGGCATTGTCGAAGGTGCGCTGGCAGACCCGGAAACGGTCGAATCCGCGCGGCGTTTGGCGATGGCATCGACCATCTACCACTGGGGTCTGCACCCTTGGGCGATCTACGCGGTCGTGGCCCTGTCGCTGGCGCTCTTCGCCTATAACAAGGGTCTGCCGCTGACCGTGCGCTCGATCTTCTACCCCATCTTTGGCGAGAAAGTCTGGGGCTGGCCGGGCCACATCATCGACATTCTGGCGGTGTTTGCCACGCTCTTCGGTCTGGCCACGTCTCTCGGATTCGGCGCACAGCAGGCGTCGGCCGGTCTGGGCTTCGTGTTCGACGCCCCGGAACTTGGGTCCAGCATCACCACCTCGATCATCCTGATCTGCATCATCACCGGCATGGCGCTCATCTCGGTGCTGCGGGGGCTGGACGGCGGGGTCAAGGTGCTGTCCGAAGTCAATATGGGCCTTGCGCTGCTGCTGATGATCTTCGTGCTGCTGGTCGGCCCGACACTGACGCTGCTGGGCAACCTGTTTGGCAATATCGGCGCCTATTTCAGCGAAGTCGTAGCGCTGTCGAACCCGGTGGGCCGCGAAGATGACGGCTTCCGCCAAGGCTGGACCGCGTTCTACTGGGCGTGGTGGATCAGCTGGTCGCCCTTCGTCGGCATGTTCATCGCCCGCGTCAGCCGGGGCCGCACGGTGCGCGAATTCATCACCTGCGTGCTGATTATTCCGACACTCGCCTCTGCGATATGGATGACAACCTTCGGCGGCACCGCGATCCAGCAATTGATCGACAGCGCATCGGAAGCGGCCGTGTTTGCTTACGTGATCGACAGCTATGTGCCGGAACTGTCGCTGTTCGGGATGCTGTCGGAACTGCCGCTGGCAAGCATTACCTCGGTGCTGGCGATCATCCTTGTGATCGTGTTCTTCGTCACCTCGTCGGACTCGGGGTCGCTGGTGATCGACACGATCACGGCGGGCGGCAAGATCAATGCACCTGTCAGCCAGCGCGTGTTCTGGGTGATCTTCGAAGGGCTGGTTGCTGCGTCCTTGCTACTCGGCGGCGGTCTGGCGGCGCTGCAAGCGGCGTCCGTCTCGACCGGGTTGCCCTTTGCGATCGTCCTTCTAATGGCCTGCTGGGCGCTTGTGCGCGGGCTGATGTCGGAACCGCGCTGACCCACGCGATAACCATCACGAAACGGGGCCAGACACGGCCCCGTTTTTTTGTGACGTTGCGTCGGTTGACCCTAGGTCGCACTTGCCCGAAGCCGGTTTCGCGCGCTTCATCCCAACATGCGTCTTTTTGGGAGGAGAGACATCATGCGCACCACCTTGGCCACCCTTGCAACCCTTGCCCTGATGGCGGCCCCCGCCTTGGCCGACCCCAGCCACGGGCTGTGGAAAACCGCCCCCGATGACAACGGCAATTTCGGCCATGTGCAGATCCAGACCTGTTCCAACGGGCGTATCTGCGGCGGGTTGGTTGCGGCCTTCGGCCCGAATGGCCAGCCCATCCCGTCCGACAATATCGGCCGCGCCATCGTCTGGGACATGGTGCCAGAGGGCAACGGCGCCTATGACGACGGCAAGGTCTACGCGCCCGACCGGGGCAAGACCTATAACGCCAAGATGGAATTGCGCGGCAACAGCCTTGGCGTGTCGGGCTGCGTGCTGGGCATCTGCCGCGAATCCGTCTGGACCCGCGCGCGCTGACCACCGCCCCGCATGGAACCCCATTGGAGTGAGCGGCCTCTTGCGCTAACGTGATCTTGGGCGCGCGCGGTTTCGCGCGCGGACAGGGATGTGGGTTGCCATGACGCATTACGATTGCGAAATCTTCGATGCGTCCGCCTTGCGGGCGTTCTGGGGCATCAACGAAGGCGAGCCGCTTGGCCCGCCCGACCTGCTATGCACAGGCGACGTGTATGAACTGCTGGAGGGCGCGCGCCCCAGCACCGTGACCTTCAAGATCACCGAGGACGCGATCACCATCGCCGACACCGCCCCAGAGGGCGGTTTCGCGGGGGCGGTCGCCGTTCTGGCAGAGCTGCGGCTGATGGCGCAGGATAACGAGGTGCTGGACGCGCTGCTTCTGGATATAGGGGGCCGGCTGGCGCTGCTGCCGCTCTCGCCGCTGCGCCGGGATGCGCGCTATGCGCTGATCGGCATCGACCCCGGCCAGACCCGGCTGCGCTTGTCGCAACTGGTCTTCGGCAGCTTTTGCGCAGGCACGCGGATCATGGCGGGCGACGGGCAGCTTGTCCCGATAGAGACGCTGGAGGCGGGCGATTACGTGCTGACCCGCGACAATGGCGCGCAACCGCTTCTATGGGTGGGCAAGATCACCGTGCGCGCCGTGGGGCTGTTTGCGCCCGTGCGCCTGCCGCCGGGGCTGTTGGGCAATCTTGGCCCGCTATCCGTCGGGCCGCTGCAACGCATCTTCCTCTATCAGCGTGGTGGGCTGGCGGCGCATGGCCGGTCCGAGGCGCTGGTGCAAGCCCGCTACCTGGTCGATGGCGACCGCGTGCAGCAACGCGAAGGCGGCTTTGCCACCTATCATGCGCTGGTGTTCGACGACCACCAGATCATCTATGCCGAAGGCGTGCCGACCGAAAGCCTGCTCGTGTCTCGGGCAACGGTGGCGCGCCTGCCCGAGGATTTCGCGCGCGACCTGTCGGCGCGGTTTCCGCAACTGAACCAGCGCGCGCATTTCGCGCCTGAACTGCCCGACGCCGCCGCGGCGCAGGCCTTGGCCGCGAAGCAAAAGGCATGGTGACGGGCGGCTGCATCCTTGCCGCGACCGATGGCACCGAGCGCTCGCGCGCCGTGCTGGGCCGCGCCCAGCTGATCGCCCGCCATTGGGGCGCAAGGCTGGCTCTGGTGCATGTGCGCAAACCCAGCGCCGCCCGCTTTCGCCTGCGTCTGGCACGGACCGCGCCCGACCATCTGGCACAGGCGCTGGTCGAGCATGGTGGCCGGGCAGAGGATTTGCACATCCTCGACGCGGCCCCGGCAGAGGGCGTGATCGCGCTGGCCCGACAGTTGGGCGCCGGTCTGGTGGTCCTCGGGCTGCACCGCGAACGCCGCGTTCTGGACACGCTGCGCATGACCACGATGGAGCGGATCACCCTGGGTGTGGACTGCCCGGTGCTGGTCGCCCAGCGCTATCCGGTCCAGCCCTATGCCCGCGTGCTGGGCGCACTCAGCTTCGATCCGATCTGTGGGCGCGGGCTGGCACAGGCGGCCCGCATCGCGCCCGGCGCCGCGTTCCACGCCATCCATGCCCTACCCCGCGCGGCCACCGACAGCGCCACCGCCCGCGCGCGCGACCTGCAACGCGCCGAAGAGCGGCGCGCCGCGTTCATGCGCTGCAAGGATCTGCCCCCCGACATGCCCCTGCCAGAGATCGTGCCCGGCGGCGTGCACGAAGTGCTGCGCTTTCGCATGGAAGAATGGCAGCCGGACCTGTTGGTCATCGGCGCGCATTCGGGCCGCGACCCGACCCGGCTGGGCAATTACGCGCGCGACCTGATGCGCGCGCCGCCCACCGATGCGCTGGTCACGAAGCCCGACCTTTCCGCGGGTCTTTTGCCGCCGGACACGCCTGATCCGGCAACAACGCCGCCAGCCGGTTCTTGACCCGGCAGTAGTCTGGCGCGGCGCCCAACTTGTCGCCCGATTGGATCAGCAAGGCCAGGCACTCGTCAGCGCGGTGGCAGGCCGCGCAACGGCGCGTGATGGACTGCAACAGGTCCAGCGGCGCGTCTTGGGTCAACTTGCCCGCCTTGATCGCGCCGACCATGTCCACCCCCAGTGCCGAAGACATGCGCCAGACATTCAACTCGCGCGTGCGGCGTGGAAAGGCGGCATGGGTCATCGCCACCTCTGGCCGCATCACGAAAAACCAGCGTGGACGGTTCGCACTTTTGAAAACGCTGTTCCAGAATTTCTGCACCTTCGATTCTCCTGCTCGATGTTCTTTTGGTGAGGCTGGAATTCATACACCTGTTATACATGTTATGGTTGCACGCTACCACAGCCCGCAGCATTTGCAAGAATGCTTAACACATGATGCAATCGCCCCGGTCAAATAACAGTTATTGCCTGCACAAAGGGCACATGGGGCGCTCGCCCCCCAGCCTTGCGCCCGGCGCATGGCGGATTTGCCATAAAACCCTCGCAACCTGAAAAAATATGCGATAAGTAGTCGTTTAACGTTGAACTATTGTCTTTACGGGAGGAGTGACCGGGCATGGCGACACGCAAAACGGCACCGAAATCCAATGTCTCGGCAGAAGAATTGCTGGGCTATTACCGCGACATGCTGTTGATCCGCCGCTTCGAGGAAAAGGCGGGCCAACTCTACGGCATGGGCCTGATCGGCGGGTTCTGCCACCTGTATATCGGGCAAGAAGCCGTGGTTGTCGGGCTGGAGGCCGCCGCGAAAGAGGGTGACAAGCGCATCACATCCTACCGCGACCACGGGCATATGCTGGCTTGCGGGATGGACCCCAAGGGCGTGATGGCAGAGCTGACCGGCCGCGAGGGCGGCTATTCCAAGGGCAAGGGCGGCTCTATGCACATGTTCAGCCGCGACAAGCATTTCTATGGCGGCCACGGCATTGTCGGCGCGCAGGTGCCGCTGGGCGCGGGTCTGGCCTTTTCCGACATGTATAAAGGCAATGACAACGTGACCTTCGCCTATTTCGGCGACGGGGCCGCGAACCAGGGCCAGGTTTACGAGACCTATAACATGGCCATGCTGTGGTCCTTGCCCGTGATCTTCGTGATCGAGAACAACAAATATGCCATGGGCACCAGCGTGCAGCGCGCGACCAAATCGCCTTCGCTTTGGGAACGGGGTGCCGCCTATGGCATCGCGGGCGAGGAAGTGGACGGCATGGATGTGCTGGCCGTGAAAGCCGCGGCCGAGAAGGCCGTGGCGCATTGCCGCGCCAAGAAAGGCCCGTATATCTTAGAGATTATGACCTATCGCTATCGCGGGCATTCGATGTCGGACCCCGCGAAATATCGCACCCGCGACGAGGTGCAGAAGATGCGCGAAGAGCGTGACGCCATCGAGCATGTCCGCGAATTGCTGCTGCAAGGCAAACACGCGACCGAGGACGATCTGAAGGCCATCGACAAAGACATCAAGACCATCGTCAACGAGTCTGCCGATTTCGCCAAGGAAAGCCCGGAACCCGCGCTGGACGAGCTGTGGACCGATATTTACGCGGCCGATGTGCCGCAGAACGTGTGATTTGGGGGGACAAGAACGCATGGCAACCGAAATCCTGATGCCCGCCCTCTCTCCGACGATGGAAGAAGGCACGCTGGCCAAATGGCTGGTGAAGGAAGGCGATACCGTCTCTGCCGGTGACATTCTGGCAGAGATTGAAACCGACAAGGCCACGATGGAGTTCGAGGCCGTCGACGAGGGCGTGATCGGCAAGATCATGGTGCCCGCCGGCACTGAAGGTGTGAAGGTGAACACGCCCATCGCCGTGCTGGTCGAGGATGGCGAAAGCGTGGACGACGCGCAGGCCACAAGTGCCGCCGCCCCGGCCCCCACCGCGCTGCAAACCTCCGAGGGGCGCGCGGACCCAAGCCCGTCGCATGGGGCCGCCCCCGCACAAGCGCGCGAGCCCGCCCCCGACGCGACCCCCGACTGGCCCGAAGGCACAGAGACGCGCAAGCAAACCGTGCGCGAGGCGCTGCGCGATGCGATGGCCGAGGAAATGCGCCGCTCGGGCGATGTCTTCGTCATGGGCGAAGAGGTGGCCGAATATCAGGGTGCTTACAAGATCACCCAAGGCCTGCTGGACGAATTCGGCGCGAAACGCGTGATCGACACGCCCATCACCGAACATGGCTTTGCGGGCATCGGTGTCGGCGCGGCCTTTGGCGGGTTGCGCCCGATTGTCGAGTTCATGACCTTCAACTTCGCCATGCAGGCGATTGACCAGATCATCAACTCTGCCGCCAAGACGCTGTATATGTCGGGCGGGCAGATGGGCTGCCCCATCGTGTTCCGTGGCCCGAACGGCGCGGCGGCGCGCGTGGGCGCACAGCACAGCCAGTGTTATGCCGCGTGGTATAGCCATGTGCCGGGGCTGAAAGTGGTGATGCCCTATTCGGCTGCCGATGCGAAAGGCTTGCTGAAACAAGCCATCCGCGACCCGAACCCGGTCGTGTTCCTGGAAAACGAGATCCTTTACGGCAAAAGCTTCGACGTGCCGGTGATGGAGGATTTCACCATCCCCTTCGGCAAGGCCAAGATAGAGCGCGCGGGTGACGATGTGACCATCGTCAGCTTCGGCATCGGCATGACCTATGCGCTGGAAGCGGCGGAACGGCTGGCCAAGGACGGTATCAGCGCAGAGGTCATCAACCTGCGCACCATCCGGCCCATGGATACCGACACGATCCTTGCCTCCCTGCGCAAGACCAACCGGCTGGTGACGGTGGAAGAAGGCTTCCCGCAAAGCTCTGTCGGGAATTACATCACCTCTGTCGTGATGCAGCAGGCCTTCGACCATCTCGATGCGCCGGTCATCAACCTGTGCGGCAAGGACGTGCCCATGCCCTATGCCGCGAACCTTGAAAAACTGGCGCTGGTCACGACCGATGAAGTGGTCGAAGCCGTGCACAAAGTCACCTATCGCTAAGGAGGGACGGGAATGCCTACAGAAATTCTCATGCCCGCATTGTCCCCGACCATGGAGGAAGGGACGCTGGCGAAATGGCTGGTCAAAGAGGGCGACACGGTCGCCTCGGGCGACATCATCGCAGAAATCGAGACCGACAAGGCCACGATGGAATTCGAGGCCGTCGATGAAGGCGTGATCGGCAAGATCATCATAGCTGCCGGCACCGAAGGGGTGAAAGTGAATACCCCCATCGCGGTGCTGCTGGACGATGGCGAAAGCGCCGATGACATTGCAGCCCCCGCACAGGCAAAGGCGCCGGAAGCCGCACCTGCGGCTGACGCGGCCACGAAGGCGGCCCCCGAATCTGCAGGCTCAGGGGGCTCCGCCGTGGCCGCCCCCCCTGCCCCGGTCAAGGATGGCGGTCGCATTTTCGCCTCGCCGCTTGCGCGGCGCATCGCCGCCGAGAAAGGTCTGGACCTGAGCCAGATCGCAGGTTCCGGCCCGCATGGGCGTATCGTGAAGGCGGATGTGCTGGATGCGAAACCGGGCGCAGCCCCGGCCCCGCAGGCCAGCGCCGCCGCACCCGCTGCTGCAAGCGCAGCACCCGCCAAGGCCGCTGCTGCCACGATGCCCACAGGCCCAAGCGCCGACATGGTCGCGCGCATGTATGAAGGCCGCGACTACGAAGAAGTCGCCTTGGACGGCATGCGCAAGACGGTGGCAAGCCGCCTGACCGAAGCCAAGCAGACCATCCCGCATTTCTACCTGCGCCGCGAGGTGCAACTGGATGCGCTGATGAAGTTCCGCGCCGATCTGAACAAGCAGCTTGAAGCGCGCGGCGTGAAGCTGTCGGTCAATGACTTCATCATCAAGGCCTGCGCCATGGCACTTCAAGCCGTGCCGGGCTGCAATGCGGTCTGGGCGGGCGACCGTATCTTGCGGTTGAAGCCGTCGGATGTGGCCGTGGCGGTCGCGATCGAAGGCGGGCTGTTCACGCCAGTGCTGAAAGACGCGCATCTCAAATCGCTCTCGGCGCTGTCCACCGAGATGAAGGATCTGGCCGGTCGCGCCCGCAGCAAGAAGCTGGCACCGCATGAATATGTCGGCGGCTCCATGGCGATTTCCAACCTTGGCATGTTCGGGATCGAGAATTTCGACGCCGTCATCAACCCGCCGCACGGGTCTATCCTGGCCGTGGGCGCGGGCGTGAAAAAGCCCGTGGTGGGCGCGGATGGCGAGGTGAAGGTCGCAACCGTCATGTCCATGACGCTGTCGGTCGATCACCGCGTCATCGACGGCGCGCTGGGGGCAGAGTTCCTGCGCGAAGTCGTGGCCTATCTGGAAAACCCGGTCACGATGCTGGCCTGATAAAGACAGGGGTGCGTGCCAAGCACGCACCCTACGAAAACACCCGGTTCACGGGGTGTAGGGTGCGAGCTTGGCACGCACCCTTTTTATTCAGATCTCGCCGCGAAACAGCTGGTCCATCGTCAGCGAGGGCTGCGCACAGCCCGCCTCGCCCACGATGCGGGCGGGCACGCCCGCCACGGTTTTGCGCGGCGGCACCTCGTCCAGCACGACAGACCCCGCCGCGATCCGCGCACAATCGCCCACGCGGATATTGCCCAGCACCTTGGCCCCGGCACCGATCAGCACGCCATTGCCGATCTTGGGGTGGCGGTCGCCGTCTTCCTTGCCGGTCCCGCCCAGCGTGACCGAATGCAGCATCGAGACATTGTCGCCCACGACCGCCGTTTCCCCAATCACGATGGAATGCGCATGGTCGATCATGATGCCTTTGCCGATCTTTGCCCCGGGGTGAATATCGACCCCAAAGCATTCCGACACGCGCATCTGGATCAGGCTTGCAAAATCGCTGCGGCCCTGACGGCACAGCCAATGCGAGATGCGATAGGCCTGAACTGCTTGGAACCCCTTGAAATACAACAACGGTTTCAGAAAACGGTTGCAGGCCGGGTCACGTTCGAAGGTGGCGACGATATCGGCGCGCGCAGCTTCGCCCAAAGACGGGTCATCGGCATGGGCGGCATCCATGATCTCGCGCAGGATCTGCTCGGACAGTTCCGCCGAGCTGAGCTTCTGGCTCAGCCGAAAGGCAAGCGCCTGTTCCAGCGTCTTGTGGTGCAGCACCGAGGAGTGGAACATCCCCCCCAGAAGCGGCTCTTCCGCAAGCGCGGCTTCGGCTTCGAGGCGGATGCGTTCCCAGACCGGGTCCAGCGAGTGCAGGTTGGGTTTCAGCGATTGGGCCATGCGTCGCCCTCCTTCTGGAAATCAGTGGGTAGCATATAACCTGATACGACAGGAAAACAATCGTCAGACAGTCGCGACCAGACGAAAACGCGCCTAGCGGCCCTGCCCCATCCCGGTCAAAAGCCGTTTGCGCCCCGGCGGGATGCGCGCGATCTCGACGGCGGTGAAGACATGCAGCGTGTCCAACGCCGGATCGCGCACCGCGTGGTCCGACACCCAGCCCCCCATGCCCAGATACATGCGTAGCAAGGGCGGCACCGATTGCAGCGCCGCTTTCTGCTCTGCCAAGGGGCCGGGCGCGGGCAGGTCGAAGGCCAGCGGGTCGCGCTTGCGCGGCCGCAAGTGGTGCGGCCCGATATGGCGCGCGCGCAGCAATCCCAGCGCCGCGCCGTGGCGCGTGGGCGCGTCGCCCTTGAACGACGCGCAACCGATCAGCAGATCAACCGCCTGCGCTTCGGAAAAGGCGGCAATGCCGCACAGCAAGATACGCAGGATGTCGGGATCGTGCCGGCGCTCATCGGCGATGCAGATCCGCCCCAGTTCCAGCGCGCGCATCCCGGCCTCGACCAAGGGCGCCAGGTCGTAGAACTGTGCGCTGTAGCCGCGGTCCATCTCTGGCCCCGCCAACAGGCGCAGGCGCGCGCAGGCCAATGCGCAACTGCCGCCCGCTTCGGTTATCAGCAGATGCGTGCAAAGCGGGTCGAACGCGTCCAGATCGGCGCTTTTATTGTCGCGAAAGCGCACTTTGCGCAGATCGGCCACTTGCGCCATGTCACTGTCAGAGCGCACGGCGCGCAGGGTCAGCCGTCCGAGGGTCAGCTCCGCGAATTCCGCCTCTGCCCCCATGACCCTGCCCTTACCGGTCCATCATGCGAGCCTCTGCCCGGCTAGTTGCGCGCCAGCATTTGCGCCGGGTTGAATCGCCCAAGCCCGCTGAGCAACTGGCGCAGCACCGACTGGCCCGATGGCCCGGTTGCCGTCACGCGGCGCGACAAGGCCACGACTTGCCCGTCCTGCAAGCCGAAACGCTCGACATTCGACACCCGGTCGCGGTTGTCGAAGGAGATCGCCACGACCTCGCGCCTGGTTTCCATCGGCGCGCGCCAGCCCTGCTCGATCCAGTCGCTTTGCACGTAATACCAAGCGCCGCCCTGCATCACGCCAGAGACGCCGGGACGCCCGACCTTCTCGGCCACGCTCTCGCGCGTGTCCTGTCCGACCTCTATCTGGGCAAGGTCCGCATCGGTCGGGGCATAACCGTGAAAGCGTTGCACCGGGGTGCAGGCCGCAAGGACCACGGTCACAACGGCAAGGAGCGCGACAAATCTGTGTTTCATTGGCTGGCCTGCCCTTCCCTGTCCATGCACAAGCCGTATCAAGGCGTGCTGTTGCGCCAAAGGGATACAGAAGGACGCCCAGCACTTCAAGAATGGAAACCATGGGACTATATCTTCGCCATAGGGTTCGTTTCACAGAAAGGCGCGATGCAGCCCATGACCACCCCGCACCAGACCGCACCGGACACCCCGCCCCTGCTGGCAGAGCCGATTGCCGTGGCCAGCCTGAACGGACGCAAGCCCAAATCGCTGGACTTGGCACCCGACACCGAGGCACTGCAACACGTGGCGGCCTATCTGGGCTTCACAGCGCTGCGCAAGATGCGCTTTCGCGGCACGCTGGCCCCCAAGGGCCGCGAGGATTGGGAATTGTCGGGCCAGCTGGGCGCGACCATCGTGCAGCCCTGTAGCGTCACGCTCGCGCCCGTGACCACCCGAATCGACACGCCGCTTAGCCGGGTCTTCGTGGCCGACTGGCACGAACCCGTAGGCGAAGAGGTCGAGATGACGCTCGATGACAGTCTGGAGCCGCTGGGCCAGCGCATCGACCTGTCGGCCCTTCTGATCGAGGCGCTGGCGCTCGCTGCCCCCGATTTCCCCCGCGCAAGCGGTGCAGAGATGGCACCCGAGGGCGTGCTGCGCGCGGCACCCGAAGGCGACTCACCCTTGGATGACGCGGCGGTCAAACCCTTCGCGGCACTTGCCGCACTGCGCGACAAGATGGATCGCGGCTAGGCACGGGCCGGGGCCGGGCCGATTTCAGCCCTTGCGCATTCGAAAAACGACTGTATTTTGCGCCCTTCATGCGAAGAGGGCTTGGAAGCGCAGCACAATGCGTGTATCCCGCGCCAAAATCGCAATCACAGACACATGCGCCGAACCGGCCCGGATTTGACGGGCTGCCACCGCGCCACTGATACCCGAGGTTTGACATGGCCGTTCAACAGAATCGCGTAACCCGCTCCCGCCGTAACATGCGCCGCTCGCATGACGCGCTTGTGGCCGCGAACCCCAACGAGTGCAGCAGCTGCGGCGAATTGCGCCGCCCGCACCATGTGTGCCCGTCCTGCGGTCATTACGATGGTCGCGAAGTGATCGCACAATCGACCGAGGTCGACCTGGAAGACGACGCGGCCTAAGAACCGCGTCCCGCGTCGGGGTCGTTGATGTCAGACGCGCCAGATACCAGCGTCATAGCCAAGCCCGGCACGATTACCGTGTCGGTGGACGCCATGGGCGGCGACCAAGGGCCGCAGGCCGTGGTCGAAGGCTGTGCGCTGTCGATCGCCAAGAACCCCGAGCTTCGAATCTTGTTGCATGGTGACACAGCGGTGCTGGAACCGCTTGTCGCACGCCACCCTGCCCTGCGCGGGCGGGTGACACTCAGCCATAGCCCCGACATCGTCAAGATGGATGACAAGCCCGCGCAGGTCATGCGCCACGGGCGGCAGACATCTATGTGGAACGCGCTTGGCGCGCAGCGCGAGGGCGCGGCGCAGGCGACCGTTTCCTGCGGCAATACCGGGGCGCTGATGGCGGTATCCATGTTGCAGTTGCGCAAGCTGCCCGGCGTGCATCGGCCCGCGATTGCCTGTCTTTGGCCCTCGCGCGGGGCAACCGGTTTCAACACCATGCTTGATGTGGGCGCGGATGTGCGCGCCGACGAGGAATCGCTTCTGCAATACGCGATGATGGGCGCGGCCTATTTCCGCAACGCCTTTGACGTGGCGCGCCCGCGCGTGGGCTTGTTGAATGTCGGCACAGAGGACCACAAGGGCCGGGCAGAGATCAAGGAAGCCGCTACGCTCATCGCGCAGGCCGCCGAGATCGGCCAGTTCGATTTCGTGGGCTTCGTGGAAGGCAGCGACATCCCGTCAGAACGCGTGGATGTCATCGTGACCGACGGGTTCACCGGCAATGTCGCGCTGAAAACCGGCGAAGGCACGGCGCGGCTGATCTCGGACATGTTGCGCAAGGAATTGACCGCGACGCCCCTGTCGAAGCTGGCGGCCCTTCTGGCGCTTGGCCCGATGCGCCGCGCCAAGAAACGAATCGACCCCAGCCGCGTGAATGGCGGCGTGTTCCTTGGGCTGAACGGCACGGTCGTGAAATCGCACGGCTCTGCCGATGCGATGGGCGTGTCCTCGGCCATCAAGCTGGCCTTTACCTTGGCGCGCTCGGGCTTTCAGGACCGCATGGCCCACCGGCTGACCGCCGTCATGGACAGCGTTGCGGGCCGCGACCAGATAGAGGCCGCCGCGCAAGACCCCCAACAGGCAGAGGACAAGGCATGAGCATGTTGCGCGCAGTCATTCGCGGGTGCGGCCATTACCTGCCCGAGCGGGTCGTGACCAATGCCGAATTCGCGGAAACGCTGGATACGTCAGACGAATGGATCGTGTCGCGTTCGGGCATCGAACGGCGGCATTTCGCGGCAGAGGGGGAATATACCTCTGACCTGGCCGCCCATGCTGCGCGCCGCGCGCTGGACGCATCCGGCATCGCCGCCGATCAGATCGACGCGGTGATCGTCGCCACCTCGACGCCCGATTACACCTTCCCGGCGGTTGCCACGCAGGTGCAGGCGGCCTTGGGCATTCGTCAGGGCTTTGCCTTCGATATTCAGGCGGTCTGTGCGGGTTTCGTTTTCGCGCTGGCCAATGCCAACGGGCTGATCCTGGGTGGACAAGCCAAGCGCGTACTGGTCATCGGGGCAGAGACGTTTTCGCGCATCATGGACTGGACCGACCGGGGCACCTGCGTGCTGTTCGGCGATGGCGCGGGCGCGGTGGTGCTGGAAGCGGTTGAAAGCGACGGCACGCCGCAGGATCGGGGCGTGTTGGGGGCGGATCTGAACTCGGACGGGCAATACCGCGATCTGCTATATGTCGACGGCGGTGTGTCGCGCTCGGGCACCGCAGGTGTGCTGAAAATGCAGGGCCGTGAAGTGTTCCGCCACGCGGTCGAGAAGCTGGCCGAAACCGCCAATGCCGCGCTGGCCAAGGCAGGGCTGACCAGTGCCGATGTGGATTGGGTCGTGCCGCATCAGGCCAATCTGAGGATCATCAAGGGCACCGCGCAAAAGCTGGGTGTGCCGATGGAAAAGGTCGTCGTCACCGTGCAGGACCACGGCAATACCTCTGCCGCGTCCATCCCGCTGGCGCTGTCGGTGGCCGCAGAACGCGGGCAGTTCAAACCCGGTGACGCGATCGTGGTCGAGGCCATTGGCGGCGGGCTGAGCTGGGGTGCCGTCGTGCTGCGCTGGTAGCGCTTTAACGCCTAGCCGCAACCCCCTGATATTGACTCGGATTTTGCTTTCCCGCAGGATAGCGCAAACGCCGGGGGGGCATCATGTCGGACAAAACACTCACACGAATGGACCTGACCGAAGCCGTGTTCCGCGAGGTGGGTCTGTCGCGTAACGAATCCGCTTCGCTGGTCGATTCCGTGTTGCAGCATATCTCGGATGCGCTGGTCGCGGGCGAGCAGGTGAAAATCTCGTCCTTCGGCACGTTTTCGACACGCGACAAGAATGCCCGGATGGGCCGCAACCCCAAGACCGGGGAAGAGGTGCCGATCTCGCCCCGCCGCGTTCTCAGTTTCCGGCCTTCGCACCTGATGAAGGACCGCGTCGCCGAAGGTAATTCCAAGTAGTCACGAGTAAGGCAGTCCGATGCGAAAGGCACCAGAGGCGTTCCGCACCATCAGCGAAGCGGCCGATGCCCTGGAAACCCCGGCGCATGTGTTGCGCTTTTGGGAAAGCAAGTTCACCCAAGTTAAACCCGTGAAACGCGCGGGCGGGCGGCGCTATTACCGCCCCGCCGATATCGACCTGTTATCGGGCATCAAGATGCTGCTGCACGAACAGGGCATGACCATTCGCGGCGTGCAGAAACTGTTGCAGGAAAAAGGCGCGCGTCATGTCGCGGCCATGGCCCCCCTATCGGGCGAAGTGGTGGAAGACAGCGCCGCGCCCGTGCTGACATTGGTGCCCAAGACGCCCGCGCCAAAGGCGGAAGATGTGTCAGAGATCGAACTGCCCGCGGCTGACGTCGCGCCCGCTGCGCCCCAGCCAGCCGACAAGGTGGAAAGCGCAGGCGAAGCCACGCCCGAACCCGAAGCAGACATCGCGGGCGAAGATGCAACGCCCGTGGCGGCAGAGGATGGCGCGCAGAGCACCGCGCAAGACCTGCCCCCGGCGGCATCAGTTCCAGAGTCAGAGCCGGATGACACCCGCCCTGCCCCCGCGCTGGCAGCCCTTCTGGATGCCGCCGCCGAGGGTGCGCCTGCGCAGCCCTTGCGCTTTTCCGCCATCGCGCACGCGTTGCGCACCAACCCGCCGAAAGCCCCGGAAAAACACGCGCGCGCCTTGGCCCGGCTGGAAGCGCTGGTCGCCAAGATCAGCGCGCGGGCTGACTAACTACGGGGCCGAAAGCCGCGTTTTGGCCGATTTGCCCCTTGCCCTCGGCGCTGAATCGGTTAGAAGGCGGGCATAGCTTGTCGGGCTATAGCGCAGTCTGGTAGCGCGTCCGTCTGGGGGACGGAAGGTCGTAGGTTCAAGTCCTGCTAGCCCGACCACTTCTTACCTTTGCAGCAAAACGCCTAGCGCTTCGTGGCGCGATCAAACGCCGTTGCGATGTCATCCCACGCGGCTTCGAACCCCGCGCGCATGTCAGACCAAGCCTTGTCGCTGGCATCGCGCGCCTCAAGCAGCTTGGCCTCGAACGCGTCGCGCTGTGCCTTCATATCCTCCAGCTGCTCTTTGTAGCGGGCTTTTGCGTCGGCCTGTGCGCTGCGGATTTGCGCTTCCTGTTTGGCGATCTCGGCATTCAACATGTCCAGTTGCGCCTTCGTCTTCTCTATGAATGTATCGCGGTCCATTGCGTGTCCTTTCATGTTGCAGACTACCCTAACACCTAGGAACGCAGCCAATGCGCTGCAACCCATGGACCCGGCTGGCCTTTCCAACCGCCCCGCGCTTCGCTAAGACGAAGCAGGGCCAAATGCGCGGAAGGACAAAGCTGATGCAGGGTGTTTTGCCATCCCAAACACTGCGCGAGATGATCGCGCGGGGCGAAATCGCGTCCGACACGCCGATCCCGGCAGAGCAGATACAACCCGCAAGCCTTGATCTGCGCCTTGGCCGCCGCGCGTGGCGCGTGCGCGCGTCGTTTCTGGCAGGCAAGGGCCGCCGCGTGGCCGACCGGCTGGCCGATTTCGAGATGCACGAAATGGCGCTCGACGGGGGCACGGTTCTGGAAAAGGGCTGCGTCTATGTCGTGGAACTGATGGAACGGCTGGCCCTGCCCGAAGGGTTGCAGGCTGTCGCCAATGCCAAAAGCTCGACCGGGCGGCTGGACCTGCTGACGCGGGTGATTGCCGATAATGGCACCGAATTCGACCGGGTGCCCGATGGCTACCAGGGCCCGCTCTATGCAGAGATTTGCCCGCGCTCGTTTTCGGTTCTGGTGCGCCCCGGCCAGCGGCTGAACCAGATCCGCTTTCGGCGCGGCCATGCGGTGCTGGATGATGCCGCGCTGCGCGACTTGCACACGCGCGAGGTGCTGGTGCCCGGAGAGCCGGTCATCTCGCAAGGGCTTGGCTTCTCGGTCGACCTGAAACCCGCGTCAGGTTCTCTTGTGGGCTATCGCGCGAAACCCCATACCGGCGTGATCGACCTGGACCGCATCGACGCCTACCCGCCGCGCGATTTCTGGGAAGAGCTGCACACAGAGACCGGGCAGATCATCCTTGATCCCGGCGCGTTCTATATCCTTGTCAGCCGCGAGGCCGTGCATATCCCGCCCGATTACGCCGCCGAAATGGCCCCTTACCTTGCCATGGTGGGCGAATTCCGCGTGCATTACGCGGGCTTTTTCGACCCCGGTTTCGGCCATGCGGCGGCGGGCGGCACGGGGGCGCGCGGCGTGCTGGAAGTGCGCTGCCACGAAGCCCCCTTCGCGCTGGAGCATGGGCAGATCGTGGGCCGTCTGGTTTATGAGCGGATGGCAGAGCGGCCAGAGCGGCTGTATGGGGCGGATATTGCGTCGAACTACCAAGGCCAAGGGCTAAAGCTGGCCAAGCATTTCAAGGCCGCCTGATGCTGGAAATTCCGTTCCTGATCTCGGCCTTTGTCACGCTCTTCGTGGTGATCGACCCGATCGGCACCGCGCCGTTGTTTCTGGCGCTGACCCAAGGCATGAGCGCGCGCCAGCGCCGCGCGGTGGGCTTGCGCGCCTGTTTCATCGCGGCGCTTTTGTTGATGGCCTTTGCCGTCGCGGGCGAGGATTTCCTGCGCTTCATCGGCATATCCATGCCCGCTTTCCAGATCGCGGGCGGGCTATTGCTGTTCCTGACCGCACTCGACATGTTGTTCGACCGCCGCACGGAACGCCGCCAGAACCACGCGGATGAAGGTACGGGCGCGCTGGCGAATGACCCGTCTGTCTTTCCGCTGGCCATGCCGCTGATCGCGGGGCCGGGCGCGATGGCCACGATGGTGCTTCTGATAAACGACACTGGCGGCACATGGGAAGGCACGGCGCTGATCTCGGGTGTCATGCTGGCCGTGATCGCGCTGGTTCTGCTGGCATTCCTCGCCGCAGCCCCGATAGAGCGGATCTTGCGCCGCACCGGGACCATGGTGCTGACACGGCTGTTCGGCCTGCTTTTGTCGGCCCTGTCGGTGCAATTCGTGCTGAACGGGGCAACGGCGCTTGGGATATTGCCAAACGCCGCGCCCTTGTAGTTGCAGCCTTATTCCGCGGCTGAGGATTTCAGCTCTGGCGCGGGGGCAGCGGTGTCGCCCTCGGTGCGGGGTGCGCGCGGTTTGCGCGGCGCGCGGCGGGGCTTGGCGCTGTCGCCGCCCTCGCCCTCTGCCTTGGGGGCACGGGGTTTGCGGCTGTTGCGCGGTTTCGCGTCCGCAGCATCGGCCGGTGCCTTGTTTTCCGGCGTGTCGACCACCAGCCCGCTATCCTGATCGCGGGCGTTGTCGGCCACGTCAAACGCACCGCCAGAGGGTTCAGCATCTGTGCGGGTCTGTTCTGACGGGTCGGGCTGGCGCTGATGGCCGTTCTGACCGTTATTGCCGTTGTTGCCATTGTTCTGACGAGAGCGGTCGTCATGGCGCGCGCGCTGCTCTTCCTGTTGCTGGCGGCGGGCTTCCTGCTCTGCCGCCTGCTCGCGCTGCGCCTGCGCCAACATGCGGGTGTAATGCTCTGCATGTTGCTGGAAATTCTCGGCCGACACACGGTCATTGGCCAATTGCGCATCCCGCGCGAGGATTTGGTATTTCTCGATAATCTGTTGCGGCGTGCCGCGCACCTTGCCTTCGGGCCCGGAGCTGTCGAACACGCGGTTCACGATATTTCCAAGCGTCTTGGGGCGGTTCGACTTCGAACGCGAGCGTTTGCTAGGTGATCTCATATTGTAAATTGTCCAACCAGATAGGGACTGTTCCGGCGATGCGCGCCAAGCCAAACACTGGCCCAACTGCGAATCGGTTATCGGGAATACAGGCGCAGCAAAGCGGTGCTGACCTTTCCTGTGCGAGTGTGGTGCCATGTCGGGCACCATATGACAAGACCCAAGCGCGACAAAAACCAAGCAAATGGCGGGTTATGGCCGATTTACCATCATTTTTCCGCCGCTTGGCCGATCACGACACGCGGATGTCCCGACAGGTCATGCCGCAAACCGACCGCATCGAAGCCTGCGTCGCGCAGCAGGGCTTGCACCGCGTCGCCCTGCCGATAGCCGATTTCCAACATCAGCCAGCCCCCCGGTCGCAAGAAAGCCCCGGCCTGCGCGCAGATCACCCGGTAGGCGGCCAGCCCCGTGCCATCGTCGCCCGCGGGCACAAGCGCCATGCGCGGCTCATGCTCGCGGACATCGGGGGAAAGCGCGTCCAGCTCGGGTGTGCCGATATAGGGCGGGTTCGACACGATCAGGTCAAACTGCCCCGCAACCGATGCAAACCAATCCGAGCGCCGCATCTCAACCCGCCCCGTCAGCCCCAGCGCCTGCGCGTTGCGCGCGGCCACGTCCAGCGCGGCTTGCGACAGGTCCACGGCCAGCGCGGTCGTCTCTGGCCGCTCGGCCAAGAGCGTCAGCGCGATCGCGCCAGAGCCGGTGCCAAGGTCCAACAGCCGGGTGAAGCGCTGCTCCAGCGCCGCGTCGATCAGGGTTTCGGTATCGGGGCGCGGGTCCAGCACATCGGGGGTGACGATGAAATCCCGCCCATAAAACGCGCGCCGGCCGGTGATCTGCGCCACGGGTTGATGGCCCGCGCGCGCCGCAATCGCGGCGTGAAAGCGGGCCATGGCAGGGGCGGGCACGTCATCCTGCAAAGCCAGTGTCAGGCGGTCGCGCGGAATGCCCAGCGCATGGGCCAACAAAACCCGCGCATCGCCTGCCGCACCCTCCAGCCCCGCCGCGCGCAGGGTGGCCACGCCTTCTGCCAGCAGCACGCCTGCGCGCGTCATGCGTCCATCGCGGCCAGTTTGGCGGTCTGGTCAGCCTCGATCAGGGCGTCGATCACCTCGTCCAGATCGCCGCCCATGATCGCATCCAGCTTGTAAAGCGTCAGGTTGATGCGATGGTCCGTCATCCGGCCTTGCGGGAAGTTGTAGGTGCGGATGCGCTCGGACCGGTCGCCCCCGCCCACCTGCGCACGACGCGCATCGGCACGCTCGGCATCGGCGCGCTGGCGTTCCATGTCATAAAGCTTCGCGCGCAACACCTGCATCGCGATCGCGCGGTTCTGGTGCTGCGATTTCTCGGACGAGGTGACAACAAGGCCGGTCGGCAAATGCGTGATCCGCACCGCCGAGTCGGTCGTGTTCACATGCTGCCCGCCCGCGCCCGAGGCACGCATCGTGTCGATGCGGATATCGCTGGCGGGGATGTCGATCTCGACCTCTTCGGCTTCGGGCAGCACCGCGACGGTCGCCGCCGATGTGTGAATGCGCCCGCCCGATTCCGTGACCGGCACGCGTTGCACGCGGTGCACGCCGGATTCGAATTTCAGCCGCGCGAAGACCCCCTCGCCCGCCACGCGAATGACCGCTTCGCGCAAGCCGCCCAGTTCGGTTTCCGAATAGCTGATCGTCTGCACTTGCCAGCCGCGTGCCTCTGCGTAGCGCTGATACATCCGCAACAGGTCGGCGGCGAAGAGCCCCGCCTCGTCCCCGCCGGTGCCGGGGCGCAATTCGATCAACGCGGGCTTCGCATCGGCGCTGTCACGCGGCAAAAGCGCGATGCGCAGGGATTGCTCCAGCTCTGGAAGCTCTGCCTCAAGCCGGGTCAGTTCTTCTTCGGCCAAGGCCCGCAGGTCCGGGTCGGCGCGCATCTCTTCGGCCTCTGCCCGGTCGGCAAGCGCTTGCCGGTAGGCGCTGATCTGCGCGACCACCGGCTTCAATTCCGAATAGTCGCGCGACAATTGCACCATGTCAGCCCCCGACGCCCCGTCCATCAGCCGGGCTTCGAGATACTCGAATCGTTGCAGAATCTGGTCAAGCGCGTCTTGGGCAAACATGGCTTAGGCAAATGACCGCTTGCCGCCCTGCGGTCAAGACCGCGGGTCCACTTTACGCGCGCGCGTCAAAGCCTTACATATTGGGACAACGCAGCAACCTTCGTGAGTTACATGGAAAATACGGCCGCCACCCTGGACACGGCCTTTTGGTTAACCGCAGGCGGTATCTTGTGCCTGCTGGTCATATCGGGGCTGTTCTCTGGCTCGGAAACCGCTTTGACGGCCTCTAGCCGCGGCAAGCTGAAATCGCAGGCCGACAAGGGCGAACGCGGGGCCGACAGCGCGCTGATCCTGACCGAAGACAGCGAACGCATGATCGGCGCGATCCTGCTGGGCAACAACATGGTCAACATCCTGGCCGCGTCGCTGGCCACGGCACTGTTCACGCGGCTGTTCGGCGATGGCGGCGTGGCGCTGGCCACGCTGGTGATGACGCTTCTGGTGCTGATCTTCGCCGAAGTTCTGCCCAAGACCTACGCCATTTCCAACCCGGAGCGCGCAGCGCTGAAGGTGGCGCCTCCGTTGAGAATTGTTGTGGCGATCTTTTCGCCCGTGGTGGCGGTGGTGCGGTTCATCGTGCGCCGGGTGCTCGCGATTTTCGGGGTCAATATCGACCCCGACAGCCATATCATGTCGGTGCACGAGGAAATCGCGGGCACGCTGGCGCTGGGGCATTCCACCGGATCGGTCGAGAAAGAGGACCGCTACCGCGTGCTGGGCGCGCTGGACCTGTCAGAGCGCACGGTGGAAGAGATCATGCTTCACCGCAGCCAGATAGACGTGGTCAATGCCGATGACCCCATTCGTGACATCATCGCGCATTGCATCAACGCGCCGCATTCGCGCCTGCCGGTGTACCGCGAAGACCCGGAAAACATCATCGGCATCCTCTATGTGCGCGACCTTGTGCGCGAGATGCACAAGCTGGTCGGCGCCTCTGGCGGCGATGACGGGGCCATTTCCAAGCTGGACCTGACCAAGCTGTTGCGCGCGCCCTATTTCGTGCCGGAAACCACGCCGCTGGATGAACAGATGCGCGAATTCCTGCGCCAGAAGCGGCATTTCGCGCTGGTGGTGGATGAATATGGCGCGCTGCACGGGCTGATTACGCTGGAAGACATCCTGGAAGAGATCGTGGGCGAGATCGAGGACGAATACGACGTGCCGACCGCGCCCGATCTGGTCCAGCTGGACAGTGGCGAAGTGGTGGTCGAGGGGTCAATGACCATCCGCGACCTGAACCGCGCCGCCGACTGGTCGCTGCCCGATGAAGAGGCGGTGACGGTCGCGGGTCTTGTCATTCACGAAGCTCAGGCCATCCCGGAAGAAGGGCAAAGCTTCATGTTCCATGGCTTCCGCTTTACCGTGCTGGAACGTGTGGACAACCGGATCACCAAGCTGAGCATCCGCAAGCAAAAGCCGGAACGGGCCGCATAGGTGATGGGCACCCCCTCTATCGCCTTTGTCTGCGCGTCGAACAATCCGCAAATCCTGCGTGAGAACCTGCTGCGTTCGCCCGCCATTGAAAGCGGGCAGTATCCGCTGGAGGTGGTCGAGAACGCCCCATCGGCCGCGCAGGCCTATAACACGGGTCTGGACCGCACAGAGGCCGATGTCGTGGTGTTCCTGCACCATGACGTCTACCTGCCCTTGGGCTGGGATGCGCTGTTGCGCGAACGTATTGCGCAGGTCGCGGCCACCGACCCCGACTGGGCGCTTCTGGGCGCGTTCGGCGTGGCGATGGACACGCGCAATTACGGGCCGGTCTGGTCCAGTTCGATCAACTTCATCGCCGGGCTGATGCCGATGGACCCGGTGCCGGTGCAAAGCTTTGACGAATTGCTGATCGTCATGCGCCGCGATGCCGGGCTGCGCTTTGACGAGGGGCTGGCAGGCTGGCACATGTATGGCACCGACATTGTCTGTCAGGCCCGCGCCAAGGGGCTGGGTGCCTATAGCGTCGCGCTGCCGCTGATCCATAATGACGGCTACAAGGAAACGCTCGACAGCCATTTCGAGGCCGCGTTTCGCTACATGGCGCGCAAATGGCGCGCGATGTTGCCGATCAAAACCCCGGTCATCAAGATCACGGCCAGCGCCCGCGACTTGTATAAATGGCGCTGGCGCATGTGGCTATGGCGCAAGGAACGCCGCGCGCTGGCCGCGCCGGACGCGCGCGACCCGCGCGACTATGCGCGCGCTTGCGGCTGGATGGATTTGCGCCCGTCGCTGTCGGATCACGCCGCCGAACGGGTCAGCGACAAGAACACGTCCTGAAGGTCGGGTTCTTCTGACGTGACATCGACCACCACGCCGCCGCTCTGTGCGACCGCCGCCAATATTTGCCCTGCGCTGATCTGGCTGCGCCGATAGCTCAACATCAAGCGCCCGTCGGACTTGCGGTCTTGGGTCACACCTTCAGGCAGGGTCAGGGCGGTGTCGCTTTCCAGCGTCAGAACCAGCGTCTTGGCATCCAGCTGCCCCAGAAGCGACGCGGTCTTGTCGCGCACGACGACCTCGCCATGGTTGATGATGGCGATCTCGTCGCACATCTCTTCAGCCTCTTCCAGGTAATGCGTGGTCAGGATGATGGTCATGCCCTGCTGGTTCAACTTGCGCACATTGTCCCACAGCATTTGGCGCAATTCGATATCCACGCCCGCCGTGGGTTCGTCCAGCACCAGCACCGCCGGGTTATGCACCAGCGCCTTGCCCAGCAACAAGCGACGGCGCATCCCGCCCGACAGCGTGCGCGCATAGGCTTCTGCCTTGTCGGCCAAGCCGATCAGCTCCAGCACCTCATCCGTGCGGCGCTCGGATTTCGGCACGCCATAGAGGCCCGCCTGCACCTCGAGCGCACCGCGCGGGGTGAAAAACGGGTCGATATTCAGCTCTTGCGGCATGACACCAATCGCGGCGCGCGACTGGCGCGGGTTCACATCTTGGTCAAAGCCCCAGATGCGCACCTGCCCCGAAGTCTTGTTCACAAGTCCCGCCAAGATGTTGATAAGCGTGGATTTTCCTGCACCGTTCGGACCCAGTAGGCCAAAGATGCTGCCCGCCGGAATGCTCAGATCCACGCCTTTAAGCGCATGTTTCGCAGGCTCGCCCCTTTGCGGGGCATAGGTCTTGCGAAGGCCGGTGATCTCGATTGCCTGTCTGGTCATCATCGCTCCTGCCCGGGCGGGCCAAGATGTCTTGCCGCGCGCGCCCGTTTTGATATGGTTCTTCCCGTATCTAGGCCAGTGAGCCACCAGCGACAAGGACAGCCCCATGACCGCAGCCAAGCCCGCGCCCCTGACCCATGACGCCCCCGAAACCCAGATCGTGACCGCCATGCGCGTGGCCTGCGACGGCGGCGAAGGCGCTTTGGGCCATCCGCGCGTGTGGCTGTCGATCAGCCATGACACCGGCATGGTCGAATGCCCCTATTGCGACAAGCGGTTCATCCATGCCGATTTCGCGGATGACGCGGCCTAAGCGTTAGCTGATCAGCATCGGCGTCGCGCCACACATCAATTCGCCATCCACCCGGCGGCCTGTCTGGTCGAGGAATTGCTCTATGTTGTGGCCTGACCATGCTTCAAGCCAGCCAAACCCGCTGACCAGCCCGCGCCCCGATGCTGTGCCCGTCTCGCCGTCTTGGTAGTAATAGAGCAGCCGCCCCTCCATCCCGTCATCGCAGGCAAAGCGCGCCAGCCCCACGCCTAGCCCAGTCACACGCCATGTGCCGATGCAACTGGTGCTGCCATTGGTGACGCCCGACAGAGTGCCCTCGTCCCAGCCGACCGCGCGGCCCACGAAATAGGTGCCCTCGCCCGGCATACAGGCCACGATTGGGCTGCACGAATCAGGACTGCCGGGGATCAGCGTGCAGTCGGGCAGTTCCATCGCATGTGCTGCCCTTGCCAGCACAAACAGAGTCGCGATTGAACAGAGAAGTCGCATGTGAAATACCTGTGGCCTAACGATAATCAGGGCCAGAATGCCCAACCGACAGGAACCGCGCAAGATGACATTCGGCAAGGACAGCCACCTGCACCTGATTGACGGATCGGCCTATATTTTCCGGGCCTATCACGCGCTGCCGCCCCTGTCGCGCAAGTCGGACGGGGCGCCCGTGGGCGCGGTGGCGGGCTTTTGCAACATGCTCTGGCGCTATGTCGAGGGCAACAAGGGGCCGGATGCGCCCACCCATGTGGCGGTGATTTTCGACAAGGGCAGCCACACCTTCCGCAATGACCTGTATTCGGACTACAAGGGCCACCGCCCCGACATGCCCGAAGACCTGCGGCCCCAGATCCCGCTGACCCGCGAAGCCACCCGCGCTTTCAACATCGCCTGCGAAGAACTGGAGGGGTATGAGGCCGATGACATCATCGCCACCCTTGCCCGACAGGCCACCGAGGCGGGCGGGCGCGTGACCATCATCAGCGGCGACAAGGATCTGGCGCAGCTTGTGAATGACCGCGTGTCCATGATCCGTCCCGGCATGCAGGGCAAGCCCGACCAGCTTGTCGACCCGGCGGGCGTGGTCGAATGGTTCGGCGTGGGGCCGGAACTGATGATCGACCTGCAAGCCATCGCGGGCGACAGCGTGGACAATATTCCCGGCGTGCGGGGTGTGGGGGCGGCCACGGCATCGCTGCTGTTGCAAGCCATCGGCCCGGTGGAACGGCTCTTCGACGAAGGTTCGCGCGAGGCGGCGCTGTCGGAACTGGCCGAGCAGATCGACGCTTATGTGGCCGAAATCGAGGGCCGGCTGGAGCGCAAGGTCAAGCTGGGGTCCAAGGCCGACGCGGCGGCGATTGTTGCGGCCCTGTCAGGGGCAGAGGTGGGCGCAGAACTCTCGCCCAAGGAACTGGCCGATCTGGCCGCAGGCGGCAACGACGCCGCAGCCCAGCTTGTCACCATGCGCGAGCGTCTCAAAGTGCTGCGCAACGTGGCCCCCAAGGTGGCCGAGGCCGAAGAGGCCGTGCGCCTGTCCAAAGCCCTTGTGCGGCTGGACGACCAGACGCCGATCGCGTTCACGCTCGACGATCTTGCCGTGCGCAAGCCCGATGCGGAGACATTGCTCGACTTCCTGAACCGCATGGAATTCCGCACCCTGACCCGCCGCATTGCCGACGCGCTGGGGGCCGACACCCCGGCCCTGCCCGACCCTGCCCCCGCCCCGCAGGCAGATGCGCCCGATGCGCCCGATTTCGCAAATGCCCGCTACGACTGCATCCGCGATCTGGACACGCTGCACACATGGATCGCGGCGGCCCGCGAGCGCGGCTATGTCGCGGTCGACACCGAAACCACGGCGCTCGATGAAATGCGCGCCGATCTGGTCGGTGTCTCGCTTTGTGTCGAAGCCGGCCACGCCGCCTATATTCCGCTGGCCCACCGCGCGGGCGGCGACGGGCTGTTCGATGACCCGACCCTCAGCGACGGCCAAATCCCGATGGAGGACGCGCTCGCCGCGCTTAAACCGCTTCTGGAAGACCCGAGCGTGCTGAAAATCGGGCAGAACATGAAATACGACGCCAAGATCTTTGCAGGCTACGGGATCACGGTCGCGCCCATCGACGACACCATGTTGATGAGCTACGCGCTGCATGGCGGGTTGCACGGGCACGGGATGGACGCACTCTCGGACCGCTACCTGAACCACGAACCCATCGCCATCAAGACGCTTCTGGGCAGCGGCAAATCCGCCATCACCTTCGACCGCGTGCCGATAGAGGATGCCACGAAATACGCGGCCGAAGACGCCGACATCACCCTGCGCCTGTGGCAGATGTTCAAGCCGCGCCTGCATGCGTCGCACGTCACCCGCGTCTATGAAACGCTGGAACGCCCGCTTGTCCCCGTTCTGGCCGCGATGGAGCGGCGGGGCATCAAGGTGGACCGCGATATCCTGTCGCGCATGTCCAACGCCTTTGCACAGAAAATGGCGGGGTTGGAGGATGAAATCCACCAGCTTGCGGGCGAGAAATTCAACGTGGGCTCGCCCAAGCAACTGGGCGAAATCCTGTTCGACAAGATGGGGTTGGAAGGCGGCAAGAAGGGCAAGACCGGGGCCTACGCGACCGGCGCCGACATTCTGGAGGACTTGGCCGCCGAAGGGCACGACCTGCCCGCCCGCGTGCTGGATTGGCGGCAATTGTCCAAGCTGAAATCCACCTATACCGACGCGCTGCAAGACCATATCCACCCCGAAACGGGGCGGGTGCACACGTCCTATGTCATCACGGGGGCTGTCACGGGCCGGCTGTCCTCGACCGATCCGAACCTGCAAAACATCCCGATCCGCTCGGAAGAAGGCCGCCGCATCCGCACGGCCTTTGTCGCAAGCGAAGGGCATAAGCTGGTGGCGCTGGACTACAGCCAGATCGAGCTGCGCATCCTCGCCCATATCGCGGGCATCGACGCTTTGAAGCAAGCGTTCCGAGAGGGGCAGGACATTCACGCCATGACCGCGTCGGAGATGTTCGACGTGCCCATGGACCAGATGACACCGGAAATTCGCCGTCAGGCCAAGGCGATCAATTTCGGGGTGATCTACGGCATTTCGGGCTTTGGGCTGGCGCGCAACCTGCGCATTCCGCGTGCCGACGCGCAGGGCTTCATCGACCGCTATTTCGAGCGTTTCCCCGGCATCCGCGCCTATATGGATGACACGGTGGAATTTGCCAAGAAACATGGCCGGGTGGAAACCCTGTTCGGGCGGCGCATTCATACGCCAGAGATCAACACCAAGGGGCCGGGCGCGGGCTTTGCCAAACGCGCGGCGATCAACGCGCCCATCCAGGGCACCGCCGCCGACATCATCCGCCGCGCGATGGTGCGGGTGCCGGGCGCGATTGCGGACCTTCCCGCGCAGATGCTGCTACAGGTGCATGACGAACTGGTGTTCGAGGTGGAAGAGGGCGCCGTGGACGAGGTGATCGCCGTGGTGCGCGAGGTGATGGAGGGGGCCGCCGCGCCCGTGGTGGAGCTGGACGTGCCGCTGGTGGTGGATGCGGGTGTAGGGGAGAGTTGGGCGGAGGCGCATTGAGGGGGGCAAATAAGGTGCAACTAGAAATGAGGCCTATGTTGGCTGCTCAAATCACTAGATTTTCAGACACTTTGTCCCTGCGGCAATCCATCGTGCGCAGCTTTTACTTGCTTTTATGCAAGTTTGGGGCTAATTGACATTGTATCAACGGACAGCGGGGCTTCCTGTGAAGGTCGCCGTTGAATGTGCGCCCTCTGAGGCCGGAACACCACGGTAAGGCACACCCGCTCTATTTTTAAGAGGCTCTTGCTTAGGCAAGAGCCTTTTTTATGGCAGTCTTTTACTCTCGAAATAACACTTCCTGAGCAAAGAATGCAGGTCATAGCGGCGCTTGATAGCTCCAAATTTCAGAAAACGCATGTGGCAACTCGTAACAAATAAGTCGACATCCGCGCGCTTACCTCTCGAAGGATACAAGTAAAAGTAGATGACTTGATGCTCGCCGTCTTTTAGCTGGCGAACACGCGAGGGCGCAGCATCAAGGACCGCATAATTCATTGAGCGATTGCGATCTGAGGATACCCAACAGAAATACTTTTCTTCAATCATCCGTTTGGTTATGTCGGGTAATCCGAACGAGAACGCATACCGATCTTCGCAAAAGATACGTGGCCTGCCGTTCTCATCGCTAAGGTCCGTAATTTCACCCGGCTTGCAAGCTCTGGAGATCGTGTGAAGGCCCAGATGAACCAAAACCCGCAAGTCTGCACCGCCCTTGCCTTTCCCCTTTAGCGTTACAACAAAACTATCAAGGTGTTTGAGGTCACGAACTATGCCGTCAATTTCAATTTCTTTCAAAATTACTTACCCAATTGATGAAAAAGTGACAGGCTTATTGATGCTACGCCAACGATAACGCCGAATGGAAGCCCTCACACAACAAAAAACAGCGCCCCGATCCCTCGGAGCGCCGCCAATCTGTCCAGAAAGACCGGGACTTACCCCTGCATCTTCGCCACTTCCTCGGCGAAGTTTTCTTCTTTCTTCTCGATCCCTTCGCCCACTTCCATGCGGACGAAACCGGTGATCGTGGCACCCGCTTCTTTCGCGGCTTGCGCCACGGTCAGGTCGGGGTTGATGACGAAGGCCTGGCCCATCAGCGTGACCTCGGCCATGAATTTCTTCATGCGACCAACGATCATGTTCTCGATGATGTTCTCGGGCTTGCCGGATTCGCGCGCGATCTCGATCTGGATCTGCTTTTCCTTCTCGACAATCGCCGGGTCGAGCGACGCTTCGTCCAGCGATGCCGGGTTGGTCGCGGCGATATGCATCGCAACCTGCTTGCCAAACGCTTCATCGCCGCCGGTCATGGCGACCAGAACGCCGATCTTGCCCATGCCCTCGGTCGCGGCGTTGTGGACGTAGGACACCACGGTGTCGCCTTCCACCACGGCCATGCGGCGCAGGGTCATGTTCTCGCCGATCTTGGCAATCGCGTCGGTCAGCACGGTGGATACGGGCTTGCCGTTCAGCTCTGCCTCGGCCAGCGCTTCGACATCCGACACACCCAGCGCGGTGGTGGCGATGCCGCCGACCATGGCTTGGAATTCGGCGTTCTTGGCGACGAAATCGGTTTCCGAGTTCACTTCGACCGCGACACCCTTGCCGCCGTCAACCGCGACAGCCACCAGACCTTCGGCAGCCGTGCGGCCCGATTTCTTGGCGGCCTTGGCCAGACCCTTGGTGCGCAGCCAATCGGTCGCGGCTTCCATGTCGCCATTGGTTTCGGTCAGTGCTTTCTTCGCGTCCATCATGCCTGCGCCGGTGGATTCGCGCAGTTCTTTCACCATTGCTGCGGTGATAGCCATGTCATTCACTCCTGAATATCAAGGATGTGACAGGGGGCATGACGCGCCCCTGTCACAGTTTCATGTCAATTCCTGACAAAAGCCGATCAGGCGTCGGACGCGGTTTCTTCGGCCAGCGCCTCTTCGACCGGGGCTTCTTCCAGCGCGCCAAGGTCGATGCCGGCAGCGCCCATCTGCGCGCTCATGCCGTCCAGAGCCGCACGGCTGACCAGATCGCAATAGAGAGCAATCGCACGGGCCGCGTCGTCATTGCCGGGGATGATGTAATCCACGCCATCGGGCGAGCAGTTGGTGTCGACCACGGCCACGACCGGGATGCCCAGCTTCTTGGCTTCGAGGATGGCCAGATCTTCCTTGTTCACGTCAATCACGAACAGCAGGTTCGGCAGACCGCCCATCTCGCGGATGCCGCCAAGCGAGGCTTGCAGTTTGGCCTGCTCGCGCTCCATGCCCAGACGCTCTTTCTTGGTCAGGCCTTCGGCGCCGCTTTCCAGCTGCTCGTCCAGGGCTTTCAGGCGCTGGATCGACTGCGACACGGTTTTCCAGTTGGTCAGCGTGCCGCCCAGCCAGCGGTGGTTCATGTAGAACTGCGCCGAACGGTCAGCGGCTTCGGCCACGGCCTTGGAGGCCTGGCGCTTGGTGCCGACGAACAGGATGCGGCCGCCCTTGGCAACGGTTTCGCGGATGACATTCAGCGCCGCGTCCAGCATGGGAACGGTCTGCGTCAGGTCCATGATGTGGATGCCATTGCGCTCGCCGTAGATATACGGTGCCATGCGCGGGTTCCAGCGCTGCGTCTGGTGGCCAAAGTGAACGCCAGCTTCCAAGAGCTGACGCATGGTGAAATCGGGAAGCGCCATAACGTGTTCCTTTCCGGTTTGCGCCTGAGTGGGGGGTTTCAAGGCGATCGCCTCAACCGGTGGACCAGAGCGGATTTTTCTGCCCGCAAGGCCCGACCCCCACCTGTGAAGTGCGCTTCCCTTAGACGGTTTGCGCCCAGGGTGCAAGAGGGGTTGACCGCGCGCGCTTTGGGCCTTTCACTCTGGCGGGAAAATCGCTCAGGACAGCCCATGACCCCGGCTCAAGCCCTTGCCACCTTAAGCGCGCGCGCCGCGATGTATGACCTGCGCGACCGGGCAGCGCGGGCCCGCTCTGCCGCCGACCTGCGCAAGATGTTTTTCGCCCTTTTGCCCGCCGTGGCCCCTGACCTGTTCATAGAGGCGGGCGCGCATGACGGGGCTGGATCGCGGCGCGCCCGCAAATTGCTTCCCAAGGCACGGGTCATCGCGTGCGAGGCAAACCCGCACAACCACGCGCGCTTTGCAAAAGCGCATGATTTCGACGCGCTAAATGTCGAATACCGTCTGACCGCCCTGTCGGACGCGGATGGCCCGATCACGTTCAAGGTGCTGACCGCCGACCAGCATTCGCGCCAAGGGGTGCATTCGGGCCGCTCGTCGCTTATGCTGCGCGACGACCCCAAGGCAGAATATGAAAGCGTGACAGTGCCCGGGCTGCGGCTGGACAGTCTGGCACAGGACGGCACGCGGGCCGCGCTATGGGTCGATGTGGAAGGGGCCGCGCAAAAGGTTCTGGCGGGCGCGGATGCGCTGCTGGACAAGACCGCGCTGATGATGATCGAGGTCGAAAGCGCACCCTTCTGGCAAGGGCAATGGCTGGTCCATGACGTGATGGCGCATCTGATGGACAAGGGGCTGGTGCCTGTCGCCCGCGATTTCGAGCGCAAACACCAGTTCAACATCCTGTTCCTGTCGCCACAGGCCATGACCCTGCCCGACGTGCTGCCGGTGCTGGAGATGCAGCAGTCGCTGGCGCGGTTCCGCGCAGATACAGGCGCTTAGCGCGGCAAGCCCGCCGCCGCGCGGGCCAGTTCCGTGATCTGCGCCCATTCGCCTGCTTGCATCAGCGCTTTGGGGGCCACCCATGACCCGCCCACGCAGGCCACATTCGCAAGCGCCAGGTAGCGCGGGGCCAGCTCTGGCGTTATCCCGCCCGTGGGGCAGAAGGTGACTTGCGGCAATGGCCCGCCGATGGATTTTAGCGCCCCTGCCCCGCCGATGGATTCCGCCGGGAAAAACTTCTGCACATGATAGCCCTGTTCCAGAAGCGCCATCACCTCGGAACAGGTTTGCGCGCCGGGCAAAAGCGGCACTTCTTCCACGCGCGCTGCGTCGATCAGCGCGGGGGTCGCGCCGGGCGAGACCGCGAACCGCGCGCCCGCCTCTTTCGCGGCCTTCATATGGGCTGCCGTCAGCACCGTGCCCGCGCCCGCAACCGCGCCCGGCACCTCTGCCATGGCGGCGATGGCATCGAGCGCGCAGTCGGTGCGCAGGGTTACTTCCAGCACCGGCAGGCCGCCCGCGACCAGCGCTTCGGCCAAGGGGCGGGCATGGGCCAGATCGTCGATCACGATCACAGGGATGACCGGGGCCAAGCGGCACAGGTCCAAGGCGGCGTCACTTTGCTGGGTGGGGGTCATGGCGTGGCTCCTGTCAAGGCCCGTTAGCGGTAACAGGTGTAGCGCCCTCTCGCAGGCGGCGCAAGTGGGCCAAAGCCTGTGGCCTTCGCCCCGGCACTGGACTAGGTTTTGCCCCACAACAAGAACCACCGGAGCCGCCATGACACCCCCCACCGCCCTGACGCTGGATCTAGACCAACTTGCCACCCATCCGGGCCGCGTCGTGATCTTCGCCGACCCGGACGCGCCCCTGCCGCGCGCGGCAAAACGCTGCGACCGGCTGAGCAAGGGCGCGGTCGCGCGCGCGGTCGGGGCATCGGACTTTGCGGCGCTGGCCCCCGGCAAGGGGCTGACACTGGCCTATCCGGCGGGCATGGCGGCCCGCGCGCTTCAGATCATCCGCCTGCCGCGCAAGACGACTGATGAGCACTTGCGCAAGGCTGGCAACAGCGTTGGCGCGGCGCAGGGCGAAGACGCGGCGCTGATCGCGCTCGACACACTGCCCGCGCGCGAGATCGCGCTTCACGCCAGCCTGCGCGCCTATCGCTACGAGGCGATGAAGGGCAGCCCCAAAGGCCCGCTTGGCGCGTTCCTGTTTGCTGTGACGGATGCCGATGGCGCGAAGCCGGCGCTCGACGATGCGCAAGCCTTGGCGCAGTCGGTCCATCTGGTGCGCGACCTGGTTCATGCGCCCGCCAATGTGCTGAACACCGAAAGTTTCGCCGCGCAGATCGCGGGTCTGTCCGATCTGGGGCTGGAGGTTGAAATCCTTGACCGTGACGAGATGGACCGCCTTGGAATGCGCGCGCTTCTGGCGGTGGCGCAAGGGTCCGACAACCCGCCCAAACTAGCCATCATGCGCTGGAAAGGCGCGGATGGCGCACCGCTTTGCGTGCTGGGCAAGGGCGTGATGTTCGACACGGGCGGCATATCGCTCAAACCCGGCGCGGGCATGGAAGAGATGACGATGGACATGGGCGGCGCGGCCGTGACCGTGGGGCTGATGCAGGCGCTCGCGCTGCGCAAGGCGCCCGCGCATGTCATCGGGCTGGTGGGTCTGGTCGAAAACATGCCCGATGCGCGTGCGCAGCGCCCCGGTGACATCGTGCGCTCCATGAAGGGTGACATGATAGAGGTCATCAATACGGACGCCGAGGGCCGTCTGGTGCTGTGCGACATGCTGCACTACGCCGCCGACCGCTTCAAACCGCGCGCCATGATCGACCTTGCCACGTTGACCGGCGCGATCATCATCGCGCTGGGGCATGACCGCGCGGGTGTGTTCTGCAATGACGACGCGCTGGCGGCGGATATTTTGGGCGCGGCCAGCGCCGTTGGCGAAGGCGCGTGGCGGATGCCCTTGGGCGCGGAATACCAACGCCAGATCGATTCGCGCATCGGCGATGTGAAGAACACGGGCGGGCGGCCGGCGGGGTCGTGCACGGCGGCGGCGTTCCTTGAGCGCTTCGTGCCAGAAGGGATGCCTTGGGCGCATCTGGATATCGCGGGCGTCGCGCTGACCAAGGGCGACAGCGCCCACGCGCCCAAAGGGGCGTCTGGCTGGGGTGTGCTGACGCTCGACGCGCTGATCCGGGCCAAGTTCGAGGGCTAGGCCATGGGCAAGGCCATGTTCTACCACCTGACGCGCGATCCGGTCGAAGTGACCGCCGCCACGCTTCTGACCCGCGCGCTGGGCGCAGGTTGGCGCGTGGCTTTGCGTGGCGGGGACAGGACACGGCTGGAATGGCTGGATGCGCAGCTCTGGCTGGGCGCAAAAGACAGCTTTCTGCCGCATGGGCTGGCAGGCGGGCCGCATGATGCCGACCAGCCGATCCTGCTGACCACCGCGCGCGACGCCCCCAACCGGCCCGCCTGCGTGATGGCCGTGGACCGCGCCGAGGTGGACGCGTCCGAGGTCGCCGCGCTGGAACGGTTATGGATCCTGTTTGACGGGCAGGATGAGGCGGCTTTGACCCACGCGCGTGGCCAGTGGAAGGCGATGGTCGCCGCAGGGGTTCAGGCCGAATACTGGTCGCAGGACGGGGGCGCTTGGGCGAAGAAAGCGCAATCCGGCGGGGGGTAGTGCCTGTAGCCCGCGTCGCATCTTGAGTATTTGGGGCAAGATGAAGGGGCAAGGGTTTTCCCCTGCCCCGCGCCTCGGTATGGAACGGGCAAACCATGCGAAAGGGCCGTGCCATGATTCTTTATCCCGCGATCGACCTGAAGGACGGGCAATGCGTGCGCCTGTATAAAGGCGACATGGAGAAAGCCACGGTCTTTGACGACGACCCGGCGGCGCAGGCCCGCGCCTTCGTGGACCAAGGGGCAGAATGGCTGCACTTGGTGGACCTGAACGGCGCATTCGCGGGCGCGCCCGTGAATGGCGCGGCGGTCGAGGCGATCCTGGCCGCAACGGACGTGCCCGCGCAACTGGGCGGCGGCATCCGCGACATGACCACGATCGAGGGCTGGCTGAGCAAGGGCTTGGCCCGTGTCATCCTTGGCACGGTCGCGGTGGAAAACCCCGATCTGGTGCGCGAAGCCGCGCGCGCATTTCCGGGACAGGTGGCCGTGGGCATCGACGCCCGCAACGGCATGGTGGCGACCAAGGGCTGGGCCGAGGAGACCGATGTCGAAGTGACCGATCTTGCCCGCCAGTTCGAGGACGCGGGCGTTGCCGCGATCATCTACACCGACATCAACCGCGACGGTGCCATGCAAGGCCCGAACGTGGACGCCACGGCGGCGCTGGCGCGCGCCGTCAGCATCCCCGTCATCGCATCGGGCGGCGTGTCGCGGATCGAAGACCTGATCGCGCTGCGCGATTGCGGGGCGAAGCTGGATGGCGCGATTTCTGGTCGTGCTTTGTATGACGGCAAGCTGGATCTGGCCGAGGCGATGGCGGTGCTGCGCGGTTAAGCCCCGTTACGCGCGCACCGTCCCGTCGCCCGTGACCAGGTATTTGAAGCTGGTCAACTGCTCTGCCCCCACAGGCCCGCGCGCGTGCATCTTGCCCGTGGCAATGCCGATTTCCGCACCCAGACCGAACTCGCCCCCGTCCGCGAACTGGGTCGAGGCGTTGCGCATCAGGATCGCGCTGTCCAGCCGCGCGAAAAATTCGGCGGCGGCGCCGTCATCCTCTGTCAGGATCGCGTCGGTATGGTTGGACCCGTAGCGCTGGATATGCGCAATCGCGCCCGCCACGTCATCGACGACGGCCACGGCAAGGATCATGTCCAGAAATTCGCGCCCGAAATCGTCGGGCTTGGCGGGGATGGTGCCGGGCAGGTGCTGCAACCCCTCGCCCACGCGCAGCTCTACACCCGCGCTGGCCAGATCGGCCAGAATATCCGCGCCCAGCGTGTCCACGATGTCGCGGTGCAACAGCAGGCATTCGGCCGAGCCGCAAATCCCGGTGCGCCGCGTTTTCGCGTTCAACACCACGGCGCGGGCCTTGGCGGGATCTGCCGCCACATCGACATAGACATGGCAGATGCCTTCCAGATGCGCGAAAACCGGCACCCGCGCCTCGCGCTGCACCAGCCCCACCAGCCCCTTGCCACCGCGCGGCACGATCACGTCGATATGCTCGACCATGCGCAGCATGTCGCCCACGGCAGCGCGGTCGGTGGTCTGGACAAGCTGGATCGCGTCTTCGGGTAGGTCCGCCGCCCGCAAGCCCGCCAGCAAAGCGGCGTGAATGGCCCGCGAGGAATGCGCACTTTCCGACCCACCGCGCAGGATGACGGCATTCCCGGCTTTCAGGCACAAAGCACCTGCATCAGCGGTCACATTGGGGCGCGATTCGTAGATCACGCCGATCACGCCCAAGGGCGTGCGCACGCGCTGGATATGCAGGCCCGTGGGGCGGTCCCATTCGGCCATGACCTGACCCACCGGATCGTCTTGCGCCGCAATCGCGCGCAGGGCACCGCAAATGCCGTCAATGCGCGCGTCATCCAGAGCCAAGCGGTCCAGCATGGCCGCCGACAGCCCCTTGTCGCGGCCTGCCGCCATGTCTTGCGCATTCGCGGCCAGCACATCGGCGCGCGTGGCATCAAGCGCATTTGCGGCGGCCATCAGCGCCTTGGTTTTCACCTGCGACGGGGTGCTGGCCAGAACGCTTGCAGCGGCGCGGGCGCGGGTGCCCATCTCTAGCATGTCTTGGCTGATCACGGTCATAGCGCCATCTCGTCTCTGTGGATCAGGGCCACGCGGCCCGGGTGGTTGAGGATTGTCTCTATCTCGGTCGACTGGTGGCCCGCGATCATCCGCGCCTCTGCGGCATCATAGCCTGCAAGCCCCACGCCAAGCGGGCCGTCCGGGCCGACGATACTGACGGCATCGCCCCGGTGGAACTGCCCTTCGACGCGCACGACGCCCGCGGGCAGAAGCGATTTGCCGCGCGCCAGCGCCTGCGCCGCGCCCGCATCGACATGCAGCGCGCCTTTGGGTTTCATCGCGGCAATCCAGCCCTTGCGGGCCGAGCGCGGGTCGCCTTGGGCCAAGAACACCGTGGCGCGCGCGCCCTCTTGCAGGGCGGCCAACGGGTTCATCCCCTGCCCCGCCGCGATCAGCATCGCGCAGCCGCCCGATGTGGCGGTGCGCGCGGCCATGATCTTGGTCTTCATGCCGCCCTTGCTGAAGGGGGACAAGGGATCGCCTGCCATGCCCTCGACCTCTGGCGTGATTGCTTCGATCACGGGCAGATGGCGCGCGTTCGGGTCGGATTGCGGGTTGCCGGTATACAGCCCGTCCACATCCGACAACAACACCAACAGGTCCGCGCCGATGGTCACGGCCACTTGCGCGGCCAAGCGGTCATTGTCGCCATAGCGGATTTCATCGGTGGCGATGGTGTCGTTTTCATTCACGATGGGCACAACGCCCAAGCCCAAGAGCGTGCCCAAGGTCGCGCGGCTGTTCAGGTAGCGGCGGCGGTCATGGGTATCGTCGAGCGTCAGCAGCACTTGCCCGGCGGTTATGCCGTAGGGCGCGAGCACCTCTTCATACGCGCGCGCCAGCCGGATCTGCCCGACCGAGGCCGCCGCCTGGCTTTGCTCCAGCGCCAGCGCGCCTTGCGGCAGGCCAAGGACCGCGCGACCAAGCGCGATGGACCCCGACGAGACGATCACCAACTCTGCCCCGCCCTTGCGAAGTGCTGCCACATCGGCGGCCAGCGCATGAAGCCACGCCTCGCGCAACTGGCCCTGTTCGACCAGCAGCGCAGAGCCGATCTTGACCACAACGCGGCGCGCGGCAGTTAGGGCCGTGGCAGGTGTCAGGGTTCCCATGCGCCCTCTTCCTCGGGCACCTCGCGGCCCTTGTCGATCCGCGCCATCAGCGCGCGCAACACGTCCTGCACGCCCTCGCCCGACACCGCCGACAGCATCAGAACCTTGCGGTGGCTGACCGCTTCCAGCGCGGCTTTCTTCTCGGCGCGCTCTTCATCATCCAGCGCGTCGATCTTGTTCATGGCAATGATGCGCGGCTTGAGCGCCACATCGGGCGAATAGGCGTGCAATTCCGTGTCGATGATGCGCCAGTCCTCGGCCACGTCCTCTGACGTGCCATCGACCAGTTGCAGCAATACCGCGCAGCGCTCGACATGGCCAAGAAACTGGTCGCCCAAACCGCGCCCTTCGGATGCGCCCTCGATCAGGCCGGGAATATCGGCCATGACAAACTCGCGCCCATCCACGCCGACAACGCCCAAATTGGGGTGCAGCGTGGTAAAAGGGTAATCCGCGATCTTGGGCCGCGCGTTCGATGTGGCCGCCAGAAAGGTCGATTTGCCCGCATTGGGCAGTCCCGCAAGCCCCGCATCGGCGATCAGCTTCAAGCGCAGCCAGATTTCACGCTCGACCCCCGGCTGGCCGGAATTGGCGCGGCGCGGCGCTTGGTTCGTGGCCGATTTGAACTGCAAGTTGCCCCAGCCGCCATTGCCACCCTTGGCCAAAAGCACACGCTGGCCGACCTCTGTCAGGTCGGCGATGACGGTTTCCTGATCCTCGTCCAGAATTTCGGTGCCCTCGGGCACGCGCAGCACCACGCTGTCGCCATCGCGCCCCGTGCGGCCCTTGCCCATGCCGGGCTGGCCCGACTTGGCGAAGAAATGCTGCTGATAGCGAAAGTCGATCAGGGTGTTCAGACCGTCCACGCATTCGGCCCAGACATCGCCGCCGCGCCCGCCATCGCCGCCATCGGGGCCGCCATATTCGATGAATTTCTCGCGCCGAAATGACACGCAGCCGGACCCGCCGCCGCCCGAGCGGATCGTGACCTTGGCAAGATCGAGGAATTTCATGGCGCGTGCTCCGTCGCTTTCAAACCGCAGCCTTTAGCGCAGGATGGGGCCAAGCGAAAGGGGGCGCGAAGACCTATCGCCCGCGCAACAACCCGCCCAGCACCCCGCGCATGATCGACTTGCCGGCCCTCGTGCCAAGCTGGCGCGCCATGGATTTGGTGAACGCTTCCAGCGCGGTTTCGCGGCCACGGCTGCTGGTGCTGCTGCGCGAACTGCTTTTTGTGCTGCGCGTGCGCGGCATGGAGGGGTCGTAGCGACGCGCGGAATTGAACTCGCGCTCTTCCTCTTGCTCGGCGCGGGCGAGCATCGCCTCTGCCTCTCGTGCGGCGGTTTCGGCGCGTTTGGCCAAGCGTTCATGCGCGCTGTCGCTGTCGATCATGTTCTCGTATTTACCCATGATCGGCGAGCGCGCGCGCACGCTGCGCATGACCGCCTCATCGGCCGGGCCCATGCGGCTGGCGGGCGGGCGGATCAGCGTGCGCTCGGCCATGCCGGGATTGCCCTTTTCCACCAGAAAGGACGTGACCGCTTCGCCCACGCCCACATCGCGGATGGCTTCGGCAATGTCGAAACGGGGGTTCGGGCGGTAGGTTTCCGACGCTTTCTTGAGCGCCTGCTGGTCGCGCGCGGTAAAGGCGCGCAACGCGTGCTGGATGCGGTTGCCAAGCTGGCTGAGGACAGTATCGGGCACGTCATCGGGGTTTTGGGTGACGAAATACACCCCCACCCCCTTGGACCGGATCAACCGCGCCACGCGCTCGACCTTCTCGATCAGCGCGCGGGGGGCACCGTTGAACAGCAGATGCGCCTCGTCGAAAAAGAAGACCAGCACGGGCTTGTCGGGATTGCCGACCTCGGGCAGTTCTTCGAACAGTTCCGACAAAAGCCACAGCAAGAAGGTCGCGTAGAGCTGCGGGCTGCGCATCAGCCGCTCGGCATGAAGCAGCGAGACATAGCCCCTCCCATCGGGGGCCACGCGCATGAAATCGGACAATTCCAACGCCGGTTCCGAGAAGAAATTGGCCGCACCCTGATTTTCCAGCACCAACAGCTTGCGCTGGATCGCGCCGATGCTGGCGGTGGTGACATTCCCGTATTGCAGCGAGATCTCGCGCTGGTTCTCGCCCAGGAAATTCAGCATCGCGCGCAGGTCATCAAGGTTCAGAAGCGGCAGGCCCTCGTCGTCCGAGATGCGGAAGGCCACGTTGATGACGCCTTCCTGCGCCTCTGTCAGATCCAGCATCCGCGACAGCAGAAGCGGGCCGACTTCGGCAATGGTGGCGCGGATCGGGTGGCCATGCTCGCCGAAGAAATCCCAGAAGATGACGGGGCTTTCACGAAAACCGTAGCCTTCCAGCCCGATCTGGTCGGCGCGCTTGAACAGGAAATCCTTGGGCTCTCCGGCCATGGCCATACCGCTGACATCGCCCTTGATGTCGGTCAGGAAGACCGGGACACCCGCATTCGAGAATTCCTCTGCCAGAATTTGCATGGTGATGGTCTTGCCCGTGCCGGTCGCGCCTGCGATCAACCCGTGGCGGTTGCCGTATTTCAGCGCCAGTTCCTGCGGGTCGCGCTGGTCCGCGCCGCCGCCGCCCACGAAGATTGCCTGTGCGTGTTCGGTCATACTGGCCCACCTTTTTGCTGAAACACCGCTTGCGGGTGCAAAACTATGCCAGCAACCTGCGCTTTGGAAAGGGCTTGTTTACCAATTCATGCCAGATTGGACCGGCACGATGCCGCGGGACCGTGACCCCGCGTCGTGTGTTTTCCTCCCTGTCTGACTGGCCGCGCCCCTGGGCGCGGTCTTTTTTCATGCCTGGGCCAAGGGGCCGTGTAACAAGCTGTCAAGCCGTGCAAAAAAAGTGAAAAATATATGCTGCGATAGGTGTTGACGGGTCATTTTTTTCGCCATAGGCTCCGTTTCAATAGTCGGCCGGTCCGACAGGGAGAGAACGAAAAATAAGAAATAGGGGCTGTCTGGCCCCTATTTTCATTTGTGCCGTGCCCTTGGCCGCGACCGGTCTCTGCCCGCGCGGTCCTTGGGTCTTGCACGGACCGGCCAGACCGCTCGCGGTTTTTTTGCCTGACACTGCATCAGCCGCATGATATTGCGCCGTAAATCGTTTGGACTACGAGGGATCCCATGACGAACATCCGTACTCTTGCACTTCGTTCCGCCCTGTTCGGCGCAGCGGTGTCGCTAGCTGCGCCCCTTGCGGCGCAAGACACCCCCGCCCCAGAGGCAGAGGCACCTGCCGCCGCGCCCGCACCCTCCTTGATGGAATTGTCCACCGGCGAGGTCATCAACAACGCCGATGCCGAAGGTGCCAGCTACGTCGGCGCCACCCATGGCGATTGGGAACTGGTCTGCATGCGCACAGAAGAGGCCGAGGATCCCTGCCAGATGTACCAGCTTCTGCGCGACGCCGATGGCAACGCGACCGCAGAGATCACCATGTTCCCGCTGCCCGCCGGGCAAGAGGCCGCGGCCGGCGCGACCATCCTGACCCCGCTGGAAACGCTGCTGACCGCACAGCTTGTCATGCAGGTCGATGATGGCGCGGCCAAGCGCTACCCCTTCACCTTCTGCACGGCAATCGGCTGCATTGCCCGCGTGGGCTTTACTGCCGCAGAGGTCGATGCCTTCCGCGGTGGCGCGCAAGCGACATGGTCTCTGGTGCCGATCGCGGCCCCGGATCAGACCGTTTCGCTGAACATGTCGCTGATCGGCTTCACCGCTGCGTTCTCGGAACTGTCCGAAGCCCTGCAATAAACACCCTGCCCCCGCACGCCGCTTTGCCTGCGCGCGGGGGTGCTACATCCGCACACCGGGATCGCAGGCGTGATGCAACCGCCGCAGCCCGGTGCGCGCCACCGATAGCGTGACGGCCTTGCGCCGCGCGGGGGCAAGGCGCGCCTCTTCTCCCATCTCCAGCAGTTCCGCGCCGAAACGGTCGGCGAGGATCAGGCCATGCCCGTCGGGCAAGACCTCTCGTGGGAAATCGGCATCGACAGCCCAGAAGAAACGGTCGCACCATGGCAGGTAATTCTGCCATTTCCGGTCGCTGCGAAAATCGGCAAGGCTGGATTTACACTCGACGATCCACACATCGCCCTTCGGCCCCAGCGCCAGAACATCGACCCGCAAGCCCCGCGCGATGACGAATTCGCAGATCGGGGCAAAGCCCAGATCCGCCAGCGCGCGGCACACGCCACGGGCCAGCAAAATGCCGGGCGCGGAGGTTGGATGATCGGTGCGGTCCTCCATCGGCGAAAGGATGAACAAAGTATGAACACGCGTCAAGCCCGCAATCGCGCTTGATTGCGGGCGGGTGGCATACTACGTGAGGGTCAGGCAGGTTCTGCTCTTCACGTGCATGGCCCTTTTCCAGTGGCCTATACGCACATCCGAGGGAGCTGGCTCTGGCATGGTCCTGGCCGTGTTATCTGGCGCCCACCTGATTCTCAGGCTCTCGGAAATTCACGCCGTCACGGTCGCTGCGGGCCTGCCGCCCTTCCCGCCCGTCACCAAAACGCCTTAGCGGCGCACCCCGTCATGGGTCGAAATGCGCACGGGTTCCGCATCAAACACGCGAATGGGCGTGCCGCGATCATCGTCGTCATCGTCATCCTCGTAGCCCATGCGCATGATGCGGATGGCGAATTGCACGCCCGCAAAGACCAGACCGTTGAAGAAGAAGATCAGGAACAGCCCCAGCAATCCGTCGCTGGAGTTGAACACCAGATGCGCAAGGTTGCCCACGTTCATATACAGAAGGATCGCCGTAAACACGGCGGACAGGCCGAACCCGATGGCGATTTGCTGAAGATAGACTTTGACGAGCTTTGGCATGGCGCTCCCTCCTGTCATTCCAGAAGCTACGCCGATCGTGCCGGAAAGCAAGCCCGGATTGCGCAACTGCGGCAATCGGGCGGGATGCCGCCGGTGCGTCACATGGCTGTTACCGCCACCAACTAAGCGGGGCGCATCCAACAATTTGGGAGTTTGGACATGACCCTGAAAACCTCACTCATCGTTGCAGGCCTTGCCGCCAGCACCGCCACCGGTGCGATGGCACAAGACATGCCGGGCGCGCTCAGCTACGGCCCGCGCCCGTTCTACCTGATCGACAAAATGGAAGACGGCCCGCTGAAAGAGCAGCTGCAAAGCTGCATGGGCCAGACCCCTGCCACGTCGAAGTTTTCCATCGGGCACCGGGGGGCGCCGCTGCAATTTCCCGAGCATACGGTCGAATCGAACGTGGCCGCCGCGCGCATGGGCGCGGGCATTCTGGAATGCGACGTGACCTTCACCGCCGACCTGGAACTGGTCTGCCGCCACGCGCAGAACGATCTGCACACCACGACGAACATTCTGGCGACCGATCTGGCAAGCACTTGTGTCACGCCCTTCACGCCCGCGACTGACGATGCGAACGCCACCGCCGAATGCCGCACATCGGAACTCACGCTGGCGCAGTTCCAAAGCCTGACGCCCAAGATGGACGCCGCCAATAGTCGCGCGACCACCGTGGAAGAGTATCTTGGCGGTACCGCGACCTGGCGAACCGACCTCTATTCGACCCAGCCCGCCACGCTGATGACCCATGCCGAGTCGATCGCCCTGTTCGACGCCTTGGGCGCGGATTTCACGCCGGAACTGAAATCGGCCTCGGTCGAGATGCCGTTCAACGGCTTCACCCAAGCCGATTACGCGCAGAAACTGGTGGATGAATATGTCGCCGCCGGCATCGACCCGGCCCGCGTCTGGCTGCAAAGCTTTAACCTGGATGATGTGAAATACTGGGTCCAAAACACGCCCGAATTCGGCGCGCAGGCCGTCTATCTGGACGACCGGTATGAGGCATCAGACGATGACGAGGGCCTGATCGACCCCAACGACCGCGCCACCTTCAAGCCGACGATGCAGGAACTGGCCGATATGGGTGTGCGCTATATCGCGCCCCCCATGTGGATGCTGCTGACGCTGGATGCAGACGGCAACATGGTCGCCAGCGAATACGCCAAGGCCGCGCAGGAAGCGGGGTTGAACATCATCACATGGACGTTGGAACGCTCTGGCCCGCTGACCACCGGCGGCGGTTGGTATTTCCAGAGCGTCGCAGGCGCGACCGACACGGATGGCGATTATTTCACCATCCTGCACGCGCTGCGCGAAGAAGCGGGCGTTGTGGGCGTGTTCAGCGACTGGCCGGCGACGACCACCTATTACGCCAACTGCATGGGCCTTTAGGGCCAGTATCGGGCGCGCGGGTTACGGCGCGCCCATCTCCCCCTGCCTGCGCGGGCGCGGGCGCGAGGGGATTTCGGTCAGCAGACCGCCCACGCCCATGCCCATGATGTCGGCAGGCGTGACCGTCAGCCCGCAGATGATCCGCTCCAGCACCCAGTCGGCCCCGTTCAGCGCGGGGCTTTTGGCGCAACCGGGCAGGCCGATGACGGGGCGGCCCTCCATATCACCCAGAAACAGCAGATTGCCGGGGTCCACGGGCATTCCGAAATGCGCAACCGTCCCGCCTGCGCGGCGCAGCGCTTCGGGGGCTGTGTCGTGCAGGTCTGACGTGGCCGATCCGGTCAGGATCAGGATCAACGGCGCATCGGTTGCGCGCAAGGCGCGGGCCAGCGCGTCCGTGTCGTGATCGACCACCTGGGCCGCGTCCATCGCCACGCCCAAGCGTGCCAAGCGATCCGACGTCACGCGCGCGCCCTTCTCGCCCGGATCGCTGCCGCCTGCGCGGGTCATGACAAGCGCCGCGCGGGGGATGTGCGGGCGGTGCAGCGACAGCGCGGCCCGGCCTGCGTTTGCGGCCCGTTCGACCGACTGGCCCGCGACGGCATAGGGGATGATCTTGACGGTGGCGACCATCGTGCCCGCCTCGACCCGCATCAAGGGCGGCAGGGTGGCGAGCGTGATCGCCGGATCGACCGCGTTCACAGCATGGATGGCGGGCGCGTCCAGCGCGACCAGCCCCGGCGCATCGGCCACGATATTCACCCGGCCCGTGCCAACCGCGCGCAAGCTGAGAGCTGCGCCCGAGGCCAGCAGCGCGTTGGCCACGCTCAGCGCCGCGTCATCCTCTGTCCGGTCGCCCGCGTCCAGCCGCGCGACCATGACCTGCGCGATACCCGCCGCCGCCAAGCGCGCAAGTTCCGCCGCGCCAAGGGTGCAGCCCTTGCGCAAGCGCCCATCCTTCAGCGCCACCGAATGCGCCAGCACTGCGTCTTGCGCGTCAGCCAAGGGAACTGGCCCGAACCTCACTTCGCGCCCCGCAGCGCCAGCGTGATCTGTGCAAGCGTTGCCACGGCAATCTCTGCCGGGCTGCGCGCGCCGATATTCAGACCCACGGGCGCATGGATGCGGGCAAAATCGGCGTCACCCAGCCCCGCCGCGCGCAACCGCTCCAGCCGCTTGGCATGGGTGCGGGTGGACCCAAGGCAGCCCAGATAAAACACGTCAGAGTGCAGCGCGGCGATGATCGCCGGGTCGTCAAGCTTGCTATCGTGGGTGAGCGTCACGACCGCCGTGCGGGCATCAAGGCCGATCTGGGCCAAGGCCTCGTCCGGCCAATCGTGCAAAAGCTGCGTGTCGGGAAAGCGCAGGTCAGAGGCGAAGGCATCGCGCGGGTCGACCACCACCGGGTCATACCCCGCCAGCCGCGCCATGGGCACCAGCGCCTGCGCGATATGCACGGCCCCCACAATGACCAGCCGCAAAGGCGGATTGAACAGCGTGACCATCTGCCCCGCGTCATCCGGGCCGGATTGGTCGGCGCGGAACCGCGCGGCCAGCTCGGGCGCATCGGGACTAGCAAGGCGCCGCGTGAAGCTGTCCAGATCGGTCAGCAAAGCCACGGGCCGACGCGCGGCGCGCGCGGCGACCAGATCGGCCAGCATGTCGGGGTGCAGCGCGGGGGCATCGGGGCCAATGGGATCGACCAGAATGCGGATCGTGCCACCGCAAGCCAGCCCCACCTCGAACGCCAGGTCATCGGCCACGCCATAGGTCAGCAGGCGGGGGCGGCCATCGGCCAAAGCCTCCATCGCCTCGACCACGACCGCGCCCTCGACACAGCCGCCCGAGACCGACCCCATCATCTGCCCATCGCCCCGGATGGCCAGTTGGGCGCCGGGCTGGCGCGGGGCAGAGCCCCATGTCTGCACCACGGTCGCAATCGCGGCCCCTGCGCCCGCGCGCGCCCAATCGAGCGCGATTTCTGGAATGGTGTCGTGGCGCGTCATGGCCCCTCCGGTTGCGTGTCAGGGACCAGACTGACCGATCCCGCGCTAGCATACCAGTAGGACAAAGGGGTTACGCCTTGGCCTTAGCAGCCCATTATATGGCTGCGTAAAAGTGGCGGTTTGCGTGATGACATGCAGGGGCGCTTCGCAGGCGTTTTCGCCGCAGGCAGCTTGTCGGGACAGACTTTGGCCAGAACCCGCCGGGCGAGCATCGCAATCATCGCATCATGCAAGGCTTGCGAGGTTTGGGGGGTGGTGCAATCATACTGTTCTGTCGGCATGAGCTACCCTTTCTTCGGAAAGCAGCAAGCTCCGTGTATCACGATTCTGCGCGATTTGGGCTGATCTGAGTCAAACCGGCACCAGTTGTCCCCAGCGCGCGACCAACAGCCCCAAGATCGCGGCATAGATCATCAGGCTCGCGACCAGAACGCAGACATGCCAGATGGCGTAATGGTAGCGTAGCCGTGTCGCGAGGTAGAAGGCCACCCCAAGAGTGTAGACCGCACCGCCCGCCAGAATCAGCGCAAGGCTGGCTTTCGGCAGGCTGCCCCAAAGCTGCGGCAGAAGCGCCACGCCCGCCCAGCCCATGGCCAGATACAGGACCAACCCCAAGGCCCGGAAACGCACCGGCGAGTACAGCTTCAGCGCAACGCCCGCGCAGGCGGTCAGCCAGATCGCGGTGGCAAAGCCCAAGCCTTGGCCGGGGATCAGCGTCAGCGGCGTGTAGCTGCCCGCGATCTTCAGGAAAATCGCGCTGTGGTCCAGACGCTGGTATAGCCATGCCAGCCGCGCCTCTCGCAGCAGGTTGAACACGGCAGAGGCCCCGATCATCGCGGCCAGCGCCAGCCCGTAAACGAGCGTGGCCCAGAGAAGCCGCGCCTCGCCCCCATGGCGGACAAGGTAGACCGCCAGCCCCAGCAAGACCGGCACGCCCAGCCCGACCAGCACCAGCCCCGCCACATGGATCGCCGCATCCGCGCGGTTCTCGGCGGGCGAATAGCTGTCACGATGGTCAAGCAACCAGGCCATGAGCGATCCTTTCCCCTATAACCCTAGCGCGGAAAAATGGCCGGACCATGGCAGGCGCGCGCCACGCTGCGCCTTGATTTTGGGGCCAATTCCCCATAGCCGGGTAACACTGGCGCACGCAAAGGAAACGCAGGGTCAATGACGATACATCTTTACAAGGACGATTTGCCCGACGGGCTGGACCTGGGCGCGAGCGTGGCCATCGACTGCGAGGCGATGGGGCTGAACCCGCATCGCGACCGCTTGTGCGTGGTGCAACTGTCCTCTGGCGACGGGAACGCGCATCTGGTGCAAGTGTCTTGGCCGATCAAGCCCGCGCCGAACCTGTGCCGCCTGCTGGCCGACCCGGATGTGGTCAAGCTGTTCCATTTCGGACGCTTCGACATCGCGCTTCTGGCGCATAGCTACGGCGTGACCTGCGCGCCGGTCTATTGCACCAAGATCGCGTCGAAACTGGTGCGCACCTATACCGACCGGCATGGGTTGAAATACCTGCTGTCGGAACTGCTGGGCGTGGACATCTCGAAGCAGCAGCAAAGCTCTGACTGGGGCGCGCAGACATTGACCGACGCGCAACAGACCTATGCCGCGTCCGACGTGTTGCACCTGCACCGCTTGCGCGATGCGCTGGATGCCATGCTGGCCCGCGAGGGGCGCACCGACCTGGCACAGGCCTGTTTCGATTTCCTACCCACGCGCGCCACGCTGGATATTGCCGGCTGGCCCGATACCGACATTTTCGCCCACTAATGTCGCCCGCGCTGCGCCAGACCCTGCGTCGCGCCTTGCGCATCGGCCTGCCGCTCAGCGCGCTGGTGCTGCTATCGACGATCTTTCTGGTGTCGCGCAGCGTGGACCCCAACAGCGCCGCGCGCATCGCGGGCATGGACCCCGAGCAGATGACCCGAGAGCCGCGCATCGCCACCGCGCGTTTTGCCGGGGTGACAGAGGACGCGACCGCGCTGACCATCGCGGCGCAATCCGTCCGGTCAGAGGCGTTGGAACTTGGCGAGGGGCCGCTGACCCTGAGCTTTGTCGCGCCGGAAGGGCAGCTGACCTTTCCCAATGACAGCACCGCCAGCTTCGACGCGGCCACCGCCAGGCTTGACCAGGCAGGCGGGGCGCTGACGGCGGACGGACCGGTCACGCTGCAAAACTCTGACGGCTACGTTCTGGAACTGGGCGCGCTCAGCGCCACGCTGGACCGCACCCGCCTGACCGGCAGCGGCGGCGTCGCGGGCCGCGCGCCCGCCGGCGAAATCAGCGCCGACGCGCTGGAGCTGACCCGCAGCGGCGGCGCGGACGGCGGATATCTGCTTGCTTTTACGGGCAATGTCAGGCTGATATACATTCCATGATGACCGGAGGAGCGAAATTGCGCGGATTTGCACAGATCGTCGCCGTGATGGCCTGCATCGCGGGCGCGGCCCCTGCGCTGGCGCAAGGCACAAGCCTGTCTTTCGCGGGCCTGAACGCGGTGCGTGGCCAGCCGGTCGAAGTGCGCTCTGACAGCCTGCAAGTGGATAACAGCACGGGCGAGACCGTGTTTTCCGGCAATGCCGTGCTGGGCCAAGGCGATATGCGGCTGGCGGCACAGACCATCAAGGTGGTCTACGCACCGGGCGACAATGCCCGCATCCGGCGGCTGGAAGCGTCTGGCGGGGTCACGCTTGTGACCGCGCAGGAAGCGGCGGAAGCGGCCAGCGCGGTCTATGACATAGACGCGGGCACCGTGCGGATGAGCGGCTCTGTCATCCTGACGCAAGGGCCGAACGTGCTGTCTGGCGACCGGCTGACGGTCAATCTGCGCAGCGGTCAGGGCAGCCTCGAAGGGCGGGTGCGCACGATCATCCAGACCGACCGCTAAGGCCTGCGCATGACGCCAGAGGACGACACCGACGCGCTGGCCGTGTCGCAGCTGCAAAAAAGCTATGGCAAACGGGTCATCATCCGGGACGTGTCGCTGCATGTCGCGCCGGGAGAGGTGGTTGCGCTGCTGGGGCCAAATGGCTGCGGCAAGACCACCTGTTTCTATTGCATCGCCGGGATCGTGAAACACGAAGGCGGCACCGTGCGGATAGATGGGCAGGATGCGACGGGGCTACCGCTCTATCGCCGCGCGCGGCTGGGCTTGGGCTATCTGCCGCAGGAAATGAGCATCTTTCGTGGGCTGAGCGTGGCGCAGAACATCCTCGCCGTGCTGGAAATTCGCCTGCGCGATCCGCGCGAGCGGCAGCACGCGCTGGACCAGTTGCTTGACGAATTCTCTATCGGGCACTTGCGCGACGCGCCCGCGTTGGCGCTGTCGGGGGGCGAGCGCAGGCGGGTCGAGATCGCGCGCGCCTTGGCCGCCGACCCGCGCTATGTGCTGCTGGACGAACCCTTCGCGGGTGTGGACCCGATTGCCGTGGGCGAGATCCGTGCGCTGGTCGCCGATCTGAAAACCCGCGGGCTGGGCGTGCTGATTACCGACCATAATGTCCGCGAAACCCTGGCCATCGTGGACCGCGCCTATATCCTGCATGACGGCACCGTCCTGCGCGCAGGCACCCCCGCCGAAGTGGTCGCCGATGCCGATGTGCGCCGCGTCTATCTGGGGCAGGATTTCCGACTGTCCGACGCCCCCGCGCTCGACTGAGTTTTAACCGTTTTCGCGTAGCGATCCGTTGACAAACGCCCCTGATCTGTCGCCAAATACAAGCAACAGGACGGGCCTGTCGCGGCTGGAACGCCACCATGCATGGCCCTGACAGAGCAGGTGTACCCAAGCGGGACAGGCCCGGCACAGTGCCCGGCCCGGACCCGATAACAAGAAGGAGTGGCCCATGCGCTACCAGATCAGCGGCAGACAAATCGACATCGGTGATGCGCTTCAGACCCATGTAAAGGCCGAGTTCGGCGAATTGGTCGAGAAGTATCAGCAGCGCCCGACCGAGGCCGTTGTGGTGTTCTCGCGCGATGCCCATAACATGGTGTGCGAAGCCACCTTGCACCTGTCCACCGGCCTGACAGCGCAAGCGCGCGGGCAAGCGGGCGAGATCTACGCCGCGTTCGAATCCTGCCGCGAAAAGCTGGACAAGCAGTTGCGTCGCTACAAGCGCCGGCTGAAAGATCATCACCGCGAGCGCACCACACCCGTTGAGTTCGGGGGCGCTTCGGCGTATGTGCTGGCTTCGACCGATGACGAGTCGGGCGAAGAGCCGGACTCGTTGCAACCGATGATCATCGCCGAGATGGAGACCAAGATCATGTCCCTCTCTGCCGGAGAAGCCGTGATGCAGATGGAACTCGCCCATGCGCCCGTTCTGGTGTTCCGCAATGAACGCCATGGCGGGCTGAACGTGGTCTATCGCCGCGAAGATGGCAATGTCGGTTGGATTGACCCTCAGCAATAACACAGCCTGATCCGCATACCGCGCCACGGACCTCGGGCCGGGCGCGGTATTTGCGTTTCACGAACGGAGAGACAGATGCAGATGTCAGAGCTTCTGGATGCGGATGCCTTGCGCGTCATCGGGTCCGCGACCAGCAAGAAGCGCCTGTTCCAGACCATTGGCGAGATGGCGCATAGCGTCTACGGCCTGCCGGCGACATCGGTGATCGAAGCCTTGCAGGAACGCGAAAGCCTTGGGCCGACCGGCGTGGGCCATGGCGTGGCCCTGCCCCATGCACGGCTGGACGAGGTCGACCGCGTGCTGGGCGTGTTCCTGAAGCTAGACCGCCCGCTGGATTACGGGTCGGTCGACAAAAGCCCGGTCGATCTGATCTTCGCGCTGTTTGCCCCGCGCGATGCAGGTGTCGAGCATCTGAAAGCGCTGGCCTTCGTGTCGCGCACCCTGCGCAACCCCGCGATCTGCGAGAAGCTGCGCGCCAATGACGACCCGGCCAAGTTCATCGAAATCCTGTCCAGCGACACGGTCAACAAGGCCGCCTGACGCTGCGCTGGTCGCGCCGTCAGCCGCGCTTTAACAGCTGTCAGCCCATGAAAAAAGCCGCCCCGATCCGGGGCGGCTTTCGTTTTGGCTGGCCTGCCGCTTAATCGATCAGCGGCAGAAGCTGGTCGAAGCTGGCCTTCGCATCGCCGTAGAACATGCGGGTGTTGTCCTTGTAGAACAGCGGGTTCTCGATGCCGGAATAGCCGGTGCCCTGACCACGCTTCGACACGAAGACCTGTTTCGCCTTCCACACCTCCAGAACCGGCATACCCGCGATGGGGCTGTTCGGGTCGTCCTGTGCGGCCGGGTTCACGATGTCGTTCGAGCCGATGACGATGACCACATCCGTGTCGGGGAAATCGTCGTTGATCTCGTCCATTTCCATCACGATGTCATAGGGCACCTTGGCTTCGGCCAGAAGCACGTTCATGTGCCCCGGCAGACGACCGGCCACGGGGTGGATCGCGAAGCGCACTTCTTTGCCCTTGGCGCGCAGCTTGCGGGTCAGTTCCGCAACCGTCTGCTGCGCTTGGGCCACGGCCATACCGTAGCCCGGCACGATGATGATGCTGTCGGCCTCGTTCAGCGCGTTGGCCACGCCGCCCGCGTCGATTGCGACCTGCTCGCCCTCGACCGCCATCTGCTCGCCCTTGGCACCGCCGAAGCCGCCCAGGATAACGCTGATGAAGCTGCGGTTCATGGCCTTGCACATGATGTAGGACAGGATCGCACCGGAAGAGCCCACAAGCGCACCCACCACGATCAGCAGGTCATTGCCAAGCGAGAAGCCGATCGCCGCCGCAGCCCAGCCCGAGTAGCTGTTGAGCATGGACACAACCACCGGCATGTCGGCGCCGCCGATGCCCATGATCAGGTGGTAGCCGATGAACAGCGCCAGCAGCGTCAGCAGAACCAGCGTCCAGCTGCCCATGCCCGACAGGTAGGCGAACATCAGCACCAGCGATGCAATTGCCGCCGCCGCGTTCAGGATATGCCCACCCGGCAGTTGCTTGGCCGAAGTGTCGACCTTGCCCGCCAGTTTGCCATAGGCGATGACCGACCCGGTGAAGGTGACGGCACCGATCCAGATGCCCAGCACCAGCTCGACCTGAAGGATCGTGATCTCGACCGAGGACTTCTTGGCGATCAGTTGCCCGAAGGACGACAGGCCGTCATAAATTTCCTTGGGCAGGCCGATGGCGGTGTAGCCGTCGGGACCGACCGCGCCCATGACCAGACCCGCCTCTTGGTAGATACCGGCGATGCTGTTGATCATAAGGTCGGCATTGACCCCCACGAACACCGCGGCCAGACCCACCAGCGAGTGCATGATCGCCACCAGCTCTGGCATCTGGGTCATCTGGACCTTGGTGGCCAACTGGTAGCCCACGCCCGCGCCGAGCGCGATCAGCACCAAGGACGCGACCCACAGGCCCTGCCCCGGTCCGACCAGCGTGCCGACAACCGCCAGCGCCATGCCGACAATGCCATACCACACTGCGCGTTTCGCGCTTTCCTGGCCCGACAGACCGCCAAGCGACAGGATGAAGAGAACTGCCGCGACCACATAGGTCGCAATCGTGAATCCGTATTCCATAACGTGATCCCCCGCCTTACGATTTCTGGAACATGGCGAGCATGCGCCGTGTCACGAGGAAGCCGCCGAAGATGTTGATCGACGCCATGAAGATACCGGCTGCCGCCAGGATCGTGATCAGCAAGCTGCTGGAGCCGACCTGAATCAGCGCGCCGAGGATGATGATCGACGAAATCGCGTTGGTCACGGCCATCAGCGGCGTGTGCAGCGAATGGGCCACGTTCCAGATCACCTGGAAGCCGATGAAGACCGACAGCACGAAGACGATGAAGTGCTGCATGAAGCTTGCGGGCGCAACCATGCCCACCGCCAGCAACAACACGGCGGCCACCGACAGCAAGATGACCTGCTGCTTGGTCTGCGCCTTGAACGCGGCCACTTCGGCGGCGCGCTTTTCTTCCGGCGTCGGTTCCTTGACCTTTTCCTTCGGCTTGGCCGCGATCGCGGCCACCTTGGGCGGGGGCGGCGGGAAGGTGATCGCACCCTCATGGGTCACGGTCGCGCCACGGATCACGTCATCTTCCATGTTGTGCTTGATGACGCCGTCCTTATCGGGCGTCAGATCCGTTAGCATGTGGCGGATATTGGTCGCGTAAAGCGTCGAGGACTGCGTGGCCATGCGCGACGGGAAGTCGGTATAGCCCACGATGATGACGCCATTGTCGGTGACAACGCGCTCGTCCATCACGGTCAGGTCGCAATTGCCGCCCTTTTCGGCGGCAAGGTCCACGATCACCGATCCCGGTTTCATCATCTTGACCATGTCTTCGGTCCAGAGCTTCGGCGCGGGGCGCCCCGGAATCAGCGCGGTGGTGATGACGATATCGACATCGGGCGCCAGTTCGCGGAACTTTTCCAACTGCTTTTCGCGGAATTCGGGGCTGGAAGGGGCGGCATAGCCACCGGTCGCAGCGCCGTCCTGAGCGGGTTCGTCAAATTCGAGGAAGACGAATTCCGCGCCCATCGATTCGATCTGCTCGGCCACTTCGGGGCGCACGTCGAAGGCCATGGTGATCGCACCCAGAGAGGTCGAGGTGCCGATCGCGGCCAGACCGGCCACACCAGCGCCCACGACCAGCACGCGCGCGGGCGGGATCTTACCCGCCGCCGTCACCTGACCCGTGAAGAAACGGCCGAAATTGTTGCCCGCCTCGATCACCGCGCGATAGCCCGCGATATTGGCCATGGATGACAGCGCGTCCATCTTCTGCGCGCGGCTGATGCGGGGCACCATGTCCATCGCGATCACGGTCGCGCCGGTGTCCTTGGCGGCTTCCAGCATCGCTTCGTTCTGGGCGGGCCAGAAGAAGGAGATCAGGGTCTGGCCTTTTTTCAGGCGCTTGACCTCGTCCAGCTCCGGCTCGCGCACCTTGATGACGATGTCAGCCGCATCGACCAGCGCCTGTGCATCGGCCACGACGGTCACGCCCGCGGCTTCATAGGTGGCATCGTTGAACCCGGCCAAATCGCCCGCGCCCGATTGCACGAAGCACTCGTGCCCCAGTTTCTGCAACTGCGCCGCGCTGTCCGGCGTCAGCGCAACACGGGCTTCGCCCGGCTTGATCTCTTTTAAGGCCCCGACTTTCACGCGTCGTCCCCCTTTGCTTGCTATAGCGCCTGTGAAGCGGGACAAGCCCGCGATCTTTTCGATCTTGCGCCTGCATAGCCTGCGCAAGAATATTTCACAAGGCACCATTAAAGATTATGATAAGATCACTGCGGCAGCGCAGCGATCCCGGTCTCCTCACAGAAACTGCATTGCGGAAAACCGTGCGATTTGCAAGGGCGCGCAAGTATCTTGCCCTGTGCAGTCGGAAATCTGCGACTTGGTGTCGCTATGTCAAGGCTGCTGACTAAATCCACCGCCGCGTGCGCTGGAAAAACGCCTCTGCTTCGGGGCCGAACGCGGCGCGCAGACGGGCTTCTTCCGGCTCTATGAACCGGCGCGTTAGGATACGCGCCAAGGCGGGCACCAGCACCAGCCCCGCGACCGATCCCCAGACCAGCGCGAGGCCGCCCAGAAGCATCAGGTCGGCTAGGTAGATGGGGTTGCGCGACAGCCGGTATAGCCCGCCCGTTATCAGCTTGGCCGGCACCTCATGCGGCACGATGGTCGAGCGCGCGCGCAGGAAGGACAGCGCGGCGATCCCCATGATCGCCAAGCCGCCCCAGAACAGCGCGTTGCCCAGCAGGCTGAGCGCGCCGATCTGGTAGGCCGGGCCAAACAGCGCCACCTCTGCCTTGGCCAGACCCAGCGCGCCCAGCAGCCAGACCGGCGGGTAATCGAGCGTTATCTTCACGGCTGGAACGCCGCGCGCCCGCCTTGCAGCACCAGCACATTGTCATGCCCCAGAAGCCGCGCCACCAGCATCGCCTGCGACGACAGGACGGCGGTGTCGCAATACATGACGACCATGCCGGTCTCGGGCAGCTCATCGGCACGCGCGACAATCTCGCGCCATTCGATATGCAACGCGCCCTCGATCCCGTCGCTGGCGAACTGGTCCGCGCCGCGCACATCGACAAAGGTGACACCGGGCAAGATGTCTTCGGTCAGCTGCGCGGGCTGGATGATGCCTTCGGTATAGCCCGCGAAATCCAGATAGCCGCCGATCTCGTCGGCCAGATCGCTGGCCGCAACCGGGGCGCTGGAAAGCGCAACGGCCAGACATGACACAAGAATGAAACGCATTGAAACCCTCCCAAAGAACGCGAGGCGACATTCAATTACTTGCATCTGAATTGCAAGCGCCTTGACCTTTCGCGACAAGACCGCCACCGAAGGACGGCAGCCAAAGGACAGCCCCATGACCGATTTCGACCACACCCGCGCCCTGTTCGACCTGCCCGAGGGCGTGATCTATCTGGACGGCAACTCGCTTGGCCCCTTGCCCAAGGGCGTGGCCGCGCGCGTGGCGCAGGTCGTAACGGACGAATGGGGCAAGATGGTCATCACCGGCTGGAACCGCGCGGGCTGGATGGACCTGCCGTCGCGCGTGGGCGACCGCGTGGGCCGTCTGATCGGGGCGCCCCGCGGCACCGTGGTCATGGGCGACACGCTGTCGATCAAGGTCTACCAGGCGCTGGCCTCTGCGCTGGAGATGCGTCCGGACCGCCGGATCATCCTGTCCGACACCGGCAATTTCCCGTCTGACCTGTATATGGCCGATGGGCTGTGCCGCAGCTTGGGACCGGATTACCGCGTGAAAACCGTGGCCCCCGACGCTGTTGAAGGCGCGATTGACCCGTCGGTTGCCGTGCTGATGCTGACAGAGGTCGATTACCGCACGGGCCGCAAGCATGACATGGCCCGCCTGATCGCCAAGGCGCACGAAGTGGGCGCGCTGGTGGTCTGGGACTTGGCGCATTCGGCGGGCGCGATCCCGGTCGATGTGGCGGGCGCGGACACGGATTTCGCGGTCGGGTGCAGCTACAAATACCTCAATTCCGGCCCCGGCGGCCCTGCATTCATCTATGTGGCCCCGCGCTTGGCGGACCAAGTGCGCCCCGCACTCTCGGGCTGGCTGGGCCATGAAGCACCCTTTGCCTTCGATCTGGACTATCGCCCCGGTGCCGGGATCGAGCGGATGCGCGTGGGCACGCCCCCGGTGCTGCAACTCGTGGCGCTCGATGCCGCGCTGGATGTCTGGGACGGCGTGGACATGGCCGACCTGCGCGCCCGCTCGCTGGAATTGCAGGGCATCTTCATAAACCGGGTAGAGGCCGCCTGCCCTACCCTGACCCTTGCCAGCCCGCGCGCCCCCGAAAACCGTGGCAGCCAGGTCAGCTTTCGCCACCCCGACGGCTATGCGATCATGCAGGCGCTGATCGCCGAGGGCGTGATCGGCGATTTTCGCGCGCCCGACATTCTGCGCTTCGGCTTCACCCCGCTTTACCTGTCGCCAAAGGACGTGACCCGCGCGGCGGATACGCTGTGCGACATCATGGCCACGGGGCGCTGGGACCGCCCCGAATTCCACACCCGCGCCAAAGTCACCTGACCCGCGCCACAAGATTGCCGGGTTTCGCGGGCAGACTGCCCGCAAAATCAGGCAAAAGACGCAGAGTTCCATGAGTGCAGGCACCGATCATATGACCCAAGCCCCCACGGCCAGTTTCATGAGCCGCGTGCTGCGCGGCGCGGCCTTCACATCCGGCGGGTTCGTGCTGGGGCAAGGGATGCGCTTTGCCTCGAACCTGATCCTTGCGCGGTTGCTGTTCCCAGAAGCCTTCGGCCTGATGGCGCTGATGGCGATGGTTCTGACCGGGCTGACCATGCTGTCGGACACGGGCGTTCCGCAATCCATCATGCAACACAAGCGCGGCGATGACCGCGATTTCCTGAACACGGCATGGACGCTGAACCTGTGCCGGGGCGTGGTGCTATGGCTGATCGCCTGCGCGCTGGCCTGGCCCATGGCCTGGGTCTATGACGCGCCGGAACTGATGTGGATCCTGCCCTTGGGCGGGCTGTCGCTGGTCATGCTGGGGGCCGCGCCCACGCGCGTTTTCACCGCCCAGCGCCATTTGCAGCTTGGCCGGGTGATGGGGATCGAACTTGCCTCGCAGGCGATAGGCATTCTGGTCATGGTCACGCTGGCATGGATCTATGCCAGCTACTGGGCGCTTGTGGCGGGCGTTCTGGTCACGGGCGCGGCCAAGCTGGGCATGGAATGGGCGCTGTTGTCGGGCCTGCGCAACCGGCTGGCATGGGACCGCGACGCAGGCCGCGAATTGTTGCGCTTCGGCGGCTGGATCATGGCATCCTCGGCCTTTGGCTTCGTGCTGTTGCAGGGCGACCGCGCCATTCTGGGGCTGTTCCTGACGGTAGAGAAACTGGGCATCTACAACATCGCCTATTTCCTCGCCTTCTTCCCGGTGCTGATGGCGCATACCATGATGTCGAAACTGCTGATCCCGTCCTACCGCGAGATGTTCGCGGGCAAGGATGGGGAGCATGACCGCAAGATCCGCCGCCTGCGCATGGTGCTGACGGGCACGGTCATGACGCTTCTGACCATCATGGCGCTGATCGGGCCGTGGCTGATAGATTTCCTCTATGACGACCGCTATGCAGAGGCCGGGCCGATCATCGTGATGATAAGCTGCGCGCAAATGCTGTCGTTGATCGTGCTGACCTATGACCAAGCCGCACTGGCGCGCGGCGATTCGCGCCGGTTCTTCTGGGTGATCGCCATTCGTGCCACGGTGCAGACCCTGTGTTTCGTGTCGGGGGCCGCGCTTGCCGGGCTGCCGGGTGCGCTTCTGGGGCAAGCGGTGGCGTCGGTGCTGGTCTACCCGGCGGTCGCGCGGCTTGCGCGCCATACGGGCGTCTGGGACAAGCGCCATGACGCGCTCTTTGCGGCCGCAGCACTCTTGCCCATCGCGGGCGCGCTGTCGCTGCACTGGCCCAAGATCGCGCCGCTGCTGCCCTGACGCTTACCATATCGTAACCCCTTGGGGGCTACACCCGATACTGAACTCGCAGAAGCGTTCGAATCGGAGTGTGCCTTGCCCGCATCCAGAACCGCCCGTTTTGGCCTCAGACCCTCTCGGCTGTGCTTTCTGGCAGCGATCGCGCTGTTGCTGGCCACCCTTGGCTGGCCCGTGCTGGCGCGCAGCGATGCGGCGCTTTGCGATTATGCCGCAAGTGCGGCGGCGCGCAAACATGGCGTGCCGCTCGATGTGCTGCGCACCGTTGCGCGACTGGAAACGGGGCGCAATCAGGACGGACGTCTGGCCCCTTGGCCCTGGGCGCTGAACGCGGGCGGGCAAAGCCATTGGTTGCCCAGCAAGGCAGACGCTACGGAAACCGCGCGCGCCATCCTCGGCACCGGGCGGCGCAACCTCGATTTCGGCTGTTTCCAGCTGAATTACCACTGGCACGGGCAGCATTTCGCCAGCCTTGACGACATGCTCGACCCCATGCTCAACGCCGATTACGCCGCGCGCTACCTGCTGTCACATTACCGCCGCTTGGGCGATTGGAAAGCGGCGGTCGGGGCCTATCACTCGCGCACGCCAGAATACGCCCAGCGCTACCTTGCGCGCTATGACGCCATCGCGCGCGGCCTGTCGCCCCTGCCCGCGCAACCCCTTCAATCGCGGCCCGATCAGGCCCCCAGGGCGAACGGCTACGCGCTGCTGACGGGCGCGGGCGGCGGCGCGCGCGGCTCTCTTGTGCCCGCGTCCATCCTTGCGGGGTCCGCGCCCCTTCTGCCCCTGTCGGAGCGCGCGCCATGAACATTGACGCCAAAACCCTGTTCCAACCCACGATCCTGCTGGCGCTGGCGCTGATGGCCGTGATCGTGATGATGATCCTGCCCATCCCGGCCTGGGCGCTCGACCTTGGGCTGGCGGTGTCCTTCGCGCTCGCGATCCTCATGTTCACGGTCACGCTGTTCATACAGCGCCCGCTCGATTTCTCGATCTTCCCGACTGTTCTTTTGGCCTCGCTCATGCTGCGGCTGTCGCTGAACGTGTCCTCGACCAAGCTGATTATCGGCGAAGGGCATACCGGCACCAATGCGGCAGGCGGCGTGATCGAGGGGTTTGCCAATTTCGTCATGGGCGGGTCGGTATTCCTTGGGCTTGTCATCTTCCTTGTGCTGCTGATCGTGAACTTCATCGTTATCACCAAGGGCGCGGGGCGCATGGCCGAGGTGGGCGCGCGTTTCGCGCTCGATGGGATGCCGGGCAAACAGCTTGCCATCGACAGCGACATGTCGGCGGGCGCCATCGACCACGCAGAGGCCAAGCGCCGGCGCGAGACCGAACAGGCGGAAACCAATTTCTACGGCTCGCTGGACGGGGCGTCGAAATTCGTCAAGGGCGACGCGGTGGCCGGACTGCTGATTACCCTTCTGAACCTTGTCATGGGGCTGATAAACGGCACCATGATGCACGATATGTCGCTGGGGGCGGCGTTCGAAACCTATGCCATCCTGACCGTGGGCGACGGGCTGGTCAGCCAGATCCCGGCGGTCATCATCTCTATCGCGGCAGCACTTCTGCTGGCACGCGGCGGAGCGAATGGCGCGACCGACAGCCAGCTTTTCGACCAGTTGGGCCGTTACCCCGCCGCCCTGACCACGGTGGGCGTGCTGATGGCGCTCTTTGCCTTCGTGCCGGGGCTGCCCTTCGTGCCCTTCATCGCGGGGGCGGGCGCACTGATCGGGCTGGCGTGGCTGGCACAGCGCAAGGCGGCGCAGGCCGCCGTGCCCGACCCTGTCACACCCAACGCCCCGCCCCCGGCCCCGGTTCTGGGCGATGTGCTGGACCTTGACGAGATCCATGTGCAATTCGCGCCCGACCTTGTGCCCATGGTGTTGGACCCCGGTCTGGGACTGGATGCGCGCATCTCGTCCATCCGCGCGCATATCGCGCGCGAATTCGGGCTAATCCTGCCCGAAATCCGCCTGACGGATGAAGCGACCCTGCCCGCGGGCACCTATGCCATCCTGGTCCACGGGGTCGAACAGGCGCGCGACCGGCTACGCCAAGACAAGGTTCTGGCGCTGATCGGCAGCGACAGCACGCTGGACGCGCCGGGCGAGGATGTCTCGGAACCCGTCTACCGCGCGCCCGCCCGCTGGATCGAGCGCAGCGCGCAGGAAGATGCGGCGCTCTCTGGCGCGACAGTCGTCGCCCCGATCGAAGTGCTGGCCACGCATCTGCTGGAAGTGCTGAAATCCAACCTTGGCCGCCTGCTGACCTATCGCAGCCTGAACCGGGTGCTGGACGAATTGGGCAGCCTGACCGATGTCACCCGCGCCGAGGCGAACAAGCGCCTTCTGTCCGAGCTGATCCCCGACAAGGTGCCGATGGATGTGCTGCTCAGCGTGCTGCGCCTGCTGCTGGACGAACGCGTGTCCATCCGCAACCTGCCGCTGATCCTAGAAGCGCTCGCGGAGATGCGCGGCGCGGGCCACAGCCCGGAAAGCCTGTGCGAACATGTGCGCCAACGCCTTGGCTTCCAGCTTGTCTCCAAGCTCAAACGCCCCGATGGCACGGTTCCGCTTTTGCAACTGGCCCCCGAATGGGAAGAGCTGTTTTCCACCTACCAACTGTCAGGCGACCATGGCAGTGCCGATGTGGCGCTGCCGCCCGAGGATTTCGGCCGCCTGACCAGCGGCATTGCCGAGAAACTGGCGGGCCTCGGCGCAAGCGGCATCAGCCCTGCGCTTGTCACCTCGTCGCGCCGCAGGCGGTTCCTGCGCACGGCCATCGTCGCCAAGGGTCTGGCGCTGCCGGTGCTCAGCTACGAGGAAATCGGGTTCGAGGCGCGGCCCTCGCTGGTCGGGACCATCGCCGCATGAGTTCCGATCTGGTCGCTCTGCTGACCGCCTTGGGCGACAGCTACGGGCCGACGCTTCAGGCCGCCTTGATCGTGTTCCTGCGCGTCGGCGCGATGATGGTCCTGCTGCCCGCCTTTGGCGAGGCGGTCATTCCCATCCGCGTGCGCCTTGGGCTGGGGCTTGCCTTCACCGCCATCATCACCCCCGCACTTGCCCCGTCGCTGCCGCCGTTCCCCCCCACGCCGCTTGACCTGCTGCGGCTGGTCGCCACCGAAACCGTCGCAGGCTTTGCGCTTGGGGCGGGGCTGCGGCTCTTCGTGATCGTGCTGCAAGTCGCGGGCACCATCGCCGCGCAAGCCACGTCGCTGTCGCAATTCTTCGGCGGCGCAGGGGTCGACCCGCAACCGGCCATGTCGCAAATCCTGGTCATGGGCGGCCTTGCGCTGGCGGTCACGCTGGGGTTGCATGTGCGGCTGACGGAACTGTTGCTGCTCAGCTACCAGCTTTTTGCGCCGGGGTATTTCCTGAACCCCGCCGATCTGGGCGACTGGGGCGTGGCGCAAGTCTCGCGCGCCTTCGCGCTGGCCTTCACGCTCGCCATGCCCTTCGTCATCCTGTCGCTTGTCTTCTATGTCGCCTTGGGCGCGATCAACAAGGCCATGCCGCAACTGATGGTCGCTTTTGTCGGCGCACCCGCCATCACCTTCGCGGGGCTGGCGCTTCTACTGCTGACCGCCCCCCTCATCTTACCCATCTGGCACGAGGCCTTTACCGGCTTCATCGCCAACCCGGTCGGGGGCGCGCCATGAGCGAAGAGGACAGCGCCGAAAAGGAATTCGAGGCCACAGAGCGCAAGCTGGACGAGCAGCGCCGCAAGGGCGAGGTGCCGCGCTCGACCGACATCAACACCGCCGCCGCCTATCTGGGGCTGTTGCTGGCGGTGCTGGCGCTGGGGCAAGCCAGCGTCACCCGGCTGGGAGAGATCGGGACCGTCATTTTCCAGCAGGCCGACACGCTTTCGGCGCTGGCATCCGAGGGCGCGCGCCCGGTCCTCGGCGGCATCCTCGCGCAATCGGTGCTGGCCAGCCTGCCCTTGTTCGCGGCCCCTTTCCTGCTGGTCTGGGCCGCGCTGTTCGCGCAGCGCGCGGTCATCTTCGCGCCTGAAAAGCTGCAACCGAAACTCTCGCGCATCTCGCTCATCTCGAACGCGAAAAACAAGTTCGGTCGGGGCGGGCTGTTCGAATTCGCCAAAAGCACGGTCAAGCTGGTCGTCATCTCGGTCGTGCTTTGGGTGTTCCTGCTGCGCGAACTGCCCGCCATCCTGCGCAGCCTGTATCTGACGCCGGCGGTCGCGGCGAGCGAGCTCATGCATATGGTGTTGCGCTTCCTGTTGCTGGTCTTCGTGCTGGCGCTGGTCATCGGCGCGATAGATTTCTTCTGGCAGCGCGCCGAGCATTTGCGCAAGAACCGCATGTCGCACAAGGAAATGCGCGACGAGATGAAGAATTCCGAAGGCGATCCTCATGCCAAGGGCGAACGCAGCCGCCGCGGGCGCGAGATCGCGACCAACCAGATGCTGGCCAATGTGCCGCAAGCGAATGTGGTGATCGTGAACCCAGAACACTATGCCGTTGCGCTGAAATGGCAGGCGAGCGATCAATCCGCGCCCATCTGCGTCGCCAAAGGCACCGATGAGATTGCCGCGCGCATCCGCGAGCGGGCGCGCGAAGCGGGCGTGCCCATTCACCGCGACCCGCCCACGGCGCGCGCGCTGCACGCCAGCGTCAAGATCGGCGCAGAGATCGAGCCGCAGCATTACGCCGCCGTCGCCGCCGCGATCCGTTTTGCCGAAGCGATGCGCGCGAAAGCCTCGAAAGGGCGCTGGGCATGAGCGGCGCGCGGCTGGATCGGTTGGCAGATGTCGCCCAAATCCTGCGCAGGCGCGATTTGGCGAAACTTGGAAAGCTTGCTCAGGCGCGTAATGAAAGCGCCGCGCGCCTTGCCGCCCTGCCCGCGCGCCAAGAGTTGACCGACGACCCCGCGCTCAACGCTGCGCGACTGGCCCATGCGCAATGGGCGCAAGAGCAGCGCATCCGCCTGAACCAGACACTTGCCCGCCAAAGCGCCGCCGTGCTGGAGCAGAAACTGCACGCAACCCGCAGCCTTGGCCGCGCGCTCGCGTTGGAAAAGCTGCGCAAAGGGGCGCGCTAGACCACCCACTCGCCCGCGCGCATCAGGGGCACCGGGTCCGCGCCGTCGCGCAGCCCGTCCACATCGGTGCGCCCGTCGCCGATCATCCAATCCACATGGATCAGGCTTTTGTTGCCGCCGCGCGCCGCAATTTCTTCGGGCGTCAGGTCGCTGCCCTCTAGGCAGGACGCGTAGCATTGGCCCATGGCGATATGCGAGGCCGCGTTTTCGTCGAACAGCGTATTGTAGAACAGATGCCCGCATTGCGACACGGGCGAGCTATGCGGCACCAGCGCCACCTCGCCCAACCGCGCGGCGCCCTCGTCGGTGCCCACCATCTGCGACAGCACGTCCTGCCCGCGTGAGGCGGTTGCCGACACCGCGCGCCCGCCCTCGAAGCGCATCTCGATCTCTTCGATCAGCGTGCCATGATGCGACAGGGGCTTCGTTGCGCGCACGACACCCTCCACCTTGGCGGCATGGGGCGTGGTGAACACCTCTTCCGTCGGGATGTTGGGGTTACAGATGACGCCGTTTTTCGCAGGGCTTGCCCCGCCTTGCCACAGGTGGCCATCCGCCAGCCCCACCCGCAGGTCGGTGCCCGCGCCACGGAAATGCAGCGCGTCGAAGCGCGCCTCGTTCAGCATGGCAGAACGCCGGGCAAGGGCCGCGTTATGCTCGGCCCAGGCCGCGACCGGGTCGGCATGATCCAGCCGCGCCGTCCGCGCGATAGAGGCCGCGAGCTTCGCCAGCGCCTCTGCCTCTGGCAGGTCGGGGAAGATGCGCGCGGCCCACGCGGCTGTCGGGCAGGCGATGATCGACCAGTTGATGCGAAATTCCGAGATATGCGCAAGCGCCGGGCGGTAGGCGGCGGCATTGGCCTTGTTTGCGCGGCCCACGCGGGTGCTGTCTTGGTCGGACAACAGGAACGGGTCTTCGCCAACCAGCGCCAGCCGCGCGGCGCCCGCGCCATAGGCCGCGCCCATCCCGTCATAAAGCCAGCCCGGCGCGGCATCGAAGCCTGCGTCATGGCCATGGGCAAAGCGCGCGCGCGTCATCTCGCCATCGCTCAGGATGGGCGTGACCAGTTTCGCGCCGGCGCGATAGGCTTCCTCGGCAATCGCGCGGGCAAGGGGCAGCGCGCTGGTGGGCGCGGTCATGACCAGTTCCTGCTCGGGTTGCAGGTTCAGCCCCACCCGCACCGCCAGCCGTGCCAGCCCCTCGATCAGCGTTCCGTCCAGTTCAGTCGTATCGCGCATGTCCAACTCCATCCGTTTGGGCAAAGCTGGGTCATGGGCCGCGCGGGGTCAAGCGCCGTTGCGCAATATGTTCGTGATAAGCACTTCCTGCACGACGCCCCCCTCGATCACCTGCGCAGCCCCTTCCAGAAGCGCGCGGCGCAGAAGCGTCATGTTGTTGTGAGAGGTGAACATCCCCTCGAACCCGCCGATATTGGCGTGGTCGAACAGGATTTGCAGCAAACGGTCGCGCAAAAGCGGCTCTTTCGCGGCCACGCTATCTTGCGCCGTCTCGTCGATCTGAAGCGCCAGTTCGACGACCACCAGCGACATGACACGCCCATCCTCGACCAGCGGCACAAGGAATTGGCCGTCCAGATCATGGATCGCGCTCGGCACCGGCTCTGGCGCGGGGGGTGGCGCGGCCTCGGCGTCGGCCACAGGCTCTGGCGGGTCGGGGCGCAACAGAAAGCCCGCGCCCACCCCACCGGCAAGGCCCATCAGCATCAGCAGTATCGGCAAGATCTTGGCCATGTCGTCCCCCTCGTCAGAATGGTGTCACGATTTCAAGGATTTGCTGGCCATAGCGCGGCTGCTGCACATTCGAGATGATGCCCCGCCCGCCATAGGAAATACGCGCATTGGCGATCTTGTCATAGCCCACTTCGTTCTTGCGCGAGATGTCCTCGGGGCGCACGAAGCCCGTGACCAGCAATTCGCGCAATTCATGGTTCACGCGCACCTCTTGCCGTCCTTCGATGCGCAGCACGCCGTTCGGCAACCGCTCGACCACGGTCGAGGCGACGCGCAGCGTCAGCTGCTCGTTGCGGCTGACCGTGCCGCTGCCGGAGAAGTCGCTCGTGCCCTGCACGGATGCGCCCTCGGACAGGCTCAGCCCGCCCGGCAGGTTGCGGTCGATCGCCTGCGGAATTCCGAAGAGCGACGGGCCGGGCATGGCCACGCTGCCGCTGCGGCCCCGCGCGGTCGAGTTCGAGATCTGCGCGGAATCGTCAATTTCGATGACAACGGTCAGGATGTCGCCCTGTTTCGATGCCCGCCGGTCGCCCAGAAGCGAGCGTTGGCCCGCCGACCAAAGCGAGGCGGGGCTTTCCTCTCCGGGGGCGATGGTCTCTTCCGGCAGGGGAATGCGGTAGAGCGCGGCATGTTCGAACCCCTCTTCGGGGGCGGTGAAGGCGGGCGCGCGCCCGACCTCTGACAAGTCGGAACAGGCCACGAGGGCAAGGCAGGATACGGCAATCAGGATGAAGCGCATGTTGGGTTCCTTCCAAATACCTGCGCTCAGGGCGCAGCGGGCGGGCCGACCTCGACCTGCCCGAAACTGATGACCCGTGCCTGCACGGATTGGCGCGAGCTGCCATTCATGACCGTCACGCTTTCGCCCAAGGCAGCCCGGCCCAGCGCGCGCCCCTCGGACATGATGGTCAGCCCGCCCTGGCGGTAGATCATGACGACCGCCTCGTTGCGTTCGACCACCGCCGCCGGGGCAAGGTCGGCCAGCCGCACGGGGCGGCCCGGATAGATGGCGACGCGCGCCTCCAGCCCCACGACCTGCGCGGGGTCGGTGGCCACACCGGGCGCGCCGGCGCCGGAATGCAGCGCCACATCGGCGGGTTGCAGCACCTCTGTCGGGCGGATCATGCGGGTGGCGACCAGACCGTCGGCCAGCGCGGGCCATGGCACCAGCAGGAAAAGCGCAAGCCATCTCATCAGCGCACCTGCGTCGTTGCGCCCATCATCTGGTCGGCGGCGGTGATGACCTTGGCGTTCAACTCGTAACCGCGCTGCGCCTTGATAAGTTCGGTCATCTCGCGCACCGGGTCGACAGAGCTTTCTTCCAGGTAGCCTTGGCGAAGCGTGCCCAGCCCGTCCTCTCCCGGTACGCCCTGAATGGCGGGGCCAGAGGCTTCGGTTTCCAGAAACAGGTTCGACCCCATCGCTTCCAGACCCTTTTCATTGGTGAAATTGGCAAGGTTCAACTGCCCCAGAAGCTGCGGTTGCACATTGCCAAGGAAATACGCGTAGACCTCGCCCTCGGAATTGATCGAGATATCGCGCGCATCGCTGTGAATGACGATGCCGGGCGCGACCTCGTGGCCGTCAGAGGTCACGATCAGCCCGTCGCCCGTGCGCTTCAACCCGCCGTCGCGGGTAAAGGCGGCCTCGCCATTGGGCAGGGTCACTTCCAGATACCCCTTGCCTTCGATCGCCACGTCCAGATCGTTGCCGGTATAGGTCGACGCCCCTTGCTGGATCTGCATACTGACCGCGGCGGGCCGCACGCCAAGCCCAACCTGCACGCCCGTGGGCAAAACCGTGCCATCGGCGGCGGTGATGGCCCCTGCCCGCGCGAATTGCTGGTAATGCAGGTCGGCGAATTCGGCGCGGCGGGCGTTGTAGCCCGTGGTGCTCATATTGGCGAGGTTGTTCGAAATCGTATCAACCCGCATCTGCTGGGCCGACATGCCGGTGGCGGCGATTTGAAGGGCTTTCATCGGATTCTCCGGTTCGGGTTAACGACCAAGCGCCTGAATGACGCCCTTGATCCGTTCGTCTTCACGTTCCAGCAGGCGCTGGCCGCGTTCATAGGCGCGCTGCACTTCGATCATGCGCGACAACTCGATCATCGGGTCGACATTCGATTCCTCCAGAAAGCCTTGCAGGATTTGCGGCGCGTCCACGGGAATGATCTCGCCCTCGACCTGAAACAGCGTGCCGGCCGCGCGCGACATGGTGACGGGGTCGGCGGGCTGGAACAGGCCCACCTGCCCCAAGGGCACCCCATCGGCCGAGAGCGTGCCGTCGCGCGCCAGCGACACGTCGCGCGCATCGGGGGGCACGAAAATCGGCGCGCCGCCCAGGTCCAGCAGGCGGTGGCCGTCGGGGTTGACCAATTCGCCCGCCGCGTTGGGTGTGAAGATGCCCGCCCGCGTCAGACGCGGCCCTTGCGGGGTTTCCAACTGGAAGAACCCGTCACCCTCTATTGCGAAATCGAAGCGCGCATTGGTTTGCGACAGCGCCCCTTGCAACTGCGCGGTCTGGCGGGTGTTGCCCAGCGCCATGGACAAGGACGGCTCTTCCCGGCCCAAGCCCACGACGAATTCGGAAAACACCACGCCTTCCTTGCGAAAGCCGGTTGTCGCGGCATTGGCGATGTTATGCGCCACGACCTGCAATTCGCGCCGCAGCCCCGACATCCGGGTCAGCATGGTATAGGATGAATTATCCATCTTAACCCCCTGCGATCAATGGCAGAATTTCGTCATGGAAGAAGCTGGTCAGGGTCGCGGTCATGAAACTCATCGACACCCAGAAGACCGCGACGATGGCCAGCAGTTTCGGGACAAATGTCAGCGACATTTCCTGAATGGAGGTGAGCGCCTGAAACAGCCCCACGCCCACGCCCGCGACCAGCGCCGCGCCGAGGATGGGTGCAGAGATCAGCGTGCTGATCCACAGCCCTTGGCGCAGCGTGTCGAAGAAGATCAGCTCATCCATGGGTCAAACCGGCATCCGAAGGATTTCGAGATACGCCTCGACCACGCGGTCGCGCACGCTGACGGCGGTTTGCACGGCCAGTTCTGTATCGGCCAAGGCCTGCACCAGCGCGTGCGGGTCCGCGCCACTGACCATGGAAGCGGTCGCGGCCTGCTCATTGGCTTGCAGGCCCGACAGGACGCTGCCCATCGCTTGCCCGAAAGCAGCTTCGACGCGGGGGGCGGTTGCAGAGGGCTGGGCCGCATCGCGGGCGCGGTCATAGCCGGTGATCGCAAGTGAAGAAGGGATTTGCATGTCTGTGATCCTTGTCAGCGGCGCAACAGGTCAAGCAGGCTTTGCGACATCTGCCGCGCCTGGTCGAACATCGCCAGATTGGCCTCGTAGCTGCGCCCGGCCTCGCGGGCGTCGGCCATTTCCACCATCGTGTCGACGGTGGAGCCTAGGTAATAGCCGTCCTCATCGGCCAGCGCGTGGCCGGGGTCGTAGACGCGGGGCAGATCGCCCCGGTCCAGTTGCACCGGGCCCGCGGCCACGGTGGTCACACCCCGCGCGCGGTCCAGTTGGGCGGTGAAGTCGATGGTTTTGCGCCGGTAGCCGGGCGTGTCGGCATTGGCGATATTCTCTGCGACATGGCGCATCCGCTGGGCCTGCGCATCCATGCCCGAGGCGGCGATGGTAAAGGTCGAAAACAGGTCTGCCATATCCGCCCCCTATCGGCCCAGCGCCGTGCGCAAGATGCCGCGCGCAGAGCCATAGACCGCCAGCGCCAGATCATGCGATTGCCGGGTTTCGGCGGCGCGCATCATCTCGCGCTCCAGCGAAACGCTGTTGCCATTGGGCGAGGCCGGGTCATCCGTCGCGTTCAGTCGCGGCGGCGCAAGGGCCTGAATGCGGCCGCTGCGCAGCGTGTCCATGACGCCCGGCTGATCCAGATACTCTGCAAAAGACGCCACGTCGCGGGCGCGGTAGCCCGGCGTGTCGGCATTGGCCACGTTTTGCGAAATCACGACCTGGCGCGCGGCGGCGTGGCGCGCCATGGCTTGTGACAGCCGCATGATGGCTGGTGTGTCTAACATGAGGGCTTCTCCCGTCAGTGCGATACACGAAGCTTTAAGGCTGATTCGCTTAATGTTCGGTAAGCAAGAACGCGAAACCGCTTGGGGGATCATGGACCGGATCGAAAAACTGAAAGCCGCCGTGGCCGCGCTGCGCCCGGTGCGCATCTTTGGGCGCGTGGCCGAAAGCCATGGGCAATGCGTGGTGCTGGCCGGGCTGGCGCTAGACGCGCGGCTGGGCGACTGGGTTACATTGGAGCCCGCGCAGGGCACGCCCTTTGGCGGCGAGGTGGTGCGGCTGGAGGGCGGCGCGGTCCATGTCTTTCCCAATGGCGACGCGGCGGGGCTGGCGCTTGGCGACCGCGCCGAATTGATCGGCCCGCGCCCGCTTGCCCCCGATGATAGCTGGATCGGTCGCGTCATCGACCCGTTCGGCCAACCGCTGGACGGGCGGCCCTTGGCCATGGGCACGCGCCCCCGCCCGGTCACGGCCGCCCCGCCCCCGCCTGCGCGCCGCGGCCGTTTGGGCCAGCGGCTGGATACGGGCATGGCGGTGTTCAACACCTTCCTGCCCTTGGTCGAGGGGCAGCGCATCGGCCTGTTTGCCGGCTCTGGCGTGGGCAAGACCATGCTTCTGGGCAATTTCGCGCGGCTTGTGCAGGCCGATGTGGTAGTGATTGGACTGATCGGCGAACGGGGCCGCGAATTGCGCGAGTTCATCGAGGACGTGCTGGGCGAAGAGGGGCTTGCCCGTGCGGTGATCGTGACCGCCACATCCGACCAACCCGCGCTGACCCGCAAACGCTGCGCCGAAGCAGCGATGGCCGTGGCAGAGCATTTCCGCGATCAGGGCAAACATGTGCTTTTGCTGGCCGATAGCGTGACCCGCATGGCCGAAGCGCATCGCGAGGTGGCGCTGGCCAGCGGCGAAAGCGCGTCTTTGCGCGGCTTTCCCCCGTCGCTGTCGCACCGGATCATGGCATTGGCCGAACGCGCCGGGCCGGGAGAGGACGGTCTGGGCGCGATCACGGCGGTATTCACCGTGCTGGTCGCGGGGTCGGACATGGACGAACCCGTGGCCGATATTCTGCGCGGGGTGCTGGACGGGCATGTGGTCATGGACCGCGCCATTGCCGAACGGGGCCGCTTTCCGGCGGTGGATGTACTGCGCTCGGTCAGCCGGTCGCTGCCGCGCGCGGCCAGCCCAGAGGAGAACGCCCGCCTGTCGGAAGCGCGCCGCCTGCTGGGCGCTTATGACAGGTCCGAGGTAATGATCCAGGCGGGGCTATACGAGAAGGGCACCGACCCGCTTCTGGACCGCGCCGTGGCGGTCTGGCCCGCGCTTGATGCCTTCATGGGCGAAATGGCCCCGCACGGGGTGCGCGGGGCTTTCGCGCGGCTTGCGCACTGCCTGGAGCCGCCAAAGCCCTAGATCAGGGGTTTTCCCGGTGCCGCGTTAGGTCTAAACCCATGCGCAAACCTGCATCACAGAGGGCGACATGGCGCGTATCCTGATTACCTCGGCCTTGCCGTATATCAATGGCATCAAGCATCTGGGCAACCTTGTGGGCAGCCAATTGCCCGCCGATCTTTACGCCCGCTACATGCGCGGGCGCGGGCATGAGGTGATGTTCATCTGCGCGACCGACGAACACGGCACGCCCGCCGAACTGGCCGCCGCCAAGGCGGGCAAGCCTGTGGCGGATTACTGCGCCGAGATGCACGACACGCAAGGCGAACTTGCGCGCGGGTTCCGGCTGTCATTTGACCATTACGGCCGCTCGTCCAGCCCGCAGAACCACGCGCTGACGCAGCATCTGGCGGCGCGTTTGGGCCAGGCCGGGCTGATCGAGGAAGTGACGGAAAAGCAGGTCTATTCCATCACCGACGCGCGCTTCCTGCCCGACCGCTACATCGAGGGCACCTGCCCCAATTGCGGCTATGACCGCGCGCGCGGCGACCAGTGCGAAAACTGCACCAAGCAGCTGGACCCGACCGACCTTGTAAACCCGCGCTCTGCCATTTCCGGCGCGACCGATCTGGAGGTGCGCGAAACCAAGCACCTGTTCCTGCGCCAATCCGCGCTGCGCGACCGTCTGGACCAGTGGATCGACAGCCAGCAGGGCTGGCCAGTGCTGACCACGTCGATCGCCAAGAAATGGCTGCATGACGGCAATGGCTTGCAAGACCGGGGCATCACCCGCGATCTGGATTGGGGCGTGCCCGCGCAATTCGACGGCGCGCCATGGCAGGGCATGGACGGCAAGGTGTTCTACGTCTGGTTCGACGCACCCATCGAATATATCGCCGCGACCGCCGAATGGGCCGAAGCGCAGGGCTTGGATGAAGCCGCGTGGCGGCGCTGGTGGCGCGAGGATGAAGGCGCGGATGATGTCCGCTATGTGCAGTTCATGGGCAAGGATAACGTGCCCTTCCACACGCTCAGCTTCCCGGCTACGCTGATGGGGTCGGGCGAGCCTTGGAAGATGGTCGATTACATCAAGTCCTTCAACTACCTGAACTATGATGGCGGGCAGTTCTCAACGTCACTGGGGCGCGGCGTATTCATGGATCAGGCGCTCTCGATCCTGCCCGCCGATTATTGGCGCTGGTGGCTGTTGTCCCATGCGCCCGAAAGCTCGGATGCGGAGTTCACTTGGGAAAACTTCCAAGCCTCGGTCAACAAGGATCTGGCCGATGTGTTGGGCAACCTCGCCAGCCGCGTGACCAAATTCTGCCGCTCGAAATTCGGCGAGGTGGTGCCGGAGGGCGGCGCATATGGCCCGCGCGAGGACCAGTTGATCGCCGACCTGACCACCCGCCTGCGCGCTTATGAAGCCCATATGGAGGCGATGGAGATCCGCAAATCTGCCTCCGAGTTGCGCGCGCTCTGGGTCTTGGGCAACGAATACCTGCAAGACGCAGCGCCCTGGTCCACCTTCAAGACCGACCCAGAGGCAGCAGCGGCGCAAATCCGTTTGGCGCTGAACCTGATCCGGGTTTACGCCATCGTCTCGCGCCCGTTCATCCCCGATGCCGCCGCCAGCCTGATGCAGGCCATGGGCAGCGACGACTGGTCCTGGCCCGAGGATCTGGGCGCGGCCCTTGCCACCCTGCCCGCAGGGCACGCATTTACCGTGCCCGACGTGCTGTTTGCCAAAATCACCGACGAGCAGCGCGCGGATTGGGAAACCCGCTTCGCTGGCACTCGCTGACGCAAGGAATCGCGCAAATCCGCGCGGAATCCGGTTGACACGCGCGGGCGGGTCAGTAGAAGGCAGGTTCAAGAATTTGCGGGCAAGGCGCGTGGCGTCCTTCGTCCGGTGCAGGAGAGAATGACATGGCGAAGCCAACCACCATCAAGATCCGTCTGAACTCGACCGCGGGGACCGGGCATTTCTACGTGACCAAGAAAAACGCCCGCACCATGACCGAGAAGATGACCGTGCGCAAATACGACCCCGTTCTGCGCAAGCATGTCGAATACAAGGAAGGCAAGATCAAGTAATCTTGCTGGCCCTTGGTCGGATGTTGGAAACCGCGCTTTTGGGCGCGGTTTTTTCATGGCCCTCAGCCCAGTTTGGGCCGCGCCATCAGCGTCAGCACGGTCCCGATCAGGGCGAAACTGACCGCGCTGTCCAGAAGGAACGCCGCGCCGGAATGAAGCGGGGTCAAGGCGGCAACAAGCGCGCCTTGGGCGTGCAAGGCCAATGCCAGCAGCAGCGCGAGGAAGGCAAGGCTCGCGCGCGGGGCGCTGGCCCATGCAGCGCGCCAGCCGAAGGTTTCGCCCCCCGCGCGGCGGGCGCAGACCACGCCAAACACCAGCACCAGCCACAAGGACAGCGCGTCGGCGACGAAAACCGACAGATAAATCGCGGCGGCGGGGGCGGTGCCCCCCTCGAACCCAAGCACGAGCGGGACGAAGGGCAGCGCCGCCACCACGCTCAGGATGGCCCCCTGCCCCCAATAGCCCAGCGCCAGAAGCACAGTCAGCGGCGCGCGCGGCCCGAAATAGATCGCGCGGTGCCAAAGCAAGGCCATGACGGCCAAAGCCAGACCCAGCGTGCCGCGCAACACCAGATCATAGCCCGGCAACTCGGGCCAGACATGGCCCGTCACCTGCACGCCCAGCCACGCCTTGAACGCCATTGCCAGCAGGAAGGGCGGCAGAACCAGCCGCCAGATCTGGCGCGGTTTGGCTTTGACAATGCGCCATGTAGCGTAAAGGGCGGCAAGGCTGTCAGGCATAAGGTTTTCCCATGAAAAAGGGCCGGTCAGACGACCGGCCCCCAAACCCTTTCGGGTCGATTACTCTTGCTGGCCCATGAACATCAGCAGGAACTGGAACATGTTCAAGAAGCTGATGTAAAGCGACAGCGCGCCGTCAATCGCAGCCTTGTCCAGCCACTCTTGATCGCCTGCCATGGCGTGGGCGACATATTCGCTCTTGATGGCTTGCGTGTAGAAAGCCGTCAGACCTGCGAAGATCAACACACCGATGGCCGAGATCGCGAACATCATCGCGGGGCTTTGCAGGAAGATGTTGATGATCATCGCCACGATCAGGCCGATCACACCCATCATCAGGAAGGTGCCCATGCCCGACAAGTCTTTCTTGGTGGTGTAGCCATACAGGCTAAGACCGCCAAAGGCGATTGCCGTGACAAGGAAGGTCTGCGCGATCGAGAAGCTGGTGAACACCAAGAAGATCGAGCTGAGCGACAGGCCGATTGCCGTTGCAAAGGCAAAGAAGCCCAGCTGCACGCCAGCCGCCGACGCACGACGCATCAGCGCGCCCCAGCCGAACAGGATGAAGGCCAACGGGGCAAACATGATGACCCAGCGCAGCGGAGACATGTAGATCGCGCCACCGATGCTGTTCAGGTAGGTGCCGTTCGGCAATTGAGCCACCGCCGCCGACGGGTCGGTCGTCGTGGCAAGCCCGGCAATCGCCCAGGCCGCCGCGCCGGTGATGAGCATCCCCACCGACATGGTGCCGTAGACCTTGTTCATATGGGCGCGCAGCCCGGTATCAATCTGTTCAGCGCGAGCGCCGCTGACTTGCGCGCGCATCGTGTTGAAATCTGCCATTGAATCCTCCGTTGGCGAAAACTTGGTGGCGGGTTGGACCGCCTCGTAGGTGAATATTTGCATCCGGGGCGTGGTTTTCAAGCAAAACCGGAGTCGGATACACAGGATTTCGGGAAAATCGGTAAGCGCTGATTAAATCGTGATGACGATCTTCCCGGTCGATTTGCGTGCGCGTAGCAGTTCCAGCCCCTCCAGCGCCTGCTCCAGCGGCAAAAGATGGCTGATATGCGGGCGCAGGCTGCCCGTCGCATACCAGTCGAACAGCGTCTGGATCGACCCCGCCATGACCTTTGGCGCGAATTTCATGTAAGCCCCCCAATACAGGCCAATCACGCTCAGATTCTTGACCAGCAGGATATTGGCGGGAAAGGCGGGCGGGGTGCCGCCGGCAAAACCGATGGCCAGAAAGCGGCCCTCGGGGTGCAGCGCGCGCATGGCGGGGGTCGCCAAGGGCTCGCCAATCGCGTCATAGATGACATGCGCGCCGCCCAACGCTTTCAACTCTGCCCGCAGGTCGAACCCTTCGGCCCCGCTGTCGAAACAGATCTCGGCCCCCGCGTTGCGCGCGACCTCCAGCTTGTCGGCCCCGCGTGCGACAGCGACGACACGCGCGCCCATCCGCGCGCCGATTTCCACGGCGGTCAGCCCCACACCGCCCGCCGCGCCCAGCACCACAAGCGTTTCGCCCGGTTGCAGATTGGCGCGATGCGCCAGCGCCAGATGCGAGGTGCCATAGGCCACAAGGAAGGCCGCTGCATCGGCGAAGGGCATGTCGGCAGGCATATGCGCGCATAGATCGGCATTGCACACTGCATAGTCTGCCAAGCCGCCCCGGCCCGCGAACACCGCCACCCGGTCGCCCAGGCTGACATGCGTGACGCCTGCGCCCAAGGCTTCGACCGTGCCCGCATATTCCATGCCCAGCGTGTAGGGCGGTGCGACTTTTTCCTGGTATTTGCCCTGCATCATCAGCAGGTCGGCAAAATTCAGACCACAGGCCGCGACCCGGACAAGCACCTCTCCCGGCCCCGGTTCGGGCCGGTCGATCTGGCCCAGAACAGGGGTCGAATCATAGTCGTGAAGCTGGATCGCGCGCATCTGTCACCTCTTTACCTGCAAAACAGCCTGCCGCGCGCGCCGCACGGGCGCAAGCGGCAAGACGCCGCGCGGGAAAATGTGCAAATCGCAATTCACCCATAGGTTGTTTTGCATTTTGCATTGCATTTTGCAAAAAACCTACGCCGCTGACAAGATTTACAACTTTTGCCCCCGGATACCCGAAAAAACCGGCAATGGTGCAACTGCGAGTGGTGCAAGCCCGCCGAAACACCCGATGTCTGGCGCGAAATGCACCCATTCCCTGATTGTAACGAGAGAGTTTTGTCCATGACCCATCCCGTAGATCGCCATGTCGGTCAGCAAATGCGCCACCGTCGTTGGATGATCGGCATGACCCAACAGCAGCTGGCCGATGCCGTGGGCATCCGGTTTCAGCAAATCCAGAAGTATGAAACCGGCGCGAACCGGGTCTCTGCGTCACGGTTGTGGGATATTGCAAAGGCCATGGACGTGCCTGTCAGCTTTTTCTTTGAAGGGCTGGAAGAAGGCGAGGACAGCGCGGAACTGCACAGCCCCGACATGATGGGCAGCAAGGAAACGCTGGACCTGTTGCGCACCTATTACGCGATTCCCGAAGCGCAGCGCCGCCGCCTGTTCGATCTTGCACGCGCGCTGGGCGACGCGGCCTGACGGCTTTGCATTCGCCAGCCGCGCGGCTAGACAGGGCGGAAAGACCTGTCACGGGATTTTCGCCATGCGCCGCACCGATCTGTCCACCGCAGAGCTGACCCAGCTTCTGGCCCTGACCGACCGGCTGGCCGACGCCGCGCGCGTCCAGACCTTGCAACATTTCCGCCAGACCGGGCTGACGGCGGATAACAAGCTGGCCGAGGGGTTTGATCCGGTCACGGTGGCAGACCGCGCCGCCGAAGCCGCGATCCGCGACATACTGGCGCTTGAGCGCCCCGATGACGCGATCCTGGGCGAAGAACATGGCACCCGCCCCGGCACCAGCGGGTTGCAATGGATCATAGACCCGATCGACGGCACCCGCGCCTATATCAGCGGCACAACCACATGGGGTGTGTTGATCGCACTGGCCGATGCCGATGGCCCCTTTCTGGGCGTGATTGACCAACCCTATACGCAGGAGCGCTTCATCGGCGCGCCGGGATTTGCCGAATTGCGCGGGCCACGCGGGACCGTGCCCCTGCAAACGCGCGCCACGCCCGCCTTGGGGCAGGCGATCCTGTTCTCGACCTTTCCCGAGATCGGGACAGAGGCCGAGCGCGCGGCGTTCACCCGCGTCTCTCAAGCCTGCAAGCTGACGCGTTACGGTATGGATTGCTATGCCTATGCGCTTCTGGCGGCGGGCCATATCGACCTTGTAATCGAAGCCGGGCTGAATGCCTATGACATCGCCGCGCCGCTTGCCGTCATTCAGGCCGCGGGCGGCATCGTGACCGACTGGCAGGGCCGCCCGGCCCATGCCGGCGGGCAGGTCGTGGCGGCGGCGAATGCGGCGCTGCACGCGCAGGCCTTGGAAAGATTGCAAGCCGGGTCTTGACCTTCCATCTTCTGGAAGGGCCATATGCAAGGGCATCGACGAGAAAAGGTGCCGCATGAATGTCCAATCCTCCCAGATGACCCCCGCCACCGAAATCGGGTTCGGCGTTGAGAAGCTCAGCTGTGCGGGCTGCGTGGGCCGGGCAGAGCGCGCCTTGGCAGAGGTGCCGGGCGTGCAGAGCGCGCGGGTCAATCTTGCGACCCACCGCGCAGAGGTGGCACTGGCCCCTGACGCCCACGTTTCGGACTTGCAAACCGCGCTGCGCCGCGCGGGCTATCCGATGCGGGTGGAAACCGTCGAATTCGACGTGGACAACATGACCTGCGGATCGTGCATTGCGCGGGTGGAACAGGCGCTTGCGGCGCAACCCGGCGTCTTGCGCGCCAGCGCGAACCTGACCACAGGCCGCGCCGAAGCCGACCTGCTGGACGCAAGCGCGGCCCCTGCCCTTGCCCGCGCGCTGAACGCCGCAGGCTACCCCGCGCGCGCCGTGACCCATGCCGACCCAGCCGACCCCGGCGCCCGCCAGGCGCAAGAGGCGCGTGCCCTCTCGCGCCGCTTTCTGCTGGCGCTGGTTCTGACCTTGCCGGTTTTCATCGTGGAAATGGGCGGGCATCTGGTGCCGCCGTTTCATCACTGGCTGGTGAACAGCTTTGGCCAGACGCCGCTTTGGCTGGGGCAATTCCTGCTGACGAGCCTTGTGCTGATCGGTCCCGGTCGCGGTTTCTACACCAGCGGCCTGCCCGCGCTGGCGCGCGGCGCGCCCGATATGAACAGCCTTGTCGCCATCGGCACGCTGGCCGCGTGGGGCTATTCAACCGTTGCGCTCTTCGCGCCTTCGGTCCTGCCGGACCGCGCGCAGGCGGTGTATTTCGAAGCGGCGGCGGTGATCGTCACCCTGATCCTGCTGGGCCGCTGGCTGGAAGCGCGCGCGCGCGGGCGCACCGGCGCGGCGATTGCGCGGCTGGTGGGCTTGCAGCCGCGCCACGCCCGCAAACTGGTGGACGGGGCCGAGGTCGAGGTGCCGCTGGACGAGGTATCGGATGGCGACATTCTGCGCTTGCGTCCGGGCGAACGTCTGGCCGCCGACGGCGTCCTGACAAGCCCCGCCGCGCTGATCGATGAAAGCATGATAACCGGAGAGCCCTTGCCCGCCGAGAAAACCACCGGGGCGAAGCTCGTGGGCGGCACGCTCAACGCGGGCGATGCGTTCGACATGCGTGTAACCGCAACCGGCGCTCAGACCGTGCTGTCGCAGATCATCCGCATGGTCGAACGCGCGCAGGGTGCGAAACTGCCGGTGCAGGCGCTGGTCGACAAGGTGACGATGTATTTCGTGCCCGTGGTCATGGGCATCGCGGCGCTGACCGTGGCGCTGTGGCTGGCCTTTGGCGCGGGGCTGAACCTTGCGCTGGTGGCGGGCGTGTCGGTGCTGATTATCGCCTGCCCCTGTGCCATGGGGCTTGCGACACCCACATCCGTCATGGTGGGCACGGGCCGCGCGGCGGAACTGGGCGTGCTGTTTCGCAAGGGCACAGCGCTGCAACTGCTCGAGCGGGTGCGCGTCGTGGCCTTCGACAAGACCGGCACGCTGACCGAAGGGCGGCCCAGCCTGTCGCGCATCGTGATCACGGGCGCGCTGAACGAGGATGCAGCCCTTGGCCATGCCGCTGCGCTGGAACGCGATTCGGACCACCCCATCGCGCGCGCCCTGCGCGATGCAGCAGCCGCGCGCGGCATCGCTGTGCCAGATGCGCGGGGGGTGAAATCGCTGACGGGGCTTGGCCTGCGCGGCCAGATCGACGGGGCCGCCGTGCATCTGGGCGCGGCACGGCTGCTGACGCAGGAAGGAATTGACATCTCCGCCTTGGCCAGCGCCGCCGAAGCGGCCGCGCGAAAGGGCGAAACCCCGTTCTACCTCGCCATCGACGGCCAGCTTGCCGCACTTATCTGCGTGGCTGACCGCCCGCGCGACGGGGCCGCGCAGATGATCGCAGAGCTGCACAAGCGCGGGCTGCAAGTGGCCATGATAACGGGCGACGCGCAGGCAACCGCCACGGCCATCGCGCGCGATCTGGGGATTGACCATTTCGTGGCAGAGGTGATGCCCAAATCCAAGCTGTCGGCCGTGCAAGACTTGCGCGCGGCGCATGGCCCGGTAGCCTTCGTGGGCGACGGGATCAACGATGCACCCGCGCTGGCAGAGGCGGATGTGGGCCTTGCCATCGGCAGCGGCACCGATGTCGCGGTAGAGGCGGCGGATATCGTCCTCGCCTCCAGCCGCCCGCAAGCGGTGCTGGCGGCGCTGGACCTGTCGCAGCAAACGATGCGGAACATTCGCCAGAACCTGTTCTGGGCCTTTGCCTATAACACCGCGCTGGTGCCCGTGGCGGCGGGGCTTCTGTATCCGACCTTCGGGATCATGCTCTCGCCCATGTTGGCGGCGGGGGCAATGGCGCTCAGTTCCGTTTTCGTATTGTCCAACGCGCTGCGGCTGCGCTTCGCAGGATCGAGAGGTATCGCATGAACATATCCGACGCGGGCGCACGCTCTGGCCTGCCGCCCAAGACCATCCGCTTTTACGAAGAGATCGGGCTGATTACGCCCGCGCGCCTGCCCAATGGGTATCGCGATTTTTCCGACGAAGACCTGCACAAGCTGGCCTTCCTGCGCCGCGCCCGTGCGCTGGGATTTTCGGTTCAGGAATGCCGCCAGTTGCTGGGCCTGTATACGGATCAAAGCCGCGCAAGCGCGGATGTGAAGGCCTTGGCCAGCGCGCAATTGGAACGGATCGACCAGCAACTGGCCGAATTGCAGGAAATGCGCCGCACGCTGGCACAGCTGATTTCCGCCTGCGCGGGCGATGCGCGGCCCGATTGCCCGATCCTGTCGGACCTCGCACAAGAAGAGTAGCCCGTCAGGCGGTCGCTTTCTGCGCCTTGACCACGGGTTTGGGCGCGGGCTTGCTGGCGCGCGGGCGACGGTGCAGCGGCGTGGGCTTGGGGGCCGCGCGCCGCAGGCTTTCGGCTTCCGCCGCGACCTCTGCCGCGCTTTCATGCGGCATCGCACTTGCCATGTTGCACAGCATCTTCAGATAGGCTTGTTGCTGTTGGCGCATCAGGTTTGCCCAGACCATCGAGCTTTTCAGCCAGAATGTCAGCGGATCGAATGCCATGTTTCCCTCCAAACTGCCGCTTGTCCCTTGCAAGCCGGCTTTCCCTAGATGCAGCCTTAGCCGATTTCCTGTGACACTGCCTTGACGTAGCGCATGAAACCGACGCGATGTCGCGAGTGTTGCGCAAGGCACTTCGTTTCAGCTACCGAAGGCCCGCGCCCGCTGTCAAAGCCAAGCGCGGTCACAGCCGATAACAAACGCGCAACTGCGCAAGCATTCAGCACATGCCGCCCCTTTTGCCCGCGCGGCGCTTGCGCAACAGGCAGGCTTGCGGCATTCAACCTGAAGGCAAACCAAGGGGCGGGCCATGCTGAAAATGATCTTTGTGGTGCTTTTGGTGCTTGGCGCGGCGGGCATGGCCTATGTGCGCCTTGCCCCGCATGACCTGGCACGCTGGCATCTGGACCCGCGCCGCGTGGCACGGCCCGAGACACCCAATTTTCACCTTTTGCGCATGGGCGACGGCGATGCGCCCGCGCCCTTGTTCGAGATGTCCCCCGCTGACCTGGCAGAGCGGCTTTACGCGGTCGCCACGGCGGATGGCACGACGCTTCTGGCCGGAAGCGTGGCCGAGGGGCATATGACATTTCTGTCACGCTCGCGGCTGATGGGCTTTCCCGATTACACCACCGTGCTGATCGAACCCGCGGGCGATGGCGCCATGCTGACCGCATTCGCCCGCGCCCGCTTTGGCTATTCCGACATGGGCGTGAACCGCGCGCGGCTGGATGGCTGGATCGCAGAGCTTAGCGGCTAAGGCTGCAACAGCCCGTCAGAAGCGGGCCATCCAGCCCCAGCATGAGCGCCACGCGCAGCCCATAGGCGCGGTCGCTCATCCCGTCATTGCAAGCGGCGGGGTAGATATGGGCCACCCCCGGCCCAGACGGCGCGGCAAAACGCAGCATCCGTGTCAGATCGCCCGGCAGGCCGGTGTCCTGGGCCAGCCACAAGGGCAGGTCTTGCGGGTCCGTGTCGGGGCTGGAATAGGTCAGCGCGCCGCCTTCGGCATCCAGCGACCAGAAGGGTTCGGTGCCGAAACAGCCCAAGCCCACGGGCAGGTTGTAATTGTCGATCGCCACGCCCTGCGCGGACATGTAGCGAAGTGCGACCCAGCCCGACCCCTCGCCCGTGTTCACCTGTCCCCATGTGCCCGCCTCATTGGTGGCGACCACCTCTATCCCGCGCGCATCGGGGGGCAAGCTGCCTAGGATGGGCGCATCGGCGGAAGGTTCGGCGCGAATGTTCAGCACGTCATCCATCGCCACGTCCCGCACGTCGTAAAGCTGCGGCAGGCTTTGCGCGGCGGCCCCGCTCAGCCCAAGCCACACCGCAAGTGCTGCCACTCCAAAAGCACGCATCTTCCCCTCCGTGTTCATGCCAGGCGGGAAAAGCATAGCACAGATCCGCGCGGGTCAGCCTTTCATCTGTTCCAGCGGGATCTCGGTCGTGAACTTGATCTCTTCCATCGACAACAGCGCCGTGACGTTGAAGATGCTGACATCCGCGATCAGGGATTGGTAGAAACGGTCATAAGCGCGGGCATTGGCCACGCGCACTTTCAGGATATAGTCGATGTCGCCCGCCAGCCGGTGCGCTTCCATCACCTCTGGCCGCGCGCGCACGGCGCGCAGAAAAGCCGCTTGCCATTCAGCCTCGTGCGAGGAGGTGCGCACCAGCACGAAGAAACACGCTTCCAGCCCCAGTTCGTATTCATCCAGAAGCACGGTGTAATTGCGGATCACGCCCGCTGCGCGCAGTTTACGGATGCGGTTCCAGACGGGCGTTTTGCTGGACCCGGTCTTGCGCGCGATCTCGTCAAGCGACTGGCTGGCATCGCGCTGCAATTCCGCCAATATCCGCTTGTCCAGATCATCCAGCTCTGCTGACATAATTCGCGCCCCCTTGGTGATTTCGGGGTAAAATATTCCAAAAATGCGCAATCCGAAAGCCCGATGCGGAATATTTTTCCACTTATGCACAACGCCTTCTCAGAATCGCGCAAGCCCGTCTTGATCTTGACCTGCATCAAGGCTTAGTGACCGGGCAAAGCCGTATCACGGCCAACAGTTTGACGCCCCGCCGTCCCAGCTTGAAAGTTGCAGCCATGACCGACCAGACAGCCCCCGCAAAGGCGACGCCCACCTTGCCAGACGCGCAAACCGTCACCTCGGTCACGCATTACACCGACCGGCTGTTCGCGTTCCGCTGCACGCGCCCGCAATCGCTGCGGTTCCGCTCGGGCGAATTTGTGATGATCGGGCTGATGGGCGACAATGGCAAACCGCTGTTGCGCGCCTATTCCATCGCTTCGCCCTCTTGGGACGAAGAGTTGGAATTCTATTCGATCAAGGTGCCCGATGGCCCGCTGACCTCGCGCCTGCAACATATCCAGCCGGGCGAGCAGATCATCCTGCGCCCCAAACCCGTGGGCACGCTGGTGCTGGACGCGCTGTTGCCCGGCAAGCGGTTGTGGATGCTGGCCACCGGCACCGGCATCGCGCCCTTCGCCTCGCTGTTGCGCGACCCCGAGACATGGGAGAAATACGAGCAGGTCATCGTCATGCACACCTGCCGCGAGGCGGCGGAACTGACCTATGGCCGCAACCTTGTCGAAGCACTGCCCGAAGACCCGCTGATCGGCGAATTGGTGGCGGGCAAGCTGCTGTATTACCCCTGCACCACCCGCGAAGAAACCGCGCATATGGGCCGGATTACAGACAACATGACCTCTGGCAAGGTCTTTGCCAATCTGGGCATCCCGCCGCTGGACCCGGCAATCGACCGCGCGATGGTCTGCGGCTCGCTGGCCTTCAACCTCGACATCAAGAAGGTGCTGGAAGAGGCGGGCCTGACCGAGGGCGCGAACAGCGCGCCTGCCGAATACGTGGTCGAGAAAGCCTTCGTGGACTAAACCCCAAGCCGCGTCACTTGTAGACCGCGCGTCGGTCGGCGAGTGCGCGCACGCGCTTGCGCCAAGCGCGGTAGCTGCCCGGTTTCAACGCGCGCCGCATCAAGGCCTGCACCTCGTCGGCGCGCAGGCCGTATTGCGCGCGGATCTCGGCAAAGCTGACATGATCGCTTAGCGCCATCTCGATCACCTCGCTGATCGCGGCGTCATCCAGTTGCGGCATCTGTTCCTGTCCGTTGACGATGGCCCGTGCCGCCATAGCTAGACCCGCGACGGCGAAGGGCAAAGGCATGGCAGGGGCAACGGGTACCATCATCATCGGCGCGGGCATCACCGGCATCACCTGCGCGCGCGCCTTGGCGCAGGCGGGAACGCCCGTTCGCCTGCTGGACAAGGGACGCGGCATTGGCGGGCGGATGGCCACGAAGCGCGTGCAGGCGGCGGGCCTGTCGCTGCATTACGATCACGGCGCGCAATATATCCGCCCGCGCGACCCGGCCTTTGCGGCAGAGCTTTTGGCGGCAGGCGCAAGCGTCTGGGGCGAAAGCGACAGGCTGGTCGGCCAGCCCGGCATGTCGTCCCTGCCCCGCGCGATGGCCGATGGGCTGGACGTGGCGCAAGGGGTCGAGGTGACGGGCCTGCACCACGCGGGCGGGCTGTGGCATCTGGAAACAAGCGCAGGCGACCACATGGCCCGGCGCGTGGTCCTGACCATTCCCGCGCCGCAAGCCTTGGCGCTTCTGGGCCGCGATCACCCGCTTGCCCCGGAGTTGTCGGCTGTGCAGATGGCCCCCTGCCTGACCCTGATGGCCAGCTTTCCGGCGGACAGCCCCGCACCTTTCGCCGCGCGTCTGGACCCGGATCACCCGCTGGCATGGGTCGCGCAGGACACCACCAAGCCCGACCGGCCCAAGGGCGTGGTCACATGGGTTGCCCAAGCCAGCGCCGCCTTTTCGGCACAGCATCTGGACCAATCGCCGGATGGTATTCTCGCCGACATGCTGCCCCACCTTTGTGCGCTGTTGGGCACCGCACCGAACCAATCCCTCCACGCGCAAGTTCATCGCTGGCGCTACGCGCAAGCCACGCAGCCCTTGGGCCGCGCGTTCCTGCGCGCGGCGCATGGGCTGTATGTCGGCGGTGACTGGTGCCTTGGCCCGCGCGCCGAAGACGGCTGGGCCAGCGGGCGCGCGATGGCTAAAGCTATCCTGACGGGGGCCGATGCTGACTGACCCGCGCATCCAAGGTTTGCTGCGGCTGATCCTCGCCGCGCTCCGCCCGCCCCCCGGTGCGGGCCGGATCGCGCTGGCGCTGGCGATGGGCGCGCTGACGCATCTGGCCTTTGCCGCGGGCGTTCTGGCGATGATAACCGCCATGTTCTTCGGCATGAGCGAAAGCTGGGGACGGGTGCCGCAGCCTTGGGCCTGGGGCGTGAATGCGCTTCTCATCGTGCAATTCCCGCTGGCGCATTCGCTGTTTCTGACCAGACCCGGCGGGCGGCTTCTGGCCCGGCTTGTCCCCGGCCCGCATGGCGCGACGCTGGCCACCACCACCTACGCGCTGATCGCGTCGCTGCAATTGCTGGCGCTGTTCGCGCTCTGGACCCCTTCGGGCATTATCTGGTGGCGGGCCGAGGGCCTTGCGTTCTGGGGCATCTGTGCGGCCTATGCGGCTGCATGGCTTCTGCTGCTGAAAGCCAGCTTCGACGCGGGCGCCGAGGTGCAATCGGGCGCGCTAGGGTGGATGTCGCTCATGGCGCGCAAGGCCCCGCGCTTTCCCGACATGCCCACGCTGGGCCTGTTTCGCGTTATCCGACAGCCGATCTACGTGGCCTTCGCCCTCACGCTCTGGGCGGTTCCGGTGTGGACACCCGACCAGTTGCTTCTGGCCACCAGCTACACCGCCTATTGCCTGCTCGCGCCCCGCCTGAAAGAGCGCCGCTTCGCCGCCCGCTACGGCCCTCGTTTCGCGCGCTACCGGGCACAGGTGCCCTATGCCTTTCCCGCCTTCAAACGAAAGCAAGACGATGCGCAATGATCTGACGATTTACGACAAGGTCGCCGCCAACTGGTGGTCCGACGACATCCGCTGGGTGCGCACCTTGAAAAACCTTGTCCCCGGCCGGCTGAAATGGATGGACCGCCAAATCGAATGGGCAGGCAAGGATGTGCTGGATCTGGGCTGCGCCGGGGGATTCATGGCCGAAGCGCTTGATGATCGCGGCGCGCGCGTGACGGGCATTGACCCCGCAGCAGAGGCCATTGCCGCCGCCCGTGCCCATGCCGAGCAGACGGGTCGCAAGATCAGCTACGATGTCGGCGTAGGCGAAGCGCTGCCCTACACTGACGCCAGCTTCGACGTCGTGGTCTGCGTCGATGTGCTGGAACATGTGCAGGATTTGGGCCAGGTGCTGGGAGAAGTCGCCGGCGTGCTGCGCCCCGGCGGGCTGTTCCTGTTCGACACGATCAACCGCAACCCGCTGGCGCGGCTGGCCACCATCACCGTGGCCGAGGATATCCTGCGCCTGCTGCCGCGCGGCACGCATGACCCCGACATGTTCATCAAACCCGCAGAGCTGCGCGCGGCGATGCAATCGGCGGGTCTGGAACCGGGGCGCTTTACCGGGCTTGGCCCGCGCGGGATCAATCCGCGGCTGGACCTGACCTTCGGCCCGCTTCCACTGACCGCGATCCTTTACATGGGATCGGCCCGCAAGCCCTAACGTCACAGCGCCGGGACAGGGGACACTCATGTCGTGAAAAATGGTCGGAGTGAGAGGATTCGAACCTCCGGCCCCTGCCTCCCGAAGACAGTGCTCTACCAGGCTGAGCTACACTCCGACCGTGTCGCGGCGTATACGACCGCGCGCGGGGCTTGGCAAGGGGGCTTTGCCCAAGAAACGCTTTCCAAGCCCATGGAATTTGCCTATGGCTCTGCCTCATGAGCAAAGACAGTTCCATCCCGCTGATCACCACGACAGACGCGCTTGCGGCCTTTTGCGCGCAGGCGGCTGCCAGCCCCTATGTCACCATCGACACCGAATTTCTGCGCGAGCGGACCTATTACGCGAAGCTTTGCCTGTTGCAGATGGCGCTACCGGGCGCGGATGGGCCGACAAGCGGGCCCGCGGTGCTGGTGGACCCGCTGGCAGAGGGTTTGGACCTTGCGCCCTTCTACGCGCTGATGCGCGACGAGCGCGTGGTCAAGGTGCTGCACGCGGCCCGGCAGGATCTGGAGATCTTCTGCATCGAAGGCGGCACCCTGCCCCGCCCCCTGTTTGACACGCAGGTCGCGGCCATGGTTTGCGGCTTTGGCGATCAGGTGGGCTATGAAACGCTTGCGCGCAAGCTGGCAAAGGCGAATATCGACAAATCCTCGCGCTTCACCGATTGGTCGCGCCGCCCGCTGTCGGACGCGCAGGCGAAATACGCGCTGGCGGATGTGACGCATCTGCGCGTGATCTATGAAAAGCTGAAGGCGACGCTGGACAAATCCGGCCGCGCGCCGTGGCTGGACGAGGAACTGGCGATCCTGCTGGACCCGGAAACCTATATCATCCGCCCCGAAGATGCGTGGAAACGCGTCAAGACGCGCAACGATTCCGGCAAATTCCTGGCCGTGCTGCGCGAATTGGCCAGCTTCCGCGAGGCCTATGCGCAAGAGCGCAACATCCCGCGCGGACGCGTCTTCAAGGATGACGCCTTGCTAGAGCTATGCGCGGCCAAACCGCGTAGCTTGGACGATCTGGGCCGCACCCGCCTGCTGTTGCGAGAGGCACGGCGCGGCGAGATTGCCGAGGGGATTCTGGCCGCCGTGGCGCGCGGGCTGGACTGCCCGGCAGACCAGCAGCCCCGCCAAAGCGCCGGGCGCGATAACCTTCAGGTCAACCCGGCGCTGGCCGATCTGCTGCGCGTTCTGCTGAAAGCGAAATCCGACAACGAAGGCGTGGCCGCGAAGCTCATCGCGTCGAGCGCCGATCTGGACGGGTTGGCGGCGGGCCTGCGAGAGGCACCCGCGCTGAAAGGCTGGCGCGCAGAGGTCTTTGGCCGCGACGCGCTGCGCCTGTGCAACGGCGAACTGGCGCTTGCCGTCAAGGGCGAACGGGTCGAGGTGATCGCGCTTTAGCGGCGCACGCTCTGGGCGTTCTGCGCACCGCGCACCACGATGCGGCGCACACCGGCAAGATCGTAATTCGTCAGCTTCACCGCGGCCGAGACCGTGCGCGACTGTTCCGTCCCGGTTCCGGTTGCGCCGCGCGGGGCGGCCAGCACGAATTCGTAGATCAGCGCGCCATCGACCGGGTCGCCGTCATTGATCGGGCGCAGTTCGACATCCCACCAGCCTTGGGTCGCGGTCACGCCGGTCGCGCGCAGGATCGCGCCCTCGGGCACGCGCAGCACTTCCATGTCCCGCACCACCGGCACCAGCGCGCGGCGGTCGATGCTGGTGTCCCAGCCATTGGCCGGGGCCAAGGTTTCGACCGTGTCGTTGCTGAACCAGTTCATCGGGTTCAGCCGGGACCATCCGCTTCCACCACAGGCACCAAGGACAAGCACCATCGCAAGGGCGGCAAGGGCAGGCTTTTGCATGGGATCGGTCCTTATCTGTCGCAGCTGGGTTTCGGGTTAGCGCAAATATGCCGCGTTGAAAAGTGCTCTCACGGGCTGGACCTTGCACAAGGGGCGCTTTACCTCTGTGCGCGAAACCAGATGGGGGACGACCATGGCCAGCCCGGCATTCGAAGACATCGTCGAAACATTCGAGTTTCTAGACGCATGGGAAGACCGCTACCGCCATGTGATCGAAATGGGGCGCGCCCTGCCCGCCATGGATGACGCGCTAAAAACCCCCGCCACCAAGGTCGAGGGTTGCGCCAGCCAGGTCTGGATCCAACCCATGATCGACGGCAGCGGGCCATCGGCGAAGTTCGATTTCGTGGGCGCAAGCGATGCGATGATCGTGCAAGGGCTGATCGCGGTGCTGCACGCGCTTTATGCAGGCCAAAGCGTGGCCGAGGTGGGCCGCATCGACGCGCCTGCCGAATTGGCGCGCCTCGGGCTGGATCAACATCTGTCGTCGCAGCGTTCGAACGGGTTGCGCGCCATGGTCACACGCATCCGCGCCACCGCCGCAGAGGCCGCCGCGTGAGCACCGACCCCGTGCTCTTGGCCGAGATGGCCGGGCTGCTCCTGGTCATCGGCGCCTTTGCGGGGCTGGTGGCCGGGCTGTTGGGTGTGGGCGGCGGGATCGTGCTGGTGCCCGCGTTCTTCTACGCCTTCACCGCGCTCGGATATGGCAGCGAGCAGTTGATGCAGGTCTGCCTTGCCACGTCGCTGGCCACGATCATCACCACCTCGATCCGGTCAATGCAAAGCCACCACGCCAAGGGCGCGGTCGATTGGTCCATCCTGCGCGGCTGGGCGCTGTTCATCGGTGGCGGCGCGGTGCTGGGCGTTCTGGTGGCCGCATCCCTGCGCTCTGTGGTGTTGCAGGGCATCTTCGGTGTGGTGGGGGTGTTCATCGGCCTCTATTTCGGCTTTGGCCGCAAAGACTGGCAGTTGGGCAGCGCCATGCCCAAGGGCATCAAGAAACTTGTCATCGGTCCCATGATCGGGCTTTTGTCGGTGCTGATGGGCATTGGCGGCGGGTCATTCGGCGTGCCGCTGATGACATTGCACGGCGTGGCCATTCACCGCGCGGTGGGCACGGCCTCGGGCTTTGGGCTGATTATCGCGCTGCCGTCGGTGCTGGCTTTCATGCTGGTCCCGGTCGAGAGCGCGCCGCCCTACAGCATTGGCGCGGTCAACCTGCCCGCCTTTGCGCTTGCGGTCGCCATGCCGTTTCTGACAGCCCCGCTGGGCGCACGCATGGCCCATGCAATGGACCCCAAACTGCTGCGCCGTATTTTCGCGGTGTTCATCATGGTCATGGCGCTGAACATGCTGCGCAAGGCGTTGGGGTTCTAGGAACCTCTGGTGCGGAACAAGGGCGAAGCCCGCCGCGCCATCGGCGGGCCGTCCCGCGGCCTGCCGATTGGCTTAGGCGAGCGCGTCGATCTGATGTCTTTCGGATTTGGCTGCTATAAAGCGCCGTAGATCATACGTTGGTTCGGCAGTCCCCGGCCCGCCGATGGCGCTGTGCCAGCCTTACCCGTCCAGCGCCTTGCCCAGGCGCGGCAGTTTCGCCCGTTTCAACAGCGGGCGCAGCGGTTGGTCACGGCCCGAAATGCGCTCGGTGCGGGCCTGCACTTTTGCGACCACGGCTTCGACCCGCGCGCCGTCCGCCAGCCACAGATCCATCAGCAGATCGTCGGGCGACAGCGCGCGCAACCCTTCCAGACGATTGCGGGGAAAATCGCGCAGGTTGAGCGTGACGACCCCATCCGCCCCGCCGGTGATCGCGGCGGCCAGGACATGCGCATCCGCCGGGTCCGGCAGCGACAGGCGCGCCTCAAGGTCCGGGTCGGCGGGCACCTCGGCCTCGGGCCAATCCGCGCGCAAGCCCGCGATCTCGCCCGAGGCGATGGCCGCCCCTTCCGCCCCCAGCCGCGTGGCCGCGATCTGCCATTCCGCCAGAATGCGCGCCGACCACAGGGGCACATAGCCCCCCGCCTGCGCCACCCCGATCAGGATTTCACGCAAGACGGTGGGGTAAAGCACGCAGGCATCCAGAACCAGCCGCATCAATCCAGCCGGAAGAAGACGGCTTTCAGATAGCCCGATTCGGCCAGTTGCGGCAGTTGCGGATGGTCCGGCCCCGCATAGCCCGTGTGCAAGATCGCCCCGCGCCGCCCTGCACGGCCAATGCCGCGCGCACTGGCGTTGCGAAAGCTGGTCAGGTCTGCCGCGTGTGAACAGGAACACAGGCCCAGATAGCCGCCCGGTGCCACCAAGGGCGCAGCGGCCCGCGCGAGTTTTTCATAGGCGCGCAGCCCCGCTTCCAGCGCGGGCTTGTTCGGCGCGAAGGCGGGCGGGTCACAGATGACCGTGTCAAAGCGGCGTCCCTCATCGGCCAGCTTTTGCAGCATGTCGAAGGCATCGCCCTGCAACGTCTCGAACCGCTCCGCCACGCCGCTGGCCTTGGCCCCGGCCTGCGCCAATTCCAGCGCGGGGGCGGAACTGTCCACCGCCAGCGCTTGCGTGGCCCCGCCCGCCAGCGCGGCCAAGGCGAACCCGCCGACATGGGTGAACACGTCCAGCACCGTTCCGCCCTTGGCAAGCTTTGCCGCGAACGCATGGTTCGGGCGCTGGTCAAAGAACAGCCCGGTCTTTTGCCCGCCCAACACATCGGCCATGTAGGTCGCGCCATTCATCGGCACGGGCACCGGGCCATCCACCACGCCGCGTGCCAGTTCCGTCACCTCTGGCAGCCCTTCCAGACTGCGCGCGCGCCCCGATCCGTTACGGATGATGGTGGCCACCCCCGTCACCTCTGCCAGCGCATCGGCGAGCAGGTCGAAATTCCCCTCTGCCCATGCGGCATTAGGCTGGATCACGGCCACATCGCCAAAACGGTCGATGACGACACCGGGAAGGCCGTCGGCCTCGGCATGGATCAGGCGGTAATAGGGGGCGTCGTAAAGCTGCGCGCGCAGCGCCAGGGCATGAGCGATCTTCGCGGCGATCCAAGACTGGTCGATCTGCGCATCCGGATTGCGGTCCATCATCCGCCCGATGATCTTGGACGCGGGGTTGACCGTGACCAGCCCCAGCGCGCGGCCCGCGTTGTCCTCCAGCCGGGCGAAAGTTCCCGGCGCAATCGCGCGGGTGCGGCGGTCCAGAACCACCTCATTAGCGAAAACCCAAGGGAACCCATGACGAATGGCGCGGGCTTCGGCCTTGGGCAACAGGCGGATGGTGGGCATGGGATGGCCTTCTTTTTGGGCGGGGTCGGTGCACATGGCTCTGTCGCAGCCCATAGCGGCTTTATCGCTCCGGGGAAAGGGCCGCGCCCCCCTTTCAATACCGCCGGCACTCGGCTACGCTTTGCCCATGTTTACCATCGAGCATGATTTCGACGCAACCGTCATCACCCTTGTCGACGAGGGGAAGCCCGACCTGCGCGAGGATATCATCATCCGCGCGACCGAGGACCGGGTGAGCGTTGTGCAATTCGACCCGCAGACAGAGACCGAACAGGTCGTCATGCTGTCGCTGTCGCAATTGCGCGATCTGGCCGCCGCTTTGAACCTGCCCGAAGGAAGCTACCGGCTGGCGCGCAAGGATTAAGCCCTCTGCGCCATCGCCGCCTTTTCAGACCAGACCTGCCCGCAACACGGGCAAGAAAGGAAAGCAGATGCTGACCAATGACCAGCTTGACCAATGGGACCGCGCGCATTTCCTGCACGCCTCGACCCATTTCGCGCAGCACGCGCGCGGGGAAAGCCCCACCCGGATCGTGACGGGTGGCGAGGGCGTGCATATCACCGACCGTGACGGCAACCGGATGCTGGACGCCTTCGCGGGGCTGTATTGCGTGAATGTGGGTTACGGCCGCACCGAGATCGCCGAAGCCATCGCGAAACAGGCGCATGAGCTGGCCTATTACCATTCCTATGTCGGGCATGGCACCGAAGCCTCGATCCGGCTCGCGCATATGGTGGCCGAACGCGCGCCTGCGCACATGAACCGCGTCTATTTCGGCCTGTCGGGGTCGGATGCGAATGAGACCAACGTCAAACTGGTCTGGTATTACTGGAACGTCAAAGGCCGCCCGGAAAAGCGTAAGATCATCTCGCGCTGGCGCGGCTATCACGGGTCGGGGCTGATTACCGGCTCGCTGACAGGGCTGACGCCGTTTCATGCGAAATTCGGCCTGCCGATGGCCGAAGTTGTCCATACCGAAGCGCCCTATTACTTCCGCCGCCCGCGCCGCGACATGTCGGAAGCTGAATTTGTCGCCCATTGCGCGGCAGAGCTGGAAGCGCTGATCGACCGCGAAGGCGCGGACAGCATCGGTGCCTTTATCGGCGAGCCGATCCTCGGCACCGGCGGAATCGTCCCCCCGCCCGCCGGCTATTGGGAGGCGATCCAGCCGATCCTGAAAAAGCACGACATCCTGCTGATAACGGATGAGGTCGTCACGGGCTTTGGCCGCTTGGGCACGATGATGGGGTCCACCCATTACGGGATCACGCCCGACATCATCACCATCGCCAAGGGTCTGACCTCTGCCTATGCGCCGCTCTCGGGCAGCATTGTCAGCGATGGCGTCTTTGCCGTGCTGGAGGAAGGCACCGACAAGTTCGGCCCCTTCGGCCATGGCTGGACCTATTCGGCCCACCCCATTGGTGCCGCCGCCGGGGTCGCCAACCTGAAACTGGTGGACGAGCTGGGGCTGGTGCAAAACGCGCGCGAGACAGGGGCGTATTTCCAGAACGCGCTGCGTGAGCGCTTGGGCAGCCACCGTTTCGTGGGCGATGTGCGCGGCGAAGGTCTGATGGCGGCTGTTGAATTGCAGCGCGACCCGGATGCGGGCACCGATTTCGATGCTGCTGACAAGATCACGGCCCAGGTCGTTGGCGCGATGGCCAAGCGCGGTGTTATCGCCCGCGCCATGCCGCAGGGCGAGATCATCGGCTTCGCGCCGCCCCTGTGCATCACCCCCGCCGAGGTGGACGTGATCGCCGATGCAACCGCGCAGGCGCTCGAAGACGTCACCGGCCAGCTTTGACACCACCCTGCCCCGGCGCCCACCCGCGCCGGGGTTTTTCTTGTCCCGGACAGGCAGCATGACCACAACGAACCCGAATTTCACCGATGCCGAGTATGAAGCCCGGATCGCCCGCACCCGCGCCGAGATGGAGAAACGCGGGCTGGACTTGATGATTATCTCGGACCCGTCGAACATGAACTGGATCTCTGGCTATGACGGCTGGTCCTTTTATGTGCACCAAGCCGTGCTCTTGCCGATGGAGGGCGAACCGGTTTGGTGGGGTCGCGGCATTGACGGGCCGGGGGCCGCGCGCACGGTGTTCATGCGCAGCCCCGACAGCGTGGTGCCCTATGACGACACCTATGTTCAAAACCCCCAGAAACACACGATGGAGGCGCTGGCGGCGCTGATCGTGGATCGCGGCTGGAATACCGGCTGGATCGGGGTCGAGATGGACAACTACTACTATTCCGCCGCCGCGCATCAGACGCTGGTGAACCATCTGCACGAGGCACGATTCGAGGACGCAACGGGCCTTGTAAACTGGCAGCGGCTGGTGAAATCGGAATCCGAACTTCTGTATATCCGGCGCGCGGCACGGATCGTGGAGCGGATGCACAAGGTCATCCTGGACGTGGCCGAACCCGGAATGCCCAAGAACATGCTGGTGGCCGAAATCACCCGCGCAGGCATCGAAGGGGCGGATGGGCAATGGGGCGATTACCCGGCCATCGTGCCCATGGCCCCCTCGGGCCTCGATGCGACGGCCGCCCATTTGACATGGGACGACCGCCCCATGCGCGCGGGCGAATCGACCTTTTTCGAGATCGCGGGCGTCCATCGCCGCTACCATTGCCCGCAATCGCGCACGCTGTTTTTCGGGGCGGTGCCAGATCTGTATCGCCATGCCGAGGAAGCCGTGCTGGAAGCGACCGAAGCGGGGCTTGCGCAATGCTACCCCGGCGCGCGCGCCGAGGATGTGGCGAACGCCTTCAACGCGGCTCTGAACAAGCGCGGCTTCGAGAAGGATAATCGCTGTGGCTATTCCATCGGCCTGAGCTACCCGCCCGACTGGGGCGAGCGCACCCTGTCGCTGCGCCGGGGCGACATGACAGAGCTGAAACCAGGGATGGTGATGCATTTCATGCCCGCGCTTTGGCTGGAGGACGGCGGCTTGGAGATTACCGAGCCGGTTCTGATTACCGAACACGGGCCGGAATTGCTGTGCACCACCCCGCGCGAGATCTTCGTGAAATAAGGGATGCGCCCTTTGGGGCCGGGACGGGCTACGCCCGCCCCCGCCCCACAGGCCACGATTTGGCCCTGCTGGCGCAGGGCCGGACATCTGGCTATGCCCCTGCCTTTGGCGTGCGGGGTGCCTGTGGCGCGCGTTGCAACCAGCGTATTTGCGGAAAGATGGACCGGCCTAGCGGTTCATCGCCCGGCTGAGGATGATGACCGGCAAAATGCCAACGGCAACGATCATCAGGGCCGAGGTCGATGCCTCTTCCAGCCGCCCGTCGCTGGCCAGCCGGTAGACACGGATCGCGAGCGTATCGAAATTGAAGGGCCGCACGATCAGCGTGGCGGGGAGTTCCTTCATAACATCGGCAAAGACGAAGATCGCCGCCGTCAGCATCCCCCGGCGCAACAGCGGGATATGCACCCGCGCCAGCAATCCGGCGGTGCCCACTCCCAGATTGCGCGCGGCGTCATCCATGCTGCGGGGAATGCGGGTAAAGGCCGCTTCGGTGGTTTTCAGCGCCACGGCAAGGTAGCGCACCACATAGGCAAACATCAGCGCCGCAATCGTGCCCGTCAGCAACAGCCCGGTCGAGATGCCGAATGTCGCGCGCATCGCCGCGTCGAGCGTGTTGTCGAACGCGGCCATCGGGATCAGGATACCCACGGCGATGACCGCGCCGGGAATGGCATAGCCAAGGCTTGCTGCCTGAATGGCCAGATTGACCACCGGCCCGCCATGCAACCGGCGCGCATAGGCCAAGAACAGCGAAATGCCAACCAGCAGCACCGCGGCACCCCCCGCCATGGTCAGACTGTTGCGCACGAAGGCATAGAAGCGCGGCCCCCACATCGGGTCGCCCGCGATGATCGCAAGCCGCAGAAGTTCCGAGGCCGGAAACAGGAAGCCCAGAAGCACCGGCAGGCCGCAGGCAAGTGCGGCCAAGCTCGCCGCCCCGCCCCGCAAGGGAACGCGCTTCAGGCTGGATGCCCGCCCGCCGCTATCGCCCGCGAAGCGTCTGCGCCCACGGATCAAATGCTCGACATAAAATAGCGCCGCCACAAGGCAGAGCAGCACCGCCGAAAGCTGCGCCGCAGCAACCGGCGCGCCACGCGCAAACCATGTGCGGAAAATGCCCGTGGTCAGGGTTTGCACACCCAGATGCACCACGGCGCCATATTCGGCCAATGTCTCCATGGCGACAAAGGCCGCGCCAGCCGCGACAGCGGGCCACGCCATCGGCAGCGCCACGCGAATAAAGGCCTGCATCCGCGTATGGCCCAGCGCGCGCGCGGTATCCATCAGGTGTTGCGATTGGCCCATGAAGGCCGCGCGCGACAACAGGTAGACGTATGGGTATAGCACCAACGACAACAGCACGATCGCGCCGGGAACAGAGGCGACTTGCGGGAACCAGTAATCGCCCACCTGCCAGCCGAACCAGTCGCGCAAGCTGCTCTGGATCGGGCCCCATGAACTGAGCCGGTCGTAATAGACATAGGCGATCACGTAGCTGGGCATGGCCAAGGGCAGCATCAGCCCCCATTCGAACACACGCCGCCCCGGAAATTCGAACGCGGCGACCAGCCACCCCGTGACCACACCGATCATGATCGCAAGACTGGGCACGCCGACCAACAGCAGAAGCGAGTTGCGGATATAGCCGGGCAGCACCGTGTCCATCAGGTGCGGCCACACCCCGTCAGAGGGCAGGAACACCCGCGTCAGCACCGTGGCAATGGGCAGGAACACGATGGCCGCCACAATCACCGCCAGCACGGTCCAGACCGTCAGGCGGGGGCGGCGTTTGCCGAAAGCGCGGGGAATATCAAGCTCTGCCATGGCCCGCATGTAGCGCGTTTTCGGGCAATCCGAAATACCAAATAAAAAACTTGGGAATATTTCCGATTATTCTTGTCATGTATCTGACTTGGGTCTAGGTTGCGCCCAGTCGGCAAATTCCGACAAAAACAGTCAACCGAATGGGCGCGGGGACCAGCGCCCTAGGCGAGGACCATATGAAAAGGAGACATCCCATGGTGCGTCTTGCAACCGTTTCAGTTGCCGCGCTCGCCGTTGCCATGCCGGTCATGGCAAACGAAGTGAATATCTACTCTGCCCGCCACTACGATACCGACCTGCAACTGTTCGACACGTTCACCGAACAGACCGGCATTCAGGTCAATATCATCGAAGGTTCGGAAGACGAGCTTCTGGCACGCCTGCAAGCCGAAGGGGCCAACAGCCCCGCCGATGTGTTCATCACGGTCGATGGCGGCCGCCTGCACCGCGCGGTCGAAGCGGGCCTGTTCCAGCCTGTCGACAGCGAGATCCTTGAAACCCGCGTCCCCGAGAAAAGCCAGCACCCCGACAATCTGTGGTTTGGCCTGACCAGCCGCGCGCGGGTCATCTTCTACAATATCGACGCGGGCCTGCCCGACGGCGTGGCCGATTACGAAGACCTCGCCAATCCCGAGCTGGACAACTCGATCTGCATCCGCACCTCGTCGAATATCTACAACGTGTCGCTGATGGCCGAATTGATCGACGCGCTCGGCGAAGAGGCCGCAGAGGCTTGGGCCGCAGGCGTGACCGAGAACCTCGCCCGCGATCCGCAAGGCGGCGACACCGACCAGTTGCGTGCGCTGGCGGCTGGCGAATGCCAGCTCGCCGTGTCGAACACCTATTACTGGGGGCGGCTGAAATCCTCGTCCAACCCGGAAGATGTGGCCGTGGCCGACAAGCTGGCCTTCATCTACCCCAACCAGGACAATCGCGGCACGCATGTGAACATCTCGGGCGCGGGCGTTCTGGTGAATGCGCCGAACCCGGAAAACGGCGTCGCCTTCCTTGAATACCTCGTATCCGACGAGGCGCAGAAAACGCTGGCCGACGGGAATAACGAATTCCCGATCGTCGAGGGCGTGACCATCGACGGCCCCATCGGCGCTTTCACCGATTTCAAGATCAGCGATGTGAATGTCTCGGTCTACGGCACCAATGCTGCGGCTGCCACGGCAGTCTACGACCGCGCCGGTATGCCATAAGCCAGACACGCGAAGGGCCGGTCGTGGGACCGGCCCTTTTCCTTACTCCGGCTCGATCGCTAGAACGATCTTGCCGATATGCTCCGAGCTTTCCATCCGCGCATGGGCGCCAGCCGCATCGGCCAAGGGAAACTCGCTGTCCATGACCGGGGCCAAACGCCCGGCGGCGATCATGGGCCAGACCTTTTCTTCCAGCTCTGCCGCGATCGCGGCTTTCGCAGCATCGGATTGGGGCCGCAAGGTGGACCCGGTGATGGTCAGACGCCGCACCATCAGCGGCGCGAAATTCACCGCCACTTTCGGGCCTTGCAAGAACGCGATCTGCACCAGCCGCCCATCTTCGGCCAAGGCTTTCAGGTTGCGCGGCAGGTAATCGCCGCCCACCATGTCCAGAATCAGGTTCGCGCCGCCCAGATCGCGCAGGACCGACACGAAATCCTCGTCCCGGTAATTGATCGCGCGCTCGGCCCCCAGATCGGTGCAGGCCTTGCACTTCTCGGCAGAGCCCGCGGTCGCAAAGACCCGCGCGCCAAAGGCATTGGCCAGTTGAATGGCGGTCGTCCCGATCCCGGATGACCCGCCATGTACCAGGAACCGCTCGCCCGCCTGCAAACCGCCGCGCATGAACACGTTCGACCAGACGGTGAAAAACGTCTCGGGCAGGCACGCGGCCTCGCGCAGGCTCATGCCCTTGGGCACCGGCAGCACCTGCCCGGCATCGGTCGCGGCATGGCCTGCGTAAGAGCCGCCGGGAAACAGCGCACAGACCCGGTCGCCCACTTTCCAGCGCGCCACCCCCGCGCCCACGGCGGCAATCGTGCCCGCGCCCTCCAGCCCCGGCAGATCGCTTGCGCCCGGCGGCGGATCATAGGCGCCCGCGCGCTGCAACGCATCGGGGCGGTTCACGCCCGCATAGGCCATGCGCACCACCACTTGGCCCGCACCGGGCACAGGCACGGGGCGCTCCACCTCGCGCAACACCTCTGGCCCGCCGGGCTTGGCTATTTCAATCGCGCGCATCGTATGTGGCAGATCCATCCCTGCTCCCTCCCGTTCATTCATCCTTGCCCAAATATCCTGGGGTGAATGGTCCCGCAGGGACCAGAGGGGCAAAGCCCCTTAAAGCGCCCCGGCGCTCTTGCGAACCGCTTCCACCGTCTCGCCCCCCGACAGCGCATAATCCCAATACAGATCGCGCGCGCGCTGCCCCATGCGCGGCGCGCCCATGTCGCGGTCCTTGTAGCGGGCGACGGGCATGACCTTGGCGATATTGCCCGTCACGAAAATCTCTTCGGCGCTCTCGAAATCCTCCAGCGTCAGGCTGGCCTCGATCACCTCGACCCCATCGGCGCGCAACAGCCCGATGATCCGCTGGCGCGTGATCCCATTCAGGAACATGCCATTTGGCACCGGCGTGAACACGACCCCGTCGCGCACCATGAACACGTTGGTCGAGGCGGTCTCGGCCACGAATCCCTCCACATCCAGCGACAGCGCGTTGGAAAAGCCGCGCTTGCGGGCATCGGCCATGATGCGGGCATTGTTGGCGTAAAGCGCGCCGGCCTTGGCCTCTGTCACCGCCATGTCGGGGCGCGGGCGGCAGAAGGGCGAAACCGTCAGCGAAAAGCCCCCCGGCGCGGGCATGTCGAGCGCTTCGATACAGATGGAAAACCCGGTATTTTCCGGCACCACGTCAATGATTCCGGGGGCAGAATCGCGCGACCACATCATCGGGCGCAGATACAAAACGCGGTCCACTCCGAAACGCGCGCAGCCCTCTTCCATCAGGCCTTGCACCGTCGCGGCATCGACGGGCGGGATCATCCCCATTGCTTCGGCAGAGCGAATGATGCGGGCCGAATGCAGGTCCAGATCGGGGCGCACGCCCTCGAACTGGCGGGCACCGTCGAAAACCGTGCTGCCCAGCCACGCCGCGTGGTCCGACGCCGTGATGATGGGCGCGCTCCCCTCGTGCCACGCGCCTTCATACCAGGTGAGGATTTCCTTGCCGACCGCCATTGCGCCTGTCCCGTCTTGTTTTTCAGGTCAGCGCAACCTGCGGCGCAAATGGTCTTGCGTCAACCCTCGGCTTTGCGGGGCATGTAGCCCGGCAGGTCGCTGCGCGCGCGGCCCGTGGGCGCCTTGATGCAGGACAAAAGCGCGCTCGGCCCTGCAAAGACCGTTTTCAGAACCGGGTTCTTGCGCATCGCACCTTTCACCCGTTCGATCTGCATCACACCGTCGATGCGGCGGTCAAGAAAGGCCCATGTCGCCGCCGCGCCTTCGCTCTCATCGCCCAACCAGAACAGGACCGTGGCCGAATAGACCCCCGCCAGCGTGGCGCGCTTGGTATACCAGTTATAGTCGGTGGCCGTGTCGCCCAGCGCGGTCCAGATCGCATCGGCGGTGCCCCAGATCGCGCGCGCGCCGTCAGCGGCGTATAGCGGCAGCGCGAAAAGCGTCGTGCCCCGGCGCACCAGCTCACGATCCTCTGCGGCTTCAAGCCGCAGGCGCACGGCCAGCGCGATGCGGTCGCGAATACGCAGTTGCGACAGGTCGTGATCGGCCAGCGCACGCAGCATGGCCGCATCGCCCCGCGCGTGATAGGCCAGCGCCATATCTACGCCCCCGCGCGGAAAGACCGCGCGCGCGGCGGCCATATCTACCCCGCAATCGGCGGCGGCGGCGCGCAAGGCGGCATCGCCCCAGCCGTCAAAGGGCACATGGATCAGCGCGGCATCCAGAAGTTTGTCGGTCAGATCGCTCATGGAACATCCTCCAATCTGGTCATACGGCTGGACATAGCGCCATGTGTCTGCTATGCGACCGCTTCCTGCAATTTATGCAACTCTAACTTGGAAAGGTGGTGAAAACCACATGCAGGTATCGGTTCGTGACAACAATGTCGATCAGGCTCTTCGTGCGCTGAAGAAGAAACTCCAGCGTGAAGGTGTGTTTCGCGAAATGAAGCTCAAGCAGCATTTCGAGAAGCCGTCCGAGAAGAAAGCCCGTGAAAAGGCTGAAGCGATCCGCCGTGCGCGCAAACTGGCGCGCAAGAAGGCGCAGCGCGAGAACGGGCTCTGAGGTTCGACAGAACCGAGGCGGGGCTTCTGCCCTGCCACGAGTGACGAAACCCCCGAAGGCTTGGCCTGCGGGGGTTTTTTCACGGGCTGCGCGTGTCATCCTTGTGCAGCGCGCGCAAAGCGTCCGGCGTGGGGGCACCCGACAAGACGGGCACGGCGGCGCGGATACGGTCCAGGTCCCAGTCCCACCAGCGCAAGTCCAGCAGCGCCGCGATGGTCTGGTCATCAAAGCGGCGGCGGATCAGCCGGGCCGGGTTGCCGCCCCATATCTCGTAGGGGCCAATATCCTTGGCCACGGTCGAATTGGCCGCGATCACGGCCCCATCGCCCACCGTCACGCCCGACAGGATGGTCGTGTTGCGCCCGATCCAGACATCGTTGCCGATGACCACGTCGCCCTTCGTGGCGGGATGCCCCTTTGGGCGGTCGGGGCCAAGCGCCTCTTCGAACACATGGCCGAACGGAAAGGTCGTAATCCAGTCGGTGCGGTGATTGCCGCCCAGCATGATGACGATATTGTCGGAAATCGAGCAGAACGCCCCCACCCGCAACGCGGCCCCCTCGCCCCATTGCTTGACGGTGATATACTCGTGCCCATAGGTGAACCGCCCGATGCTGACGGGCGAGCGGCCGACTTGGTAGGTCAGCACGCGCGACGGGTCGCCACGTTTCAGTGCCTTTCGGCGCAGCCGGATTTTCTTGCCAAACAATCGCATCGCAGCAAGCCCTTGATCGCAAAACGCCCGGACCAAGCGGGCCGGGCGTTTCGTAGTCTGATCTTGTCGAAACGATTAACGCTTCGAGAACTGGAAGCTGCGGCGGGCTTTCGCGCGGCCGAACTTCTTGCGTTCCACGACGCGGCTGTCGCGGGTCAGGAAACCTGCCGCTTTCAGCGCCGGGCGCAGCGCCGGATCGTAAAGCTGCAACGCTTTCGAGATGCCGTGCTTCACGGCGCCAGCCTGACCGGACAGACCACCGCCGGCAACCGTTGCCATCACGTCGAACTGGTCGACAACACCGGCAACCTGGAAGGGCTGGCGCAGGATCATCTGCAGCACGGGGCGTGCGAAATACTTGGTGTAGTCGATATACTGACCCTTGGCATCGCGCACCAGGATCTTGCCGGAACCCGGCTTGATCCAGACGCGGGCGACCGCGTCCTTGCGCTTGCCGGTTGCGTAGGAACGGCCCAGCTCGTCACGAACGGGTTCGCGGGCGGGCGCGGCCTCTGCGGCGGGGGTGACGACCGATTTCAGATCGTCCAGTGTCTTGAGATCGTCGCTCATGGTCATGCGCTCCGCGTGTTCTTGGTGTTCATGGATTTGACATCCAGAACTTCGGGTTGCTGGGCTTCATGCGGATGCTCGGTGCCGGCATAGACGCGCAGATGGGTCATCTGCTGGCGCGACAGCGGGCCGCCGGGCAGCATACGCTTGACGGCCTGCATCAGCACGCGCTCGGGGAAGCGACCTTCGAGGATCTGGCCCGTGGTGCGCGACTTGATCCCGCCCGGATGGCCAGTGTGCCAGTAGTTCGGCTTGGCGCGCTTGTTGCCCGTCAGCTGCACCTTGTCGGCGTTGATGACGATGACATTGTCGCCCATGTCCATATGGGGGGTGAAAGACGGCTTGTGCTTGCCGCGCAGACGCATGGCGATGATCGAGGCAAGACGGCCCAGAACGACGCCCTCGGCGTCGATCAGGATCCATTTCTTCTCGATATCCGCCGGAGTGGCAGAGAAGGTTTTCATGGTGTGACCCTTGAGAGAGAACAATTCAGACCCCTTTCGGGGCGCTGGATGTCTTCTACGCATATTCGCGGAACCGTCAAGGGGTGTGTATTCCGATTTTTGTATACAAATCAGTTGGTTAAAAATTAGGTATTATAGTACCCCACGTTTTTCCGCCTCAACGCAGCTTGGGCGGCGCGTCCGGGTCCAGCCCCGGTGCTTTCACCTCGACAGGTTTCGCGGGTTGCGGCAGGTCAAAGCGCAGGCCCAGGCGCGCAAGCTCTGCCGCGCGGGTGTCATTTGCCGCCAAGAAGGTCACATCCAGCTGCCCCGCCTCGATGCCCGAAAAACCCAGCGCGCCCTGCACCGCACGGGCCAAGGCGCTTTCCGCACCCGGCGCGGCATCGACAAAGGCCAGCATATGCCCGCGCTGCCCGCCCTCGTATTCGGTGCCGACCAGATAGGCGAGCGCGGCCAACCCCTCCATCCGGGCCAGCCGCGCATCGAGCGCGGTTAACACGGCTTCGGGCAGGCCGCGCGGAGCATGAAACGCCGCGACACGGTTTTCCAGCTCTTCGGGCCGCTCGGACAGGGTTTCGGCCAGCCATGCCAGTATTTCGGGCGGGAACACCCGGGCCGAGGGCGCGACCCCAAGGTTCAGCCCCAGCCCCATATCGCTGCCCGCCAGCATCTCGACCACCACGCGGCCCGGAAGGGCGGCATAGGGCGCGGGCATCCCTGTGAACTCTGTCAGCCGGTCCTCGCGGTCGAAGGCCAGCACGATCGGGCCGTCTTCCAGATCAAACACCTTGGGGTCCAGCGTGTCACCCTTGCCCTCTCGCTCCAGCAGAAGAAACAACTCGCCCTCTGTCAGCCGCGCGTAATAGCGCAGGCGCGTGGGAATGTCGTCGGGCGCGGCCTCTGTCGCGGCAAAGGCCAGATCAAGCGGTGTTTCGGTCATGGCGACCCCCTGTCAATGCGTGAGCCCATGGCTAGAAGCCACCGGCCCGAATGGCAAGGTGGCACGATTGCATTCAGCGCCGCACCGCCCTATTGCACATGTGAAGCAACACAGGCACAGCCCATGCTGACCCGCGGCCGAACCGCCAAGCCCCTGACCGGCATCGCGCTGAATATCAGCGCGCTCTTCGTGTTGGTCTGCATGGCGGCCTGCGTCAAGGCCGCGACCGCGACGGTGCCCACGGGCCAAGCGGTTTTTGCGCGCGCGGCGTTTTCGCTTCCGTTGATCCTGGGCTGGATCGCGGCACAAGGGCCGCTATCGGACGGGCTGCGCATGGCGCGCCCAAAGCTGCACCTGCTGCGCGACGCGCTTGGCACGGTGGCGCTGTCGCTGAACTTCCTCGCGCTGTCGCTGCTGCCCTTGCCAGAGGTGACGACCATCGGCTTTTCCGCCCCCGTCGTCACGCTGGTCTTTGCCGTCATCATCCTCGGCGAACGTGTCCGGCTTGTGCGCTGGGGCGCGGTCGCTTTGGGGCTGGCGGGCGTTCTGATCGTGGTCTGGCCCCGTCTGACCTTGCAGGGCGACCCAGAGGGCTTGGCCCGGATCGGCGCATTGGCGGCACTTGGGTCGGCCACGGCGGCGGCCTTGGTCAAGATCCTGCTGCGCCGGATGGTGCAATATGAAAGCACACCCGCCATCGTCTTCTATTTCGCGCTGACCGCCAGCTTCATGGGCCTGCTGACCGCCCCTTTCGGCTGGGTCTGGCCCGATCGTGACACGGCCCTTCTGCTCGTGGCCTCGGGGCTGTTGGGGGGCGTCGGGCAGTTGATGATGACCGCCAGCTACCGCTATGCCGATGCCTCTGCGCTGGCGCCCTTCTGGTATGCGCAGCTTCTCTTTGCCACCGCGCTTGGTTTTTTCCTGTTCGACGAAGTGCCAAGCCCCCAGGTGCTGACAGGGGCGGGGCTGGTCATCGGGGCGGGGCTGCTGATCGCGTGGCGCGAATCGCGACTGGCCAAATCCGGACAAGCGGGCCGGTAAGGGGCAAAGCCCGACACGCCTGCGAATAAGGTCAGGATTGCCGCGCAGACGCAGGCATCACGACAGCGTCCTACGCCCACCGCCCCACCCGAAACGGGCGTTTCGCGCCCTTGGGTTCGTGGGAAATATCCGCCGCGCGCGTAACCCGGTCCGCGCCGGCCGATCCCTTGCAGGCTTGGAAAACCGGGGCTAGCTGCCTGTCCAGACACACGACACTTTCCCCGGTGGCACGCGCCACCCCACCCTGACGGAGGCCGCATCATGCTGCGCAAAACCGCCCTGACCCTGACACTCGCCGCCCTGCCCACGCTGGCCCTTGCCGCGCCGGATGGGTGGAAACCGCTTCTCTCCCCCGCCGAGCTGTCGGCGCTGATCGAGCGCGGCGACGACATCCACATCATCCGCGTGACCGGCGATTTCGCGGCGGGCCATATTCCGGGTGCCGTCTTCTCGCCCTACGAGAGTTGGCGCGCGGGCCCGACCAATCCCGGCGCGGTGCTGCCCGAACTGGAATACGAATCCGAAGCCGTGCGCGTAGGCGTGACCGCAGAGCGCCCGACCGTCATTGTCCATGACGGCGCAAGCCCGACCGACATGGGGGCCGCCGCGCGTGTATACTGGACGTTGAAATCCTTGGGCGTCGAAGATCTGGCGCTTCTGAACGGCGGCTATCAGGCTTGGGCCAAGGCAGGCTTGCCGACCGCCACGGGAGAGGTCACACCGACCGAATCCGATTTCTACGCCGAATGGCGCGACGACTGGTATATCCCGACCAGCGAAGTCACCGCCTTGGTCGAGAGCGGCGAGGCGAAGCTGCTCGACAGCCGCCCGGAAGGGTTCTTCCAGGGCATCGCCTGGTCCATCGCCCGCCCCGGCACCATTCGCGGGGCGGAAAACCTGCAATTCTCGGCGTTTTTCGAGGATGGGCTGATGGTCAGCCCCGAGCGCGCCCGCGAGATCGCTCAGGCGCAGGGTCTGCAAGACGCGCCCATCACCGTGTCCTTCTGCAATACCGGGCATTGGGCCGCGCTGAACTGGTTCGCGCTCAGCGAATTGGCTGAAATCCCGAATACCCGGCTCTATGCTGAAAGCATGGCCGAATACACCATCCACGGCCACCCGCTGGATAACGAGCCGGGCCGCGCGGAATACATGTGGCTTGCGACGAAGAAATGGGTCGCAGAGATTTTCTAATCCCTGTCACCTTGCCCCAAATACTCGAAATCCCCGGCCTGCCCCCGATGGCAGCGCCGGGTCATCCTTGGAAAGGCCCGCCATGCTGTCGCGTCGTGCATTCGTCACCTTCCTGATCCTGTCAGCCCTTGTTTTCGCGCTGGCCATGGCCGGCCCGCGCGCGGGGCTTCTGATGGCCATCGGCATCGGCTTCGGGCTAGTGCTGGAGGGGCTGCGCTTCGGCTTTGCCGGGCCGTGGCGGCTGATCGTGGTCGAGCGCGACGGGCGCGGGCTGCTGGCACAGCTTCTGGCCATCGGGCTGGTCGCCAGCATAGCCTTCCCGCTCTTGGCCGCCAATGGAGGCGAGCTGTCACCGGCCCATGCCCCCGTCGGCCTTGGCATGATCTTGGGCGCCTTTGTCTTTGGCGCGGCGATGCAGCTTGTCATGGGTTGCGGGTCGGGCACGCTGGTCAATGCAGGCTCTGGCAATCTTGTCGGGCTGATCGCGCTTGCGGGCTTCATCGGCGGCAGCTTTCTGGGCAGCCTGCACCTTGGCTGGTGGACGGGGCTGGCCAGCCTGCCGGTCCTGTCGCTGCAAGGGCTGTTCGGGGCGAATGGCGGCTTGATCGTCACGCTGGCGGGTCTGGCCGCGCTGGCCGCTTTGGTCATCTGGCGCGCAAGCCCCGGCAAGCGCCTGCCACCCGCGCGGCTGTGGTGGGCGGCGGCGCTGATCGCGGCACTGGCGCTGGCCAATCTTGTGGTGGCGGGCCAGCCTTGGGGCATCGTCTACGGGTTGGGCCTGTGGGGCGCGAAACTGGCGCAAGCGGGCGGGGTGGATGTGGCCGCCAGCGCGTTTTGGGCCAATCCGGGCAATGCCGAGCGGCTGGGCGCGTCCATCCTGACCGATGTCACGTCGCTGACCAATATCGGGCTGTTGATCGGCGCTTTCGCAGTCATGCGCTGGCGGGCTGACCCCGGTGCACCCGCAACGCCGCTGACAGCCCGCAGCTACGCGCTGGTGCTTCTGGCGGGGCTGGTGCTGGGCTATTCGGCACGCATGGCGTTCGGGTGCAACGTGGGTGCCTTCTTCAGCGGCATATCGACCGGATCGCTGCATGGCTGGGTGTGGCTGGCCGCGGCCTTTGCCGGGTCCACGCTCGGGCTGAAGCTGCGCCCCCATGTTTTGCGCGCGGCACCTCAACCGAAAGGAGCTTTCGCATGACCCTGCCTGCCCTGCCCCGCCCCGTGGTCGGCCTGCTGGCGCTCGCGGCTCTTGGCCTGATCTTGGCGGTCGATCTGGCCCAAAGCGGCGCGCCTGACCTGTTCACAGCGCCCCCGGCGCTGGCGCTTGGGTCCGGTCAGGCACCAAGCGGCGCACATTGCACCGCGCAATAGCGACTGGCGTGAAACCATCGCGGCGGGCTGGTCGGGCACATGGCCTGACCAGTCTGAGTGCTACCGCCAAGCGCAAGCGTCAGTCGATCACCTCGTCCGGGGCGACGCCCCAAAGCGCGGATTTCGGCACCCAGCCACTCAGGTCGTCGAAGCTGATCTCGCACCAATCCGGGTCGCAATGGCGCAAGGTGCCGATGACCCCGCGCTCCAGCAGGGCCAATTCGCGCGCCTCTGCCGAAGGGCGCGCGCGCAACTGCGTCATGTCTTGAGACACAAGCGCGGTGCGAACGCCCGACAAAAGCGCGTAATGCATCCAGCCGCCCTGCCCGTCCATATCCTCGACCCGGCGCCAATGCTCGAACTCTGCGGTCACACGCAGCGGCAGGTCGCGGCGCTGATAAACCCAGTCTATCCGGTGCGAGGTGTCCGGCCCGCGCCGGGCATTCGCTTCGTTCGCCTTCAACGAGACATAGCGCGGCAGGGGCAAATTCGTGACCGGCCCCCGCTCTTGCGCATGGGCGGCCAGCACGCTTGCAAAAAGTGCTGCGGCGGCCACCATGGCGCGACAAATAGAGGTGTTCATGTGCCTGCTCCTCGTCGTTCGATCGACGAGCCTTGTTGAAAAACTGCTGCCTGCTCGGCCGCGCCGGTGCCGGAATATGAAACCCGGTCTTGTCGTGCGGCACGATCACGGGCAGTTTGGCACAAGAATGCGCACAGACAAGAGACGAGCCAGCATCATGCCAAAATCCCGCCTGAGTGTTGTCGTTACGCGACGCTTGCCCAATGCGGTGGAAACCCGCTTGTCGGAACTGTTCGACCTGCGGCTGAACGAGACCGATACGCCCATGGACCGCGCGGCGCTGGTGGCGGCGGTGCAGGATTGCGACGTGCTGGTGCCTACGCTGACCGACGAGATCGACGCCACACTGCTGGGTCAGGCGGGCGAGCGGCTGAAGCTGATCGCCAATTACGGCGCGGGCGTCGATCATATCGACGTGGCCACGGCCCGGCAGCGCGGCATCCTCGTGTCGAACACGCCCGGCGTCGTGACCGAGGACACCGCCGACATGACCATGGCGCTGATGCTGGCCGTGACCCGCCAGATCCCGGCGGGGCTGGCGCAGATGCAAGCGGGCGACTGGACGGGCTGGTCGCCCATGGCCAATCTGGGCACGCGCATTGGCGGCAAACGGCTGGGCATTCTGGGGATGGGTCGGATCGGCCAGGCGGTCGCGCGGCGCGCGCGGGCCTTCGGGATGCAGATCCATTACCACAACCGCCGCCGCCTGCGCCCCGATGTGGAACAGGCGCTGGAGGCCACCTATTGGGAAAGCCTTGACCAAATGGTCGCGCGGATGGACGTGATTTCGGTCAACTGCCCGCACACGCCGGCGACCTTCCACCTGCTGAACGCGCGGCGGCTGAAACTGTTGAAGCCCAGCGCCATTGTCATCAACACCTCTCGGGGCGAGGTGGTGGACGAAAACGCCCTGACGCGCGGCCTGCGCGCGGGCGAGATTGCGGGCGCGGGGCTGGACGTGTTCGAACGCGGCCGGCAGGTGAACCCGCGCCTGCGCGAATTGCCCAATGTGGTGCTGCTGCCGCATATGGGGTCCGCGACCCGCGAGGGGCGGATAGAGATGGGCGAAAAGGTCATCATCAACATCAAGACCTTCGCCGACGGCCACCGCCCGCCCGATCTGGTTCTGCCATCCATGCTTTAGGGCACACAGCCACGCACAGAGGGCCAGCCACAAGCCCGTCATATCAGCGACAGCCGTTCCACCGGCACCGGGTCGGGATAGGGCCGGTATAGTCCCGCTTCGGCCCGGTCGATCATGCCATGCATCAGCGCATAGGCCTGTGCCGCGTCATGGTCGCCCCCGGACAGATGGGCAAAGGCGCGGTCCATCTGCGCCATGTCGTCGAATTCCACCACCAGCAGGAAATCGCCGAACCCCGCGCCCGCAAGCCGCAATTTGCGGCGCGACAGGTGCCAGCGCGCCACCTTGCCCGCTGCCTGCAACATCCCGAACCAGACCGCCACCGCCCGCGCGAAGGCCAGTTCATTCGCGTTCGGTTTCAGGTCGATCATGCAATGATAACTGGTCATCTTGCCCTGCCGTTCCGGTGCCACACCCGCACCTTACGCCAGAGCGATGAAGAAACGCTTAACCGCGCAGCCGCGTGCTGAGCACCCAAAGGGCGGCCAGCCCGAAGGACAGGATCGCGTTCCAGCTGGCCATCGACAGGCCCAACAGCTCCCACGCGATATCGTCGCAGCGCACGACCGGCGCGGCCATGATCTGGTCCAGCAGCTCTTGCGCGCTCAGCCCCGACAGATCGCCGCCAGAAGTGCAGCTTGCAGGCCCCTGCCACCAGTCGCGTTCGACCCCGGTATGGTAAACGCCAATCGCGCCCGATGCCCCGGCCCCCAGCGCCCCAAGCCACGCCCATGGCCCCGGCACCACCAGCCCCAACCCCGCGACCAGCGCCACGACATGCGGCCAGCGCTGCCAGATGCACAGCGCGCATGGCGAAAGCCCCCCGATATACTGGAACGCCAGCGCCCCCAACAGCAACCCCGCCGAGCCCCCAAGGGCAAGAATCTGGATCTGTTTCGCTCTGCTCACAGGAACCTCACTGCGTAGAACCCGCCCACCAGCAACACCACGAAAACGACGAAGACAAGGCCCAGACGCCGCTCGATGAAATCACGAATGGGTGCGCCGAATTTCCACAAGAGTGCCGCCACGATGAAAAACCGCAGCGCCCGCGCCACGACAGAGGCCAGGATGAACACCGGCAGCGACAGTGCCGTCGCCCCCGACAAGATGGTGATGACCTTGTAAGGAAAGGGCGTGACCCCCGCGATCAGCACGGCCCATGCGCCCCATTCGGCGTAGCGGGCGGCAAATTCGGCGAAATAGGCGTCCTTGCCGTAAAACTCCAGCACCGGGCGGCCCACCAGTTCGAACGCGCCATAGCCAATGGCATAGCCTGCCAGACCGCCCAGCACAGAGGCCGCGGTTGCCACCGCCGCGATCAGGAAGGCGCGCGAGGGGCGCGCGATGATCATCGGGATCATCAGCGCGTCGGGCGGAATGGGAAAGACCGAGGATTCGATGAAAGCCACGAAGGCCAAGACCCAGAGCGCGCGCGGATGACTGGCCATCGACAAGGTCCAGTCATATAATTTTTTCAGCACGTTACGTGACCTTTTTCATGTAGTCGGACAACCGCGGTCAATGCCTTGTTCACGACGCGGGCAGTTGTAGGCCCATCACGCCCAAACCCCAGCGGACCATCTCTGCCAAGACCTGGTCGGACGCGGTGTTGAAGCCGTTCACAAGGGCAAGGGTCTCGGTGCTCTCGACCGGAACGCTGGCGCTGAACACCCGCCGTGCCATGACCCGCGCATCGCTTTCGCGCACCATGCGGGCGGTCATGCGCAGGCGCACGCTGGCGCTGTCCTCGCCCGCAAGTTCGGCCTGAAAATCCGTGATTTCGCTGATTAAGGCGAAATCGCCCACGGCGCCCAGCGGACGGCGACCGACATAAGACAGCGCGCCCGTATCCTCGAAGGCGCGCAGCACCAGCGTTTGCCACATCTCGGGCAGTTCCGACGCCCAGCGCCCATCGGGCAGGTAAAGCGATTGCACCGCGTTGGGCTTGACCAGAATTCGGTCGGTTTCCAAGGCGCCAGAGGTGGTCGGTGGCTCTACGCTCAGCGCGCGCGACAGGGTTCGCGTGGCTTGCGGCAGGCTGGTCGGCGCGCGCAGTTCATAGGCGTCAAGGGGCGTCGCGGCCTTGTTCAAGGCCGAGACCGCACCACAACCCGAAAGCGCAAGAAGCCCTGCGAAAACAATGCCTAGGCGCAGCTTCTTCATCTTCTGAACTCCGGTGTTTGGCTGTTGAGCAGCAGGCGCGCCGGATCGCTTTCCAGCTTGCGCGCCAGCCCGTCCAGATTGGCAATCAACCCGCGCGCCTCACGCGCCAGTTGGGTGATGTTGGGCAGGCCCGCAGAGGTGAAATCACGCACCGGCCCCGCGCTTTCGCGCACGATCGCGCCCAGATCGTCAAAGGTGCGCGCGGCACTGGCGGCGGTTTCCCGCAGATCGGCGGTCACGGCGGGAATATCGGCCGACACGGCATCGACCGCCGTGCCCAGACGGTCCAGCACATCGCGCAGATCGGCGGTGATGGTGGCGACATCTTCGTTAATGACCCGGTCCGCACCGATAAAGGCACGCTCTGCCGCTTCCAGCGCGCCTTCGCCGGTGTCGAGCGCGCGGTTGATGGCGTCGAGCGTGACATTGGCGTTGCTGAAGGTTTCGGTCACTTGGGTCAGGGTCTCGACACCAGAGGTGGTCAGGGCGTTCACCTGCCCCGACACGCTGCTGAGATCGGTGCCCACGGTTTCGACAACCTGACGCACTTCGGCGGTGGCGGCGCGAATATCGGCCATGATGAGCGGCAGATCGGTTTCGGCGGCAATCGCCACGCTATCGGCGGCGGCGGTGGCGCGGGCTACCATCTCGCGCGCCTCGGACACCAGAGCCGTGCCCTCGCCGCTGACAAGCGTGTCGACGCTGGCGGACATGCTTTCGACGGCCTGCAAGGTGGTTTCGGCGCGCACCAAAAGCGGCTCTATCAGGGCCAGTGCGGGGTCGAGCGCCTCCATCCGCTCAGTGGCGGCCTGACCGGTGCGCGACAGCTCGCCGAACATGGTCGTCGCCTCGCGGCTGGCGGTTTCCAGCTCGGTGCGCAGGGCGGTCGCGTCATTGCGCAGTTGCGTGACCATCTCTGTCAGGTCTTGGGCGACGAATGTATCGACCGTTTCCAGCGTTTGGGTGCCCGTCTCGAACGCGACGCGGGCATTGGTGGCCACGAGCGCGCCCTCGTCGACCGCGAATTGCAGGCTTTCCAGCGCTTTCTCGGCTTGCAGCAGGATCGGTTCAAGGTTGTTGGCGAATTCCGCGAAGGTTTCGGTCGCGGCCTCGATCGTGTCGGTAAAGCCTGCGAAACTGTCCAGCGCGCGCGAAATCTCGCCCGAAGATGTTTCGAGGTTTATCAAGATATTCTCGACCCTTGTGCGGTTTTCTTCACCCAGAAGCTGGTTGACTTGTTCGACCACCTGCAAGGCTTCGTCCAAGATACGCGGCGCGCCTTCGGTCAGGGTCTGGATGGTCGAACGCCCGGCTTCGAGCACGGGCACATCGGTGCGGTCATTTATCAGCGGCGCGGTGACGCTACCCGCTGAAAGCGCAATGAACGCCACCCCGGTGATGCCGGAACTGTCCACCGTCGCGATGGTGTCCGCGCGCACGGGTGTTTCGCGCTCTACTTCCAGCGAGACAAGGACGGTTCCGTCCTGGTTGGGCGACAGGCGAATGTCGATCACCCGGCCCACGGGCAGGCCCGCGAAGCGCACATCGGCCGAAGGAGACAGGCCGGAAACGCTGTCGAATCGCACATCGTAATAGGCATATTGCTGGTCGAACTGCACCTTGCCGAAGGCCAGGAAAAAGCCCATCACGCCCAGGAACCCAAGCAGCGCAAACACGCCAATCAGCACATAATTTGCTTTGGTTTCCATGGGTTACAGTGCCTTTTCCTTGGTGGCAATCGCGGCGCGCGCGCGTGGCCCGTGGAAGTATTCATGCACCCATGGGTGGTCGATCTTCAGCATCTCTTCCATGGTTCCGGTATACTTCACCCGCTTGTCGGCCAAAACCGCTATTCGGTCGCAACAGGCGTGCAGGCTGTCCAGATCATGCGTGACCATGAACACCGTCAGCCCCATCGCCTGACTTAGGCCACGGATCAATTCGTCAAAGGCCGAGGCACCGATCGGGTCCAGCCCCGCCGTGGGCTCGTCCAGAAAGACGATTTCGGGGTCGAGCGCCAGCGCGCGCGCCAGCCCCGCGCGTTTGCGCATGCCCCCCGACAATTCCGACGGGTAATTGTCGCCCGCCTTGTAGGGCAGGCCCGACATGGCAATCTTCAGATCGGCCAATTCGCGGCGCAACGCAGGTGTCAGCCCGTCGATGGTGCGCAGGGGCACTTCGACATTCTCGCGCACGGTCAGGCTGGAAAACAGCGCGCCATCCTGAAACATCACGCCCATGCGCTGGTCGATCTCGCGGCGCTCGGCCTCGGAGCAGTTCAGCGCGTCCTGGCCGAATATCTCTATGCTGCCGGCCTGCGGCGGGCGCAGCCCCGCGATGCAGCGCAGCAGCACCGATTTACCGGTGCCAGAGCCGCCGACCACGCCCAGCACCTCGCCGCGATAGACGTCCAGATCAAGGTTTTCATGCACCGCATGGGTGCCGAAGACATTGCTGATCCCGCGCAGCTTTATGACCACCTCGCGCGCCATCATATGTCCATCATCGCGAAGAAGATCGAGAACAGCGCATCTGCCACGATGACCGCGAAGATCGCGCGCACCACGGCGCTGGAGGTTTGCGCGCCAAGGCTTTCGGCATTGCCGCCTACCTGCATCCCGGCATGGCAGCCGATCACGCCGATGATAATGGCGAAAACAGGCGCTTTGACGAAACCCACCATGACATGATCCGTCCCGGTTTCCGCAATCAGCCGCGACAGGAAGACGGGCGGCGAGATGCCCAGCTCTATCCATGACATCAGCGCGCCGCCGAACAGGCCCATGAAATTCGCCACAGCCCCAAGGATGGGCAGCGTGATGAGAAGCGCCAATATGCGCGGCACGAACAGCACCAGCGCGGGGTCGATCGCCAGCGTGCGCATGGCGTCGATTTCCTCGCGCATCTTCATGGACCCGATGGCGGCGGTGAAGCTGGACGCGGTGCGGCCCGCGACGATGATCGCCGTCAGAAGAATGCCCAACTCGCGCAGGATGGAAATGGCGATCAGGTCGACCACGAAAATCTCGGCCCCGAACTGGCGCAACTGCACAGCCCCCTGAAAGGCCAGCACAACGCCGATCAGGAAGGACATGAGCGAGACGATGGGAATGGCGCGCCAGCCCACTTGGTCGGCATGATGCACAAGTGCTGTCATGGGCAGTTTGCCGGGATGGCGGGCAATCTGGCCAAGCCGTTCGAAAAACACCCCCAGCATGGCGGTGATCTCGACCAGGAAGCGGCCTGCGCCCGCGACCATGCGGCCTGTGCGGTCGAGGATCTGCACGAAGCTGAAGGGCGTTTGGCTCGCCTCTGGCGGCTGCGGCATGGAGGATGCGACCCGCTCCAGCAGTGCTGCATGATCGGCTTGCGCACCATGCAGCCGCAAGCTGGCCGCGTGGCGCTGCAACAGGTAGGCGCCCGCCGTATCCAGCCGGGTCAGGCCCGACAGGTCCAGCTCGCCCTGCGCGTTCTCCAGCGCCTCTGCCACGGCGGAGACGCTGCGCACCGTCAGCGCGCCCGACAGCCGCCACGCGCCGCCCCCGCCCTCTAGATGGGCGTGCTCTGGCGCTGGCAGCGCGCTGGGGTCGGCGGTCATGCTCAAGGCGCATCCTTCGTGCGAGAAATCCGGGCCGTTCCTTGCACAAGCCTGCGCAAGTTTCGAGTCACGACCTTACTGCCATCGCCCTGCAGAGTCATGGCATGTCCCGAAGGCAGGCACGGGAACGTGACACAGCGGGCACGGCATGGGCAAATGCGCGCCATTTTGGGGTTTCCAAGGTGCACCCGCGCGCCTATAGTCCCGCGCATGAACACACGCTGCTTCATTCGCGCGACCGCGCCCATGGCTGCAACCCTGCTTCTGCTTAGGGGCCTCTGAGCGTGCCGGTCGGGCGCGCCGCTCAGAGGTGAGACGCGCCCGGACCTGAACCGCAGCAGACCCCAAGGATGATCCCCATGACCGATACCGCAAAACAGGACCGCGTCCTGATTTTCGACACCACCTTGCGCGATGGCGAACAAAGCCCCGGCGCGACCATGTCCCATACCGAGAAGCTGGAAATCGCGGGCCTTCTGGACGAGATGGGCGTCGACATCATCGAGGCGGGCTTTCCCATCGCCAGCGAGGGCGATTTTCTGGCCGTGTCCGAGATTGCCAAGAATGCCAAGAACGCGGTCATCTGCGGGCTGGCGCGCGCCAATTTCGGCGATATTGACCGCGCGTGGGAGGCCGTTCAACACGCGCCGCGCGGGCGCATTCATACCTTCATCGGCACCTCGCCCTTGCACCGCGACATCACGGCGCTGGACATGGACGGCATGGTCGCGCGCATCCATGATACGGTCAGCCATGCCCGCAACCTGTGCGAGGATGTGCAATGGTCGCCCATGGACGCCACCCGCACCGAGCATGATTTCCTATGCCGCGTGGTCGAAACCGCGATCAAGGCAGGCGCCACCACGATCAATATTCCCGACACGGTGGGCTATACCTACCCGCGCGAAAGTGCCGACCTGATCCGTATGCTCTTGGAGCGCGTGCCCGGCGCCGACACGATCACCTTCGCCACCCATTGCCATAACGACCTTGGCATGGCGACCGCCAATGCCTTGGCCGCCGTGGAAGCCGGCGCGCGGCAGGTGGAATGCACGATCAACGGCCTGGGCGAGCGCGCGGGCAACACCGCACTGGAAGAGGTCGTGATGGCGCTGCGCGTGCGCGGCGACATCCTGCCTTACCGCACGGAAATCGACACCACCAAGATCATGGGCCTGTCGCGCATGGTCGCCGCTGTGTCGGGCTTTCCGGTGCAATACAACAAGGCCGTGGTCGGCAAGAACGCGTTTGCGCATGAATCCGGCATCCATCAGGACGGGATGCTGAAGAATAAAGAAACCTTCGAGATCATGCGCCCCGAGGATATTGGCCTTGCCGCCACCAACCTTGTCATGGGCAAGCATTCGGGCCGCGCGGCGCTGCGCGCGAAGCTTTCGGAACTGGGGTATGAGCTGGGCGACAACCAGTTGAAGGATGTCTTCGTGCGGTTCAAGGCCTTGGCCGACCGCAAGAAGGAAGTCTATGACGACGACCTGATCGCGCTGATGGCCGAGGCCAGCCTTGCCGATGACGACGCCTATCTGCAAGTGAAGCGCCTGCGCGTGATCTGCGGTACCGAGGGGCCGCAGGAAGCGGAACTGACCATGTCGGTCGGCGGCGAAGAGAAATTCGTCGATGCCACCGGCGACGGCCCGGTCGATGCCACCTTCAACGCGGTCAAGATGCTGTTCCCGCATGACGCGCGGCTGGAACTGTATCAGGTCCATGCCGTGACCGAAGGCACCGACGCGCAAGCCACCGTCAGCGTGCGTTTGGCGCTGGACGGCGTGGTCTATTCCGGCCAGTCATCCGACACCGATACGGTCGTGGCCAGCGCGAAAGCCTATGTCAACGCGCTGAACCGTCTGGTCCTGCACCGCCATCGGGGCAACCTGTCGGCGCTGATGAAAAGCGCTGGCTGAATTTGGCCAAAGCTGGGGGGCATTCTGCCCCCCAAACCCCCCTGAGAGTATTTTTGGCAAGATGAAGCCAGTCGCTTGACCATTGCCCCCGCCTAGGGCAAGGCAGCGCCATGTTGCGCATCGACTCCATCAGCTTCGCCATGCAGGGCAACCCTTTGTTCGAAGGGGCGTCCGCGACCATTCCCACCGGCCACAAGGTGGGGATCGTGGGGCGCAACGGGGCGGGGAAAACGACGCTCTTTCGCATTTTGCGCGGCGAATTGCCCTTGGAAAGCGGCAAGATAGAGCTGCCCGCCCGCGCCAAGATCGGCGGCGTGGCGCAAGAAGTGCCGTCATCCGCGACCTCGCTTCTGGACACGGTGCTGCAAGCCGATACCGAGCGCGCGGCGCTGATGGCCGAAGCCGAAACCGCCACCGACCCCGAACGCATTGCTGCCGTGCAAACCCGGCTGGCCGATATCGACGCATGGTCCGCCGAAGGACGCGCAAGCGCGATCCTGAAAGGCTTGGGCTTTGACGCAGAGGCGCAACAACGTCCCTGTTCCGATTTCTCGGGCGGGTGGCGGATGCGCGTGGCGCTGGCGGGCGTCTTGTTCGCCCAGCCTGACCTTTTGCTGCTGGACGAGCCGACCAACTATCTGGACCTTGAAGGCGCCTTGTGGCTGGAGGGCTACCTGACTCGCTACCCGCATACGGTGCTGATTATCAGCCATGACCGCGGGCTTTTGAATCGCGCGGTCGGCCATATCCTGCACTTGGAGGACCGCAAGCTTACGCTTTACACCGGCGGCTATGACAGTTTCGCCAAGCTGCGGGCCGAGCGGCGCGCGTCCTTGGCGGCAGAGGCCGAAAAGGTCGCCGCCAAGCGCGCCCACATGCAGAAATTCGTCGACCGCTTCCGCGCGCAGGCGACCAAGGCAAAGCAAGCGCAATCGCGGCTGAAGATGCTGGAGAAACTCTCGCCCATCACGCCGCCCGCCGAGGCCGCGCGCCATGTGTTCAGCTTTCCTGAACCCGAGGAACTCTCGCCCCCCATCCTGCGGCTAGAGGGCGCGAGCGTGGGCTATGACGGCCCGCCGGTGCTGCGGGGCTTGGACCTGCGCATTGACCAAGATGACCGCATCGCGCTTCTGGGGCGCAATGGCGAAGGCAAATCGACGCTCTCGAAACTGCTGGCGGGCAAACTTGCGGGCCAAGGCACTCTGACGCGCGCGGCCAAGCTGCGGGTGGGGTATTTCGCGCAGCATCAGGTTGACGAGTTGGAACTGGACGAGACCCCCTTGCAGCATTTGCAGCGCGAGCGCCCACACGAGGCTCCGCCGAAACTGCGCGCGCGGCTGGCAGGTTTCGGGCTGATGGCCGAGCAGGCGGAAACCGTGGTGCGCAAGCTGTCGGGCGGGCAGAAAGCGCGGCTGTCGCTGCTGCTGGCCACGCTCGACGCGCCGCATATGCTGATCCTGGACGAGCCGACGAACCACCTGGACATCGAATCTCGCGAGGCGCTGGTCGAGGCGCTGACGGCCTACACGGGCGCGGTCATTCTTGTCAGCCACGACATGCACCTGTTGTCGCTGGTCGCGGACCGGCTGTGGCTGGTCAAGGACGGCCATGTCCGCCCCTACGAGGGCGATCTGGACAGCTATCGCGCCATGCTGCTGGCAGGCGACGAGAAACCCGCCGCCGCGCCGAAACCCAAGCCCAAACGCCCCAGCCGCGACGAGATCACCGCGCTACGCCAAGAAGTCAGCCGCGCCGAAGCGCGCATCGCCAAGCTGGAAGAGATGCGCGACAAGCTCGCGGCAAAGCTGGCCGACCCGGCCATCTACGAAGATGACCGCGCGGGTGATCTGCGCGTGTGGCAGGCGAAATACGCCGAGGTGATGGAAGCGATGGACCGCGCCGAAGCGCTGTGGATGGCCGCGCAGGACAGCTACGACAAGGCGACGGCCTAACCGATCAGCATCTCGTCTGCGCCCAGCCGGTCGTAATGCAGCTTCAGCCGTTGCAGCCCAATGCGCAGCACGATCTTGCCAGAGCGCGCGCTCCAGCCCATCGCCTGCTCGGCGCTTTCCACGCCTTCAAGGTGGCAGCAGACGCGCAGCACCATGTCCGACAGGCCCGGCCCAAGGTCTTGCAGCGCGCCCAGCACGCGGCGGCGCGCGGCGCGGGTTCCGGGCGGCGCGATATTCGGGCCCGGCAGGTTGCGCTCGGTCATCGCGCGCACAAGGCGGTCGGCGGGCATCGGGTCCAGCGCGTCCAGTTGTGCCATGACGAAATCCTCGCGCAGGCGGTCGGCCGATTGCACCAGTTCGGGCACGAGGAAAGGCTGACCCGATTTGTCGCGCCGCCGCGCCAGAACCGCGACCGGGGTTTCCACCGTGCCATAGCGCGCCCGGCGCGCGCCGGGCTGTTTGTCGTCATTATAGTCGCGCAGCGCGGCCTGACCTTCGGGGCTGAGGATATAGCTTAGCACCCGCCCCTCGCGGCGGCAGATGATCCAGTCCTTCAGCGCCAGCATTTCGGCCATCGCGCGGTCGAACACCGCCAGCCGTTCCGCCCGCCCGTCCGGCCCGTCCCGCATGATAACGGCCTTGGGCATCTCTGGGGCGACGATCAGCTGGCTTCCGGGTCGTTCCAGATTGGCCAGCAGGTGCAACAGGTCATCAGTGGTGCAGACGGGGGCCGCGGTTTCAAAGCTGCTTGGGGCGGGCTTTGCCATATCGGCATTCTCCATGATTGATGTCTTGGGCGCGGATTGACGCATCACCCGGTCCAGCCGGGTCAGCGCGTCATCCACCAATGGGTCATCGCGCCTGTTCTCGAAGCGGCGCACCTGGCGCAGCACGGTCGAAGCGTGACAGCCCGCATTGCGCGCAAGCGTGCGCAACGACAATCCATTCGCGGTGTGGGACAGGTAGAGCCGTGCACCCGTGGGCACCCATTCGGGGAAAGTTGCGCTGTTGATCGCCGCGCAACCGGACTCCACGCGGTTTTGTACAGACATGCCGCGCCGTGCTCCTTCTCGATTTTCACCCTATAGTTGCATTTCTTACCAGACCGTTAATCGCGACCGGTTCCCACAAAGATGTAACCAAATCCCTAAATGCGCTTGAAGGCAGCGCGCGCTCTTCGCGCCCGCAACGCAACAGCCTGAAACTTGTGCCATTATCCAAGGCCGCATCACGAAGAGGGGATCAGATGGATCATTCGACACAAGGCTTGCAGACCACCATTCGCCCTCGCCTTTTGGTTGTGGCGGCGCGGCATGGGCTGGCCCAATACGACCGGGCGCGGTCGCTGGCGCGGATTCTGGGTTTGCCCATGGGCCACCCCCTGCCCGCCCCCGGCGCAGCGCAGCAAGCGCTGGTGCAGCGCGAGGCAGAGCTGGACCATGCCCGCCGCCATCACGACGCAAGCTGGCACCCGGCGGATCATGTCATGGTGATGACGGCGCTTCTGCACGAAGCGCGCACCAATTGCACCGCCCGCGCGGTGCCCTTGGGTTAGAGCGAGAAGCGTTCGGCGGCGGTGGAATCCTGCCGCAGCCGGGTTTCAAACGCGCGCGAGATATGGTCCTTGAGCGCCTTGTAAGCCGCGTCGCCATCGCCCGCGGCAATCGCCTCGACGATGGTGCTGTGCTCTTCCAGCGTCCGCTCGCCGCGGCCGGGCACCGAGATAGAGGTGCTGGCCAGAAGCGCCATCGAGCGATGCACAAGGTCCAGTTGCTGCACAAGGTATCGGTTATGCGATGCCAGATGGATCTGCTTGTGGAAGCGGCGGTTCGCGCGGCTCATGGCTTGCGGGTCGGCGATCAGCGCCGCGTCTTCCTCGACCATGGCGCGTAGCAGGCGCACTTCTTCGTCGGTCGCGTGGCGTGCCGCCAGCCGCGCCGCCAGCCCTTCGAGTTCCGAGCGCACGACGTAAAGCTCTGCCAATTGGTTATGGTCCAGCGAAGCCACGATCAGCGACCGCCCGTCGCGGGTCAGAAGCGACTGCGTTTCCAGCCGTTGCAGCGCTTCGCGGATGGGGGTGCGCGAGACCCCGAACCGATCCGCCAGTTCCGATTCCACCAAGCGGTCGCCGGGCTTGTAGACGCCTACGTCAATCGCCTCGAGGATCATGGTATAGGCGTCTTTTACGGGTTTGGTTTCGGTCATTCTGCGGGCCTTTGCATTCGAGCCGAAAGAAAACAGTGCTTTCGCGCGAAAGACAAGCCGCAATCCTTGCCAGCGGCCCGCGAGCGGCTATTGTCCCGGCCATGCCTGCCGCGTTTTTCAGCCATGTCCAAACCTGGGTGTTCGATTTGGACAACACCCTCTACCCGCCGCATATGGGCCTGTTCGACCAGATCGACAAGCGAATGACGGCCTATATCATGGATGCGCTTGGGCTGGAGCGCGCCGAGGCCGACCGGCTGCGCCATGACTACTGGAAGCGCTATGGCACCACGCTTGCCGGGCTGATGCGCGAGCATGACATGGACCCCGAACCCTATATGATCGCGGTGCATGACATCGACTTCTCGGTGTTGTCGCCCGACCCGGAGCTGCGCGCGCGCATCGCGGCGCTGCCGGGGCGCAAGATCGTCTACACCAACGGATCGGCCCCCTATGCCGAGCGGGTGCTGGACGCGCGCGGGCTGAGCGGGCTGTTTGCCGCGCTTTACGGCGTGGAACATGCCGACTACCGCCCCAAGCCCGAACAACAGGCCTTTGCCACCGTCTTTGCCCGCGACGGGCTGGACCCGAAAGCGGCCGCGATGTTCGAGGATGACACCCGCAACCTGGCCGCGCCGCACGCGATGGGGCTGCGCACCGTCCATGTCGCACCAGAGCCGGAAGACGCCCCGCATATTCACCACCATACTGCTGATTTGGCTGGGTTTTTAGCGCAGCTGTCACGCTAGCAGCCGCAGGGTGCGCGCTTCTGCCGCGCGACAATCTGCCATGCTGTGCGGTTTTGCGGAAAAACATATTTCTGGGTCAAATAATTCAGGAGGAATGCACCAATGACCATGACGCTGGACGCCGGCAAGACCCATGCCACCCCGAAGGACAAAAACGGCACCGCAATGATCTGGGCCGCGATCGCGGTGTTCCTGACCATCCTTGGCACCTCTGCCGCCGTGTTCGGTCTGGCTGGTCTGGTCGCCGTCATGGTGCCCGCTGCCCTTGGCATGGTCGTGGTTTTGGTGCGGATCGTCACCGAAGGCATGTAATCCGGGCAAGCTGCCGCATTGCCCTTTCGCGCTCTCGCAGTATGTTCAGACCCAACCATGGGGGAACATGAATGCGAGAGCGTTTTGATATCGTCGTCTCTGGTGGCGGAATCGCTGGGCTGAGTGCTGCCGCCGCCTTCGGCTCGCAGGGCTACAGCGTTTTGTGCGTGGACCCGGCCCCACCCGTGATGGCAGAGGCCGATCCGGCCTCTGACCTGCGCACAACCGCCTTCCTGCAACCCTCTGTTGACGTTCTGACGCTTGCAGGCCTGTGGGAACGGTTCGAAGCCCATGCGACGCCCTTGCAGGTCATGCGCATTGTCGATGCGGGGGGCGAACAGCCAGAGCCGCGCGTCAGCCATGATTTCGACGCTTCCGACATTTCCGACCAGCCCTTTGGCTGGAACCTGCCCAACTGGCTGTTGCGCCGTGAATGCGTGGCGCGGCTGGAGGAATTGGCGAATGTCACCTTCCGCCCCGGCATCGGCACGCGCCGCCTGACCACCCGCGAAAGCGCCGCCATCGTGGGGCTGAGCGACGGCACGTCGATTGAGGCGCGGCTGCTGGTCGCGGCGGACGGGCGCAATTCGCCCATGCGTCAGGCCTTGGGGATCGGCGTGCGGACCACGCGCTTCGGGCAAAAGGCGCTGGCCTTCGCGGTCACGCACCCGGTGCCGCATGGCAATGTCTCGACCGAGATCCACCGCTCTGGCGGGCCGTTCACCTTCGTGCCGCTGCCCGACCGCGACGGAAAACCCTGTTCGGCGATTGTCTGGATGGAAACCGGGCCAGAAGCCGCGCGACTGGCCGCCCTGCCCGAAGCCGCGTTCGAGCGAGAGATGAACCGCCGCTCTTGCGGGATGTTCGGGCAGTTGAAGCTTGCCTCGCGCCGGACAATCTGGCCGATCATCAGCCAGATCGCGGACCGCTTTCACGGCCAGCGCACGGCGCTGATGGCCGAAGCCGCGCATGTCGTGCCGCCCATCGGGGCACAGGGGTTGAACATGTCGCTGGCAGACCTGACCGCGCTGACGCGGCTGATGACCCCGGATAACCTGGGAGAGGCCGCACCCCTTGCCGCCTATACCCGCCAGCGCTACCCCGATGTCGCGCTACGCGTGGCCGGTGTGGGGATGCTGAACCGCGCCTCGATGATCGCGGCGCAGCCCTTGCGCGATGCGCGGGCGGCGGCGCTGAACGCGATGTATTCGGCAGCGCCCGTGCGCCGAACGCTGATGCAGCTAGGAATCGGTGTGCGCTGAACGCCGGTTTCGGTAGGGTGCGTGCTGAGCACGCACCCTACGGGGTCCGATTATTACGCGTGGATCGCGCCGTCGCCACAAGCGAGTGCGGCCTCGCGCACCGCTTCGGAATAGGTCGGGTGCGCATGGCAGGTGCGCGCCAGATCCTCGGCGGCGGCGCCGAATTCCATGGCGACGCAAATCTCGTGGATCAGGTCGCCCGCATATGGCCCGATGATATGCGCGCCCAAGATGCGGTCGGTTTCTTTATCAGCGAGGATTTTGACGAAACCGTCGGCTGCGAAATTCGCCTTCGCGCGGCCATTGCCCATGAAGCTGAACTTTCCGACCTTGTAAGCGCGGCCCTCTTCCTTGAGCGATTCCTCAGTCGCGCCCACGGATGCCACTTCGGGCCAGGTGTAGATCACGCCGGGGATGACGCCGTAATTGACATGCCCCGCCTGCCCCGCCAGCACTTCGGCCACGGCCATGCCTTCATCCTCGGCCTTGTGCGCCAGCATCGGACCCTCGATGGCGTCGCCGATGGCATAAATGCCGTCGACGCTGGTCTTGTAATGGCTGTCGGTTGCGATCTGGCCGCGCTTGGTCATCTCGACCCCCAAGCCTTCCAGCCCCAGCCCGTCGGTATAGGGGCGGCGGCCGGTGGCCAGCAGAACCGCGTCGGCCTCTAGCACATGTTCGCTGTCATCCTTGCGCAGTTTGTAGGTGACGGTTGCCTTGGTCTTGGTGGCAGTGGCGGATTGCACGGCGGCGCCAAGGATGAATTTCATCCCTTGCTTGCCCAGCATCCGTTGGAAGGTCTTGGCCACTTCGCCATCATTGCCGGGGATGATGCGGTCAAGATATTCGACCACCGTCACCTCTGCCCCAAGGCGGGCATAGACCGACCCCATTTCCAGCCCGATCACGCCCGCGCCAATGACGACCAGTTTCTTCGGGATCTTGCCCAGTTCCAGCGCACCGGTCGAGGTGACGATGATTTTCTCATCCACTTCTACCCCCGGCAGCGGGCTGCTTTCCGACCCCGACGCGATGACGATCTTTTTCGTCTCGTGCACCGTGTCGCCGACCTGAACCTTGCCCGGCGCAGGGATGCTGGCCCAGCCCTTGATCCAGTCGACCTTGTTCTTCTTGAACAGGAATTCGATGCCCTTGGTGTTTTGCGCGATCACGTCGGATTTGTAGTTTTGCATCTTCTTCCAATCGACCTTGGGCTTCGCACCCGACAGGCCCATCGCGTCGAAATTATGCTCGGCCTCATGCAGCTGATGCGTGGCGTGCAACAGCGCCTTGGACGGGATGCAGCCCACGTTCAGGCAGGTGCCGCCCAAGGTCTCGCGCCCCTCGACACAAGCCACTTTCAGGCCCAGTTGCGCGGCTCGGATGGCGCAGACATAGCCGCCGGGGCCGGAACCGATGACGATCAGATCATAGGACATGGGTCGTTTCCTTTCTTTTGGCGGGGCAAGGGGGCGCTTCGCCCCCCTCGGGCCTGACGGCCCTCACCCCCCGAGGATATTTGAGCAAGGATGAAACATCAGAAGAGTGCAAGGAGGAGGATCAGGATAGAGCAAAGATATCCGATTCCGAAAAAGACCGAACGCCATGGGGTCCAGCCCAGCGCATAGGCGGGCACGAAGAGGATGCGCGCGCCGAGATAGGTGAAGGCGAGGATGGCGCTGGCCGTGCTTTCCTTGCCCGCGAGCGTGATGGCGGTGATCGCGACCGCGAAGAGAAGAAGTGCTTCGTGGTGGTTTTCATAGGCGCGTTTCAGGCGCAGAGTGCCTTGCGACAGGTCGCGCGGCGGGGCGGTATCGCGCGGGGACAGGAAATAGCGGCTGCCGATTTCCAGATTGGCGCGCACCGCCATATGCGCAAGCTGCCCCGCCCAGAGAAGGGCTGCGAGGATGAGGGCGATCAGGTCGGGGGTCAACATCGGGTTGCTCCGGTCATGTCGTGCCGGATGTGTCGGGGCGCGAGGTTGGTCTCGCGCCCCGGCATGTCCTTAGAGATCCATCAACAGGCGGCGCGGGTCTTCGAGCGCTTCCTTCACCCGCACCAGGAAGGTCACGGCACCCTTGCCATCGACAATCCGGTGATCGTAGCTGAGCGCGAGATACATCATCGGGCGCGCCACGATCTGGCCTTTCACGACCATCGGGCGTTCCTGGATCTTGTGCATCCCCAGAATGCCCGATTGCGGCGGGTTCAGGATGGGCGAGGACATGAGCGAGCCATAGACACCGCCATTCGAGATGGTGAAGCTGCCGCCCTGCATATCGGCCATCGACAGTTTCCCGTCGCGGGCGCGGCGGCCCATCTCGGCGATGGTTTTCTCGATCTCGGCGAAGCTCATCTTGTGGGCGTCGCGCAGCACCGGCACCACAAGCCCCGTGGGCGTGCCCACGGCCACGCCCATATGGACGTAGTTCTTGTACACGATGTCGGTGCCGTCGATCTCGGCATTCACCTCGGGCACTTCGAACAGCGCATGGCAGCAGGCTTTCACGAAGAAGGACATGAAGCCCATCTTCACGCCGTGCTTCTTCTCGAACATGTCCTTGTATTCGTTGCGCAGCTCCATGATGCCGCCCATATCCGCCTCGTTATAGGTGGTCAGCATGGCGGCGGTGTTCTGCGCTTCCTTCAGGCGGCGCGCGATGGTCTGGCGCAGCTTCGTCATGCGCACGCGTTCTTCGCGCGCGGCGTCATCGGCGGGCACGGGCGCCCTTTGGGCAGGTTGGGTGGGCGCGGTCGGCGCGGGTGCCGCCTGCGGCGCCGGGGCCGCCCCTGCCCGCTGCACGTCTTCCTTCATGATGCGCCCGTCGCGGCCAGAGCCTGCGACCTGATCGCGCGACAGGCCCTTTTCGGCCATCAGCTTCTTGGCAGAGGGCGCGTCTTCCACATCGCGGCCCGTGCCGCCCGTGCCGCCCATGGCCGGGGCCGCGTCGGGCACAACGGGTGCACCCGCCTCGCCCGAGATGACCGCCAGCTTGCCGCCTGCCTGCACTGTGGCCCCTTCGGCGGCGAGGATTTCGCCCAAGACACCCGCGGCCGGGCTGGGCACTTCGACCGACACTTTGTCGGTTTCCAGCTCGCACAGCATTTCATCGACCGCGACCATGTCGCCCGGCTTCTTGAACCAGCTTGCGACGGTCGCTTCCGACACGCTCTCACCTAGGGCCGGGACCATCACGTCGACAGCTTCGGCTTTAGGAGCATCTGCCTTCGCCTCTGCCTTGGGGGCCGGGGCTTCGCCCTTGCCCTCGCCGATCATGGCCAAGAGCGCATCGACGCCCACTGTCTCGCCTTCCTTGGCGACAATCTCGCCCATCACGCCCGCGACCGGGCTGGGCACTTCGACCGTGACCTTGTCGGTTTCCAGCTCGCACAGCATTTCATCGGCCGCGACCGCGTCGCCGGGTTTCTTGAACCAAGTGGCGACGGTCGCCTCGGTCACGCTTTCGCCCAAAGTGGGCACTCGAACTTCGGTAGGCATGGGCTCTTATCCCTCGATTGTCAGCGCTTCGTTCACGAGCGCCTGCTGTTGTGCTTTGTGCTGGCTGGCCAGACCCGTCGCCGGAGAGGCCGAAGCCGCGCGCCCGGCATAATGCGGGCGTTTCGTCTTGCCGTTCAGGCGGCCCAGAACCCATTCGATATTGGGTTCGATGAAGGACCAGGCGCCTTGGTTCTTGGGTTCTTCCTGACACCAGACCACATCGGCATTCGGGAAGCGTTCCAGCTCTTTCAGCAGCGACATGGCCGGGAACGGGTAGAATTGTTCCACGCGCAGCAGGTAGATGTCATCGGCCCCGCGCGCATCGCGTTCTTCCAGCAGGTCGAAATAGACCTTGCCCGACGACAGCACCACCCGGCGGATCTTGTCATCCGCTTTCAGCGTCAGGTCGCTGTTGCCCTTTTCCGCGTCATCCCACAGCACCCGGTGGAAGCTGGAGCCTTCGGTGAAATCCGCCGCTTCCGAGATGCACAGCTTGTGGCGCAGCAGCGATTTCGGCGTCATCAGCACCAGCGGTTTGCGGTAGCTGCGATGCAACTGGCGGCGCAGGATGTGGAAATAATTGGCCGGGGTCGTGCAATTGGCGACGATCCAGTTATCCTGTGCGCACATCTGCAAGAAGCGTTCCAGACGCGCAGAGGAATGTTCCGGTCCCTGCCCTTCGAACCCGTGCGGCAGCAGCATGACAAGGCCCGACATGCGCAGCCATTTGCTTTCGCCCGAGGAAATGAACTGGTCGAACATGATCTGCGCGCCATTGGCGAAATCGCCGAACTGCGCTTCCCACAGCACAAGTGCATTCGGTTCGGCCAGCGAGTAGCCGTATTCGAACCCCAGCACCGCGTATTCCGACAGCATCGAGTCGATGACCTCATACCGCGCCTGCCCCTCCTTGATGTGGTTCAGGGGGTAGTAGCGATCCTCGGTTTCTTGGTCGATAAAGGCGGAATGGCGCTGGCTGAAGGTACCGCGCGTGCTGTCCTGGCCGGCCAGACGCACCGGGTAGCCCTCTGTCACCAAGCTGCCGAACGCGAGCGCCTCGGCGGTGGCCCAGTCGAACCCTTTGCCAGAGGAGAACATCTCTTTCTTCGCGTCCAACTGGCGCGCGACGGTTTTGTGAATGTTGAACCCGTCCGGCACCGTTGTCAGCGCTTGCCCGATCTCGGCCATGGTGTCGGGCGAGATGGCGGTCTGGCCGCGTTGGTATTCCTCGCCCTTGCGGTTCATGTGTGACCAGCGCCCATCCAGCCAGTCGGCCTTGTTGGGCTTGAAGGTCTTTCCGGCCTCGAACTCGTCATTCAAAAAGGCTTGGAAGGCGGCCTTCATATCCTCGATTTCGCCTTCGGGGATAAGCCCGTCCTGCACCAGCCGTTCGGTATATAGCTGAAGCGTCGATTTGTGCTTCTTGATGCTGTTATACATCGCCGGGTTGGTGAACATCGGCTCGTCACCCTCGTTATGGCCGAAGCGGCGATAACAGATGATATCGATGACCACGTCCTTCAGGAATTTCTGACGGTATTCGGTGGCGACCTTGGCGGCATGGACCACGGCTTCGGGGTCGTCGCCGTTCACATGGAAAATGGGCGCTTCCACCATCAGCGCGATATCGGTCGGATAGGGCGACGAGCGGCTGAAGCTGGGCGCGGTCGTGAACCCGATCTGGTTATTGACCACGATATGGATGGTGCCGCCCGTGCGATGGCCGCGAATGCCCGAAAGCTGGAAGCCCTCGGCCACCACGCCTTGGCCCGCGAAGGCCGCGTCACCATGCAAGAGCACGCCCAGAACCGAGCGGCGCTCGCTGTCATTGGCCTGGTCCTGCTTGGCGCGGACTTTGCCAAGGACGACCGGGTTCACCGCCTCTAGGTGCGAAGGGTTCGCCGTCAGCGACAGGTGCACGCGGTTGCCGTCAAATTCACGGTCGGAAGACGCACCAAGGTGGTATTTCACATCGCCCGAGCCGTCGACATCTTCTGGCTTGAAGCTGCCGCCCTGGAATTCGTTGAAAATGGCGCGGTAGGGCTTGCCCATCACGTTGGCCAGAATGTTCAACCGGCCCCGATGTGGCATCCCGATGGCGATTTCCTTCACACCGAGCGCCCCGCCGCGCTTGATGATCTGCTCCATCGCCGGGATGGTCGCCTCGCCCCCGTCCAGACCGAAACGCTTGGTGCCCATGTATTTGACATGCAGGAACTTCTCGAAGCCCTCGGCCTCGACCAGCTTGTTCAGGATGGCGCGGCGGCCCTGCTTGGTGAACTGGATCTCCTTGCCCAGACCCTCGATCCGCTCTTTCAGCCAACCGACCTGTTCGGGGTCGGAAATATGCATGAATTGCAGCGCGAAAGTGCCGCAATAGGTGCGCTTCAGAATGTCGAGGATCTGGCGCAGGTTCGCCACTTCCATGCCAAGCACGTTGTCAAGGAAGATCGGGCGATCCATGTCCGCCTCGGTGAAGCCATAGGAGCGCGGGTCAAGCTCTGGATGCGGTTCATCCTTGCGCAGGCCCAGCGGGTCCAGGTCGGCGACCAGATGGCCCCGGATGCGGTAGGCACGGATAATCATCAGCGCGCGCACCGAATCCAGCACCGCCGCGCGCACCTGCGCGTCCGACAGGCTGATGCCCTTCTCGGCGGCCTTCTCGACGATCTTCTTGCCGGTGTCCTTCTTCTCGGGCGCGGCGGGCCATTCGCCGGTCAAGGCCGAGGTCAGTTCATCCGCAGGCATGGGCGGCCAGTCGCCGCGCGCCCAGCTTGGGCCATGGGCGGCTGCCTGCGCGTCTTGCGCGGCCTCGTTCAAGGACTGGAAATAAGCCTGCCACACGTCATCGACCGACGAGGGGTCGGCGGCATGGCGGGCCTGCAAAGCTTCGACATAATCGGCATTGTGACCGGCCAGAAAGCTTTCGCTGGTCATGCCGTTATTCGGGCTGTGATCGTTCATGTCATCACCTGTAAGGTCGAAAAATTGCGAGCGCGTTAGCGGACGCGCGGTTCGGGGCCGTAAGCATTGGGGCCGCGCTGGCTGGGCCGGGTCATCCACCAGATGATGACCAGACCGGCCAGCATTTGCGCGACCCCGGCGAGGATCACGATACTGGCAGACAGACCGTCGCCCATCATGCCCCCCATGCCCGCCGGGCCACCGTCATCGACGAAGCGCTGCATCATCGAGCGTGTCAGACTGCCGCTAACAACCGTGCTGATGACCACGATGGCGACGGGCACCAGCAGGAACCAGCCGGGGCGGCCAGTATCTTGCAGGCGCCGCCAACCGACCGCGAGGAAGGGCAGGAAGATCGCCAACTGGAACGCCGCGACCATGATCGTGCTGCCCGGCCCAAGAAGCGCCATTTCCAGCAGGCCCACAAGGAACGCGCCCGCGAAGACGAAAAGGAAGAACCACCAGTATTCCGGCCTGCGGGCGCGGCCCCGATAGGTGAAAGCGCCGCGAAACCCGCTGATGATGGCTTTGCCGAAAGTCATTCCCGTTCTCCCGTCTGGAAGCGCCGCCTATTTGCCGATGGCTGCCAGAACGGCCTCGCCCAATCCGGCGGGGCTTTCGGCCACCACGATGCCAGCGCTCTTCATGGCTTCGATCTTATCCTCTGCGCCACCTTTGCCGCCAGCAACGATTGCGCCAGCATGGCCCATACGACGGCCCGGAGGGGCGGTGCGCCCGGCAATGAAGCCCGCGACCGGCTTTTTGCGCCCGCGCTTGGCTTCATCCTTCAGGAATTGCGCGGCCTCTTCCTCGGCGCTGCCGCCGATTTCGCCGATCATGATGATCGACTCGGTCTCGTCATCGGCCAGGAACCATTCCAGCACGTCGATATGCTCGGTGCCCTTGATCGGGTCGCCGCCGATGCCCACGCAGGTCGACTGGCCAAGGCCCACATCGGTGGTTTGCTTCACCGCCTCGTAGGTCAGCGTGCCGGAGCGCGACACCACGCCCACGGACCCGCGGCGGTGGATATGGCCGGGCATGATGCCGATCTTGCAGGCATCGGGGGTGATGACACCGGGGCAGTTCGGGCCGATCAGCACGGATTTGCTGTTCACCAGCGCGCGCTTGACTTTCATCATGTCCAGCACCGGAATGCCTTCGGTGATGCAGACGATCAGCTCCATCTCTGCGTCGATCGCTTCCAGGATCGAGTCCGCGGCGAAGGGCGGCGGCACATAGATGACCGAGGCATTGGCTTCGGTCTTGGCCTTTGCTTCATGCACGCTGTCGAACACGGGCAGGTCCAGATGCATCTGGCCACCCTTGCCGGGCGTCACGCCACCGACCATCTGCGTGCCGTAAGCGATGGCCTGTTCGGAATGAAAGGTGCCCTGAGAGCCGGTGAAGCCCTGGCAGATGACCTTGGTGTTTTTATCTACGAGAACTGCCATCGGTCTTACCCTTTCACCGCTTTGACGATCTTCTGCGCGCCGTCTTTCAGGTCGTCCGCCGCGATCACGTTCAGGCCGGAATTCGCAATGATTTCCTTGCCCTTTTCCACATTCGTGCCTTCCAGACGCACCACCAGCGGCACTTGCAGGCCGACCTCTTTCACCGCGGCGATGACGCCCTCGGCAATGATGTCGCAGCGCATGATGCCGCCGAAGATATTGACCAGAATGCCTTTGACGTTCGGGTCAGAGGTGATGATCTTGAAGGCTTCCGTCACCTTCTCGGTCGTGGCCCCACCGCCCACGTCAAGGAAGTTGGCAGGCTCTGCCCCGTAAAGCTTGATGATGTCCATCGTGGCCATCGCCAGACCCGCGCCGTTGACCATGCACCCGATTTCGCCATCAAGGGCGATGTAGTTCAGGTCATACTTGCTGGCTTGCAGTTCTTTCGGGTCTTCTTCCGTCTCATCGCGCAGCGCCAGAATGTCGGGCTGGCGGTAAAGCGCGTTGGAATCGAAGCCCATTTTCGCATCGAGGCATTTGAGGTCGCCATCGGTTGTGACGATCAGCGGGTTGATCTCGACCATCTCGGCGTCGCGCTCGATGAACAGCTTGTAAAGCTTGTTCACAAGATCCACGCATTGCTTGACCTGCTTGCCTTGCAGCCCCAGCGCGAAAGCGACGCGGCGACCGTGGAAGCCCTGAATGCCGGTGGCCGGGTCAACCGCAAAGGACAGGATTTTCTCGGGTGTCTTGGCGGCAACTTCTTCGATGTCCATACCGCCCTCGGTCGAGACAACGAAGCTGACGCGCGACGTGCCACGATCGACCAGCAGCGCCAGATAAAGCTCGCGCTCGATGTCAGAGCCGTCTTCGATATAGATGCGGCCCACTTGCTTGCCGGCGGGGCCGGTCTGGTGCGTGACCAGCGTGCGGCCCAGCATCTGCTTGGCCATCTCTTCGGCTTCGCCCACTGACTTGGCCAGACGCACACCGCCCTTTTCACCAGCTGACGCTTCCTTGAAGCTGCCCTTGCCGCGACCGCCTGCATGGATCTGCGCCTTGACCACCCAAAGCGGGCCGTCCAACTCGCTCGCGGCGGCCTTGGCTTCTTCGGCGCGCAGAACGACGCGACCATCAGAGACCGGCACCCCGTAAGAGCGCAGCAGCCCCTTGGCCTGGTATTCGTGAATATTCATGACACTGTCCCATTTCGGCTTTCAGTTGCGCCGTGCATGGCAGAATCATGACAAAAAACAATGGCAAACTGCGTCGAATTCACGCAACCGGGCCGAAATCGGAAGTTTGTGATCACAGTTTTGAAACTAGTGATCACAAATTTCGGGCGGTAACGCTATCAAACGAAAATTGTCATGCTTGCAGCAAAAAGGGCCACGACTCGGCGTGGCCCTTTGCATTGGGTGATGTGGCGTGGGTCAGGCCAGCGTCGGGTCGATGCCCTTGCAGGCTTCGACCAGACCTTTCACGGCGTCGACCGACTTGTCGAACATCGCCTGCTCGTCCTTGGTCATCTTGATATCGACAACCTTCTCGATGCCACCGGCGCCGATAATGGTCGGCACGCCGACATACATGCCTTTCAGGCCAAACTCGCCGTCGCAATAAGCGGCGCAGGGCAGCAGGCGGCGCTGGTCTTTCAGATAGGCTTCGGCCATTTCCACGGCACTGGTGGCAGGCGCGTAGAAGGCAGAGCCGGTTTTCAGCAGGCCCACGATTTCCGCGCCACCGTCACGGGTGCGCTGCACGATGGCATCCAGCTTGTCCTGCGTGGTCCAGCCCATGTCGACAAGGTCGGGCAGCGGAATGCCCGCGACCGTCGAATAGCGCACCAGCGGAACCATGGTATCGCCATGGCCACCCAACACAAACGCGGTCACATCGCGCATGGAGACGTTGAATTCCACGCTCAGGAAGTGACGGAAGCGCGCAGAGTCCAGAACGCCCGCCATGCCGACCACCTTGTTATGCGGCAGGCCCGAGAATTCGCGCAACGCCCAGACCATCGCATCCAGCGGGTTGGTGATGCAGATCACGAACGCATCGGGGGCATTGTCGCGGATGCCTTCGCCCACGGCTTTCATGACCTTCAGGTTGATGCCTAGCAGGTCATCGCGGCTCATGCCCGGCTTGCGCGGAACGCCAGCGGTCACGATGCAAACATCCGCACCCGCGATATCGGCATAGTCATTGGTGCCCTTCAGCGACGCGTCGAACCCTTCGGACGGGCCAGATTCGGCAATGTCCAGCGCCTTGCCCTGCGGGGTGCCTTCGGCAATGTCGAACATGACGACATCGCCCAGTTCCTTCAGCGCGACGAGATGCGCAAGCGTCCCGCCGATTTGTCCGGCACCGATAAGTGCGATTTTGGGTCTGGCCATCTTGGGTCTCCGGCTCTGGAAAAAATCTGCGCCTTGCGTAGTGCGCTTTGCGGTGTTGTGCAAGGGTCTGGCCGGGTGGTCGCGCAAACAGGGCGCTAAAGGGGAAGCTCTCCTGCCTCTAGCGCGCGGCGCAGATGGTCCAGCGCCTGTGCCAGGTTTTCATCGACGATATGCAGGTATTCGGTCCAGCTATGCAGCCCTTCCAGCGGTTCCGCCCCGTCCGATATGCCGCGCAGGGCGATCAGGGGCAGGTTGTGGCGATGGCAGGCGCGCAGCACGGCGAAGCTTTCCATATCGACCATATCCTGCGCGATCTGCGCATAGGCCGCCCCCGTGACGACATTCGCCCCGGTCGACAGCGTGGCGGTCGCAAGCCCCGGCACCAGGGGCGCAAGCGGCAGCACCGCGGGCAGGTCCAGAAGCGGGGTCGCGCCCTTGTCGAACCCAAGGGCAGAGGCATCCATATCGCGATAGGCGACATGGCTTGCCTGATAGACCGCGCAATGATCGAGCTGTGCCGACCCTGCCGAGCCAAGGCTGACCACCAGATCGGGCAAGCCCCCGTCGCGCGCCAGCCCTTCAAGCGTCGCCGCCATGACGACTGCCGCCTCTACCGGGCCGATGCCGGTCATCAACGGCGTGATGCGGGCTTGCAGATGGGGCCCGTATTCGGGTGCTGCGGCCATCTGGAACAAGATGCGTGCGCCGCCCCAGTTCGCGATTTCCATGCTGACCGCCCCTGCCCTAGCCAAATGACGTGGTCACTAAACACCGCTTAGGCTGTCTGTGCAATGTGGGGCGTGGTGCCGGCAGAGGGACTTGAACCCCCGACCTTCGGTTTACAAAACCGCTGCTCTACCAACTGAGCTATGCCGGCATGGCGCGCGGTTTAGCCCAAGTGCCGGGCCTGCGCAATCGGGGATCGCGGCTTTCAGGGATCAATCGCGCGCGAAATGGCGCACGAAATTCGCCAGCACCCGGCCAGAGGCCTCTGTCGCCACGCCCGCGCAGCGCGCGGTCAGATCGGCGGCGGCTTCGGGCGGGAAATAGCCCTTGTCCTTGTAGACCTGAATGCGCAGCGCGAAATTCGTGCCGTCCGCTTCGGGATGGAATTGCGTGGCATAGATACGGTCGCCATGGCGCAGCATCTGGATGGGGCAAGCATCGCCCTCCAGCAGATGCACGGCACCATCGGGCAGCGCATCGAGCGCTTCCTTATGGCCGACAAGGGCTGTGAACGTATCGGGCAACCCGTCCAGCAACGGGTCATCCCTGCCCTCGGCGCGGCGGCGGCAAGTAATGGGGCCGACATCTTCGCCGTGATGGTCCTGCGAGACGGGCGCACCAAGGAATTTTCCAAGGATGCCGATGCCATAGCAACAGCCCAGAAATGGCGTGCGCGTCTCGGCAATGCGCGGCATCAGGCCAAGGATCTGCGCCTCTATCCGCGCCTCCATCGGGGTTTTCGCCTCTGGCGGATCGCTGACACATCCCGGTCCGCCGCCGACGATCACGCCGCTACAGGCGGTCAGGTCCAGATCATCGGGCAGGGTTTCCCGCTCCAACCGGATACGGCGCGTGTCGCCCTCTGACAGCCCCGCGCGGCGCAGGATGGCGCTGTATTCGTCATCGGCCACATCGGCCTCTGGCCGCAATTGGATCACAAGAAACGGCTTCATCCGCCCTACCCCCGCCAGAAGCGCGGCAGAAGCAGCACCAGCACCGCCAGAACCTCTAGCCGCCCCAGATACATGCCAAGGATCATCAGCCATTTCGCCGTTGCCGAGAACTGGTCCACCGCACCCGTTGGCCCCACTTCCGGGCCATAGGCGGGGCCGATATTGCAGATCGCGGTCCATGCGGCGGTGAGCGCCGTGCGCGTGTCGAGCCCGGTCAGGGCAAGCGCCGCCGCCAGAAGCGCGAAAATGCCCGCGAAGGCCGTGAACATGACGATGACAGAGGACACCACGTCCTCTTCCAACCGCTTGCCGCCCAAGCGCAGCGCGATCACCTGATGCGGGCTGCCAAGCTGGCGCATCCGCATCTTGATCGCCTCGAACAAGACCAGAAAGCGGAACACTTTCAGCGAACACCCGGTCGAGGCGGTACACGCCCCGATGAACCCCACCAGCATGACCACCATCAGCGGGAAATCGCCCCATGCCGACACATCCTCGCTGCCATAGCCGGTGCCGGTAAACAGCGTGACCACGTTGAACAACGTGCCGCGCAACAGGTCCAGCAGATGGCCCCCTTCGGTCAGGAAGCGGTAAATCACGATCGCCACCACCGCATAGGCAATCCAGCGCAGAAAGGCGCGCACCTGCACGTCTTGCAACAGCGCCTTGGGCTGGCCACCCATAAGCTGAATGAGCCGAATAAAGGGAAGGCCCGCCAGTATCATGAACACCACCGAGACATATTCGAGCGGCCCGGTAAACGCCGCGAAAGACGCGTCATGCGTGGAAAAGCCGCCTGTCGCGACCGTCGTCAAACCGTGGTTCAACGCATCGAACCCAGCCATGCCAAAGGCCATATAGGCGATGATCGTGGTCACGGTCAGCGCCAGATAGACCTGCAACAGCGCGAGAGAGATGTCATAGACGCGCGGCATGATCTTGCCCAAGGTGTCGAACCCCTCGGACTGGAAATGCTGCATCCCCCCCACGCGCAGCACGGGCAGGAACACAAGCGCCACGACCACAATCCCAAGCCCGCCCAGCCATTGCAGGATGGACCGCCACAACAGCACCCCGCGCGGCATGTCATCCAGCCCAACGAAAACAGTCGCGCCCGTGGTGGTCATGCCCGACAATGCTTCGAAATAGGCATCAGTCCAACTTGCATTGGGCGCGCCCAGCATGAAGGGGATGGCGGCAAAGGCGGGCAGCACCAGCCACAGGCTGCTGGCCAAAAGGAAGGATTGCCGCCGCCCCAGCCCGTCTTGCAGCGAATTGCGGGTCGACCCCGCCAGAACCCCGCCGATCATGGCCGTGATGAAGCTGGACAGCGCGAAGCCGCGCCAGTTCGCGTGGCCCAGGCTCAGGTCCAGCGCCATCGGCATCAGCATCAGCAGGCCAAGCGTCAGCGCCAGCAGGCCGACAAGGTAGATGACGGGACGAAGGTCGATCATGCGCGCAGCCTTTTCGTGCTTGGCCCTAGCTGTCAAGCACGCATTGGGGCGCAAGGCGGGCGACATCCTCGGGGCGGCACAGCGCGCTCGCGGGCGTCATGACAGCGGCGGCGGCGGCGGCGGTTCCTTGGCGCAACGCCTCGGGCATGGCGCGCCCCTCGGCCAGCGCAAGGACCAGCGCGCCCATGAAACTGTCGCCCGCGCCGACCGCGCTTGTGACCGGCACGATGGGCGGGCGGCAGGTATGGACCGCATCCTCTGGCCCCGCGATGACATTGCCCTGCGCGCCACAGGCCACGCTGACCCATTGCGCCACGCCCCGGCCTTGCAGGCTTTTGGCAAAACCCGCGGCGCTTGCCAGATCGGGCAGCGCGTGGCCTGCCAGCCCCTCGGCCTCTGCACGGTCCATGCGCAACAGGAACAGGGTGGGGTCGGGATTCTGGACCACATGCTCCAAACCGGCCCCGGACGTATCCAGCGCCAAACGCCCCGGCGGCAGCGTGCGGGCCAGTTCGGCGGGAAAGCGGGCGGGCAGACCGGGCGGCAGCGACCCACTGAGCACGACAAGCCCTTGGGCACGCGCGGCAATATCGGCAAGCGCCGCCGCGCCCAGACCTTCGGGCCAGTCAGCGCCCGGCAGTTGCAGCCGGTATTGCGCGCCCGTGTCATCGGTGATGGCCCAGTTCGAGCGCGTGTCGCCCGGCGCATCGAACACATGCACCGCCACGCCCTGCGCGCGCAACAGCGTGGCAAGCCGCGCGCCGGCAGCGCCCCCCAGCGCCACCCATGCGCAGACCTTGCCCCCCAAGCCATGGATCACGCGCGCCACGTTCACGCCGCCGCCGCCCGGTTCCGTAACCGGATCGGACAGGCGCAGCTTTGGGCCCGCGATCATCTGCGACACATGGGCCGACAGGTCGAGGGCGGGGTTCAAGGTGACGGTCAGGACAGGGGCGGGCTGCATTGCGTCATGCGCTCCGGCTACAGGGGCGGAATAGCCCGACTAAACCGCGCCACGGGGCCGGGTTCAACCCCGCAGTCACCCAAAAGAAAAGCCCGCCATGGGGCGGGCTTTGGGTCTGTCATCCGACGTGGAACAACGTCGCGAACAGCTTGGGGTCCAGACTGTCGCTATCGAAGGTCTCGCCCCGTGTCAGGACGCTGACCGCGTCATGGCTGTGCAGGCTTTCCTGATGGCTGGCCAGCACGCGGAAATCGCCAATGCGCGGGTCCGCGTCCAGTTGCGCGCAAAAGCTGCGCGCGGCGTCTTCGACGAAGATCGGGTTCGCGGCATTCAACTCGGCAAAAGCCTGTTCATCCTCGCGCTTGACCATGACTTGCGTTTCCGTGGGCACGGCGGCGCGGCACAGGTCGATCAGGTCTTCGAACCACAGCTTCTTGCCCGGCAAGACCTGCACCGAGATCCGCGCGACAGAGCGTTGCGAATGCGGCGTCGCCAACTGCCCGCGCGTGGCGCGCGCGTGTTCGCTCAGCTCTAGCGAGCAGGGGCAGGTCGAGGAATAGACATAGTCCAGATGCATGAAGGTCTGGCGCACGCCCGCGCGGTCCACCACTTCCATGGCGATGTCGTAATACTGGTAGCCATGCAGGCCCGAGCGCAGGCTTTCCACCTTCACCGGGAAACTGAAGCGCATCATGATGCGCGCGTCAAAACTTTCCAGATCGGCCTTGTAATCCTCCAGCGCCGCGCGCACGACATCGGCGCTGAACGTGCGCTCGGCATGGGCGTAGAAGCTGCGCATGATGCGCGACATGTTGATGCCCTTCTTCTCTGCTTCCAGGCTGACAGAGCCGGTGACAGAGGTTTCCAGCGTCAGATCGCCATTGTCGCGGGTATGGTAGCGGATGGGCAGCCGGAAGTTGGAAATGCCGACATGCTGGATGGGGGCCTTTGCCCCCACGATCAGGCTGGACGGGCCATTTTGCAGATCGGGAAGGCCCGCCTTGTAATCGGCATCGGCGCGAAACCCTTCGGGGTAGTCGCGGCTCAGCTCGGGATAGGACGCGGCAGGCAACAGGCCCGTTGCCGCCGCCTCGACCCGCGCGCGGGCCTCGCCCGACGCGCCATCGGCAAAGCGGCGCAGGGTTTCCAACGCCGCGCGCGCCTCTGCTTCAGAGGGGGTCTGCTCTAGGCCGGGAACATGCACATTCATCAGGTGTAGTCCTTCCTGTCTGTCGGACCCATAGGTAAGCGCCCGACTGTGCTTTTCCACTTTTTTCGTCATGCGCGGGGCACGCCAAACGACGCCATCACATCAAATCGCGTCAAGCGCGGCGCGCAGGTCGGCGATCAGGTCGGCGGTATCTTCCAGCCCGACCGACAGGCGGATCAGCCCCGGCGTGATGCCCAAAAGCGTTTTCTGGTCCTGCGGCAGGCGCTGATGCGTGGTCGTGGCCGGATGGGTGGCAATCGTGCGCGCATCGCCAAGGTTGTTGGAAATGACGGCCACCTGCAACGCGTTCAGGAACCGGAACGCCGCCGCCTGCCCGCCCGCGATCTCAAAGGCCAGAACCGTGCCGAACCCGTCCATCTGGGCGTTTGCAATCGCGTGCTGCGGATGGGTGGGCAGGCCCGGATAGATCACGCGCGACAGGCGATTTTCGCCCTGCAACGCCTCTGCAATCGCTTGGGCGCTGGCCGCTTGGGCACGCACGCGCAAATCCATCGTGACCATGCCGTTCAGCATGATCCACGCGTTGAAGGGCGACAGCGCCCCGCCCGTGTGTTTCAGATACGGCTCCACCGTGCCGCGAATGAAGTCGCGCGTGCCGCAGATCACGCCGCCCAGCGCGCGGCCCTGCCCGTCTATGTGCTTGGTGGCCGAATAGATCACCACATCCGCGCCCAGTTCGGTCGCGCGGCTGAACACGGGCGTTGCGAAAACGTTATCGACCACGACCGTCGCGCCCACCGCGTGCGCCAGCTTGGCCACCGCGGCCAAGTCGATCACCTCCAGCGTGGGGTTCGACACGGTTTCCAGAAAGACCGCCTTGGTGTCTGCGCGGATCGCGCCGCGCCATGCATCCAGATCGGTGCCGTCGATCAGCGTGATCTCGACGCCGTAGCGCGCCAGCACTTTTTCCAGCACATAAAGACATGACCCGAACAGCGCCCGCGCCGCGACCACATGGTCGCCCGCGCGCAGCATGGCCATCAGCGCACCGGAAACGGCGGCCATGCCAGAGGCGGTGGCGAAAGCATCCTCTGTCCCCTCTATGGCGGCGATGCGTTCCTCGAAGGCTGCAACCGTCGGGTTGCCATAGCGCGCATAGATGAATTCATCCGGGCCGGTGCCCAGAAACCGCGCTTCCGCAGATTCGGCGGTCGGATAGACGAACCCTTGCGTCATGTAGATGGCTTCGGCCACCTCGCCGTATTGACTGCGGCGCGCGCCGTGATGCACGAGTTTCGTGCGCGTGTTCCAGTTCTGGCTCATACCAGCCCCCATTGGCCCTTGGGCCATGAAAAACCCCCGAACCTGAAGCAGGTCGGGGGATGGCCCAGACCTCTTTAGCGGAAATGTTTAACGTGGCCCGCAATCGGGTGACAAATCGCCACGACGCGGCCCCGTGCCGCGCGGCTTCGGTGGTAGCGCCGCGCAAGGGCGGCGTCAACCGAAAGCGTTCGGCGCAGGCTCAGGCCACGTTTTCCAGCGCGACCTGCGGCTGCACGCCCAGCGCGTGGCACACGTCGCGCGTCAGGGTCGGGCGGTTGAGCGTGTAGAAATGCAGGTCTTCCACGCCCTCGCGCATCAGCTTGTCGCAGAGTTCGGTGCAAAGTGCCGTGGCCAACAGGTCTTCACGCCCGTCGCGGGTCGCTTTCTCGAACGCCTCGTCCAGCCATGCGGGCACGCTCGCGCCCGTGGCCAGCGCGAATTTGCGAATGCCCGACCAGTTTTCAATCGGGATGATACCGGGGATGATCTGCCCCTCAATCCCTTCGGCGGCGCAAGCATCGCGGAACCGCAGGAAGGTCTCGGCCTCGAAGAAGAACTGCGTGATCGCGGAATGCGCGCCCGCTTCGAACTTGCGCTTCAGCCAGCGCACATCGGCCAGGCTGTCGGCGGCTTCCGGGTGCGGTTCCGGATAGGCGCCCACACGCAGGTTGAAATTGCCGGTGGCGGCCAGTGCCTCGATCAGCTCTATCGAGTTGGCGAAGCCGTCGGGATGCGCGGTAAAGCCGCCCTGCCCTTTGGGCGGATCGCCCCGCAGGGCGACAATCTCTGTCACGCCCGCTTGCGCGTAGCTGTCGGCAATGGCGAGCGTTTCCTCGCGGGTTGCGTCCACGCAGGTCAGATGCGCGGCGACATTCAGGTCGAACTGCTTGCCGATGGTCGTCACGGCCTCATGCGTCAGTTTGCGGGTGGTGCCGCCCGCGCCATAGGTGACCGACACGAATTCGGGCCGCAGGGGCGCCAACATGCGCACCGTGTCCCACAGCTTGAAGCTGGCTTCCAGCGTTTTGGGCGGGAAGAATTCGAAGGAAATGCGCGGTACGGGCATGAGTCGTCTCCGGTTGGATTTCACATCTTGTGCCACAGATGCTTATGTGAAACCAATTCATTATCTTCAACATGATTATGAGCGCGACATGCATATCGAATTCCGCCACCTGCGCACGATCAAGGCCATTCACGATGCGGGCGGGCTGGCGCGCGCGGCGGAACTGCTGAACATGACGCAATCGGCGCTGTCGCATCAGGTCAAGGGGCTGGAAGATCAGGCCGGGGTCGAATTATTCGTGCGCCGCTCGAAACCGCTGAAACTGTCGGCGGCGGGGCTGAAAATGCTGCGCGCCGCCGAAGACATCCTGCCGCGTGTCACCGCGCTGGAGGATGAATTCTCGGGGCTGGTCAAAGGCAGTTCCGGGCGGCTGCACATCGCCATCGAATGCCATGCCTGTTTCGACTGGCTGTTCCCGGTGCTGGAGCAATTCCGCAAGGCCTGGCCCGATGTCGATGTCGATATTCGCCCCGGTCTGGCCTTCGACGCCCTGCCCGCTTTGCGCCGCGAAGAGGTGGATTTGGTCGTGTCATCAGACCCCGAAGACCTTGACGGCGTGCAATTCCTGCCGCTCTTCGATTATGAACCCGTCTTCGTCGCCGCCGCCAACAGCCCCCTAGCCGCGAAAGACCACATAGAGGCCGAGGATTTCCGCGACCAGACGCTCATCACCTACCCGGTCGAGCGCGCGCGGCTGGACGTGTTCACCCAGCTTCTGACCCCCGCCAAGGTCGAACCCCGCGCCGTGCGGCAGGTAGAGCTGACGGCGGTCATCCTGCTGCTGGTGGCATCGGGGCGCGGCGTGTCGGTCCTTCCCGACTGGGTGCTGCGCGAGGTGCGGTATCATTCGGATTACGTTACCAAACGGCTGACTGAGGGCGGGCTGACCCGGCGGCTATTTGCTGCGGTGCGCACAGAGGACGCGGCAAAACCCTTCATGGCGCATGTGCTGCGATTGGCGCGGACAGAGCCGGTGAAGTTGCAACGCGGCTAGGGGGCCAGCCACTGCCCCGCCCAGCCATCTGCATGTTCGAACCGCGCGCGGCGGTGATTGCGGCCCAGATGCACAAGGTCGAACGCCAGCACCTGAAGCTGCACCACCGCGAAATCCTGCGCGTTGGGTTCCTTGGTGTACTCCAGCGCCTGCGCGATCGGCTGGCCGGGCGCGGGCGCGCTGCCATAGGCCATGCGAGAGCCGTCCGGCACCCTGTCCCAACGGGCGGCAACCTGCGCGCCGGTCAGGATCTCGGCCCGCAGCTCTGCCCGGATTTGCAGATGCACGCGCGCGTCCCACACATGCAGCGTGGCGCGCGGATCGGCTCTCAATTCCGCAACCTTGGCAGAGCGCAGATCGGTATGCACCTCTAGCTGGCCCGCGTCCTTATCAGCCCCACGCAGCACCACCGTGCGCGCCTGCGGCCAGCCATTCGCGCCCAGCGTGGAGAGCGTAACCTGCCGCGCCGCCGCGCGCTTGTCGCGCACGCCACGGACCAGGCGCGCCCAAGCGGCATCGAGCAGCGTCTCAAGGGATTGCGCCCAGATTTCGGACGGGTCGGTGGGGTTTCGTGGCATGGGGCATCCCTAACTGTGACGTTTCGCCAAGCTGTCACGCAGCGCGGCTATGTCAAGCTGATGAAACCGTGTAGCCCCCGCCGATTGCACCCAACCCCACATCTGTTAGGCTTTCCAAGTAGCACGCAAGGACAGACATCATGACAGACCTTACCGGCCTTGGCGGTTTCATCGTCCTCGCCCTGGCGCTTTGGGCCATCATCTCGACCGTGAATTCCTCGGCCACGACCGGGCGCAAGGTGATCTGGTGCCTGATCGTGTTCTTCCTGCCGCTGCTTGGGTTCATCCTGTGGCTGTTCTTCGGCCCGCGCGCGCGGCGCTAGACAAGGAACGGCTTGCCGGTGTCTAAACGGCGACCCGATTGCCCGCGGGTGCCGCGGCCCGGTCACGACAGGCTAAGCGTGTCGTGCAGAAGGGGCCGACCTGTGGCCCGTTTGCACGCTGATCGCGGTGACGATGCACACACGGGTTTGTTTCTTAAAACAGATTTTGAGAATATGAACGCCAGCAACTGCTGCGCCCCATTGCAGCGGCATGACCGAGTGACAGATTGAGCCATGTTGAACCATGTAACACCGCCGCCCGGCACCTACCCCGCGCTGATGACCACCGCCGAGGTGGCGGAATTCCTGCGCACCAAGGAACGCACCATTTACGACATGGTGGCCAAGCAGGCGATCCCGTTCACCCGCGCCACGGGCAAGCTTTTGTTCCCGCGCCGCCTGATAGAGGCGTGGCTGGAAGCGCAGACCGAAACGCCCGATGCGGGCGCGCTGAGCATTCCGCAAATCTATTCCGGCTCGAACGACCCGCTTCTGGACTGGGCGTTGCGTTATTCCAAGGCCGGGCTTGCGGTGCGCGCGGGCGATTCCACGCGCGGGCTGGATGATCTGGCGGCGGGCGAGGCGATGCTTGCGGGGCTGCACCTGTTCGACCCGGTGTCGGATAGCTGGAACGTGCAGGCGGTGCGCAACGTGCTGTCGTCGCAATCCTTCGTGCTGGTGCATTGGGCTCGGCGCACGCAAGGGCTGCTGGTCGCGCCCGGCAACCCGCATGACGTGGCCAGCCTACGCGATTGTGCCGAACTGGGCCTGCGCTTCGCGCTGCGCAGCGAAGGGTCTGGCACGCAGCGCCTGCTGGATATTCAACTGTCGCGCAGCGGGCTGAGCATGGCCGATCTGAACATCGTCCCCGGCACCGCCCATACCCATGCCGATCTGGCAACCATGATAGAGACCGGCGCGGCCGATTGCGGTTTGGGCATTCAGGCCGCCGCTGGCGCGCTGGGGTTCGTGCCCTTGTTGGAAGATGACCAGTTCGATCTGGCCATGACCCGCCGCGCCTATTTCGAGGAACCCGTCCAGCGCCTGATGGACTTCGCCCGCAGTCCCGAATTCGCGGCGCAGGCCGAACGGCTTGGCGGCTATGATCTAAGCCATCTGGGCCGGGTTGTCTGGAACGGTTAATTCCCGGTTGCGGCTTGCGCGTCCATATGGGCGGTGGCGCGGGCGATGAACTCGACCAGCGCCTGACGATCCGCCGGGTCGGCCACGCGCTGCTCTGGCATCCGTGACCCCGGTGTATAGGCCTCCGGGCCGACCTCGAACAGCTCGGCCACGGTTTCGGGCGTCCAGACAATGTTCAGCGCTTGCAAGGCGGGGGAATAGTCAAACCCCTCTGCCGTGCCGATCCGCCGGCCAAAGACGCCATGCAGGCTTGGCCCCGCGCGCGAGTGATCGCCGGGTTGCAGCGAATGGCAGACCGCGCAGGCGCGCCAGATTTCCGCGCCCCGGCTGGCATCGGTATACTCCTCTGGCGCGTCGGGGCGCTCGCCACCCAACGGATCACCCGTCAGCGCATCCCAGCGGCGCACGATACCGTCGGCGCTGCCGGTAAAGACCTGCGCGCCATCCGCCGCGACTGCCCAGATCGGGCCGTCGGCGGCGCGGAACATGGCGGTTATGCCCAGATCCTTGGGCGCCAGCGTCCAGACCGTGCCATCAATCGCCCCGGTCACGATATGCGCGCCGCTTGCACCGACCGACACGAGCGGGCGGTCGGTCAGAAACCGTTCGGGCAGTTGAGCGCCATCGGCGGAAAACACCCGCAACGCCCCATCGGCAAAGATGATCGCGGCGCGGTTTTGCGATATGGCCAGACCATTGGGCAACCCCGGCAGGCCCGCATTGGCGCGAAGCTCTCCATCGGGCGACCAGCGCAGAAACCGCAGATCGCCGCCCACCGAGACGATCTGCCCATCGGGCAGGAACCCCACGCCCGTAACGCGGTCGCTATGGGCGGGCACGGTCACTATGCTTTGATCGGCAAGCGCCAACACCTGCACCGTCCCGTCAAAGAACCCGGCGGCGATGCGGCTGCCATCGCCCGCCACCGCCAGCGACGCCACGGGCGAAGTGCCGCGCGGGGTTGCAAAGCGCGGCGCGGCCTGCCCCCGGTCCCAGACAGCGATGCGCCCGTCCTGCCCTGCGGTCACGAAGCCATCGTCCAGGTGGGCAACGGCCGTGACCGTGCCATCATGGAAGCGGCTGACATATAAAGCGCGCGCTTCATCCAGCGACCACAGGATCGCGCGGGTGTCGAACCCGCCAGACAGCAGCATGTCCTGCCCGACCGCAAGCGCGCCCACCGGGCCGCTATGGCCCAGAAAGTCTTGCGCGCCCACGGGGCTCGACAGACATGCCGCGACGATCAGCGCCGAAAGCGCGGCCCTGCGCCCCATATCGGCTTATTCGCTGACGAGGTTGCTTCCCGGATCGCCCACGCGGGCACCTTCGGTGCTGTAGGCGGAATAGCTGGGTTCCTGGAATGACCCGTTCAGAACCTGCGATGCGACAACGGCACCAACCACGGCGAAGACGGCAGCGGCGAGAAAGGCTTTCATATTGGTCTCTCCTGTCAGTTTTGCACGGTCGCTTTTGGACCGGCCTTGCTTTCCAGCGCGCCCATGACGGTGCGCGCCATATCCTGATACAGACGGCCCAAGGGGCCATCGGGGTCGCGCGCAAGGATGGGGCGGCCCGCATCCGACGCGCTGCGCAACTCCATCGACAAGGGTAGCGCACCAAGGAAAGGCACGCCGATGCGCGCGGCCTCTGCCTGCGCGCCACCTTGGCCAAAGATCGCATGGCTGCTGCCGCAATCGGGGCAGATGAATTGCGACATGTTTTCGATAATGCCCAAGGTCGGCACATCGACCTTGTTGAACATGGTGATCCCGCGCCGTGCATCGACCAGCGCCAGATCCTGCGGGGTCGAGACGATGATCGCGCCCGCCAGATCGGTGCCCTGCGCCAGTGCCAGTTGCGCGTCGCCCGTGCCCGGCGGCATATCGACCAGCAAAAGGTCCAACGCGCCCCAGTCGACATCGGAAATCATCTGGGTGATCGCGGACATGATCATCGGACCACGCCAGACCATTGCGGTTTCGGGATCGACCAGCACGCCCATGGACATGGCTTTCAGCCCATAGGCCTGCATGGGCAACAGGCTGCGCCCCTGCCCCTTGGCGGGTTTGCCCGTCAGACCCAGAAGCGTCGGCAGCGACGGGCCGTAGATATCGGCGTCCAGCACCCCCACTTTCCAGCCCTGCGCCCGGAACGCCAGCGCCAGGTTCACCGTGGTGGTGGATTTGCCCACCCCACCCTTGCCAGAGGCCACGGCCACGACATGGCGCACCCCGGCCAAAGGCTTGGGCTTTGCGGGCGCGACGCTCAGCTTCGGCGGGGTCTTGGGCGAAGGCGTCGGGCTATCCGCCGTCAGCACCACGAAGACAGAGGTGACACCCTCCAGCGCGCGCAGCTTCGCTTCGACCGCGTCGCGCACGGGCATGAACGCCTCATGCTCACCCGGCGCGATTTGCAGCGAAACGCTGATCCGCCCGCCATTCAGCGACAGGCCAGACACGCGGGTGGATTGACCCAAGCTGGACCCGTCCGGCAAGCCAACCGAGGCGATGGCAGCGCGGGCTTGGTCAAGGAAATCGGGATCGGAGCTGCTCATGGCATTCCAGCTTTCACAACGCGGCCCCGCGCCTGCACAGCGCGAGGCCGGATTTTCACCAAGCGGACAAGTTACTCTGCCGGCGTCGCGGCCCCTTTGGCAGAGCCGGACTTGCCGCCCTTGACCTCTTCCACCCACAGGGCGTGGTGCTCTTTGGCCCAGTTTTCATCGACTTCGCCGGAACCCATCGCATCGAACGCGCCTTCCATGCCGACAGAGCCGATATAGATATGCGCGATGATGATGGCAGACAGGCCAGCGGCAACCAGCGCGTGGATCAACTGGTAGAACTGCCAATCGGTGAAGCTGCCGGCAATACCCGGAAAGAGCAGCATAAAGCCCGTGTAGGACAGGGCAGCACCGCCAAGGATAACCGACCAGAAGATGACCTTCTGACCCGCGTTGAACTTCTTGGCGGGCGGGTGGACGCCCTTCTTGAACAGGCCGCCACCGACCTTGATCCACTCGACATCCAGCTTGTTGGGGATGTTTTCGATCACCCACAGCAGGAAGATCAGCGCCAGCGAGACCATGAAGGGCCATGCCAGGTAGTTATGCGCGATCTTGCCCCATGCCGAAAGCGTGCCGAATGCGCCCTCGCCCAGCAGCGGCAGGATGACGGATTTGCCGATAATCAGGTTCAAACCCGACAGCGCCAGGATGATGAAGGTCGACGCCAGCGTCCAATGCGCGAAACGCTCGATCGAGTTGAAGCGCAGGATGGTGCGGCCCGACAGGCCGGAATCAACGCGGATGCGCCCACGCACAACGTAGAACAGCGTCAGAAGCGCCAGCATACCGACAACGGCGATGACCGACAGCGTGACGACCGTGTTGCCATGCAGCGCCGCCCAATCCTTGTTGACCGGCTTTATCAGGTTGCCTGCCGACTGGTCGGGAATGGACACACGCCCGCTGACCACGCCCTCGGTGCCAAGCGCTTGAAACAGCGCCTCTTCGCTGACCGATTCCGCTGTAGGGTTGACCTGTGCCTGCGCTTGCGGGGCCATGACGGCCACCGCGAATGCCAAGGACAGAGCTGCGCCGAATTTTGCAAGAATGTTCATGGCTGCCCCCTTAGACCGTAACCGTTTCGCCGTAAGCGTCGCGCCAGCCCCAAGCGCCAGAGCCGTAGCCACGGGTCACAACACGCTCGCGGTAAATCTCCGCAATGATGTCGCCATCACCCGCCAGCAGCGCCTTGGTCGAGCACATCTCGGCACAGAGCGGCAGCTTGCCCTCTGCCAAACGGTTCGCGCCGTATTTGACGTATTCCGCCTGAGACATGTCCGGCTCGGGACCGCCAGAGCAATAGGTGCATTTGTCCATCTTGCCGCGCGTGCCGAAATTGGCGGTCTGCGGATATTGGGGCGCACCGAAGGGGCAGGCATAGCTGCAATAACCGCAGCCGATGCAGGTGTCCTTGTTGTGCAGAACCACGGCGTCATCGGTGGTGTAGAAGCAATCCACCGGGCAAACGCTGGCGCAGGGTGCGTCGGTGCAATGCATACAGGCCATCGACACCGAGCGCTCACCGGGCAGACCATCATTGATGGTCACAACCCGACGCCGGTTGATGCCCCACGGCACCTCGTGCTCGTTCTTGCAGGCGGTGACGCAGGCGTTGCACTCGATGCAACGGTCCGCATCGCACAGGAATTTCATTCGTGCCATTGTTGTTTTCCTCCCTTATGCGGCCGCGATCTGGCAAAGCGTGACCTTGCCTTCATGCATCCCCGTCACCGGGTCATAGCCATAGGTGGTGATGACGTTCACAGATTCGCCCAAGACGATCGGGTCGGTGCCCTCGGGGTAGTTGCCCCGCTGGTCTTCGCCCTGGAACCAACCTGCGAAATGGAAGGGCATGAAGGCCACGCCTGGCGCGACACGCTCGGTCACAAGGGCTTTCACCCGCGCTTTCGAGCCGCCCTCGGGGCCAGTGACCCAGACCCAGCCGCCATCTACCACACCGCGCGATTGTGCATCGGCCGGGTTGATCTCGACGAACATGTCCTGCTTCAACTCGGCAAGCCATGGGTTCGAACGGGTCTCTTCACCGCCGCCCTCATATTCCACAAGGCGACCAGAGGTCAGGATCAGCGGGAAATCCCCGAAGACATTGCGCTCTGTCACGTCTTGCTGAACCACCTTGCCGATATTGGGCATCCGGTGCTGACGACGGTCGTCGTTGGTCGGGTATTGCGCCACAAGGTCCGGGCGGCCCGAATAGATCGGCTCGCGGTGGACCGGGATCGGGTCGGGCAGGTTCCACGCCACGGCGCGGGCCTTGCCATTGCCGAAGGGCACACAGCCATGCATCAGCGCAACGCGCTGAATACCGCCAGAGGTATCAAGCGACCACGACACGTTGCCCATGGCTTCGGGATCATTGCCCCCGATGCGTGCGATATTGGCCAGTTCTTCTGGCGTCAGGTCGCTATCCCAGCCCAGCTGTTGCAGCAGCGCATAGGTGAATTGCGGATACCCGTCCTCGATCTCGGAGCCGACAGGCCAGCTGCCTTCGGCCAAGAGCGTTTCGCCATCGCGCTCCAGCCCGAAGCGCGGACGGAAGGCACCGCCCCCCTCCATCGGGTGTAGGCTGGGGTTATACAGGATATGCGTGCCAGGATGGCGCAGTTCCGGCGTGCCCCAGCAGGGCCACGGCAGACCGTAGTAATCGCCCTTGATCTCTTCGGGGGCGTCGGGCTTGGCGCGCAGCGTGACCAGATCGAAATGCTCTTGGTTCGCCATATGCGCTTTCAGACGCTCGGGGCTTTGCCCGGTATAGCCGGTGGACCAGCCGCCCCGGTTGATTTCGCGCAGCACCGATTCCGGCGTCGGCTCCATGCCGAACTTGCCCTGAACCATCTCGTAGTTCTTGAACATCTCGTCGGCGAAGCCCAGACGCTGGGCCAGACCATACATCACCGCGTAGTCGGTATCCGATTCAAAGATCGGCTCGACCACCTTTTCGCCCCACTGAACCGAGCGGTTCGACGCGGTGCGCGAACCAGAGGTTTCGAACTGCGTGCAGATCGGCAGCAGATAGGTATTGTCGGTGCGCGAATGCAGCGCCGCGAAGGTCGTCGGGTGCGGGTCGGCCACGACCAGCAGCTCCAGATCGTTCATGCCGCGCTGCGCGTCCTGCATCCGGGGCACGGTGTTACCGCCATGCCCGAACACCATCATCGCCTTGATGTTGTCCTGCTGGTCGATCTCTTCGTTGTCGATCGTGACAGCGTCGAACCAGCGGGTCGAGGTGATGCCCGGCACGTTCATGTTTTCCTCGGGCGTGCGCGCATCGCGGCCACCCTTCGCCGGAACCGCATCGAAGCGGTTGACGAAATATTCATATGGCACGTCCCAGACGCGCGCCCAGTGGTTCCATGCGCCCGCGCTCAGGCCATAGTAGCAAGGCAGGTTGGCCACATCCAAACCGAAATCGGTCGCGCCCTGCACGTTGCAGTGGCCGCGGAAGATATTCGCGCCGTTACCTTCGCCACCCACGTTGCCGGTGGCCAGCAGCAGCAGGTTGTAGGCGCGCACATTCGCGGTGCCCACGGTGTGCTGCGTGCCGCCCATGCACCAGATAAACGTCGAGGGGCGTTCCTTCGCGAATTTCTCGGCCACGCGGCGCAGCGTGTCGCCATCGACGCCGGAAATCTCTTCGACCACCTCGGGCGTGTAGTTCTTCACCACCTCGCGGACCTGGTCCATCCCCCAGACACGCTGGGCGATGTATTCCTTGTCTTCCCAGCCATTCTCGAAAATGTGCCACAACATGCCATGGACCACCGCGATATCGGTGCCGGGGCGGATGCGGACATATTCGGTGGCATGGGCCGCCGTGCGGGTGAAACGCGGGTCCAGAACGACCACGTTCGCGCGCTGGGTTTCCTTGCCTTCAAGGATATGCTGCAACGAGACCGGGTGTGCCTCTGCCGCGTTTGACCCCATGAAGATGATGGTCTTGGCGTTGCGAATGTCGTTGTAGCTATTGGTCATCGCACCATAGCCCCAGGTATTCGCAACCCCGGCCACGGTGGTCGAGTGGCAAATCCGCGCCTGGTGGTCGACGTTGTTGGTGCCCCAGAACGCCGCCAGTTTGCGGAACAGATACGACCCTTCGTTCGAGAATTTGGCGGACCCCAGCCAATACACCGAATCCGCGCCGGAATTCGCACGGATCTCGGTCATCTTCTCGGCAATCTCGTTCAGCGCCTGATCCCAAGAGATGCGCTGCCATTCGCCGCCGACTTTCTTCATCGGGTATTTCAGGCGACGGTCGCCATGGACCAGCTCGCGGACCGAAGCGCCCTTGGCGCAGTGGGTGCCGCGGTTGATCGGGCTGTTGAAAGCCGGTTCCTGACCGACCCAGACACCGTTCTGCACCTCTGCCACGACCGAGCAGCCGACCGAGCAGTGGGTGCAGATATTCTTTTTCAGCTCAATCGGCTGCGACATGTCGGTGAAGCCTGCGGCCTCGACCCGGCGGGTCATGCCTGCGCCCAAGGTGGCGACGGCGGCAAGCCCCCCGACGGTCAGCCCCGACGCGCGCAGAAAGCTGCGGCGATCCAATGGCTTGGCGGCAACACTTGCAGCGAACTGGCTCAGGCGACCGCCCGACGCGGCCTCGCGGGTTCTGCGCTTTACAAGCATTCTTATTCCTCCCGGACGTAGTAACGGTTGGTGCGGTAGAAGGCCTCGACATGCGGGGTCTCCTGGTAGCGGGCGCGAGTGCGCTCATCGCCGGTCTGTTGCGCGAAGCTGGGGCGCGCGCTGCCAGCGGTCAGCGCCGCCGCAGAGGCCGCGCCGGTCGCAGCCACGCCGAAAAAGGCGCGCCGGCTGATTGGGTTATGCTTGTCTTTAGACATCATGTCCTCCCACTAAGCGGGCGCTTCTTCGCTTGCATGCGACGCCCTTCGATCAAGTTCAGATCAAGCCGCGAGCGCGAAGGCCCGCGTTTCGATTTCGGTCAGGATACGGCCAATTTCAGCAACGGGCCGGTAAAAGGCGACGCTTGGCGCAACCGCCAGATCGTCGAAAAACTGCACCGCCCAAGGTTGCACATGGCGGGCATGGAACTGCGCCTGCGTCTTTTCATCCGCCACGATCTCGCCCGCGGCGAAATCGGCCATCACCTCGAACAGCAGCGCGATATGGTCTTCTGGTTCATGCCGTCCTTCGGCGCGGGCCACGCCCAGCGTGGCCAGATCGCCACGCAGATCGGCCAAGGGTCGCTCGTTCAGAAAGCCGGTCTGGTAGAAGCTGGCATAGGGCAGCAATTCGCCACGCCCGACCCCGATGAACAATTCGAAAAACTCGCGCTCGACCGCTTTCGCATCCGCCCCGGCCGCCGCGCGGGCGAGGTTGGCAAAGGCATGACCCAAGGGCGAATCGTCGCCCTGTAGCTGCGCGATCTGTTGCAACATCTCGGCGCTGGGCGGCGCAGCAAGAAGACGGGCGAGGAACCTGTATTGCTCGCTGCGCGCTTGATCGAATTCTTCGATGGCTGGCCCGGAACCTGGCTGGCTGTCTGTCATCGCTCTCTCTGTCGGTGATCCTGCATTTTTGTGCAGTTGTATGCAAAAGGCTACAAATGGCCGCGCGCGCTGTCTAGCGAAATAAACCTGACAAAAACACTTTTTTAAGTCTGTCAGCCCGGCCTAAGCAGACAAAACGTCACTGGGGCAATGCGCCGCCGTGACGGCGCGGCGCGGGTTGTAACTGCGCGACGCGATCGGGCTGGTTTTCTTCTTTATTCGCAACGGGTTGACGGCCCTGCCCCGAGCGGCGCACAGGGTCGGGCGGCGGTGGCGCGGGGTCCGCCACAGGTGCGTCCTGCGCGCCATCCGAAGCCGCCGCCTGCGCGGTGTCCTCCGCCGTCCCGGCATCATCCGTCGCTATCTCGGCCGACTCGGCTGTATCTGCCGCCTCTGCCGCTGCTTTCTGCCGGGGTTTGAACAGGTCACGCAACATCTGCGCGGCCTTTTCGGGGCTGGGGGCAATCCCGTCGCCCGGCACCCCACCGGGCGTGTTCCAGTCCCAGGCATAATCGACCGCAGGGTCCACATGATTGCGGATCGCGGGCGTCAGCAGCCACATCTTGCGCAGCGCCGCATTGCGCAAGGATTTGGGCACGCCCGCTCGCATGAACATGCGAATGTCGCTGTCGGCGGTCAGTTCTTCGATCTTGGGCAGCGCGGCCAGCTCTTCCTCTGTCAGCTGCGGCTCTGACGGGGTTTCTGGCGCGGTGTCTGGCGTTTCGGCGTCCTCTGGCGCGCCCGCGTCCAAAGCCGGCGTGTCCTCGCGCAGGGCCTGCTGTTTGCGCTGCGACCAACGGTTGAAGAACCCGCCCTCGCGGTCATCCGGTCCCCGTGGCATGGCGGTTACGCCCTGCGGGGGCGACTGCCCCATTTGTCATCTTCGCTCAGCACACGCGGGGCGCGCGCGCTCATGGCGTTCGGGTCCACGGGCTGGCGCTTGCGCTTCTTGAACGGGATCTCGACATGGTGCGCCTCGACAAATGCCTTGACCGCGTTGCGCAGGGAAATCGGCATCGGCACCGCCTCTACCGTCAGGTCAAGGTCAGAAGCATAGCCCTCGCCCTCATAAGGGTCGGCGGTGACATCCACCACCTGCGCGCTGCGCGGGTCTTGCCCCCGGATCACCACCCAGACAGAGGGGCGGCCCGACAACAGGTTGTCCTTGTGATGGCTGGTATCGCCCGAGTAAAGCACCATGTCGCGCCCGCCCAAATACCATGTTTCCAAGCCCCCGTCCGAGGTCAGCAGCGTATTGGGCGCGACCGCCGGTTCCTGTGGCAAGACCGCGCTTGGGCGCAGTTCTGCATTACCCCAGCGCGTGACCGGGGGGCGCCGCGCGGCCAGAACGGAGACGCGCAAAATCTGTTTCGGCATCCTCGGTATCCCTTCAGTTCAAGGCCGGTTCGACCAATGGCAGACCCATCAGCAGGTTCTGCGGCTTCATGCGGATGGTGCGGTCCGCCCCAAGGCCCAGCAGCAACCAGACCGGCTGGCCTTGCATGTCCGGGCGCAATGACGGGTCAGCGGGCAGGTCCATGCGGAATAGCCCGACAAGCGTGTCTTTCGGGCTGGCCCCATTCCAAAGCGCGTTGCCGATGGCGGTGCCGACAGGGTCCAGCCCGATAAACCAGCGCAGATCGACCTGTTCGGCCACGGAGTGCGGCGTGACCGTGACATCAAGGCCCAGCATGTGGCGCAAAAACGTCTCTATGGCGGTTGCCATGCCCGCGCGTGCCTTGGGATCGCCGCCGAAATTCAGCACGGTCGTATGCGCGTCCGAGCGCGACCAATAGGTCCATTCATTGCCGCCACCCAACACATCCAGACTGTCCACCCCGCCAGAGAACATGGCCGTCAGCGGCGAGGAATGCATTTCCTGTTCGAACAACTCGACCAGTTCCTCGTCGGCCAGCAGCAGCTTGTCGTCCTTCACATGCGCGCGTTGCGGGCGGAAAAAGCATTCGGCGGCGCGCAGAACCTGCGGATCGTCGCACCCGTCCAGCGCATTGCGCAGGATCAGTTGCAGCAGTTGCGCGGTAAAGACGAAGGGCAGCACCATCTGCTTTTGCAAGATGGCGTGATACCCTTCCTCTATCGTGCCCGCCTCCAGCAGCGTGTCGCGCAGGCGCAACAGGAACTGCCAGTTCTCGCGCGCGTCGGGATCCTTGATCGCGGCCACTTCCATGGCAGAAACCTTGGCGCGGGGCGTCTGCATCAGCCGCGAATGCAGCCCGCGCTCCGCAGCGCAAGCGTCGGCGGGCGGCAACACTTCGGGGCGCGCCAGCCACGCAAGGATCAACTCATCCGTGACCAGCAGCCGCCCCGCCGCGTTGCGGCGCGAAAAATGATGGCCAGAGGCAACCCAGAATTCGGGCATCGTTATTCCCCCCGCAGCGCGAACAGGTCCACATGGTCGTGGCTGTCGTCGCTCTCTTCTTCGAAAAACTGGAAGGCCCGGTCATGCCCTTGCAAATGCGCCCCGGCAAAAGCGGTTTCCTCGCGGGGCTTTAGCGTGCGGAACTGTTCATGGATCGCACCGCCGTCCAGCTTGCGGTGCATGGCGATCAGGGTATTCGCCGGGTGTTCGGCGCACAGGCTTTCCGCCAGCGCGACCTCTTCCTCTGCGGCAGGGCGCGCGACTTCGACACTTGGCGCGCCCAGATGGGCGAACAGTTGCGCGGCCAGTCGGTCCACCAGCGCCGCGCGCTCGTCGGGGCGGGCGTCTTGCACCACCACCAGCGTGGAATGCCCGAAGCTTTCAACCCCCAGAAAGCCCGAGCGCAGCGCGATCGTTTCCTTGCGCGTCATGGCCTGCGGATCGCGCCCCCAGAACAGGAAACTGCCGACCACGGCCCATTCGCCGGGTTGCGCGGCATGGGCGAAGATCACCTTGTCGGACGGGTCAAGCTGGATGGTGCGGGGCAGACGCGTCATAGGATGATGCCATCCGCATTGCGCCAGCCGGTCTTGCCCGCGGCCTCTAGCAGGGGGGCAGACCGTTTGCCGCCGCCCGAAGGGGTGATTTCGATCAGCCGGTCGCCCTCGATGCGGCGCACCCCGCGCAGAAGCGGCGGGTCGATGCGCATCAGGAAGCGATTGCTGACAGCGTCGAACCCCTCGTGCTTCCAGCGGTCGAGATAGAGCATGACATAGCTGGCGAAGGTCGCGACAATGTCATCGCTCGGGTCGAATTCCTCTTCCTTGAGCGAGGTCGAATTCGGCGCATCCCCCGGTGCCGCCAGATGATCGCGATCCCCGATCAGCTCGGCGCAAAAGACCAGCCAGTCCGGCACATCCTCGGGCTGTGCGCCCTCTGGAACAGCAAAGCGCGCGCCGCCCAAGCGGGCCTTGTCATAGATCACCTCATCCGGCCAGTTGATCCGCACCGCGCGTTCGGGCGCGCAATGCGCGGCCAAGGCATCGGCGAGCGAGGTCATACACAAAAGAAAGGCATTCTGGGACGTTACAAGCGGTTCTTCAGGTTCCAGAACCAACGCGAAGCTGAACAACCGCGGCCCTTCAAACACGTATAACGTGCCCGCCCCATCCTCTGCGGCCCGCGCCTTGGCATGTGAAAACAGGTCACGCGCATCGCTGCGCTTCAGCGTGAAGGGCGGTGGCAGATGTATTTTCTTCGCTTCCGTGACTGCGTGCATTGTCCCGTCTCTGTCTGGCGCGGGCATTTGGCCCGGCGCGCCTTTCCTTCGCTTTAGGTGCGACTTATATTCGCAGAGATAGTCAGCCAGAGGCCCGAGAAAAGCCCTATGCAAGCGAAGTCTGCAACACGCCTGCTGTGCACCTGCGAAGGAAGCATGGCATTTGCCCCCGAAACCCTTGGAAACCCGGCCCGCCCCGCCAGCCAGCTTTGCCGTGCGCAGTTGGATAATTTTCGCGCGGCCCTGGGCGAATACGCGCAAGTGACCGTGGCCTGCACGCAGGAAGCGGCGGTGTTTTCCGAGGTGGCAGAAGCCGAAGGCTACGCGGGCAACCTGCGCTTCGCCAATATCCGCGAAACCGCCGGCTGGTCCGAAGATGGCGCGCAGGCCAGCCCCAAGATGGCCGCGATCCTTGCCATGGCAGAGCAGGACGTGACGCCCTTCGAAGTGGTCAGCATGGAAAGCAACGGCGTCGCGCTGATCCTCGGCCGCGATCAGGTCGCGCTTGATGCCGCCGCGTCACTGGGCGACAGCTTGGACATTACCGTGCTTTTGCTACCCGGCGCGGATGTGCCCCCGCCGCGTCGCACCACATGGCCTGTTCTGCAAGGCCGCGTCGGCCGCGCCAAAGGGCATCTGGGCACCTACGAGCTGACGATTGACGATTACGCCATCCCCGACCCGTCCTCGCGCCGCAAGCTGGAATTCGGGCCTGCGCGGTCGGGCGCGATCTCTCGCGCCGATCTGGTCATCGACCTGACGGGGCAAAAGCCGCTCTTTCACGAAACCCGCCCCGGCTACCTGCGCGCCGACCCTGCCGACCCGGTGGCCGTCGCCAAGCTGGTGGCCCAAGCCGCCGAGATGGTCGGCACCTTCGACAAGCCGAAATTCATCAATTTCACCCCCGACCTCTGCGCCCATTCGCGCAACACCAAGACCGGCTGCACCCGCTGTCTGGACCTGTGCCCCACGGGTGCGATCCTGTCCGCGGGCGATACCGTGGCGATCGACCCGAATATCTGCGCGGGCTGCGGGCAATGCGCCGCCGCCTGCCCCACAGGCGCGGCATCCTATGCGCTGCCGGTGGTGGACAACGTAGTGCAGCGCCTGCGCGCGGGGCTTGCGGCCTATCACGCGGCAGGGGCCAAAGCCGCGCCGGTGGTGCTGCTGCATGACGAAGGCCACGGGGCAGAGCTGATCGACGCCAGTGCCCGCTTCGGGCGCGGCCTGCCTGCGCATGTCATCCCGCTGGGGGTGAATGAACCCACGCAGATCGGCCCCGAAGTGGTTGCCGCCGCGCTTGCCTATGGCGCGTCCGAGGTGTGCGTTCTGACCCGCGCGCGCCCCGCCCACCCCATCGACGGGCTGGAAGCGACGCGCGGGCTGATGCAGGGCATCGCGGCCGAGACCGGGCGCGCCAGCGCCATGCGCCTGTTGCAGATCGACGACCCCGACCTGCTGGACCAAGCGCTCTGGCAAAAACCGGACCCTGTGCAAGAGCGCCGCGCCAGCTTCCTGCCGCCAGAGGACAAGCGCGGCCTGCTGGTCATGGCGGTGGAAGAAATGATCCGCACCGCCCCCGCAACGCAAGACGAGATCGCCCTGCCCAAAGGGGCCCCTTTCGGCGCGGTGGTGCTGAATACCGACGCCTGCACGCTGTGTCTGGCCTGCGTGGGGGCCTGCCCGGCAGGCGCGCTATCAGATAACCCCGACCAGCCCATGCTGCGCTTTACCGAAAGCGCCTGTGTGCAATGCGGCATCTGTGCCTCTACCTGCCCCGAAAGCGCGATCACGCTTGCGCCGCGCATCGACCTTGCGGCCTGGAATGCGCCCCGCAAGGTGCTGAAGGAAGAAGACCCTTTCGCCTGCACATCCTGCGGCAAGCCCTTTGGCACCAAATCCAGCATTGACCGTGTCATGGCCAAGCTGGAATCGCACTGGATGTTCTCGGGCGAGGCGGGACGCGACCGGATGCGCCTGCTCAGCATGTGCGACGATTGCCGCACGCGCGAGGTGGTGATCGCGGGCTTTGACCCGCATGAGACGACACGATAAGCGCCCCTAGGGCGCGGATAGGACGAGGACCGATGTTTGCATTCTTCTCGGCGCCCGGTCGCGGCGCGGGCGATGTTCTGCTGACCGATGTGGCCATGGCGCTCGAAGCGCGCGGGCTGCGCGTGCGCGGGGTGGTTCAGTGCAATTTCGAATACGACCCCGCGCGCCGCTGCCATATGGACCTGCGCATTCTGGGCAGCGACCACCTGGTGCGCATCTCTCAGGAACGCGGCATCCATGCCAAGGGGTGCCGGCTGGATACGCAAGGGCTGGCAGAGGCCGTGTTCCATGTCGAATCCGCGCTGAGCGATGGCCGCCCGGACCTGTTGATCGTCAATAAATTCGGCAAGCAGGAATGCGACGGCGAGGGGTTCCGCGACGTGATCGGCCGCGCGCTTGTGGAAGATGTGCCTGTCTTGACAAGCTGCGGGCCGGGCCACCGCGCGGGGCTTTTGGAATTCGCGGGCGACATGGCCACCGAACTGCCCGCCGATGTGGCGCAGATCGTCGATTGGTGCGTGGCCCAAGCCGCGCTGGCCCGCCAGCCCCAGGGGATATAACGATGGAATTGGCCCTGCCCCTGTTGCCCAACCCCGACGCGCCCGGCCTGACCCGCAAGGTCACGGGGCGCGACCATACCGGCGCGGATGTGGACATCGCGGTTGTCGAAGAACGCCCCCTGACCATCTTCCTGAATTCGCAAGAAATCGTCACCGCCATGACGATTGGCGATTACCCAGAATATCTTGCACTCGGTTTCCTGCGCAACCAGCGCATGTTGCGCGACAGCGACGAAATTACCGGGGTCGATTATGACGAAGACATCGACACCGTTGTCGTACGCACCGCCGAAAAGACCAATTTCGAGGAGAAACTGCGCAAGAAAACCCGCACCTCTGGCTGCGCGGTGGGCACGGTGTTCGGCGACATGATGGACGGGCTGGAAGATGTCGTTCTGCCCGACACAAAGGTCCGCACCAGCGCGCTTTACGCGCTTGCCAAGCAGATCAACACCCTGCCCTCGCTTTATCTGGCCGCCGGGGCGATCCATGGCACGGTGCTGTGCGAAGACGACCGCGTGCTGGTCTATATGGAAGACGTGGGGCGCCATAACGCGGTCGATAAAATTAGCGGCGTGATGCTGCGCCACGGCATCAGCCCGCAAGGCAAGATCCTGTATACGACCGGGCGGCTGACCTCGGAAATGGTCATCAAGACCGCGATGATGGGCATTTCAGTGCTCGCATCTCGATCCGGCTTCACCGCTTGGGGCGTTGAAATCGCGCGTGATCTGGGGCTGACGCTGATCGGGCGGATGCGCGGCCAGCGCTTCGTCTGCCTGTCGGGCGAAGAGCGGCTGATCCGCGATGCCGATGTGTCCGCCATCCCCGATGAAGACCGCCGCCACCGCCGCAAAAGCGCCGAGAGCGACGCATGATCGGGGTTCTTGGGGTCATTCTTGCGGGTGGGCGCGCGACCCGCATGGGCGGCGGCGACAAGGGGATGCGGCCCTTGGGCGACAGGCGCATCATCGACCATGTGATCGAGCGGCTTGGGCCTCAATGCGCGCGCCTTGCGATCAACGCCAATGGCGACCCGGCGCGCTTTGCCGAATTCGGCTTGCCGGTCCTGCCCGACAGTCTGGCCGATCATCCCGGCCCCTTGGCGGGGGTGCTGGCGGGGCTGGATTGGGCGGCCTTGCACGGTGCCGATGCGATCGTGACCGCCGCCGCCGATACGCCGTTTTTCCCGACCGACCTTGTGGCGCGGCTACAAGACGCGGCTGGCCCCAAGGGTCTGTGTCTGGCCGCCAGCCATGACGAGGACGGTATCCTGCGTCGCCATCCGACCTTTGGGCTGTGGCCTGTCACGTTGCGCGACGACCTGCGCGCGGCACTGGAAAGTGGCCTGCGCAAGATCGTGCTCTGGACCGATCAGCATGACGCGGGCACGGCGATTTTCGCGTCGGACGCGGGCGACCCGTTCTTCAACATCAACACGCCCGACGATATTGAAACGGCGCTTGCGCTGATGGGGCCACGATGAAGGTTTACGGCGTAACCGGCTGGAAAAACACCGGAAAGACGACCCTGACCGAGCGGCTTGTCGCGCATCTGACGGGCGAAGGCCTGCACGTGTCGACCGTGAAACACGCCCATCACGACACCGAAATCGACCATCCCGGCCGCGACAGTTTTCGTCACAGGCAGGCGGGTGCGGGGCAGGTTCTGGTCGTCTCTCCCGCGCGGTGGGCGCTGATGACGGAATTGCGCGACGCGCCAGAGCCGCCGCTGGACGCGATGTTGGGGCAGCTTGCGCCCTGCGATCTGGTGCTGATCGAGGGCTACAAATCCGCGCCGCACCCCAAGGTGGAAACTTACCGCGCGACCGCCGGGCGCGACCTGCTGGCCACGCGCAACCCGACCATTCGCGCCATTGCTGCCGATTGCGCGCTGGACAGCACCCTGCCCCGGTTCGATCTGGACGACGTGCCCGCCATCGCCGCCTTCATCCGGGCCGAGGTCGGGCTATGACCCTGCAACCGCCCAAGCTGCGCAACGACTGTTTCGCCATGCCGCAAGGCGTGGATTGGGTGCCGGTGGATGACGCGCTCGCCCGTCTGCGCGCCTCGCTGCACCCGGTTGTGGCGGTGGAAACCGTGCCCGTGGCGCAAGCCGCAGGCCGCATTCTGGCTGCCGATGCCGTGGCCCGGCGGTCGAACCCGCCCGCCGCGAATGCCGCCGTCGATGGCTACGGCTTTGCCCATGCCGCGCTGACAGAGGGCGTGAATACCCTGCCGCTGGTCACGGGCCGCGCGGCGGCTGGGCAGCCGTTTGACGGGGCCGTGCCCCATGGCCATGCCGTGCGCATCCTGACCGGGGCGGTCCTGCCCGAAGGCGTGGACACGGTCGTGCTGGAGGAAGATTGCGCGAGCGACGGGCAGCAGGTGGCCTTTCGTGGGCCGCTGAAGCCCCGAAGCAACACCCGCCGCGCGGGCGAGGATGTTGAAAAAGGGCAAGTCGCTTTGCGTAAATCCGCCCGTTTGCGCCCAACGGATGTTGCATTATTGACAGCCTTGGGGCTGCCCGAGGTGCAGGTGTTCAAACGTTTGCGGGTTGGCGTTCTGTCTACCGGCGATGAACTGGCCCAAGGCGCGGCCACCGGCGCGCACCAGATTTACGACGCGAACCGACCCATGCTTTTGTCGCTGATCCAAGGTTGGGGATATGACGCCATCGACCTTGGCCAAGCCCCGGATTGCGCGACCGAGATCGCCGCGCGACTGGATGCGGGCGCGCAAAGGGCCGACCTGATCCTGACCTCTGGCGGGGCATCGGCGGGGGATGAGGACCATGTCTCTCGCCTGCTGCGCGACCGGGGGCAACTGACAAGCTGGCGCATCGCCGTCAAACCGGGCCGCCCGCTGGCCATGGCGATGTGGCAGGGCGTGCCGGTGCTGGGCCTGCCCGGAAACCCCGTCGCGGCCTTTACCTGCACGCTCGTGTTCGCGCGGCCAGCCCTGTCGCTTCTGGCGGGCGCAGGCTGGCAACAGCCGCGGGGGTTCACGGTGCCCGCCGCATTCACCAAGCGGAAGAAACCGGGGCGCCGCGAATTCTTGCGCGCGCGGCTGAACGCGGATGGTGCGGCAGAGGTATTCGCGTCGGAAGGATCGGGGCGTATTTCGGGCCTCGCTTGGGCCGATGGCTTTGTCGAACTGCCTGATGGCGGCGCAGAGATCACCCCCGGCACGCCCGTGCGCTACATTCCCTACAGCGCCTTCGGGCTTATGCCCGCCGGATGAAAAACGCGTGGCTGCCGTCGGGCATGTCTTGCGTTGCGACCAATTCGTGCCCGCTCTCATGGCAGAAATGCGGGATGTCCACCAAGGCCGCCGGGTCGCTGGTCAGCACTCGCAGCACTGCGCCAGAGCTCAACCCTTTCAAGCGTTTGCGCGCCTTCAGCACCGGCAGCGGGCAAAGCAATCCTAGCGTGTCGAGCGTGTCATCGGCGGTCATGGCGGCCCTGTTCTTGGTCTGCGCTGTAATCTGCGCAAACCCGCGCCGATTTCAAGCCTAACCGACGGGCGTGAACTGGCAACGGTCGGGCTTTATGTCGATCAGCGGCGTTCCATTCACGCATTCCAGACCGCGCACGATCAGGCGATTGCCCTCTCGGGCCACAAGCCGGACATTCGACAAACCGATGGGATTGGGCCGAATGGGCGAACGCAGGCTGAACGTGCCGCGCGGAGCATCGGCATGTTTGGGGTTTTGCAGCACCAGATCGCGGCGCGACTGGTGCAGCCAATACAGAATATCCAACCGCTCGAACTGGTCGATCCCGTCCAGCGCGCGATCCCATGGCGCGGCCACGACGATGGTGCAATCCGGCCCCGCGAGCGGGTCGCCTTGGCGCGGGCAGTCTGCGCGGGTGGGCCATGGCGTCTGTATATGGCCGATAAAGGCCAGCGTCGCATCCACGGGCAAGGGCGTGTCGCAAGCGACCTCTCCGTCGCGCAGGGGTTGGGGTGTGGTCATGGATAGCCCCTTACTAGCATTTTACTGCATTTAAGCGCATAATTTACATGTTTGCAGATTTTATGCATTTCTGTTCTTTATTTCCCGTTTAGATCAGGATTCTGCATGGACGGCCCTTTTGCAACAGCAATTACCCTGATCGCAACGGCGGATAGCGCGCTGGTGCAGATCATCGGGTTGTCGCTGCGCGTGACGCTCAGCGCGGTGGTCATCGCTTGCGCGGTGGGCCTGCCCTTGGGGGCTGCACTGGCGCTGGCGCGGTTTCGCGGGCGGGGCGCGGTGATCGTGCTGTTCAACGCGCTGATGGGCTTGCCGCCGGTGGTGGCGGGGCTGCTGGTCTACCTGCTGTTGTCCCGCTCTGGCCCGCTGGGGTCTTTGGCGCTTCTGTTCACCCCGACGGCGATGATTATCGCGCAAACCGTGCTGATCTTGCCAATTGTCGTGTCGCTGACCCGCTCGGTGGTCGAAGACCTGTGGGGCGAATACCGCGAGCAACTGACCTCGCTCGGCGCAAGCCGCTGGCGCGCGGTGCCGACGCTGTTATGGGACGGGCGCGTGTCGTTGCTGACGGGCGTTCTGGCAGGCTTTGGCCGCGCCAGCGCCGAAGTTGGCGCGGTGTTGATCGTGGGCGGCAATATCGCGGGCCACACCCGCACCATGACGACCGCGATCACGCTCGAAACCAGCCGGGGCAATCTGGGGCTGGCGGTGGCGTTGGGCCTCATCCTGATGGCGCTGACGCTCAGCCTGAACGCGGTCGCGTGGGGTGCGGGCCAATGGGCCAAGGGGCGTTTGGGATGAGCGCGGGCGGCATTCTTCCCCTATCCCTGCGCGGCATGGGCTATGCGGTGGGCGGCACGGCCCTGTTGTCGGACGTAACGCTCGACATTCCCGCCGGTCGGCGGCTGATCGTGATGGGGCCGAACGGGGCGGGCAAAAGCCTGTTCCTGCGCCTGTGCCATGGGTTGATCGACCCTACATCGGGCACGCGCAAATGGGCGACTGGCGCCGCCCGCCCACGCGCGCAGGCGATGGTGTTCCAAAGGCCTGTCCTGCTGCGCCGGACGGTGGCGGCGAATATCGACTATCCGCTGGGTCTGGCGGGACTGGCGCGCGCAGAACGCGCCGCCAAAGTGGCACAGACGCTTGATCGGTTCGGCCTGCGCGACATGACGGATCAGCCCGCGCGGTTGCTTTCGGGCGGTCAGCAGCAACGGCTGGCGCTGGCGCGCGCGTGGGCGATGGACCCGGAAATCCTGTTTCTGGACGAGCCGACATCGGCGCTCGACCCCTCTGCCACCCGCATCATAGAGGAGATGGTCGCGCAATTCGCGGACGAAGGCATCACCATCGTGATGACCACCCATAACCTTGGCCAAGCGCGCCGCCTGGCGCAGGACGTGGCCTTTTTGCATCGCGGGCGGCTGATCGAGCATCGGCCTGCCGACCAGTTTTTCGCGGGGCCCCAGACCCCCGAGGCCCAAGCCTTTCTGGCCGGGGATCTGGTCTGGTAATCAAGAATCGGGAGAGAAAACATGACCCATACAAGCCGTTTCCTTCTTTCCGCTGCCTCTGGCTTGGCGTTGATCGCGGCCCTGCCTGCAAGCGCGGAAGAGGTCATCACCGTGGCCTCGACCACCTCGACCGAGAATTCGGGGCTGTTCGGGCATATCCTGCCCCTGTTCCAGTCCGAAACCGGGATCGAGGTGCGCGTGATCGCGCAAGGCACGGGCCAAGCGCTGGAAACCGGGCGGCGCGGCGATGCCGATGTCGTTTTCGTCCATGCCCGCGCGCAGGAAGAGGCCTTTGTCGCCGAGGGCTACGGCGTCCAGCGCTTCGACGTGATGTATAATGATTTCGTCATCGTCGGCCCGTCGGATGACCCGGCGGGACTGGCGAATGCCGCCGACGCCCCCGCCGCCATGGCCGCGATTGCAGGTGCGCAAGCGCCCTTCGCCTCGCGCGGAGACGATAGCGGCACGCATAGCGCCGAGAAGCGGCTTTGGGCGGCGGCGGGTGTGGAACCCGGCGGCGCATGGTATCTCTCGACCGGGTCGGGCATGGGGGCCACGCTCAACACCGCCGCGCAGGTGCCCGCCTATGCGCTGACCGACCGGGGCACATGGCTGTCCTTCCAAAACCGTGGGCCGCTGACGATTAGCTTTGAGGGCGACCCGGTCCTGTTCAACCCCTACGGCATTATCCTTGTGAACCCCGAGCGCCATCCGCATGTGAAGGCAGAGGCGGGTCAGGCCTTTATCGACTGGATCGTGTCCGAGGCAGGCCAGAACGCCATTGCAAGCTACCAGGTCGGGGGCGAGCAATTGTTCTTCCCCAACGCGCAATAATCCAATCCCGACCATGGCCGCACGCAGTTCAGCGCTGCGCGGCCATGGTCAAACCGACAGGCGCGACTAGATCCCCTGCATGAACAGTCTGACGCCCTTGGCCACCTGCCTGTCCGCCGCGCTGAACGGGGTGCTGCCGGTGCCGACCCAATCGGTCGTGCCGGGCTTGGCCGTGGGCGGCGTTCTGGCCGGTGACGTGGTCCTGCCGCATGACATGCCGCCCGTGTCGGAAGCCTTGCGCGCGGGCGTGGCGGTTGCGGCGCTCGACCTTGTCGGTGCCAGCCCCGGCGCGCCGGTGCCGTTGTCCGACCCGGTTGCGGTCGTCCCCGGCGCGGCACTGCCGCCCGGCACGGACGCGGTTTTGCCAGAGGACGGGATCGAGCGTTGGGGCGCGATGGCAGAGGCCATGCGCCCACTCTCGTCGGGCGATGGCGCACGTCGCGCGGGCCATGACGGGCGCGCGGGCGCGGTCTTGGTGCAGGCGGAAACGCGGCTGACGGCGCGCCATGCCTTTGCCGCCAGACAGGCAGGCGTGCAAAACGTGACAATCCGCCGCCCGCGCGTGGCGGTGCAACTGGATGACCCGACGCAAGCGGATTTCGTCGCAGCTTGGTTGGCCGATCTGGGCGCAGAGCTGGGCACAGAGCGGCCTGACCTAACCCTTCGCCGCACCCCTAACCATGCCCCCCGCCTCGCCCTTGGCCCGGCGGAAACCGCCTGGCTGGCGCGCGATGCGGCCGGTCTGGTGCTGGACCTGCCTGCCCGCTTCGACGGGATGGTAGCCGCGCTATATGCGCTCGCCCTGCCCGCCTTGGCGCGGCTGTCGGGCGCAAGCCCGCGCGCGGATGGCAGGCCGCTCGCGCGCAAGGTGACATCCACCGTGGGCCTTTCAGAGCTTGTGCTGTTGCAGGCCGAGGGCGACGCATGGCTGCCCCAGCCTGCGGGGCTGGTGACGCTCAGCGCGCTGGCCACGGCTCATGCTTTCGCCATCCTGCCCCCGGAAAGCGAGGGCTGTGCGGCAGGCACCCCCCTTGCCGCGACCCCGCTTGACCAACCCTTGGGATAGACCATGACAGAGATGATCCCGCCCGCCGGGCAAAGCCAGTTCCTGACGGTCCTGTCGCGCGACGCCGCCGAAGCCGCGTTCTGGGCCGCCCTTGCCCCCGCGCCCTTGGGCGAGGAAGAGGTCGCACTCGATACGCTCGCAGGCCGCGTGCTGGCGCGCGACATCGCCGCCCCGGTTGATGCGCCGCCCTTCGACCGGGCCACGGTCGATGGCTTTGCCCTGCGCGCGGCGGATCTGTTCGACGCCTCGGCCGCGAACCCGGTGCATCTGCGACTGAACCCAGAGGTCATTGCCTGCGGCCACGCCCCCACCTTGCCCGTCGCCCCCGGCACGGCCACGCCCATCGCAACCGGCGGGCCAATCCCGCGCGGGGCGGATGCGGTGGTGATGATCGAACATACCGACCCGGATGGCGACGGCATCGCGGTTGCGCGCGCCGTGGCACCGGGCGCGCATATCGGCTTTGCCGGGTCCGACATTGCGCGCGGACAGACGCTTTTGCGCAAGGGCATGGTCATTTCGGCGCGCGAGGTTGCGATGCTGGCCGCCGTGGGTTTGGACCGCGCGCCCGTCTGGCGGCGTCCGCGCGTGGCGGTTCTGTCCACGGGCGACGAATTGGTGCAACCGGGCCAGCCCTTGCGACCCGCGGGCATCTACGATTCGAACGGCCCGGTGATTGCCGCCGCCGTGGCGGAAGCGGGCGGTGAGGCCGTGCGCCTGAGCGCAATCGCGGATGACGCAGGGGCGCTGCGCGACGCGATCCGCGCGGCGCATGGCGCGCATGACGCCGTGATCTTGTCGGGCGGCACCTCGAAAGGGGCGGGCGACCTGACGACCACGCTGATTGCAGAGCTTGGCACGCCGGGGATCGTGGCGCATGGCGTGGCGCTGAAACCCGGCAAACCACTTTGCCTTGCCGTGTGCGATGGCAAACCCGTGGTGGTGCTGCCGGGCTTTCCGACATCGGCCATGTTCACCTTTCACGAGCTTGTCGCCCCTGCGCTGCGCGCCATGGCGGGCCTGCCGCCCAAGGGCGCGGCACGGGTCGCGGCGACGGTGCCGCAGCGGATGAGTTCGGAACTGGGCCGCACCGAATTTGCCATGGTCGCGCTGACGGACGGGCCAGAGGGGCTGGTCGCGCACCCGGTTGCCAAAGGGTCGGGCGCGGTCACGGCCTTTGCCCAAGCCGACGGGTTCCTGACCGTGCCGGCGCTGGCCGAAAGCGTGGCCCCCGGCACACGGGCCGAGGTGACGCTTTTCGGGGCCAATGTCGCCCCGCCGCGCTTGGCCATCATCGGCAGCCATTGCGTGGGGCTGGATGCGGTGACGGGGCAACTGGCGGATCGCGGGATCAGCGCGCGCGTGCTGGCCACCGGGTCGCAAGGGGGGTTGGCGGCGCTGCGGCGTCGCGATTGCGACATCGCGCCAATCCATCTGCTGCACGCGCAAAGCGGCACCTATAACCGCCCCTTCCTGCTGGACGGGATGCGGCTGATCCAAGGCTGGCGGCGGATGCAAGGGATCGTCTATCGGCCCGGCGATGCGCGGGCCGAGGGACGCGGGCTGGACGAGGCCATGGCCGCGCTGCTGGCCGACCCAGAGGCGCTGATGGTCGGGCGCAACCAAGGATCGGGCACGCGGGTGCTGCTGGACCGGCTGCTGGGCGGCGCGCGGCCTGCGGGCTATTGGAACCAGCCCGCGTCACATAACGCGGTCGCGGCGGCGGTGGCGCAGGGGCGCGCCGATTGGGGCATGGCAATCCGCCCGGTGGCGGATGCGCTTGGGTTGGGATTCATCCCCGTCGCGGATGAGCATTACGATTTCGCCGTCTGGCAAGACCCGCGCGACCCCGAGGCCGTGGCCGCCTTTGAAGCGGCCTTGCAGGCGAGTGGCGGCGCGTTGGAGGCTTGTGGCTTCACGATCTAAGGCTGCGCCTTGCGACCAGCCGCCGGGGGTTTCACCCCCGGACCCCCAGGATATTTGGGCAAGGATGAAAGGCGCAAAGGGCGCGTCAGGCGGTAATGGTCCTGACGCGCCCTGTCTTCAGTGACCGTAGAGGCCCGCAACCCGGCCCCTGAGCGCGACCAGCGCCAGAACCGTGTCGATCGTGGGTGTGGGCGTCCCTGTCACGCGGCCCAGTTCCTGGACCGAGCCCACCAGCGCGTCGATTTCCATCGGGCGGCCCATGTCGAGGTCTTGCAGCATCGAGGTGCGATGCGCGCCGACCTCTGCCCCGCCCTGGATGCGGCGGTCCACGTCGATGGGGAATTTGACGCCCAGTTTCTCGGCGATGGCTTGGGCTTCCAGCATCATGTTGCGCGCAACCTCGCGGGTGCCCGGATCGGTGCAGAGCGTTTCCAACGTGGCATGGGTCAGCGCCGAGATGGGGTTGAAGGACAGGTTGCCCCAGAGCTTGACCCAGATCTCGTCGCGGATCTTGGGGCGCACGGGTGCTTTCAGACCGGCGGCAGCCAGCGCCTGCGACAATGCTGTCGCCCGTTCGGATTTCGATCCGTCGGGTTCGCCCAGCGAAAAGCGCGTGCCCTCTATATGCTTGACGACGCCCGGTTCGATCACCTCGGCGGCGGGGTAGACCACGCAGCCCAGCACGCGGTCGGGGCCGAAACCGTCCCATTGCGCATTGCCGGGATCGACCGATTCAAGGCGCGTGCCTTCCAGCGGCCCGCCAATCTTGTGGAAATACCACCATGGCACGCCATTCACGCCCGACACGATGGTCGTGTGATCGCCAATCAGCGGCTGCATCTTAGGCACGACGGGGGGCACCGAATGCGCCTTAAGCGTGACGATGACGTAATCCTGCGGGCCCAGATCGGCGGCGTTGTCAGAGGCCGTGACCTTCACGGTCGTCTCGCCCTCTTCCTCGATCAGGCGCAGGCCATTCTCGCGCATGGCTTTCAGATGCGGGCCGCGTGCGACAAGGCTGACATCCGCGCCCACCTGCGCCAGTTTCGCGCCCATGTAGCCGCCAATGGCGCCCGCGCCGAAAATGCAGATTTTCATGGCGTATCCCCTTAGCCCAGACCAAGTTTCTCGGCCAAGCCGATGCGTTGCAGCTTGCCGGTCGCGCCTTTCGGGATCTCGTCAAGGATCAGGATCTTGCGCGGCACCTTGAAGGCCGCCAGACGCTCGGCGGCGAAATCGCGGATCTCGCGGTCGGTCGCGGTCTGGCCTTCTTTCAGCACAACGGCAGCGGCGACTTCTTCGCCCAGCTTGTCATGCGGCATGGCGAAGGTCACGCATTGGCCGACGGCGGGGTGGTCGGAGAGCACACCGTCCACTTCCAGCGGGCTGATCTTTTCGCCGCCCCGGTTGATGATTTCCTTCAGGCGGCCGGTGAGCGCGAGGAAGCCGTCCTCGTCGAAGGCACCCTGGTCGCCGGTGCGGAACCAGCGCTTGCCCTCGGCCTCGAAGAAGTTCTTCTCGTTGGCCTCTGGGTTGCCCTCATAGCCCGGCGTCACGTTCGGGCCGGAAATGGCAATCTCGCCCACGCCGTCGACAAGGCGGTTCTCGATCTCATGGGCGATGCGCACCTCGGGACCGGCGGGCAGGCCCACGGCACCCGGTTTCTGGCGACCCGGCTCGATCGGGTTGCAGCACATCTGGTGGGCGGCTTCGGTCATGCCATAGGCCTCGACCACGGGCGCGCCAAAGGTTTCGGCCAGTTGCGTCATGACCGGGCCGGGCAAGGAAGACGAAGACGAGCGCAGCAGGCGCAGGCGTGCCTTCTTGATGATGTCCTCGTTGCGCTTCGCGCGGGCGAGGATCGCCTGGTGCATGGTCGGCACGGCAGTGTACCAGGTCGGGTTGACCTCTTCCAGCCAGCCGTAGAACTTGAGCGCGTCGAAGCCCGGCGTGCAGCTGATGGACGCACCCGCCGCAAGCGAGGCGCTGACCGCCGCGACCAGCCCGTGAATGTGGAAGAGCGGCATGACGTTCAGGCACACGTCATCGGGGGTCAGCGCGAGCGAGGCGCGGATATTCTCTGCCGAGGCCGCGACATTCGATTGCAGAAGCGGCACGATCTTGGGGCGCGAGGTGGTGCCGGAGGTGTGCAGGATCAGCGCCACGTCATCGGGGCCAGGCACGCCTTCGGGCGCGCTGCCGGTGACATCGGTGGACAGGGTGAACATACCGGCGGGCTCGGTCGCCGTCAGCTCCAGCACGGTCAGACCGAAGCGGTCGGCGGCAGCACGGGCGGGGCCGGTATAGCCCGCCTCGACGATGATCGCTTTCGCCTTCAGGTCTTCGAGGTAGAAAGCGAATTCGTCTTCCTTGTAGGCCGGGTTCAGCGGCGCGGTGGTCGCGGCCTGCGCGACGGTGATGAACGCCGCCGCCATTTCCGGGCCGTTCGGCAACACGATGGCCACGCGGTCCTGCGCACCCACGCCCGCCGCACGCAGCGCGGCACGCACGCTTTCGGCAAGCGCCTTGAACTGGCCATAGGTCATCCAGTCGCGACCGGGGGCGCCGATGGCGTTGGCACTGTCGGGCTGGCGCTGGATCAGATCTGCGATAGTGTTCATCGAGTATCTCTCATCTTGTTGGTCTGTGGCGAAGCAGGTGCTTCAGGTTTTGACAGGTGGCAATCAGCTTTTCGCCACCGGTTTCTTGCGGCGCACATATTTCAACGCCGGCAGCAGGATCAGGATGATCGCGATGACCGTGATAGGCCCTGCAATCGGACGGGTGAAGAAGATCGACGGATCGCCCGAGGACAACAGCAGCGATTGCCGCAAGGTGGGTTCGGCAATCGGCCCCAGCACGATGGCCAGAACGGCCGGTGCCAGCGGGTAGTCGAACTTGCGCAGGAAGAACGCGGCCAGCCCGAAGATCACGATCAGCCACAGGTCGTGCATACTGCGCGAGGCCGCGTAGCCGCCGATGATGGACAGAACGAAGATCAGCGGCGCGAGGATGGTGAAGGGCATCCGCAACATCCAGACGAAAAGCGGGATGAAGGCAAGGTTGATGATAAGCGCGGCCACGTTCGAGATGTAGAACGATCCGATCAGGCCCCAGACGAATTCGCTTTCATCGACGAACAGGCGCGGACCGGGCACCAGCCCCCAGATGACCATGCCGCCCAGCAGGATGGCCGTGGTCGGAGAACCGGGTATCCCCAGCGTCAGCATGGGCAGCATGGAGCCGGTTGAGGCCGAGTTGTTCGCCGCCTCGGGCGCGGCCACGCCATCGGGGGAACCGCGGCCATATTCCTCGGGGTTGCGCGACACCATCTTGGCCACGCCGTAGGACATGAGCGAGCCGGGCGTCGCCCCCGCCGCGGGCAGGATACCCACGAAGAAGCCGATGAACGACCCGATCCAGGTGCCCTTCCAGCCACGCTTCGTGGCTTCCTTCGCGTCGGCAGCCATGCCCTTCAGGGTCATTTTCGGGTTGCTGGTCGTGATCTCGCCACGGGTTTGTTCAATGGTCCAAAGCATTTCACCAATGCCGTAAACCCCGATGGCCAGCACGATGAACCCGATCCCGCGCAGGAAACCGTCGATTTCGAACAGCACTAGGCGCGGCGCGCCAGAGATGGTGTCGAAGCCGACCGTTGCCAGCACCAGCCCAAGGCAGATCGAGAAGATGGTTTTCGGCACATCGTCACCGCTCAGCCCCACGAAGGTAGCGAAAGCCAAGAGCATCAGCGCGAAAATCTCGGGCGGGCCGAAGGACAGCGCGGCAGAGGCGAGGACGGGCGCGAAAGCCGTGAAGAAGATATTGGCCACCGTGCCGCCCACGAAGGACGCCAGCGCCGCCGTGACAAGCGCAAGGCTGGCGCGGCCTTGCAGCGCCAAGGGCCGCCCGTCGAACGTGGTCGCCACGGCGGTAGAGGCACCGGGGATCCCCATCGTCACCGAGGAAATCGCGCCGCCATACATCGCGCCGTAATAGATCGCGGCAAGAAAGATGATGGCAGAGCCGGGCGGCACGAGAAAGGTGATCGGCAGCAGGATCGCCACGCCGTTCACAGACCCCAGACCCGGCATCGCGCCGATGAACAGACCCACCGTCACGCCGATGACGATCAGCATCAGGTTGATCGGTTCGAGCGCAAGAAAAATGCCGTCGATCAGAAAACCTAGAACTTCCATGGCAACCTTCGGGTTTGAGGGGTCAGTAGATGATGTCGTACATCACGTCGAAGAAAGGCTGGGTGAAGGCCATGCCCTGCGGCATGGAAATCAGCATCACGGCCTCGAAGAAGAAGAACAGCCCGATCGGCAACAGGATCGAGATGGTCAGGGTCAGCACCCAGGAATGGCGGCCCAGAAACCGCAGGTAATACAGCAGGAACAGCGCGATCGCGCCATACATCGACACGACAGAGATCAGCGCGACAAAGGCCACGACGCCACCGCCGACATTCAACAGCGTCAGCCAGCCGAAACTGTCCATCAGCGGCTCGTCGGATTGCGACGCCGGAGTTTTCCGGCGCCACCAGTTCCACGCGATGGCCATGCAGCTGAGCAGCATGCCCAGCGCCAGCCAGAAGGGCCAGAACCCTCCCCCCGGACCGCGCCCGCTGATATACCCGATGGGAAGCTCTGTCGCTTTCCACATCAGGTAGATCGAAAAGAGGGCAAGAAGCCCTGCAAGAGAAATCTCACCTTGGCGCATGACTGCCCTCTTTCCTTTGGTCTTCGCTTAGTTGTCGATTTCAGACAGCAGTTGACGGTGGTTCGCCACCTGGGTTGCCCAGTAGGCGCGGGTTTCTTCCTCGTTCATCGGCAGCGGCGACAAGCTTTCCGACACGAGGTAGTTCTGCCACTGCTCGCTGTCGTAGACCTGCCCGAAGACACCGCGATAGTATTCGGCGGCTTCCGGCGACATGCCCGGCGCGCCCACGATGGCCCGCTGGTTGTAATACGAGAAGTCGTGACCTTTTTCCTTCATGGTCGGCACGTCGGGATAGGCGTCCATACGCTCGTCCGAGAAGGCCAGAAGCGGCACGAAGTCGCCCGACTCGTAGAAGCCCTTGGCTTCGGCAGGGTTGTTCACGGTCGCCATGATCTGCTGACCGGCCAGCGCCGCGGCCACTGCACCGCCCCCGTCGAAGGGGATGTAGTTGATGTCCAGATCGAACGCGCCCGACATGTAGGCGATCACGATCGAGTCTTCCTGCCCGGTGCCGGTGCCGCCCATGACATATTCGCCGTTCATTTCCTGAACCTTGGCGACATATTCCTCAAAGGTGGTGATGCCGGAATCCTTGTGCACCCACAGCACGAACGGGTCCACGCCCATCATGGTGATCGGGGTGAAGGTTTCGATGTCGACGCCCAGCGCTTCCTGACGGATCGGCGTGGTGTAGAACGAGTTCAGCGTCACCATCAGCGTATGATCGGGGTCGCGGGCGTCCTTCAGGTGCAGAAGCGATTCCGCGCCGGACCCACCGCCACGGTTGGTTGGGATCAGCGGACGGTTGGTCAGATCACCGGCTTCGACAACCGACTGGATGAAGCGCGCGATCTGGTCCGCGCCGCCGCCGGGGCCGGCCATGATGGTAAAGTCGATGGGGCGGCGCGGCTCCCAGTCTTGGGCTGAAGCGGTCATCGGCAGCGTTGCGATGGTGCTGCTGGCCGCCATGGCAAGGAATAGGCGCTTGGTCAGTTTCATTGGGGTCTCCTCCCGAAAGTGTCCCGGACGAGCCGAGATGGTTGTGCCGCGGGCTGCGCGACGTGCAAAAACGCTGACAAGGGGCCGCTCCTCTGCGGCCCTGTGGTGACAAGATGGCGTCTAATGCGCCATCAGAACCGGCATTTCCGTTGCATCGACAATGCGTTGGGTGTTGCCGCCGAACAGCATCTCGGTTTCGTGGCTATGGCTGTAGGCACCGGTTACAAGCAGGCTTGCCCCGACCTTTTCGCAGGTCTTCAGCAATTCCTTGGCCGGGTCTTTGCCCGCGAAGGTCACGATCTCGGCGTTGATCCCGCGCAAGGCGTAATAGGCGGCCAATTCCTCGACCGTGGGGCCATGGGCCTGCACCTTGCCGCCGGTCAGGATGCTGACCCGCTTGGCGGCATGAACGATGTTCAGAGACGAGGCAACGGCGCGCGCGGCGGGCAGCGACCCGTTCCAGCCGATGGCCACATGCTGCGCGAAACTCGCATCGGGTTGCAGCTGTGGCGGGCAGATCAGCACCGGGCGCCCTGCCCCGTAAAGCGCCGATTTCAAAGAGCTTTGGCCCAAGTTCCGCTCGCGCTGCGGTTTTGGCAGAACGATCAGGTCCGAGAGGCGGCCTGCATGTTTGACCACATCGGCCATGCGGCCCGCTTCCTCGGTGAAGGTGCAGGTCGGCTTGCTGTCGTCGCTCGCATCTTCGGTCAGACCGAAATCATTGGCCAGACGGCGCAGGATGCCGCGCAGGTGGTCTTCCTGGCGGTTGGCCAGTTCGACCGCTTGCTCCATCATCACCTTCTTGGCGAAGTCGTTCAGCGGAATGCCTTGCGGAATCAGATCCTTGGCCTGCGCACGGCAATGCACGACGTTGACCTGAGCGCCATGTTGCTTGGCAAGCTCGGCCGCGTGCGCCAGCACGGTCGCGACCATGCCATCCCCGCGCACCGGCACCAAAATCGACTTCAGCATCGCACCCATCCCTCCGTGCGTTTCTTCCATGGCCAGTGTCTGGCTTTTTGGCCGGGCGAGGCGAACGGAAACGTCGCGAAGCGCCCTCGGCTCGCAACAAAATTACGCATATTAATATTTCGTCAAGGGCAAATTTTAGGTAATTTTCGCAAAATGCAGTTTTCCTTGGTTTTTTAACCCTTTGTAAAACCAATTTATTTTTGCATCCCACCGTATACCGTCCATTTCGGGTGAAAATGACGGCTTGGCCGACAGCAACGGGCCAGACTCGGGCAAAAGAGCCCCGTGCCGGGGACGGCGGTTCGGGGCGGCGGCTAGGCGCGGCGACCGGCCTTAGACATAAGCTGTCCGGCCTCTGCCAGTGTGGGAAGCGCGGTCAGATCGGACAACGACACCGGCAGGCGACGACGCCAGTTGGGGTGCTCGAAAATCGTGCCGGGCAGGTTCGCCTGTTCCAGCGCGCCCGCCAGATCCTCGCCTTGCACGGCCACAAGGGTGCTGGCGCTGCGAGCCAGATGGCGGTGCAAGGCGGTCAGATCAGACCCACCCGCAAGACGGTCGAAGGCGGCCACATCGGCAGCGCGCTCGGCGCGGGCGCTTGCCTCATTCGCCACCTCGCCCAGTTGCGCGCGCCAGTCAATGTCGCGCCCCGCCCGCCAGCCTTGCCATGTGGGCAAATCATGTGTGCCCCAACTGGCCAATGCCGCTTGGGTGTAGTCTTCGGGCGGGGTGAAGCTTTTGTCACCGGCCCAGTCACGCTCGAACATGGCGACACGGCAGCCCATGACACCCGCATCCGCCAGCGCATCGCGCAATCCGTCGGGGATGGTGCCAAGGTCTTCGCCGATCACGAACGCGCCCGCGCGCGCCACTTCGATGCGCAGCACGGCCAGCAATTCGTCGCGCGGCATCGACACGTAAAGCCCCGGCAACCCATCGGGCAGCCAGAAGCTGCGCTCCAGCCCCAAGATATGATCCATACGCAAAAGCCCGCAGAAGCGAAGCTGCGCGCGCAGGGTCTGGGCAAAGGCGGTGTAGCCCGTGGCGCGCAGCCGGTCGGGGCGCAAGGGGGCAAGCCCCCAGCGTTGCCCCGATGGCCCCAGCAGATCGGGCGGCGCGCCAAGGCTGACGCCTTGCGCGAAAGAGCTGCGCTCGGCCCATGTTTCCGCCCCATACGGATGGGTGCCGACGGCAATGTCCAGATACAGGCCAAACTCCATGCCCGCCGCCTTGGCCTGTGCATGGCTTTGCGCCAGTTGCGCCTCTGCCCGCCATTGCGCCCATGCGTGAAAGCGCAAGGCATCTGCATGGTCACTTGCGAAGCGCTGCACCTCCGGGCTGTCGGGCGTCTGGTAAGCGGCGGGCCAGTCGCACCAATAGGGGCCATAGACCTCGCTTAGCGCTTGGTGGATGGCGAACTGCTCCAGCGCCGCGCCACCCGCCGCAAGCGCCGCGTCAAAGGCCGGGTGCCCTGCGAATTGTGCAAACTCGGCCTTGAGCGCGGCGCGTTGGGCGGGAATGGTGCGCGCGTAGTCGATCAGACCGTTGTTTTCGGGCATGGGCTGGCCCGTCTGGACATGCAGCACATTCAACCGCCGCCGATGCGAGGGCGCGTAGGGCGAGTAATTCGTCGGGTCATCGGGAAAGCCCGCGTGAATAGGGTTGATGCCCAGAAACCCCGCACCGTGATGGGCCAGCCCCTTGGCCAAGGCACCAAGCTGCGGATAGCTGCCCATGCCCGCCTGCACCCCGTCCCAGAGCGCGAACAGGGGCAGTGTCACGCCCCAACGGCGGGGCGGCAGCGGCAAGCGGTCGGGGGCGGCAAGCAGATGCACCACGCGTGGTCCCTGCGCCAGATGGTGATAGCCCATCGGCAGCGGTGGCAGTGCGCCCTTGCCGCGCAGAACCTCGCCCGACTCCAGCGTCAGCACCCAAGGACCGCCGTCACAGGGGACAGGCTGCCCCATCGTCACCGCGCGGGAACTGGCGTTGCGCAACTCTTCCGGCAGGGCGGCGTCGGGATTGCCGTGGCCCAGCGCCGCCAGCACCGCCTCGCGGCTGGCGGGCGGGGCAACCTGCATCCGCCCTGCCCCGTCGCGGTAGCTCCAGATCAGCCCGGCTGTGCGGCACAGGTCATCCAGCGCGGACATCAGGCGTCTTCCAACACCAGCGCCGAGACGGAATGCCCCGGCACCCGCAGCTTGCCAAAGGCAATGCGTTCATGCGGGGCTTTGGGCGCATGGGAATTGATCCGCCGTGACCAGACCTTGCCGTCGGGCGCGGGCGAGAGCGTGACCTCCAGATCATCGCCGGCGTTGAAGACCAGAAACAGCGCGTATTCCAGATCGGCATAGGCGGGCGTGCCCGAGGCTTTGCGCAATTCCACGCAGACATGGGATAGCGCGGGGTCTTCCCAATCCTCGGGCGTCATCAGCCGCCCGGACGGGTGCCACCACAGCATATCGGCCTTGCCGTCGGCGCTGCGCTCTTTCGAATGCAGGAACAGCTTCTGGCGCAGGATCGGGTGGCGCTTGCGAAACGCGATCAGGCGGCGGGTGAAGGCCAGCATATCCGCATCGACATCGTCCCAGTCCAGCCAAGAGATCGGGCTGTCCTGACAATAGGCGTTGTTGTTACCTTGCTGGGTATGGCCGATCTCGTCCCCGGCCAGGATCATGGGGGTGCCCTGGCTAAGCAGGAGCGTCGCCATCAGGTTGCGCCGGCGCAACGCGCGGGCCTGCACGACATGCGGCTCTGCGGTTGGCCCCTCCACGCCCATGTTGTCCGAGAAATTCTCGGAATGGCCGTCGCGATTGTCCTCGCCATTGGCAAGGTTGTGCTTGCTGGCATAGCTGACGAGGTCCATCAGGTTGAACCCGTCATGCGCGGTTATGAAATTGACCGAACTTGTGGCGCTGCGCCCGGAATGGTCGAACTGCATGGCAGAGCCGGTGATCCGCGCCGCGAGCTCTGGCGCTTGGCGGCTGTCGCGGCGCCAGAACCGGCGCACCCCGTCGCGGAACTTGTCGTTCCATTCCAGGAACGGATGCGGATAGGCCCCAAGCTGGTAGCCGCCGGGGCCGATGTCCCAAGGCTCTGCAATCAGCTTTACGCGGCTGAGCACCGGGTCTTGGCGGATCGCGGCAAAAAACGCGGAATTGGGCTGGAACCCATGCTCGTCGCGCGCCAGCGTCGAAGCCAGATCGAAGCGAAAGCCATCGACGCGCATCACCTCGACCCAGTAGCGCAGGCTGTCCATGACCATGCGCAGCACCATCGGGTGATCCAGGTTCAGCGTGTTCCCGCAACCCGTGTCATTGATGTAATAGCGCGGATCGGGGGCCAGCCGGTAATAGCTGCGATTGTCGATGCCCCGGAAGGACAGGGTCGGACCAAGTTCGGACCCCTCGCAGCTGTGGTTATAAACCACGTCCAGATATACCTCGATCCCGGCGCTGTGCAGCCGCGCGACCATGTGCTGGAACTCGCTGATCTGGCCATGCGCCAGATAGCGCGGATCGGGGGCGAAAAAGCCCAGCGTCTGGTAGCCCCAGTAATTCGTCAGCTTCTTCTCGACCAGCCAGCGGTCGTTGAGAAAGGCCTGCACCGGCAACAGTTCGATCGCGGTAATGCCCAGATTGACCAGATGGTCCAGCACCCGGTCAGAGGCCACGGCCTGAAACGTGCCCGGATCGGGGCAGCCGATGCGCTGGGTCAGGCCTTTGACATGGGCCTCGTAGATGATTGTTTCGCTCAGCGGCGTCGCGGGCGGGCGGTCGTTGCCCCAGAAGAAGCTTGTATCCTCGACCACCGATTTCGGCATGAACCGGGCCGAGTCGCGGGTGGAATAGGTCAGGTCCAGCGTCTTGGCCCCGGTCTTGTAGCCGAAGACCGCGTCCGACCAGCGCAGATGGCCTGTCAGCCGCTTGGCATAGGGATCGACCAGCAGCTTGTGCGGGTTGAAGCGGTGGCCTTGTTCGGGCGCATAGGGACCATGCACGCGGTATCCGTAAAGCTGGCCGGGAAACAGGCCCGGCACGCGCCCGTGCCAGACATAGCCCGTGCGCTCCGGCAAGCGCAGCCGGTGGGTTTCGCGCGCCCCGTCGGTGGAAAACAGGCACAGCTCTACCGCCGTGGCATGTTCGGAAAACAGCGCGAAATTCACGCCATCCCCGTCAAAGGTCGCGCCGATGCGGTCGTGGCGACCGCGCTCGATGGTCAGGGGCATGGGGACATGGTCCTTGAATCGGCCAGCTTCGCGTAAAGCTCTGCGTAAAGCGGGGCGCTGGCGTCCCAGCCCACGGGGTGTTTCATGGCATTTTTCTGAATGCGCCGGAAGGTGGCGGTCTGGCCATGCAGCGCGCATAGCCGCAGCAACGCATGGACCAGCGCCGGCACCGAATGCGAGGCGTGCACGATACCCGTCGCCACCCCCGCCGCCAGCGCCGCCGCATTCGCGTCGATCACCGTGTCGGCCAGCCCGCCCGTGCGCGCCACCACCGGCAGCGCGCCATAGCGCAGCGCGTATAGCTGGGTCAGCCCGCAGGGTTCAAACCGTGACGGCACCAGAACCGCGTCAGCACCCGCATACATGCGGTGCGACAGCGCTTCGTCATAGCCGATACGCACGCCGACCTGACCGGGCCTTGCATCCGCCGCCGCGCGCCAAGCCTGTTCCAGATGCGGGTCGCCAGAACCCAGAAGCGCAAGCTGCCCGCCCGCTTTCAGGAAATCGGGCAAGGCCGCCAGCAACAGATCCAACCCCTTCTGGTCGGACAGCCGCGAGACAACGACCGCCAGCGGCCCCGACCCATCGTCCAGCCCGAATTCCTGCCGCAGCAGCCGCGCATTGACCCCCTTGCCAGAGGGCAGGCGATACCATTGCACCGCCGGGTCGCGCACCGGATCCCAAACATCGGTGTCGATGCCGTTCAGGATACCTGACATGTCGGCAGCCCGCGCCCGGATCACGCCATCCAGCCCCATGCCGTAGTCCGGCGTCATCAATTCCTGCGCATAGGTCGGGCTGACGGTGTTGAGCGCGCTTGCCCCCACAAGCCCTGCCTTGAGCGCAGAGACCTGCCCGAAAAACTCGAACCCGTCCATGTTGAACCGCGCGGGCGACAGGGCCAGCCGTTCCATCCGGTCGGGCTTGGTCAGGCCGTGAAAGGCGATGTTGTGAATGGTCAGCAGCGTGGGCGTGCTGGCCCCCATTTGCGCCAGGTAGACCGGGACCAGCCCCGCCTGCCAGTCGTGCAGATGCACCAGTTCGGGGCACCAGCCGCCCAGCCCGTCCTGCGCAATCCGCGCGGCCGCCATGCAGAGCGCGGCAAAGCGCAGGTCATTATCGGCCCAGTCACGCCCCGCAGCGTCCAGATACGGCGAGCCGTCGCGGTCATAAAGCGCGGGCGCATCAAGGATCAGCAGGTCCAGGGCACCCCGGCTGGCCGCCAGGATCCGCGCAGGCAGGCCCAGCAGATCGGGCCATTCCGCCAGCACACGGGCACGCGGAAACGCGGCCATGACAGCAGGGTAGCCCGGCACCAGCGTGCGAATGGCCCAGCCTTGCGGCGCAAGGGCTGCGGGCAAAGCACCCACCACATCGGCCAGCCCGCCCGTCTTGACCAGCGGCGCACATTCCGAGGCGACCGCCAGAACCGACCGTGTCTTGGGTGTTGTCATATTTGCCCTGCGCGCCTGTTGAGCATGGATTGCGTAATCAGCGTGACACCGCCGGGGGTGACGCGGAACCATTTCGCGTCTTCCTCGGGGTCTTCGCCGACCACCAGTCCTTCGGGGATTGTGACGCCACGGTCAATGACCACCTTGGTCAATTGCGCATGGCGTCCGATGGTGACGTAAGGCAGCACCACCGCTTCGGTCAGCGACGCCCATGAATTGGAATGCACGCCCGTGAACAACAGCGAATCCCGCACCTCTGTGCCAGAGATGATGCAGCCCCCAGACACAAGCGACGACAGCGCCAGCCCGCGGCGGCTTTCCTCGTTATGGACGAATTTCGCGGGCGGGGCGGATTCCGAATAGGTCCAGATCGGCCAATTGCGGTCCCACAGGTCCAGTTCCGGGTCAAAGCCCGTCAGGTCGATATTCGCGCGCCAGAAGGCATCGACGGTGCCGACATCGCGCCAATAGGCGCTGGCATCGGCGCGGTGACGCACGCAACTAGTCTCGAACCTGTGCGCCATGGCCTTGCCATGCTTCACGACCTTGGGGATCAGGTCGCCCCCGAAATCGCGGTTCGAATTGGGCAGTGCCGCGTCCTCGATCAGCAATTGGCGCAGGAATTGCCAGTCGAAGACATAGATCCCCATCGACACAAGCGATTGTCCGGGGCTGCCGGGGATCGAGGGCGGGTCTTTGGGCTTTTCCACGAAATCGGTGATCCGGCCCCCGGCATCGACCGCCATGACGCCAAAGGCCGTGGCTTCCTCGCGCGCGACGGTCAGGCAGCCCACGGTCACATCCGCGCCGGTTTCGACATGCTCGCGGATCATCACCTCGTAATCCATTTTATAGATATGGTCGCCCGCCAGAATGACCACGTATTCAACGCCATAGCTGTCGACGATGTCGATATTCTGGTAAACGGCATCGGCGGTGCCCTCATACCAGTGCAGTTCATCGACACGCTGCGAGGCGGGCAGGATGTCCAGATACTCATTCCGCTCGGCGCGGAAGAAGTTCCAGCCGCGCTGGCAATGGCGGATCAGCGAATGCGCCTTGTATTGCGTGGCGATCGCCATCTTGCGAATGCCCGAATTCAGCGCGTTCGACAGTGCGAAGTCGATGATCCGGGTCTTGCCGCCGAAATAGACTGCCGGTTTCGCGCGGTTGTCGGTCAATTCGTGCAGCCGCGAACCGCGCCCCCCTGCCAGGATGAACGCCATGGAACGGCTGGACAGTCGTTGCGTTGCAGGGGTCATTGATCTTCCTCCGGGATCAGGAACAGGGTGGAGAGGGGTGGCACCAGAACCGTGGCAGACTGGTCCTGACCGCTTTGGGGCGGGCCATCGGCAATGACCCAGCCCAGATTGCCCCGGTTCGACCCGCCATAGCGCTCGGCATCGGTGTTGAGTGCCTCGCGCCATCTTCCTCCAAGTGGCAGGCCCAGCGGCCAATGCCGCTCGACCGGGGTGAAATTGCAAATGACGACCACGGGCTTGGTGCCCGCCTCGCCCCAGCGGACCCATGACAGCACCGATTCTTCGTAAGCGTCGCGGTCGATCCATGTGAAGGCCGTGCTGTCGGCGTCGCGCTGATAGAGCGCGGGCTGGCCGCGATAGAATGTGTTCAGGTCGCGCACCAGCGTTTGCAGCCCCGCATGGCCGGGATGGCCAAGTGCTGCCCAATCCAGTTCGGTGTCATGGTTCCATTCATGGCCCTGCCCGAACTCGCAGCCCATGAACAACAGCTTCTTGCCGGGATGGCCCCACATGAAGCCGTAATAGGCCCGCAGATTGGCCAGCTTGGACCCGTGGTCGCCCGGCATTTTCTGCAACATGCTGCCTTTGCCGTGCACCACCTCGTCATGGCTGATGGGCAGGACGTAGTTTTCGCTGAACGCATAGACCAAGCCAAAGGTCATCTGGTTGTGGTGGTGGCGGCGGTGGATCGGGTCTTTCTCCATGAAAGACAGCGTGTCGTTCATCCAGCCCATGTTCCACTTGAACCCAAAGCCAAGCCCACCATGATGCGCGGGCGCGGTTACACCGGGCCAAGCCGTGCTTTCCTCGGCCACCACGGTCACGCCCGCCGGCCCCTCGCCATAGGCGAGCGTGTTCATCTCGCGCAGGAAGTCGATCGCCTCGTAATTCTCGCGCCCGCCGTCACGATTTGGGATCCATGCGCCATCTTCGCGCGAATAGTCGCGGTAGAGCATGGAGGCGACGGCATCCACGCGCAGCCCGTCCAGATGGAACTCGCGCAGCCAGTAGATGGCATTCGCGGTCAGGAAATTGCGCACCTCGGTGCGGCCGAAATTGTAGATATGGGTGTTCCAATCGGGGTGAAACCCCTCGCGCGGGTCGGCATGTTCGTAAAGGGGCGTGCCGTCGAAATGGGCAATGCCATGCGCGTCGTTGGGGAAATGGGCGGGCACCCAATCCATCAGCACGCCAAGGTCCTTGGCATGGGCGGCATCCACCAGCGCGCGGAAATCGTCGGGACTGCCATGGCGCGCGGTCGGCGCATAAAGCCCGGTCGGCTGATACCCCCACGACCCCCCGAACGGGTATTCGGCCAAGGGCATGAATTCGATGTGCGTAAAGCCCATGTGATGGGCGTAATCGACTAGCTCCTCCGCGGCCTCACGGTAGCTGAGCGCGCGCCCGTCGCGGTGGCGCCAGGACGCGAGGTTCACCTCGTAGATGCTGACAGGTTCTGCATGAAGGTTCCCTTCGGCGCGCCGGCCCATCCAATCGGCATCGGCCCAGTCGCGGGTCGTGGCCGCGGGCACAAGCGAGGCGGTGGCGGGCGGGCATTCGGTGGCGCGCGCGACCGGGTCGGCTTTCAGGAAAGGCGCACCGTCACGGGGGCGGATCTGGTATTTATAAGCCTCGCCCGGTTGCAGACCGGGCAGGAAAATCTCCCACACGCCGTTGCTGCGGTGGCGCATGGGCGCGCGCCGCCCGTCCCATCCGTTGAAGCCGCCGACAACCGACACGCCGCGCGCATTGGGGGCCCAGACCGCGAAATGCACGCCCGCCACGCCCTCATGCGTAACGGGATGCGCGCCAAGCGCATCCCACAGGCGGCGATGCGTGCCCTCACCGATCAGATACAGGTCCATATCACCCAAGACAGGGCCAAAGCGGTAAGGGTCGTCATACTCCCACGTGTTGACCCCGTCGCTGGCGCGCAGGTGGTATTTCTTGCGCCGGCCAAGATCGCCGCAGAACACGCCCTGCCCCTTGGGCTGCAAGACCACCTCGCCCGATGGCGTGATGGCGCTGATGCTTTGGGCATAGGCATCGAAGGTCACCAACACCCCGGCACGCCCTCGGTGACGCGGGCCGAACATATCGAACGGATCATCGACGCGCCCCTCCGCGATGGCGCGAATGTCGTCGTCGGAAATATCTTTGGGTGGAGTGGTATTTGCCCGTGCCATGCGAATTTGTCGCGCAGGTCCGGGCGAATGGCAATGATATTGTTAACGGTAGCGCCCCGCCCCGGCTGACGGGACGGGGCAAGGCCCGGTCAGATCATCGGGTCGATTTTCCAGATATCGGCCATGTAGCCCTTGATCGTGCGGTCGCTGCTGAACCAGCCGGTGCGCGCGGTGTTGATCGCGGCCATGCGCGTCCAGTTATCCGGGTCGGCCCAAGCCTGATCGACACGGCGCTGCGCGTCCCAATAGCTGTCGAAATCGGCGCAGACCGTGAAATAATCATGGCTGCGCAAATTCTGGGCAAGATCGGAATAGGTCGTCTTGTCGCCGTTCGAAAAGGCACCGGATTCGATCATCTCGAGCGCCGCACTCAGGCGCGGGCTGGCCTTGATCGCGCGCGCGGCGTGGTCCGGCGTTTCGCGGCGCTTGACCACTTCGTCAGCCGTCATGCCGAACAGGAAGAAATTCTCTGCCCCGACCAGTTCGCGGATTTCGACATTCGCGCCGTCGAGCGTGCCGATGGTCAGCGCGCCGTTCAGGCTGAATTTCATGTTGCCGGTGCCCGACGCTTCCTTGCCCGCGGTCGAGATCTGCTCGGACAGGTCCGATGCCGGGATCAGGCGTTCGGCCATGGTGACGTTGTAATTGGCCGGATAGACCACCGTCAGCAGGTCGCGGGTGGACTTGTCGGAGTTAATAACGCGCGCCACGTTGTTGATAAGATGGATGATTTCCTTCGCCATCACGTAGCCCGGTGCAGCCTTGCCGCCGAAGATCTTGACGCGGGGCGCCCAGTTGCCCTTGGGATTGGCGCGGATTTCCTGCCACAGCGCGATGGTTTCCAGAATGTTCAGGTGCTGGCGCTTGTATTCGTGGAAGCGCTTGATCTGCACGTCGAACATGGCATCGGGATTTACGGAAATGCCCATCTCGCGCTCGATCCATGCGGTCAGGTCGCGCTTGTTCTCGGCCTTGATCGCGGCGAAGCGGTCGCGGAACCCCTGCTCGGCAATCGCCGGTTCCAGCTCGACCAAGCGTTCAAGGTTGTCTTCCCACCCCTCGCCAATCGTGTCGGTAATCAGCGCCGACAGGCGCGGGTTCGCGCCCTTGACCCAGCGGCGCGGGGTGACGCCATTGGTCTCGTTCACGATGCGGCCGGGATGCAGTTTGTTCAACTCGGCAAAGACCGTGTCCTTGACCAGTTCGGAATGTAGCGCCGAGACGCCATTGACCTTGTTGGCCATGATGAAGCTCAACTCACCCATCTTGACCTCGCCGCCCTCGACGATAGAGACCTTGCGCTTGGGGTGCGCCTTTGCGTGCAGCTCGTCGATGCGCTCGATGATCTGCATGTGGCGCGGAAGAACCTGTGTCATCAGCTTTTCCGGCCAGCGTTCCAGCGCTTCGGGCATCAGCGTGTGGTTGGTGTAGCCAAGGCAGGCGCGGGCGGTGTCGACCGCCTGTTCAAAGGCCATGCCCCGCTCATCGGCCAACAGGCGCACCAGTTCCGGGCCTGCGATGGCCGGGTGGGTGTCGTTCATCTGGATGGCGACCTTGCTGGGCAGGGCTGCCAGATCGTTATGCTCGGCGCTGAAACGGCGCAGGATGTCGCGGATGGACGCAGCAGTGAAGAAGAATTCCTGCTTCAGCCGAAGCTCCTTGCCCTGATCGGTCGTATCATCGGGGTAAAGCACACGGCTGATGGTGCGCGCCAAGGCTTCGGGTGCTGCGGCCCCGGCGAAATCGCCCTTGTTGAACGCGGCCAAGTCGAACGCGGTCAGCGGCTCTGCCCCCCACAGGCGCAGGGTATTGGCCCATTTGCCCTGCCAGCCGATGATTGGCGTATCATAGGCCTTGGCGATGACGGCATCATCCGGCGTCCAGACCGCAGAGCGGCCCGTTTCCGCCACGCTGCCGCCGAAACCGATGTTGAAGCTGGCTTCCGGGCGCTCGAATTCCCAGCCGTGTTTCTGGCGCAGCCAATCCTCGGCAGTTTCGACCTGACGCCCGTCGGGGCCGAAGCTTTGGCGAAACAGGCCGTGTTCGTAGCGAATGCCGTAGCCATAGGCCGGGCAACCCAGTGTCGACATGGAATCGAGGAAACAGGCCGCCAGACGGCCCAAACCGCCATTGCCCAGCGCCGCATCGGGTTCATCGGCCAGCACGGTGTCGAAATCGAAGCCCAGCCCCGCCACGGCCTCGCGCGCGGCCTCTGTCAGGCCGGTATTCAGGATGGCATCTTCCAGCAAGCGCCCGATCAGGAATTCCATGGACAGGTAATAGACCCGCTTCGACTGCGCGGCATAGGTCGCGCGCGTGGCCCGGAACCACGGCTCTATCACGCGGTCGCGGATCGCGAGCGTCAATGCCATGCGCATGTCGTAAAGGCTGGCATGGACCAAGTCCTTGCCTTGCGAATACTCGATATGCTTCAGGATCGCATCGCGCAGTTCTGTGGCAGTCATCGGCAGTGTTTCCTTGCTGATCTTCGTCGGCATCCAACCGGCAGAGCCATCGGTTTGCGCGTCGAAGGTGATAGACCTGTTCATGTGCATTCGGTTTTCCTGTCCGGCAGTCGGGATCAATGGTGCCCATCGAAAAAATGTGGCAAGGCGCGTTATCGCGGGCGATCCGGGCTAAAAACAGGCAACCATGGTATGTTTTGACGGCATAAGTGGCGGTATCGGAAACGGTCGGATACGCCGCGCCAGAGGCTTTGTCCAGCGCGCGGATGGCGCGCGGGGCGGGCGTCGGGGCTGTGGCGGATGGGGTGGGATTCGAACCCACGGTAGGCTTTCACCTACGCTGGTTTTCAAGACCAGAGCCTTAAACCACTCGGCCACCCATCCGGCCAGCAGGTGCTAACGCGGCGCTGCGGGCAACGCAAGATGCCTTCGCGTTTTGGGCTGGACAAGGCGCGGCAAGCCGGTCATCTGTGCACATGTTCACTATCCAGCACAAGAGCCGCGTGCCATGCCGACGCCCCCCACCTTTGCCAATTGGGTCGTACTTTATGCGCTGGGGCTGATCTGGGGCGCGTCCTTTCTGGGTGTGGCCTTTGCGCTGGAGGGGTTCGGCCCCATCAGCATTGCCGCCGGGCGCATCGCGCTGGGGGCGCTGACGCTGGCGCTGGTGGCGCTTGTTGCGCGTATTCCCCTGCCCCGCGATCCGGTTGTCTGGGCCTTTACCGCCGGGATGGCGGTGTTGTCCAACGCGCTGCCCTTCTTCCTGCTCAGCTGGTCGCAGCAGCATGTCACCTCTGGCTTCGCGGGTATCACCATGGCCGCGATCCCGCTATTCGTGATCGGGCTGGCGCATGGTTTCGTGCCCGGTGAGAGGTTGACGCGGCCCAAGGCCATCGGCTTTGCCGCCGGTCTTGTGGGCGTGGCCGTGCTGATCGGGCCGGGCGTGCTGGACAGTTCCGGCTCTGCGCAGGAAAGCCTTGCGCGGATCGGCTGCCTTTGTGCCTCTCTCAGCTATGCGGTGGGCGCGATCGTCACGCGCCGCTGCCCAAGCGTGCATCCGGTGGCCTTTGGGGTTCTGGCGCTTGGCCTTGCCAGCGCCGTGATGGTGCCGCTTGCGCTGCTGGTTGAAGGCATCCCCACCGCCCCCTCTGCCCGCGCCATCGGGGCCGTTGTCTATCTGGGGCTGTTTCCGACCGGGCTTGCCACGCTCTTGCTGGTCGCGATCATCCGCAGCGCGGGGCCAAGCTTCCTGTCGCAGGTCAACTATCACGTGCCGGTCTGGTCGGTCATCCTTGGCGTGGTGGTCCTGTCCGAAGATCTGCCCGGCCGCTTCATCCTTGCGCTGGCGATCATCATCGGCGGGCTGGTCTACAGCCGCCGCAAACCGGTTCAGCCCGTGGTCGCGCCGTGATAGCATCGCACCATGTGCGGACGTTTTGCCCTGACCCTGCCCGATGACGCCGTCGCGCGCCTGTTCGACGCGCGCCTGTCCAATGACAGCGCCACGGCGCATGGGCAGAATATCTGCCCGACGCAGCCGGTTCTGACCATCCTCAGCAAGGCGGGCGAGCGCCATGCAGGGCCGATGCGCTGGGGGTTTCTGCCGCATTGGTACACAACTGAAACCGATGGGCCGCTGCTGATAAACGCGCGCGCCGAGACCATCGCCACCAAACCCGCTTTCGCGCAGGCCGTGCGCAGGCGGCGGTGCCTGATCCCGGCGACCGGCTTTTACGAATGGACCAAGGATGCCGAGGGCGCGCGCCTGCCGTGGTATATTTATCCGCCCGAGGGCGGCGTTCTGGCCTTTGCGGGCGTCTGGCAGGTCTGGGGCGCGGAGGATACGCGGCAGGCGACCTGCGCCATTGTGACATGCGCCGCCAATGACAGGCTGAAAGCGCTGCACCACCGGATGCCGGTTATCCTTAGCCCACAGGACTGGCCCAAATGGCTGGGCGAAGAGGGCCACGGCGCGGCCCCGCTCATGCGTCCAGCGCCTGACGACGCGCTTCGGTTTCACCGCGTGGGCACGGCAATCAATTCCAACCGCGCCAGCGGCGACGGGCTGATCGACCCGCTGCCACTTGGCACAGGCTGATTTCCAACCTGTGCACAGGGGCGAATCTGGCCTATGCTGCCCGCATCAGTCACCAGACACGAAGGCCCGCCATGCGTCCGATCTTTCTTGCCCTGCCCGCCCTGCTTGCCCTGACCGCCTGCATAGAGGTGGACATGAATGTCGAAGTCTTGGGCGAGGACGAGGCCCGCGTCACGGGCTACATGCAGATCAACCGCCAGATGTTCGAGATGTCTGGGCAGGATGCCTCTTTCTGCGATGAAGAGGATGGCGGCACGCTGGTGATGACCGACACCCATGCCCGCTGCGAGATCGACCAGACCGGCTCCTTTGCCGAGATCATGGATGATGGCGGCGACGGCGGCCCCGAAGACATTCAGGCCCAGCTCGTGCATCTGGGCGGCAACCGCGTGCGTGCGCTCATGCCCCTGTCGGCCATGTCGGGCCAGATGGATGAAATGGCCGAAGACCCGCAAGCGCTGGCCATGGCGCAGCAAATGCTGGCGGGGCTGTCGATCACCTTTTCGGTCACGGGTGCGAGCGTCGAAAGCACCACGGGCACGCTGTCAGATGACGGCACCACAGCCAGCGTGACCTTGGGCGTCGAAGACCTGCTTGCGCCGGGCACGCCGCTGACGGATTTCGAAACCATCGTTACCTATTGAGCGCCACGCGCCCCGGCCCAGAGCCGGGGCCTTGCGGCCAACCGCGCTGCCAGATCAGACGCCATTCCCGCGCAGGTAGCTGACCAGCGCTTGCGTGGACCCGTCCTTGCCCGACGCATCCGCACCTTCCAACACCGGCCCAAGCGCCGTGGCAAGTTCTTTGCCCAGCTCGACCCCCCATTGGTCGAAAGAGTTGATGCCAAGGATCACCCCTTCCACGAACACCCGGTGCTCATAAAGCGCCACGATCTGGCCCAAGGTGAAGGGCGTCAGCTTGGGATAAAGCAGCATGGTCGAGGGGCGGTTACCCGGAAATACGCGGTGGCGCGCTTGGCGTTCCAGCTCTGCGCCCTCCAGCCCCTTGGCGGCCATGATCGCACGCGCCTCGTCCAGGCTGCGGCCCTTCATCAAGGCCTCTGCCTGTGCCAGGCAATTCGCCGCCAGCAAGCGGTGCTGATGCGCCAGGTCCGGCTCATGCCCTTGGGCGGCCAGCAGGAATTCGCAAGGCACCACCCGCGTGCCTTGGTGGATCAACTGGTAAAAGGCGTGCTGGCCATTGGTGCCCGGCTCGCCCCAGACAACGGGGCCGGAATGACGGCCAAGGTCCTCGCCATCCATGCCGATGCGCTTGCCGTTGCTCTCCATCTCCAGCTGTTGCAGATAGGCGGGCAATCGCGACAGGCGTTGCTCATAGGGCAGCACTGCGCGGGTGGCGTGGCCGCAAATCTGGTTGTGCCAGATGCCCACCAGCGCCAGCATGACGGGCATATTCTCGGCAAAAGGCGCTTCCACGAAATGCGCATCCATCGCGCGCGCCCCCGCAAGGAAGCGGTCAAACCGGACCGCGCCGATGGCAATCATCAGCCCTAGGCCAATCGGACCCCACATGGAATAGCGCCCGCCGACCCAATCGGCAAAACCGAAGACCCGTTCGGGCGCGATGCCGAAGGCGGCAGTCTTGTCGGCGGCGGTGGATACGGCTGCGAATTGCGCCGCCGGGTCCATGACCTTTTCAGCCATCCACGCGCGCGCGGTTTCGGCATTGGTCATCGTCTCGATCGTGGTGAAGGTCTTGGACGCCACGATCACCAGCGTCGTCGCCGGGTCCAGCCGTTCCAGCGTGTCGCCGATATGCGCGCCATCGACGTTCGAGACGTAATGCAGCCGTGGCCCGTCATGGAACGGCTCCAGCGCGAGGGTTGCCATCGCCGGGCCAAGGTCGGACCCGCCGATGCCGATATTCACGACATCGGTGATCCGCCCGCCCTGCCCTTGGAACGCGCCCGAACGCACGGCTTCGGCAAAAGCGTAAGCGCGCGCGCGGGTTTCGCGCAAGTCCGGCATGACATCAACGCCGTCCACCTCGATCACGGCGGCATCATCGGCGCGCTGCGCGATATGCAGCACCGCGCGGCCCTCGGTTTCGTTGATCTTGGCACCTGCGAACATCGCGTCGCGCTTTTCCGCCACGCCCTGCTCTTCAGCCAACCGCACCAAGATGTCGCGGCATTCGGCGTCGATATTCGTCTTGGAATAATCCAGCAGCATCTCGCCCGCGCGGATGCTGAACTCGGTGGCGCGGTTTGGGTCCGCGTCGAACAGCTCCAGCATGTGGCGCGCCTCTGCGCTGCGCTGGTTCTTGGCCAGATCAATCCATGTGGTCATTCTTGTCGTCCCTTGGTCATTCTATCTTGCCCCGAATAGTCGAAACGGGCGCAAAGCGCCCGCCCGTTTCGGGCTTATTCCGCCCAATGCACCTGTGCCTGATCCAGCAGCGCCGCGATGGGCGCCTGCTCGGGCGGCAGCTTGCGGGCGCGTTCGAGTGCGGCGCGTTTCTCTTTGCCGGTAATCAGCACATGAATGCGCAACGCCTTGCGCAAGACCGGCAGCGTCAGCGTGATGCGCGGCTCGCCCGCCGCTTCGGCGCGCAGCGCCATAAGCGGCGGCGCGTCCTGTGCCATGGCGTCGGCCAGCTTGTCCGCGCCCGGAAACAGGCTTGCGGTGTGCATATCCGCCCCCATGCCCAGCAGCAGCACCGAAATCGGCAAATGCGGGCGAATGCCGTCCGACAGCGCATCCAGCGCGTCTTCGGGCGTGGGCGTGCGGGCATAAAGCGGCACCAGCGTGGCCTCTGCCGCGCGGTTCGTCAGCAAGCGGCGGCGGATCAGCGCGGTGTTCGAGCGCGGGTTGTCCTCTGGCACCCAGCGCTCGTCATTGAGCATGACCGACACGCGCGCCCAGTCCAGATCGGCCCCCGACAGCGTGTCGAAAACCGGCCCCGGCGTGGTGCCGCCGGGCACCGACAACGTGGCGCGGTCATTGCTGCGCAAGCTTTCGCCCAGTTCGGACGCGATGCGCTGCGCCAAGCGCAGCATCATCATGTCGCGGTCGGGGTATTCGTGGAATTCCATCAGCGCATCTCCCGCCAGCGGCGCCCGTCGCGGTGCATCAGCATCAGTGACCCTTCCGGCCCGGCGGAACCGGGTTCATAGGGTTCGGGCACATCACCACGCTCTTCCATCATCTGCAAGACCGGATCGACCCAGCCCCATGCGGCTTCCACTTCGTCGCCGCGCATGAACAGCGTCTGATTGCCCCGTATCACGTCCATGATAAGCCGCTCATAGGCGTCGGGAATGTCCAGATCGTCGCCCAGCGCTTCGGCAAAGCTCATGTCCAGCGCCACGTCCTTCAGGCGCATACCGCCCGGTCCCGGTTCCTTGATCATCACGCGCAAATCCATGCCCTCATCGGGTTGCAGGCGGATGACCAGCACATTCTCGCGCCACTGGTTGCTTTCGCCGAAAATGGAATGCGGCGGTTCCTTGAAGGTGATCGCGATTTCGGACGCACGCGAGCGCAGGCGCTTGCCTGTGCGCAGGTAGAACGGCGTGCCCTTCCAGCGCCAGTTCGAGATATGCAGCTTCATCGCGACGAAGCTTTCGGTCCGGCTGTCGGGATTTCCGGCCTCTGTCAGATAGTCATCGCCATCCTTACCCCGATACTGCCCGCGCACGATTTCGGACGGCGCGACCGGGTCGAGCGCACGGATGACCTTCAGCTTCTCGTCGCGCATCGCGTCAGGGTCGAACCGGCTGGGCGGTTCCATGGCGATCAGGCACAAAAGCTGCATCATGTGGTTCTGCACCATGTCCCGGATCGCGCCGGAATGGTCGTAATATTCACCGCGCCCGCCAACCCCCACGGTTTCGGCCACGGTGATCTGCACATGGTCCACGTATTGCGCGTTCCACAAGGGTTCGAACAGGATATTGGCAAAACGCACCGCCATCAGGTTCTGCACGGTTTCCTTACCAAGGTAATGGTCGATGCGGTAAATCTGGTCTTCGTGGAAATAGCTGGCGAGCGAGGCGTTGAGCGCGCGTGCCGTCTCCAGATCCTTGCCGAAGGGTTTTTCGACCACGATTCGGCTGTCGCGATGGGCAATACCGCGTTCTTTCAACCGCTTGGCAATGTCACCGAACAGCGCGGGCGCGACCGACAGGTAAAAGGCGCGCACCTTGTCCTTGCGCATCAGCCCGGCCAGTTCGGCCCAGCCACCATCGCCACGTGCGTCGATAGTGACATAGTTCAGGATTTCCAGAAAGCTCGCGACGGTCTCGGCGACCAGCTCGGCTACTGGCAGAAATTCCTGAAGCGCCTCGCCCACCAGCGCGCGAAAGCCGTCTGCGTCCATGTCGCTGCGCGCGGCACCGATGATCGCGCTGCCTTCGGGGATTTGCCCTTCCTTCCAGCGCCGATAGAGGCCCGGAAGGATCTTGCGGCGGGCCAGATCGCCGGTGGCCCCGAAAATGACCAGATCGAACGGATCGACCGGGATGACGCGTGCGACCATATCACAACCTCCGCGATGTTAGCGCTAGCAACGCTTTACCCCGTCACCCGCGGGGCTGTCCAGTGCCAGCATGGTCGCGCGGGCGTTTATGCGTCAAGCTCGGTGTCCCAATACAGGTAATCCAGCCAGCTTTCATGCAGGTGGTTCGGCGGAAACCTGCGCCCCAGATTGCGCAGCAGTTCCGCATCGGGGCGGCGCGGCGGCTGGCGCAGCTTCATCCCCGACTCGCGCAGGGTTTTGGACCCCTTGCGCAGGTTACAAGGCGCACAGGCCGCAACCACGTTTTCCCAGCTTGTCACCCCGCCCAGCTTGCGCGGCAGAACATGGTCAAAGGTCAGGTCATGGCGCGAGCCGCAATACTGGCAGGCGAATTCATCGCGCAGGAACAGGTTGAAGCGCGTAAACGCCACGCGTTTGCGCGGTTTGACATATTCGCGCAGTACCACGACCGAGGGCACCTGGATTTCCATCCGCTGGCTACGCACGACTTCGTCGTAATGGGCCAGAATATCGACCCGGTCCAGAAACACCGCCTTGATCGCGTCCTGCCACGGCCAGAGCGACAAGGGATAATAGGACAAGGGCCGGTAATCGGCATTCAACACAAGCGCGGGAAACTGCTTCAGCGCGGTTGGTTCGCGGACGAATTCGGTCCTGAAATCACCATCCATGGTGCCACCCCTTATCTGGCGGCCCCCGGGGCGCAAACACCGCCCCACTGGGGCCAGCGTCAGGATGCGGTCACATCCCGACCGTAGGATCACTATATCTAGGGCAAATAATCTGACAAGCGATTACACTGCACCAGATGTCGCAGATTTCCGATTAGCCCAGAAAAGCGACAAAGCCGTGACAGGATGACGTGCCGACGGGCTTAGCGGCGGATGGTGTCGCCAAGGTTCAGGATCGGGTCCAGCTCGACCCGTTGCGCGCCGATCATGCCATCGGTCGGCTTGCCCGCGATGATCTGCGCGGCGCGCAGCCCGATTTCGCGGCGGCAGGCGTCGGTGGTGGCCAGTTGCAGGCGCAGACCTTGCAGCAACTCCAACCCGTTGAAGCCCGCAAGCCCAATGCTGCCGGGCACATCCAGCCCCTGATCCAGACAGTACAGCAAGCCCCCTGCTCCGATCATATCGTTGGAATAATACAGAAAATCCAGATCCGGCGTGCGCTTTAGCATGGCTTCGGTCATCTCGCGGCCCTTGGCCAATGACGAGCCGCCCGCGTAATCCTCTGTATCGGCCAGCGACAGCCCGGCTTGGGCCAAGGCCTCTGTGAAGCCTTCCAGACGTTTGCGCGCGCGGAAATCATCGGGCACCTTGGTGCCTAGAAACCCGATGCGGCGATAGCCCGCGCGGATGATCGCCTCGGCCATTTCGCGGCCCGCGCGCCGATGCGAGATGCCGACCACGGAATCGATCGCCTCGCCGTCGATATCCATAACCTCGACAATCGGGATGCCGGCATTTGCGAGCATCGCGCGCGCGGCATCGGTATGCTCCAGCCCCGCGACGATCACGCCAGAAGGGCGCCAGGACAGCATTTCGTAGATCACATTCTCTTCGCGCTCGGCTTGGTAATCGGTCGCGCCGAAGACAGGTTGCAGCCCGCTATCTTCCAACCCTGCGGAAATGCCGCGCAACACTTCCGGAAACACCATGTTGCCCAGTGACGGCACGATCACGCCCACAAGGTTCACCCGTTGCGACGCCAATGCCCCCGCGATCTTGTTCGGCACATAGCCCAGCGCCTTGGCTGCCGCCAGAACCTTGTCGCGCGTCGCGGGCGACACGTCATCGCGGTTGCGCAACACCCGGCTGACGGTCATTTCGCTGACCCCGCTGGCTTCTGACACATCGCGCAAAGTGAGGGGACGAGCGGTCTGGGGGGGCAGATAGGGCGGCAAACGCGTGGTCCTTCTCAAGCGGCTGGGACGCCATGTTAGCGCCACAGGCACGGCGCGCCAAGACACCACTTGCACCCACAGCCCCGGATTGGCACAAGACCAGCGTGGCCCCGTGGCTCAACTGGATAGAGCAGCCCCCTCCTAAGGGGCAGGTTGCAGGTTCGAATCCTGCCGGGGTCACCATGACTGCCAAGACAGCAGCCGTTTCGTGCAGATTTGGAAAAGGATGGCGCACCCAAGAGGATTCGAACCTCTGACCTCTGCCTTCGGAGGGCAGCGCTCTATCCAGCTGAGCTATGGGTGCCTGTCGCCGTTCCTAGCGCCAGATGCCTGCGACTGCAAGCGGACTTCTTGCCCTAGCCCTGCACGCGGGCGGGTTCGGGGTCGTCTTGCAGCCGCCAGGGTTCAGAGGTCTTGAGGAAAGCTTCCTCTTCCGGCGTCAATTCTACGGTGTCGAAGCCCGTGACCATCGGGCGCACATGGCTGCGGAACCCGTGCCCCAGTGTCAGAAGGTAGACATGCACCACCACGAAAGCCGCGATCGCAAAGCCCGACAGGATGTGAATATTGGCCACGATCTGCAACAGGAAGCTGGCGCCGTCCACATGCGACCATAGCCCATAGGCCAGGTAGATCAGGCCAGACACCCAGATTGCCGGGAACAGCATCAGCTTCAGCGCCAGATAGGCCAGCAATTGCAACGGGTTATGGCGACGATGGAACACTTTTCGATAGGGGTGCTCGGCCCCTTTGAAGACGCCATAGGCATAGTATTTGATGACCTGCCACAAGCCGCGCCGGGTCGGGATGAAGTTCTTCCACGCGTCGGTGGTGAATAGCCAGAACACCACGAAAGCCCACAGCAGCAGCAAGGCCAGCGCGACGACCGTATGAAGCCCAGCCGCGACCTGAAACCGGATCAGCTCGTGCAACCCGTTCAGACGAAAGCCTGTGAACAACAGCAGCATGATCGAGATTACCTGAGACCAGTGCCACAGCCGGTTGAACCGGGTGAAAATCTTGACCTTGCGCTCAACCATGATGGTTCCCCTTCGGTTTGCTGACCAGCAGCACCAATCTATGCCCCGTCACACCCAGCAGCGCCGCGCCAAGGATCAGCAGGCCAAGGATCGTGGCCGGCTGCCAGTCGCGGCCCGGCACATAGACGCCGGAAATGCCGGCCATACGGGCATTGGGCGCATGGCAGCTTTCGCATTGCAGCGCCTGCTCTGCCGGGGCGACCATATGGGTGATGGGCCAGTGCATTTCCGTGTCGATGAAGTCGAACTTGCCTGAATATGGCTCGTCCAGATACTCCATCGCGGCGGTGATGGCCTTTTGCCAGTCGAAATGGGTCCAGAAGGCGGTGTCGGTTTCCGGCCCCCATGTATGGCTGGCCAGCATGGTCATCAGTTCCGTGTCATAGGCTTGCCGCCCGTGCATGACGCGGAAGGGCCAGATACGGGCGTTCGGGTCATCCGGGTCGCCGCCGAACTTGTTGACCTGCACGGGCTGGTCGGGATCGACCACCTCCGAGCGGGTCGTGTAATCCAGTTGCCCGTCGAACCATGCGTATTCCGGTTCCAAGTTCTCGCCATATTCGGCGATGCCCTTGGCAGAGGTATAGGTCGGCCGAGCGGTGCCGTCGCCCTGGATATATTCCTTGAGCGTGAAGGGTTTGCCATCGCGCATTTGCCCGGCGGCGGACCAGTCCCACATGGTTTTCGCGGCCACACCGCCCTTGGCATATTCCGGGATATGGCAGGTCTGGCAGGCCAGTGTTTCGGCATGGGTGTTCAGCCGCACACCGGTGATTGTGGCGTCATGCGGGCTGTCGGTATGGCAGCTTTGGCAGGTCGTCACGTCGCGCCGCGCGCCCGGTGCCATCTCTGCGCTATGGGGGTCGCTGGCGTGCACATTGTAGCGCGAGCCATCGACCTTGTGCGCCTCGCTGACATGGCAGCTTGTGCAGGTGAAATTCGCGCCCTCGGCGGACATATGCACGTCCACCCCGTGATCGGGCGCAATTAGTGCCGAGGACAGGTCGCCATGTTTGACGTTGTCGCCCCCGCCGCCATAGGCATGGCAGGACAGGCAATTCTCGCGCCCCGGCGCGCCCACCGATTGCGCGGCCTTGCTGAGGTCCACGGCCCAGGCCAACTCGCCGGTGATGGTATGTGCGCCCTCTGGCACCGGGTCCAGCGGCGGGTGGCCTGCGGCGTCGTTCAGCTTGGTATATTGGCCGGAACGGTCATGGCAGGCCAGGCAATCGACGGCATTGGCCTGTTCGGGCGGGGCTTCACGCACATCGTCCCAACCATAGCCGACATGGCAAGAGGTGCAGCGCGCTTCGTTCGAGGCGACATTGCCGCAGAAATTGTTGAACACGGTGCGCTTGCCCAGCGCCAGTTCAAGGATCGGATCCTCGTATTCCCATGTCCAGTGGATGCTGTCGCGCACTTGGTTCCCGGCTTCGGTATGGCAGGACAGGCAGGCCGCCGTCACCTCTGGCCCAGAGGCGAAATCCTGCTGCAAGATTTCGAATTTCGAATGGTCAGCGGTGCTGGCATGATCCGCGGGCATCGCGGGTGCTGTGCCCTGCTGGGCGAAAGCTGCTGAAATTCCAAGAAAAACTGCCGCTGAAAATGGCAAGACCAAGGGCAATCGGGTCATGTCGCGTCCTCCATGCCACGCAGACAAGACGACGACGCGGCGCATTCATATTCGAATTACATAATCTAACATCGTTTTGAACATCCTAAATTGTCGCAGGTTATTGACAAATCGGAAACGCTTGATAACCCGCACATGAATCGCACCTTTTCCAAACGGAATACAAAAAGCGCGCGCCCATGGGGCACGCGCATCGCTTTGGTATAAGGTTGTGGCGTCAGCTCAGGCGAACAGGTCGTGACACAGTTCCAACCCGTCGATCAGCGCATCCACTTCTGCGCGGGTGTTATACATGGCGAATGACGCGCGGCAGGTGGCGGTCAGGTCCAGATACTCCATCAGCGGACCACAGCAATGCTGGCCCGCGCGCACCGCAATGCCCTTCTGGTCCAGCACGGTCGAGATGTCATGCGCGTGCGCCGCGCCCTCCAGCACGAAGCTGAAGATCGCACCCTTGCCCGGCGCATGGCCCTGCACGCTGACCCAGTTCAGCCCCGCCAGCCGCGATTGCGCGTAATCGCGCAGATCGGCCTCATGCGCGGCGATATTGTCCATCCCGATGCCCATCATGTAGTCGATGGCCACGCCCAGCCCGATCTGCTGCACGATACCGGGGGTGCCCGCCTCGAACTTGTGCGGCGGGTCGTTATAGGTCACGCCGTCGCGCGTGACCTCGCGGATCATGTCGCCGCCACCCATGAAGGGGCGCATCTCGGCCTGCCGGTCGCGGCTGATATAGATCGCGCCGGAGGCCGACGGACCATACAGCTTGTGGCCCGTGATCGCGTAGAAATCGCAACCGATGGCCTGCACATCGACCGGCATATGCACAGCCGCCTGAGAGCCATCGACCAACACCGGCACACCCTTGGCCCGTGCGCCCGCGCAGATCGCGGCCACATCGACCACGGTGCCCAGCACGTTCGACATGTGGGTGACCGCGACCAGCTTGGTTTTCGGCCCGATCGCGTCGATCACGGCTTGCGGGTCCAAGCTGCCATCGCCCTGAGTTTCGACCCATTTGATGACCACGCCCTGCCGCTCGCGCAGGAAATGCCACGGCACGATATTGGCGTGATGCTCCATGATCGACAGAACGATCTCGTCCCCCGCCTGCAAGCGCGGCATGGCCCAGCCATAGGCGACAAGGTTGATCCCCATGGTCGTGCCGGTGGTATAGAGGATCTCATCCTCATGGCCCGCATTCAGGAAGCGTTGCAGCTTGCCGCGCACGCCCTCATATTTGTCGGTCGCAAGGTTCGACAGGTAGTGCAACCCACGGTGCACATTGGCATATTCCTCGGCATAGCCGCGCGTGACCGCATCAATGACCGCCTGCGGCTTTTGCGCAGACGCGCCGTTGTCCAGATAGACCAGCGGTTTGCCGTTGACCTGCCGCGAGAGGATCGGGAAATCCGCGCGAATTGCGTTCACATCCAGCATCATTGCATTCCTTCCGCGCCGATACCCAAAATGGCCAGCACGATGGCCATGGCCAGGGCCAGGGCGAAAAAGGCGAAGATCGTCACGACCACCACCCGCAGGGTAGAGGTGAAGCCGTGCAGCGCCATGGTGAAATTGACCAGAAGCCACATGAAGATGGCCAAGGCCGCCAGCGTGACAAGGCCAAAAAGCGGCGGCAGGATGATAAGCACCACAAGCTGCGCCACCTGCACCGCGATCATCACGAATTGCAGCCATGCCAGCAGAAGCAGCGCGTCGGGAAATGTGCCCTTGCCGCCCGCCAGCCGACCAATACCTTGCACGGCCACAACCAGCCCCAGCAGGATCATGGTCTGGAACACGGCCATGAAGATCATGCTGCCGCCGAAGCCGCCTTCGCCCAGCAACAGGATAGAGGCTTGGCCAACCAATACCGACAGCACGACGACGATGACAAAGCCCAGCCAGCGTGCATCGTCGGGCGGGTTCATATCCATGATCCGGCGCGCGGTGTCACGCGGCGCGGTCAGGGTCGCGCGCATCAGCGCGATCACAGAGGATAATGTCAGATCCATGAACCTCTCCTAGCCTTGCGGTGCCGCGATCCCGCGCACGGCAGAGACGCTTTTGACCAATATGTAGAGGAACACCAGCAGCACCACAAACCCGAAGCCCTGTGTCAGCCCGACCGGCCCCAGAAAGGCCGACAGCCCGCCCTGCACCAGCATCAGCGGTGTCACAGTCAGAAGCGACCAAAACAGCGCAAGCCGTGCAAGGATACCCGGCACGATACGGCCGGACAGGCGCAGCCCCAGTTTCAGAAGCGCGGCAAAGCCATAAAGCAGCAAGGGCAACAGGAACATGATCCCGAACATCGCGCCGCCCATCCGCTGTTCGAAGGTGACCGACGGGTCAAGCGTTGCCGCGCGCGACAGGATGGGCCATTGCGAAACGAAAATCAGGGCGCAGGCCAGAAGGGCGAAGAACATCACCTGCGGCTCGCGCAGGTCGCCCCGCGCGAGTGCGCCAACAACTAGCCTTGGTTTCATATAGGTCGCCAGAATTCTCCCGAGCAAGCCATGCGGCAATTCGAAGTTTGCATCTGCTTCATTTTCAACTGGAAGTTCCTGCGACGATTCTTCTATTTCGAGGCTTTTTATGCCGTTCTTTCGAAGGAAAACGAACACGAGAGACGTCACAGGCAACACTAACACTGCTGCCCACCACTTCGATAAACCGATGGCTAAACAGTACCGAGCCACCGTGTGCATAGCGACCAACCAAAGGAGAACGGGTATAATCACCAAAGCAACACTGAATGGTTGAAAACCAAGTGGTGGCATGATCGAAAGCCGGGTCGCCGCTGTCCACGTCAAAACCAGCAAGCTAGGCAAGACACCCAAAAAAACCATGTGTTTGAATGATGTGGGCTTGGAAGCCATCCAAATTGACAGCATTCCAAAACCAAAAATTGCCGCTGCTATTGAGGGCGCTGCCATAAACCGTTCTTCTCTAGTTCCGAGCTGGTGTCACTTATGACGCTGCAACCACGCTTCAAGACGGTCGCGCAGGTCGCCCGCGAGCGCGTCATCCGCGATCTCGTCCAGCGCTTCGGCGAGGAAGGCCAGAACCAGCAGCATCTTGGCCTCTGCCTCGGGGACGCCGCGCGCGCGCATGTAGTAAAGCTGCGTCGCGTCAATCTCGCCCGAGGTCGAGCCATGGCTGCATTTCACGTCATCGGCGTAGATTTCCAGCTCTGGCTTGGCAAGGAATTGCGCATCCTCGTCCAGCAGCAGCGCCTGGCTGATCTGGTAGCCGTCGGTTTTCTGCGCCACACGGTCCACAAGGATCTTGCCCTGGAACACGCCCACCGCGCCGTGACGAAGCACTTTTTTGAACACCTGACGGCTTTCGCAGCCCGGCGCGTTATGTGCCACGAACACCGTGTCATCGGCATGAAATGCGCCGTCGCCAACGCTTGCGCCCGCCAGATGGGCTGAACCGTCTGCCCCGTCCAGCCAGACCTGCGCCTCGTTGCGGGTCAACTGGCCGTTCACCGTCAGCGTGAAGCTTTTCAGCTGCGCCTTGGCGCCAAGCTGGGCAAAGATATGCGATGCCCCCATGCGCGCATGGTCGCGGCCTTGGCTGCGGATGTGATGCAGCGTCGCGCCCTCGGCAATATCCGCCTCGATCACTGTGTTCGACCGCGCGGCCAGCGGGCCGTGTTCCAGAAGCGTGACCTCTGCCCCCGCTTCGACACGGATGACATGGTGCAGCAGTGCGTCGGAGCCGTCCGCGCTGCGGCGATAGATCAGCGAAATCGGCTTGGCAGGCGTGCCCGTCACCCGGATCAGCACCCCTTGCGTGGCATAGGCGGTGTTGAAGCTGGCCAAGGGCCGCTCGACCGGGGTTTGCGCGCGGGCGTCCAGCGTGCCGTAGATGTCCTTGGCCCAATGCAGATCGGCCTTTGCCGCGTCTTCCAGCAGGCCGATTTCCACGCCCTCCAACGCGAGCGCGTCGGAAGCGGCTGCATCGAACACACCATCGACAAACACAAGCTTCACCCGGTCGAACGCGTCGAACATCGGCGCTTCGTCGCTTGTGTCTTGAATGGCGGCCGTGGCCGTGCCTTCGGCGATCAGCGCGCGCGGGTCGGTGAATTTCCAGTATTCATCGCGCTTGAGCGGTGCGCCCATTTCGGACCAGCGCGCCAAGGCGGCTTCGCGGGCGCGGGTGATCCACGCACCACCTTGCGGCAAGGGCCGAACAAGCTCTGCCGCGCGCTCCTGCTTTTGCGCTTTCAGCTTCGCTCGTGGCATCATGCGTTTGCCTCCGCCAACAGGTCGGCATAGCCGTTATTCTCGACTTCCAGCGCCAGTTCGGGGCCACCGGTCTTGATGATCCGGCCTTCGGACATGATGTGCACCACATCGGGTTTGATATGGTCCAGCAGGCGCTGGTAATGGGTGATGACCAGAAACGCGCGGTCGGGCGAGCGCAGCGCGTTCACGCCTTCGCTCACCAGCTTCATCGCATCGACGTCCAGGCCCGAATCCGTTTCGTCCAAGATGCACATCTTGGGCTCCAACATGGCCATTTGCAGGATCTCGTTGCGCTTCTTTTCGCCGCCAGAGAAGCCCACATTGACCGGGCGTTTCAGCATATCCGCGTCGATCTGCAATTCCTTCGCCTTGGCGCGCACCACTTTCAGGAACTCGCCCGCAGACAATTCTTCTTCGCCGCGTGCCTTGCGCTGCGCGTTCACGGCGGTGCGCAGGAAGGTCATGTTGCCCACGCCCGGAATCTCGACCGGATACTGGAACGCCAAGAACAGGCCAGCCGCCGCGCGCTCTTCGGGTTCCATGTCCAGCAGGTCTTCGCCTTCCAGCGTGGCGCTGCCTTCGGTCACTTCATAGCCGTCGCGGCCCGACAACACGTAGGACAGCGTCGATTTGCCCGACCCGTTCGGCCCCATGATGGCGTGCACTTCGCCGGGGTTGATGGTCAGCGACAGACCCTTGAGGATTTTCACCTCTGAATCGTCTTCAAGCTCACAATGCAGGTTCTCGATCTTCAGCATGGTTTCGTCCCCTTATTCTACAGTCACGGCGGTTCCGGAAATCGACACCATCAACATCGAATCCCCCACCACTTCATAATCCAGATCAACGCCGACCACGGCGTTCGCGCCCATCGCGCGGGCGCGCTCTTCAAGCTCGCGGCTGGCCTCTACTCGCGCATCGGCCAGCTTGGTTTCATAGACACCAGAGCGCCCGCCGATCACATCGGTGATGGACGCCATGAAATCGCGCACGACGTTCGAGCCCATGATGACCTCGCCCACCACCAGCCCATGATAGGCGGTGATGCGGTGGCCTTCGATGGTTTGGGTTGTGGTGATGATCACCCCACCGACCCTTCCAGAGAAATCGCCACCAGCGCCTGCGCTTCCATGGCGAATTCCATCGGCAGCTCTTGCAACACTTCCTTGCAGAAGCCGTTCACCACGAGCGCAACCGCCTCTTCCTCGTCCATGCCGCGCTGGCGGCAATAGAAAAGCTGGTCATCATCCACCTTGGACGTGGTCGCCTCATGCTCGACGCGGGAAGATGCGTTCTTCACCTCGATATAGGGCACCGTATGCGCGCCGCACAGATCGCCGATCAGCAAGCTGTCGCACTGGGTATAGTTGCGCGAATTCTTCGCCTTCGGGTGCATCGACACCAGCCCGCGATAGGTGTTCTGCGCGTGCCCCGCGCTGATCCCCTTGGACACGATGCGCGAGCGGGTGTTCTTGCCCAGATGCACCATCTTGGTGCCGGTATCGGCCTGCTGCCAGTTATTGGCGATGGCGATCGAGTAGAACTCGCCTTGGCTGTCATCGCCGCGCAGAATGCAGGACGGGTATTTCCACGTGATGGCTGACCCGGTTTCGACCTGCGTCCACATCACTTTCGCGCGGTCCTCGCGGCAATCGGCGCGCTTGGTGACGAAGTTGTAGATGCCGCCCTTGCCGTTCTCGTCGCCGGGGAACCAGTTCTGCACGGTGGAATATTTCACCTCTGCATCTTCCAGCACGACGATCTCCACCACCGCCGCATGTAGCTGCGCGGTGTCGCGCTTGGGCGCGGTGCAGCCTTCCAGATAGCTGACATGGCTGCCTTTTTCGGCCACGATCAAGGTGCGCTCGAACTGGCCGGTGTTTTCAGCATTGATGCGGAAATAGGTCGACAGCTCCATCGGGCATTTCACGCCTTCGGGGATGTAGACAAAGCTGCCATCGCTGAAGACCGCCGAATTGAGTGCGGCGAAGTAATTGTCGTTCTGCGGCACGACGCTGCCCAGGTATTTCCTCACCAGCTCCGGATGCTCTTGCACCGCTTCCGAGATCGAGCAGAAAATCACGCCCGCCGCCGCCAGTTCCTTCTTGAAAGTCGTGCCCACGCTGACAGAATCGAACACCGCATCCACGGCCACCTTGCGGCCCTCATCCGCGCCCTCGACACCGGCAAGGATCATCTGCTCTTTCAGCGGAATGCCCAGCTTGGCGTAGGTTTCCAAAAGCTTCGGGTCGACCTCGTCCAGCGATTTCGGCTTTTCCGTCATCGACTTGGGCTTGGCGTAGTAATACTGCTCCTGATAGTCGATCTCCGGAATATCCAGCATCGCCCAATCCGGCCCTTCCATGGTGGTCCAGCGGCGATAGGCTTCCAGCCGCCATTCCAGCAGCCATTCCGGTTCGTTGTTCTTCTCCGAGATCAGGCGCACGATGTCCTCGCTCAGACCTTTCGGCGCGAACTCCATCTCGATCTCGGTTTCCCAGCCATGCTTGTAGGTGCCGGCCATGGATTGCACGGTTTCGACCGTCTCGCGGTCCACACCTTCGCGCAACTCGGTATTGTCCAATGCAGCCATGTCTTTCCCCTTCTTGTGTCGCGCTGTCAGGCCGCGCGTGCCTCGAACCGCCGATACTGTTTCAGCCACGCCTCGGCAAAACGCAGCACCATCTCTTCCGTCGCATCGGGGCCAAGCGAGACGCGGACAGCGCCCTGCGCCGTGGCCTCGTCATAGCCCATCGCCGTCAGCACGTCCGACCGGCGCGCCTTGCCCGATGAACAGGCAGAGCCTGCGGAAATGGCAAACCCTGCAAGGTCCATCTGCATGACCTGCGTTTCGCCTTTCCAGCCGGGGGTGGCCACGCAGAGCGTGTTCGGCAACCGCTGACAGCCTTTCCCGACAGAAATAGTCAATTCAGCCGACGCGTCCAGAGTTTTTTCTAGAATATTTCTAATTTCTTCCACGCGGGCCCAAACCCCGTCGGCCAGATCGCGCTGCGCGGCTTCGGCTGCCGCGCCGAACCCGGCAATGCCCACAAGGTTCTCGGTGCCCGCACGGCGGCCCATCTCTTGCCCGCCGCCCCGGATTTGCGCCGCAAGATCCGTGCCTTGGCGGATCACAAGCGCGCCGATGCCCTTCGGCCCGCCCAGCTTGTGCGCCGAGATGAACCCCATCTCGACCCCCAGCCAGTTGAACGCGAAGGGGATCTTGCCGAAGCCTTGGGTCAGGTCGCTGACCGCCAGACCCTGCGGCAAATCCTGCACGATCCCGGTTTCCGAATTCGCCAGTTGCAGCGTCGCACGGGCCGGGTCTGGCACCGCCACGCGGCCCTGCGGGTCCACGGCCAGGCTGCCATCGGTCCAGGCGCGCACGGCGTCATGCTCGATCTTGGCCCCCGCCAGGCCGCGCCCGGACAGCGCCAGCGCCGCAGCCTCTGTCGCGCCAGAGGTAAAGACGATATCCGCCCCTTCCGCGCCCAGCGCCGCCGCGACCTGCGCGCGCGCGCGCTCCATCATGGCGCGCGCCGCACGCCCCTCGGCATGAACCGATGACGGATTGCCAACCACGTCCATTGCCGCCACCATTGCCGCGCGCGCGTCCGGGCGCAGCGGCGTGGTGGCATTCCAGTCAAGATAGACACGTTCGGGCACGACCCGCTTCTCCTGATTTCATCCTTGCCCAAATATCCCGGGGGAGTCGCGGCGCAGCCGCGGCGGGGGCAGCGCCCCCTATTCGTCCACGACCTGAAACAAGCTTGGCACGGCGGGGCATGGCGTCAGCGCGTTCTTCGCCACATCCGACAGGCGCGCCTGGTGCAGGAACACGTAGACATGCGCCGACAGGCTTTCCCACAAACGGTTGGTCAGCGATTGCGCGCGCGATCCGGTCACGGCCCCTTTCGCGCCCGCGCCCTTGTCCATGGCGCTGACGGTTTCGTCCACCGCTTCCAGGATATCCGACACGCGGATCGCATCGGCGGGTCGCGCCAGCCTGTAGCCGCCGCCCGGCCCGCGCACCGATGCCACCAGCCCCGCGCGGCGCAGCTTGACGAAAAGCTGTTCCAGATAGGCGAGCGAGACATTTTGCCGCTCGGCAATCTCTCCCAGCGACACCAGCTCGCCCTCGGGCGCAAGGGCCAGGTCCACCAGAGCGATCATCGCGTAGCGCCCCTTTGTCGAGAGTTTCATCCTTTTGCCCTCAGCAACTGGTCGCACATGGCACGGGGGCGCCTATCCGGTTGACCTTTGCCCCCTCGCGCCCTAATGCTGTCGTGCTGCCCCGGCGTTGCAGGTTCTGCACACGCATGGCCATATCTAAACTTTAGAATGGCTCTAAAATACCTGAATGTGAAAGTCAAGAATGCACCCGCACGGCCCGCCATATTCATCCGCAGCCCAATTAAGCCCATTCCGCGCAGCCGCTGCCGCGCCAAGCCACGACCGTTCTGCATAAGGCTTCCCCATGCCAGAGATCATTTTCGCCGGCCCCGAAGGCCGACTGGAAGGCCGCTTCCACCCGCAACGCAAGCCCGACGCGCCCATTGCCATCGTGCTTCATCCGCATCCGCAATTCGGCGGCACGATGAATAACAAGGTGGTCTACAATCTGCATTACGCCTTCCACGAGATGGGCTTTTCGGTACTACGCTTCAATTTCCGGGGCGTGGGCCGCAGCCAGGGCGAGTATGACCAAGGCGTGGGCGAGTTGTCCGATGCGGCCGCCGCCCTCGATTATGTGCAGGCGCAAAGCCAGAACGCACGGCATTGCTGGGTCGCAGGTTTCAGCTTTGGCGCGTGGATCGGGATGCAGCTTCTGATGCGGCGGCCCGACATCACGGGCTTCGTGTCGGTCGCACCGCCCGCCAATCTTTATGATTTCAGCTTCCTTGCCCCCTGCCCCGCGTCCGGCCTGATTATCAACGGCACCGCCGACCGCGTGGCCCCGCCGCGCGACACGCAGGCGCTGGTGGCAAAGCTGAAAGAACAGCGCGGCATCACGATCACGCATGAAGAGATCGAGGGCGCGGATCATTTCTTCCAGAACGAAGAACAGCATATGCAGCCCATGCTGCAAACCGTGACCAGCTATGTCACCCGCCGCCTGACAGAGGGCAGCCGGTAGGCGCGAATGCACTGGCTGTTCCTTGGCATCGCCATCGCGTTCGAGACCTTGGGCACAACGCTTCTCAAGGCCAGCGACGGGATGACCCGCGCGGTGCCGGGCATCGGGGCTTTTGCCGCCTACGCGGTGTCGTTCTGGCTGCTATCGCTGGCGCTACGTGTCATCCCGGTAGGCGTGGCCTATGCCATTTGGGCGGGGCTTGGCATTTGCCTGATCGCGGCCATCGGCTGGGTGATGTTCGGCCAAAAGCTGGATTGGGCGGCAATGCTGGGCATAGCGCTGATCCTGTCGGGCATTCTGGTCATCAACCTGTTCAGCGCCAAGGTCTAAGCCGTGTCCGATCGCCCGACCCATACCCTGTTCGAAGACGCTCAAGGCCTGATCGTGGGCACGGGGCTGTGCGGCTTCGGCCTGTCGCTTCTGACCAGCGCGGGGCTTGTCACCGGCCAGACCGCGGGGCTGGCGGTGCTCTTGTCTTACGTGACCGGCCTTAGCTTCGCCGTTCTGTTCTTCACCATCAACCTGCCCTTCTATTGGCTGGCCTATCGCCATCTGGGCCGCGATTTCACGCTCAAGACCTTTGTCGCCGTGGTGCTGGTCTCGGTCTTTGCCGACCTCTCGGACCGGCTGGTCAGCATTGCGCCCGCGCATCCCGCCGTGGCCGCCATCCTGTTCGGCATGATCGCGGGCGCGGGGCTTCTGGCGATCTTCCGCCACCGCGCCAGCCTTGGCGGCGTGGGCATCCTTGCCTATTACCTGCAAGAGCGGATGGGCTGGCGCGCGGGCTGGGTGCAACTGGCTTTCGACCTTGCCCTGTTCGGCGCTGCACTGCTGGTCATGGCGCCCACGCTGGTGCTGTGGTCGCTGCTGGGCGCGGCCATTCTGAATGTCATCATCGGCGTCAACCACCGGCGAGATCGCTACATCGCCACCTGATGCGACATTCAAGGGCTGGCCAGACGCCCCGCAATCGGCTAATGCGGCGGCGCAGCACAAAAAGGCAACTCTGTTATGGACCTTCGCAATATTGCGATTATCGCACATGTTGACCACGGCAAGACGACGTTGGTGGACGAACTTCTGAAGCAATCGGGCACCTATCGTGACAACCAGGCCACGACGGAACGCGCGATGGACAGCAACGACCTGGAGCGCGAGCGCGGGATCACCATCCTTGCCAAAGCCACCTCGGTCGAGTGGAAGAACACCCGCATCAATATCGTGGACACCCCCGGCCACGCCGATTTCGGCGGCGAGGTCGAGCGCATCCTGTCCATGGTCGATGGCGTGGTCCTGCTGGTCGATGCCGCCGAAGGCCCGATGCCACAAACCAAGTTCGTGACCTCGAAAGCGCTGGCGCTGGGGCTGCGCCCCATCGTCGTCGTGAACAAGGTGGACAAGCCCGCGGCAGAGCCGGACAACGCGCTGGATCTGGTGTTCGATCTGTTCGCCAATCTGGGTGCGACCGACGAACAGCTTGATTTCCCTGTGCTTTACGCGTCGGGCATCAATGGCTGGGCCGATGCCGAACTGGACGGGCCGCGCAAGGACATGTCGGCGCTGTTCGATCTGGTCGTGGCGCATGTGCCCGCGCCCAAGCAGGTCGCCGACCGGGCCGCCCCCTTCCGGATGTTGGCGACGACCCTTTCGGCAGACCCCTATCTGGGCCGCATCCTGACGGGCCGCGTGGAAGCGGGCACCTTGAGGCCGGGCGAGACCATCAAGGCGCTGTCGCGCGACGGCACCAAGATCGAGCAATTCCGCTGCACCAAGGTTCTGGCCTTCCGCGGCCTGAGCCAGCAGCCGATTGACGCCGCAGAGGCCGGCGACATCGTGACCATCGCGGGCATGACAAAGGCCACCGTGGCCGATACGCTCTGCGCGCTGGATGTCGATACCGCCATCCCCGCGCAGCCCATCGACCCGCCGACCATCAGCGTGACCTTCGGCATCAATGATTCGCCCTTGGCGGGCCGCGACGGCACCAAGGTGCAAAGCCGCGTCATCCGCGAGCGCCTCATGCGCGAAGCAGAGGTCAACGTCGCGATCAAAGTGACCGACACACCCGGCGGCGAAGCCTTTGACGTGGCCGGCCGTGGCGAATTGCAGATGGGCGTGCTGATCGAGAACATGCGCCGCGAAGGGTTCGAGCTGTCGATCTCGCGCCCCCGCGTGCTGATGCGCGACGAAGGCGGGCAGCGTCTGGAACCCATCGAGGAAGTCACCATCGACGTGGATGACGAATATACCGGCACCGTGATCGAAAAGCTGACCGGCCCGCGCCGCGGCGATCTGGCAGAGATGAAACCCGCGGGCGCTGGCAAGACCCGCATCATCGCGCATGTCCCCTCGCGCGGGCTGATCGGCTATCACGGCGAATTCCTGACCGACACGCGCGGCACGGGCGTTCTGAACCGCGTGTTCCACGAATGGGCACCCTACAAGGGGCCGATTCCGGGCCGTCGTCAGGGTGTGCTGATCTCGATGGAGGACGGCACCGCAGTGGCCTATGCGCTCTGGAACCTCGAAGATCGCGGCAAGATGTTCATCAACCCGCAAGACCCGGTCTACCAAGGCATGATCATCGGCGAGCATAGCCGCGACAACGATCTGGAAGTGAACCCGCTGAAGGGCAAGAAGCTGACCAACGTGCGCGCCTCTGGCACGGATGACGCGGTCAAGCTGACACCGCCCACGCTGATGACGCTGGAACAGGCGATTGCCTATATCGACGACGATGAACTTGTCGAAGTCACGCCCAACGCCATCCGCCTGCGCAAGCGCTTCCTTGACCCGCATGAGCGCAAGCGCCAGACCCGCGCCAGCGCGTGACGATTTGGCCGCGCGAAGCTGCTTGCCAGCTCGCGCGCGCCGCCCCATATCTGGGGCATGTTGAAACTATCCCCGTTCCTGCTGGCCATTGGCTATGCGCTTGTGATGTATCTCTTCTCCAGCTGGCGCACCAAGCGCGAGCTGGATGCGCATTCCTCCGAGCTGGCGGACCCCAAGCTGAAAAAGCTGACCGACCATTTCGCAGGCGCGGTGGGCGTTCCCGCGATCAAGGTGCATATCTACGAGATTGAGCCGGTGAACGGGCTGGCCGCACCCGATGGGCGCATCTTCATCACGCGCGGGTTCTACAACAAGTATCGCGCGGGCGAGGTGACGGCAGAGGAAATGGCCAGCGTCATCGCGCATGAACTGGGCCATGTGGCGCTAGGCCATACCCGCAAGCGGATGATCGACTTTTCCGGCACGAACGCCATCCGCATGGCGCTGGCGGCGATCTTGGGCCGCTTCCTGCCGGGTTTGGGGGTGGCCATCGCGAATGCGCTGACTTCGCTTCTGGCGTCGAAACTCAGCCGCAATGACGAATACGAGGCCGATGCCTACGCGTCCGCCCTGATGGTCAAGGCCGGGATCGGGACCGAACCGCAGAAATCGCTCTTTCGCAAGCTGAACGCGCTGACCGGTGTCGGCGGCGGTATGCCTGCATGGATGATGAGCCACCCCTCGACCGATGATCGCATTCGCGCCATCGAGGAGAACGAAGCGCGCTGGCGCTTGCGCCCGGAGAATTAAGGAGGGCTTGCGCACAAGGCTTTTCGTTTGGGGGGCGCTGCCCCCGTCGCGGCTGCGCCGCGACTCCCCCGGGATATTTTTGCAAGGATGAATGGGTCAGACGACCACGCCTGCCCCTTCGGTGGAATCGCCTACATTGGCGCGGAACACGCGGAACAACTCGCGCCCGATGCCGAAATCATTGGCCGAGAGGTCGATGGTGACGGGGGTGCGGCTGTCGAAATCGGGTTCCAGCACATCGAGCGTGCCCTTGGTGGCATCGAGCCGCACGCGGTCGCCATCGCGCAGTTTTGCAAGCGGGCCACCCTTGGCCGCTTCGGGGGCGACATGGATCGCGGCGGGCACCTTGCCGCTGGCGCCCGACATGCGCCCGTCTGTCACCAGCGCCACTTTCAGCCCGCGATCTTGCAGGACAGACAGGATGGGGGTGAGCGAGTGGAGTTCCGGCATACCGTTCGCCGCCGGCCCTTGGAAGCGGACGACGACGACCGTGTCCTCGGTCAGCTGGCCGGCCTGAAACGCCGCTTTGACATCGGCCTGATCGTGGAAGACACGCGCAGGCGCTTCGATGACGTGGCGCGCGGGGTCAACGGCCGACACCTTGATGACCCCCTGCCCCAGATTGCCCGCAAGTTGTGCCAGCCCCCCGGTGCTTTGGAACGGGTTCGAGAGCGGGCGCAGGATCTTGTCGTTCAGGGTTTCGCCCGCGCCATCTTCCCAGACCAGCGCGCCGTCGCGCAGCTTGGGTTCCTGCGCGTAGCGTTTCAGCCCGTCGCCCGAGACGGTGCAGACATCATCGTGCAAGAGCCCCGCGTCCAGCAATTCGCCGATCATGAAGCCCAAACCGCCCGCCGCGTGGAAATGGTTCACATCGGCCAGACCGTTGGGGTAGACCTTGGCCATCAGCGGCACGGTGGCGGAGATGTCGGCGAAGTCTTCGAGCGTCAGGTGAATGCCCGCCGCGCGCGCCATGGCGGGCAGGTGTAGCACAAGGTTCGTGGACCCGCCCGTTGCCATCAGCCCCACCATGCCATTGACGAAGGCGCGTTCGTCCAGAACCTGCCCCGCCGGACGGTAATCATTGCCAAGCGCGGTGATTTCCAACGCGCGTTGGGCAGAGGCCGTGGTCAGCGCTTCGCGCAGCGGCGTGCCGGGATTGACGAAACTCGCGCCCGGCAGGTGCAGGCCCATGAATTCCATCAGCATCTGGTTCGTGTTGGCGGTACCGTAGAAGGTGCAGGTGCCCGGCCCGTGATAGCTGGCCATTTCGGCTTTCATCAATTCCTCGCGCCCGATCTCGCCCTTGGCGAATTGCTGGCGGATTTTCGATTTCTCGTCATTCGGCAAGCCCGAAGTCATCGGCCCCGCGGGCACGAACACGGTGGGCACATGGCCGAAGGTGGCCGCCGCGATAATTAGCCCCGGCACGATCTTGTCACAGACGCCAAGGTAGACGGCAGCGTCGAAGCAATTGTGGCTCATGGCGACGCCTGCCGCCAAGGCGATCGTGTCGCGCGAAAACAGCGACAGCTCCATCCCCGGCTGACCTTGGGTTACGCCGTCACACATGGCCGGCACGCCGCCCGCCACCTGCGCGGTCGCCCCCACCGCGCGCGCGGCGGCGCGAATTTTCTCGGGGTAATGCTCGAACGGCTGATGGGCCGAGAGCATGTCGTTATAGGCGGTCACGATCCCCAGATTGGGTGCGCGCCCTGCCGCCAGCGTGTCCTTGTCCGCCCCCATGGCCGCATAGGCATGTGCCTGATTGCCGCAGGAGAGATGCGCGCGCACCGTCCCCGCCTCTGCCGCGCGGGCCATGCGGTCCAGATACGCGTCACGGCTGGGCTTGGAGCGCGCGCGGATACGGTCGGTCACGGCTTCGATGGTGGGGTTAAGCGGCATGGCATGTCCTCCGGTCAAGGCTGTGCGGCGTTTGAGGGCCATGTAACCAGTTAGCGCTAACAAATCAATGGCCGACACGGAGCTTTGCGTTGAATGCAAAGCGGGAATGCGAAACTGATTGCTGCAATGCGGCAGCGCAGCATCTACATTCGCCACAACGAATGTAAACGCTTTCACCGGAGATGCACATGCAACACCAAACCGATCTCGCTGCCGAGATGGCCGATATGACCCGCCTGGAACAGCAGGCCCGCCGCGAGCGTGCGGCCTTCATGGCGGAAATGCTGACCGCTGGCTGGCACGCCTTTACCAGCCTGTTTGCTGCGCATCGCACCGCGAGCTAGGCCACAAACAGGTGACAGCCCCAGCGCAATGCGCTAGAGGGGGCGCAATCCTTGGCCAGCCGCGAGTTGCTTCCATGCTCAGCCACCCGTTCGATGACGACAAACTGCGCGAAGAATGCGGCGTATTCGGGTGCATCGGGGTCGAAGACGCGGCCAGTTTCGTGGCCTTGGGACTGCATGCGCTGCAACATCGCGGTCAGGAAGCGGGCGGGATCATCACCCATCACCCCGAATCGGGCTTTCATTCGGCCCACAGGTTCGGGCTGGTTCGTGACAATTTCACGAAAGCGGGCGTGATCGAGACGTTGCCGGGGCGCATCGGCATCGGCCATGTGCGCTATTCCACCGCCGGGTCCAAGGGGGCCACGCAAATTCGCGATGTGCAGCCGTTTTTCGGCGAGTTTTCCATGGGTGGCGCGGCGCTTGCGCATAATGGCAATATCACCAATGCCGACGCGATCCGCCGAGAGTTGATCGAGCGCGGGTCCATTTTCCAGTCCAGTTCCGACAGCGAGTGCCTGATCCACCTGATGGCGCGCTCGTTCCAGAAGACCATCCCCGAGCGGATGAAGGACGCGCTGCGCCGCGCCGAAGGGGCGTTTTCGGTCGTGGCGATGACCCGCACCAAGCTGATCGGCGTGCGCGACCCGCTGGGCGTGCGCCCCTTGGTTCTCGGCCGACTGCATGACGGCTGGGCGCTGGCGTCAGAGACCTGTGCCCTCGACATCATCGGTGCAGAATTCGTGCGCGAGATCGAGCCGGGCGAGATGGTTGTCATCAGCGAAACCGGCGTCGACAGCAGCCGTCCCTTCGCGCCGCAGAAGTCGCGCTTTTGCGTGTTCGAGCATGTCTATTTCTCGCGCCCCGACAGCTTTTTCGGGGGCCGTTCCGTCTATGAAACCCGTCGCCAGATCGGGGTGGAACTGGCTCGCGAAGCGCCGGTGGATGCGGATCTGGTCTGCCCCGTGCCCGATAGCGGCACGCCCGCGGCGATCGGGTTCAGCCAGGAATCGGGCATTCCCTTTGCGCTGGGGATCACGCGCAACCAATATATGGGGCGCACCTTTATCGAACCCAGCCAGCAGATCCGGTCCATGGGGGTGCGGCTGAAGCTGAACGTGAACCGCACGCTTATTCGTGGCAAGCGCATTATCCTGGTCGATGATTCGGTGGTGCGCGGCACGACCAGCCAGAAGATCAAGGAAATGATCCTCGAGGCGGGAGCGAAAGAGGTGCATTTCCGCATCGCAAGCCCGCCCACCGCCTGGCCCTGCTTTTACGGGGTCGATACGCCCGACCGCGAGAACCTGCTCGCCGCGCGCATGTCCGAGGATGAGATGCGCGACCATATCGGGGTGGACAGCCTGAAATTCATCTCGCTCGACGGGCTATACCGCGCCGCAGGAGAGCCGGAGGGCCGCAACAATTCCTGCCCACAATATTGCGATGCGTGTTTCTCGGGCGAATATCCGGTCGCGCCGCATGACATGCTGGAGCGCGGCTTTCAGCCCAAGCACGCGGCGGAATGACCGACCCGATTACCTTTCGCCCGCATCATTTTCTGTGCGCGCTGGGGTTCGAGGGAAAGGGCTATTCCGACAGTTTCACCGCCAACATGGCCCAGATCGTGGACCGCTTGCGCGCGCCGGATGGCGATGATGTGCTGATAGAGGTCACGGTGCAGGCCGATCACATCTGTGCCCCCTGCCCGCACCGTATGGGCCAAAGCTGCGCCAAGGCCGCCAAGATCGCCGTGCTGGACCAGCGCCACGCCACCGCTTTGGGCGTGCAGGACGGCACAAGGCTGACATGGGGCGACGCGAAAGCGCGGGTCCGCGCGCGGGTCGCACCGGGGGATCTGGGCAGCTTGTGCGCGGGCTGCACATGGCTGTCGCTTGGTCTGTGCGAAGCGGCGCTTGCCCGCCTGCATGACACCGGCGCATGAAAAAAGGCGGGCCAAAAGCCCGCCTTTTCAAAAGTTTGGCGCGATTACTTCACGCGGTCTTTCAGCGCTGCGAAGGCACCCGACACGATCAGCGCGGCAACAGCCACTTTCACCAATTCGCCCAGCAGGAAAGGTGCGGCACCGGCCATGAATGCGCCTTGCAGGTCCAGTGGCGTGACAGCGGTCAGCCATGCGATACCCGGCACGAACAGCAAAGCAGTGGCGATCAGCGCGGCGGCGAACAGGCCAAAGCCACGGTTCATGCCACGCTCGACCAGCCAGCCCATCACGAAGGCCATGGCGACAAAGCCAAACAGGAAGCCCGCGGTCGGCCCCATCAGCGGTGCTAGACCTGCCGCGCCACCCGCGAATACCGGGAAGCCAGCCGCGCCTTGCACCAGATACGCGACCAAGGTAGCCCCGGCCAAACGCGACCCATAGGTCAGGCCGATCAGCATGATCGCCAGCGTTTGCAGCGTCATCGGCACCGGGAACATCGGCACGCTGACCTGCGCGGACATGCCGACCAGAACGGACCCGAAGGCCACCATCGCCAGCTTGCGCAGAAGGGTGTCATCGGCACCCAGCGCGGTCATCAAAGGAGTATGAGCCATGTAAGCCCCCATTTTGCGAAAGAATGTTGCGCCACTTATGCGCCAGACATGCGCATCTGGCAAGAGCGTGTTCGCCGCAGGTGATTTGCGCGCGCCATTCCCATGCGTGCTTGCACCCTGCCCCGTTTGCCGCTAAACGGGCGCATCTTTCCGCAGATGTTTCATCGGCGCAGCTCTCGTAGGCAGGGGCGGAAAGGTCATTGCCTTGCCTTTTGAAATGCGCCCAGACAAAGAATGGAGATCACATGCCCCTTTACGAGCATGTCATGATCGCGCGTCAGGACCTGTCGAACACGCAGGCCGAAGCGCTTATCGAACATTTCGGCACCGTGCTGGCCGACAATGGCGGCAAACTGGTTGATTCCGAATATTGGGGCGTCAAGACGATGTCCTACAAGATCAACAAGAACCGCAAGGGTCACTACGCCTTCCTGCGTTCCGACGCACCGGCCACGGCCGTTCAGGAAATGGAACGCCTGATGCGCCTGCATGACGACGTGATGCGCGTGCTGACCGTCAAGGTCGACGCCCATGAAGAGGGCCCCTCGGTCCAGATGCAGAAACGTGACGAGCGCGAACCGCGCCGCCGCGCATCGTAAAGGAGAGCTGACCCATGGCTGCAAAACCGTTTTTCCGTCGCCGCAAGGTTTGCCCCTTCTCGGGCGAGAATGCACCCAAGATCGACTACAAGGACACGCGCCTGCTGCAACGCTACATTTCCGAGCGTGGCAAGATCGTGCCCTCGCGTATCACCGCCGTGTCGGCAAAGAAGCAGCGTGAACTGGCCCGTGCCATCAAGCGCGCCCGCTTCCTTGCCCTGCTGCCCTACGCCGTGAAGTAAGGAGAACAGATCATGCAAGTTATCCTGCTGGAACGCGTGGCCAAGCTTGGCCAGATGGGCGATGTCGTCAACGTCAAGCCCGGTTACGCCCGCAACTTCCTTCTGCCGCAAGGCAAGGCGCTGCGCGCATCCGATGACAATGTGAAATCCTTCGAGGCCCGCAAGGCCGAGCTGGAAGCACAGAACCTGGAAACCAAGAAAGAAGCCGCTGCGGTCGCAGAGCGTCTGGATGGCACGACCTATGTCGTGATCCGTCAGGCATCGGATGCCGGCGCGCTGTATGGCTCCGTCAGCACCCGCGACGTGGCCGACCTGCTGGCCGAAGGCAGCGTGACCATCGAGCGCCGCCAGATCGTGATCGGCCAGCCGATCAAGGTTCTGGGCATTCACACCGTCACGCTGAACCTGCACCCCGAAGTGGATGCAGAAATCAAGCTCAACGTCGCCCGCTCGCCCGAAGAGGCAGAGCTGCAAGCCTCTGGCAAGTCCATTCAGGAACTGGCCGCAGAGGAAGAAGCCGCCGCCGAGTTCGAGATTTCGGAACTGTTCGACGAAATCGGCAGCGCCGGCATGGACGATGACGGCTTCGACCCGCGCGGTCAGGGCGAAAGCGAAGACCCGCGCGACGCCTAAGCCGGTATTCGGCACAAACAGACAAACACCCGCCGGATTTCCGGCGGGTGTTTTCGGTTTCCGGTCCATGGATCGCCCGATTTCCGGGCGAATTTCCCAGCAGAATGCCTCTGGCCGGAACAAATCGTCTTATTCAGCCCCCACAGGCTTGCTCTAGGGGGAAGGTCGCTCTACATATTCAAGCAACTGCAACTGATGACATTCGCAACAGCCGCAGTGGTGCGGCCTATCGGGGGAAGAGCCATGTCTCTGGACACGCAGAGCGCAGATCTGGATCAGTATGACGCGGCAGAGGGCAAATCCTGCGCGACGCTCGCACCGACCGACATGCTGGATCAGGCACAAGCAGCGTCGGCCTTTCTGAAAGCGCTGGCCCATGAAGGGCGGCTGATGATCCTGTGCCATCTCTCGACCGGCGAAAAGTCGGTGGGCGAGCTGGAAGAGCTTTTGCAATCGCGCCAAGCGGCCGTCAGCCAGCAATTGGCGCGTCTGCGTCTGGAAGGGATCGTCAACAGCCGCCGCGAGGGCAAGACGATCTACTACTCGTTGCAAGACCCGAAAGCAGAGCGCCTGATCGCCTTGGTCTATGACATGTTCTGCGCACAGGCGCATCACTAGGACCACATCCGATTTTCCCGTGACGCTGCCGACCCCGTTCGGTATACTGCGACATGCGGTAGGCCTGCACGCACAGGCCCATCTGTTGGAGGATGTGAATGTGGGATTTACCCGCCCCGGTTCTGGCCGGTAGCGCTGGCCTGATCATCGGAATCATTCTGGGTGCTGCCGCCCGTATGGGCGATTTCTGCACCTTGGGTGCGATTGAAAGCGCGGCCTATGGCGGCGACCAACGGCGCGCGCGCCTATGGGGCGTCGTGCTTGGCGTGGCCATTCTGGTGTTGTTCGGGGCCGAAGCGATGGGGTTGGCCCAGATCACGCTCAGCCCCTACCACCAGATAGCCTTTAACCCCTTTGCCGCGGTGTTCGGCGGGCTTGTGTTCGGCTATGGCATGGCCTTGGCCGGGAATTGCGGCTTTGGCGCGCTGATCCGGCTGGGCGGTGGCGATTTGCGGTCTTTCCTGATCGTGATGATCATGGCGATTGCCGGGTTCATCACGCTGGCCGGGCCTTTGTCGCCCTTGCGCGTGGCCCTGTTTCCAGAGGTGGAAACCGCGATCCCCCAAGGCTTTGCCCATGCTTTTGCCCGGATGACCGACCTGCCCCCGCTGGTGTTCGCCGCGCCGGTGGCCGCGCTTTTGTTCTGGCTTGGCATTCGCCACCCCGATTTGCGCAACAGCCCGCAGACAATCGGCTGGTCAGTCGTTGTCGGGCTGGCCATTGCGGGCGCGTTCATCGCCACGTCGTGGCTTCAGCGCATGACGCTCGACGCGGTCCCGGTCGAGGGGTTCACCTTCACCGTGCCGTTGGGCCGCGCGATCCTCTATCTGATGACCGCCAGCGCGGGCGGGCTGAATTTCGCGGTCGGCTCTGTCGTGGGCGTGGTGCTGGGCGCAGCCCTTGCCGCCGGATGGCGCCGCCGCTTCCGTTGGGAAGCCTGCGAAGACCCGCGCGAACTGGGGCGTCAGGTGGCCGGTGCCACGATGATGGGCGTGGGCGGCGTGATCGCCATGGGCTGCTCTGTCGGGCAAGGCGCGTCGGCGATGGCGACGCTGTCCTATTCGGCCCCGGTGGTGTTCCTGAGCATCGTTGTCGGCGCGCTGGTCGGCCTGCGGCAATTGCTGCGCGGGTTCCAGTCGGTCTAGCGCAACAATCGGCGCATCAGCCGCAGCACACGGCCCGCGACCAAGGCGGCAAAGGTGCCAAGCGCTGCGGCAAATGCCGCGAACAGCGCGATCACCTCGTCCGACAGGCGCAGGCCCAACCGGATCAGGCGCGATTTGCCCAAGGTTTCCAAGGCAGCTGTGCTGCGCGGGCCAAGCGCGCGGGCGCTGCGCGCCAAGCTGCGTGCCTCTGGCACTGTCTCTACGGCGCCCAGCAGGTGCAACGTGGCGGCGGGTCCGGTCCGTTCCAGCAGGACGCCCAGATCGTCGCTTAGCCGCAGCGCCGGCGCAAGTGCCTCGGACCGCGTGGCGCGGGCGACCGGCGCACCGCGTGCAAGCGCCGCCCAATCCACCCCTTCGCGAAAGGCGCGGGTGAACACGCGGCGCAAGTCAGGGGCCAAGCGCCCCATCCGGTGCGCCACCCGCACCAGCCCCGCGCCGGCCTTGACCGTGTAGGACGTGCCGCCCGTGGCCACCACCAGGCCCGTGGCCCCGATGCCGATAAAGGCAAGCGTCACGTCCAGCCCATCGACCTCGGCGCCTTGTGAGGCCCAAAGCCCCTCGCGCCCCAACACCAGCAGATCCCCCGCGACCGTCAGGTTCACGCCCAAGCCGCAGGCCAGATCAGGGCCAAGCGTGCAGCGCGACAGGTCATAGGCGCAGATGCCACAAGCACGGGCGCGGGCGGCAAGACTGAAATCCTGCGCGCGGGCGGCGTCCATGCGCGCTTGCAGGTCTGGCGGCAGGCCCGTGCTTTCTGCCAGAAGCGCGTCGATCACATGCCAGTTGCGTGGGCTCTCGGACAGGCGGGCCTCCAGCAAGGCGGCCACCCGGTCGGGCGTGGCCGCGCGGGCCAGCGCCGTTGCATAGACCTGCTCCAACGTCTCTTCCGCGCGCTCGACCCAGAAGCCGCCCCCGTGCCACAGCGTGACCGCCTGCCAGCCAGAGACAAGCAGCGCCAGAAACGCCACGACCCCCAGCAGGCGGCGCGCCCATATCATGGGCGCGAGCGCACCAGCCCCACGATGTCGTAGCACTGATCCAGGATCGGCTGCGCGATCGCGTTGGCGCGCGCCGCCCCCTCGCCCAGGATGCGGTCAATCTCTGCCACGTCCTGCATCAGGCGGCTCATCTCGGCATTGATAGGGGCAAGTTTCTCGACCGCCAGATCGGCCAGCGCGGGTTTGAACGCGCCAAAGCCCTGCCCGCCATATTGCGCGATCACATCCTCGGGCGATATGTCGGCCAGCGCGGCGTAGATATTCACCAAGTTGCGCGCCTCTGGCCGCTCTGCCAACCCGTCCAGCGCTTCGGGCAAGGGTTCAGGATCGGTGCGCGCCTTGCGCAGCTTTTGCGCGATGGCGTCGGCATCATCGGTCAGGTTGATGCGGCTCATATCCGACGGGTCGGATTTCGACATCTTCTTGGTGCCGTCGCGCAAGGACATCACGCGGGTCGCCGCCCCTTCGATCACGGGTTCGACGATCGGGAAGAACTCTACCCCGTAATCATGGTTGAATTTCGCGGCGATGTCGCGCGTCAGCTCCAGATGCTGCTTCTGATCCTCGCCCACCGGCACATGGGTGGCGTGATAGGCCATGATATCGGCGGCCATCAGGTTGGGATAGGCGAACAGGCCCGTGCTGGCGTTCTCCGCGTTCTTGCCCGCCTTGTCCTTGAACTGCGTCATGCGCTTCAACCAGCCCATGCGCGCCACACAGTTGAAAATCCAGGCAAGCTGGGCATGGGCGGGCACTTGGGATTGATTGAACAAGATCGAGCGCGCCGGGTCGATCCCCGCCGCGATAAAGCCCGCCGCCAATTCGCGCGTGGCGTGGCGCAGCTTGGCGGGGTCTTGCCAGACGGTGATCGCGTGCAGGTCGACCATGCAATAGATCGTTTCGATCCCTTGGTCCTGCGCTTGCACGAAGCGTTTTAGCGCACCAAGGTAGTTGCCCAGCGTCAGCCCGCCAGATGGCTGGATGCCAGAGAAAATACGCGGCGGAAAAGCCTTGGGCGTGTCGGACATGGCGCGGCGCTCCGTGCTGGAATTGCATCTGGCAATCGCTTAGCCTTGGGGGCGAACAAGGTCAACCAAGGCCCACCGATGCGCGACGAGTCGCACCCCTCCCCCATCGTGAACCCGCTGCCTTGGGCGGTGTGGCTGCTGACACTTGGCGTGGCCGGGGTGGAACTGGTGCTCTGGGCCGGCGCGCATGGCTTGGTCAACTGGGCGGGCAGCGCAGGCTGGCGCGCGCAGGCGCTGGTGGCCTTTGGCGTGAATGCCGAATTGCAAGGCTGGATGTGGGAAAGCGGGCGCTACCCGGCGGAAGGGCTGTGGCGCTACCTTGTCTATGGCTTCGTGCATCTGGGGCCGATGCAGGCGGCACTGGTGGTGGTCATCACGGCGGCACTGGGCAAAGCCTGCGCCGAGCGGTTGGGATCGCTCAAGGTGCTGGTGCTGCTTCTGTTGGCGCAAGCGGCGGGCGGCGTGGCTTTCGGGCTGGTCGCGAACCCTGGCGCGTGGCTGATCGGCGGCTACCCGATGATCTTTGCCCTTGCCGGGGCATACGCGGTGCTGATGGGCACGCGGGCGGCGCTATTCATGGCGGGGGTTCTGGTCTTTACGCGGCTGGCGCTTGTTTTTATGGGCGGCGGTGGCTTGGATTGGCTGGCCGACCTGACCGCCATGGCCGTGGGCGCGGCGCTGGCGCGGGTCTTGGATGGCCCGCTGCTTGCGCGGTTGCGCAGGCGTTAGGGCGCGCGTTTGCGGCGCAGGCTGGCCCGAATTTCGGCGGCGCTATAGGCCCCGATCACCTGCCCAAGGCCCAGGTAGACCACGCTGCCAAGGGCGATCAGCGCCAGAAGCGCCAGCGCGCGCCAGCCGGGCAGCGCCAGATAGGGTTCAAGCGCCTGCGCGCAAAGGTAAAGCGCCGCCCCCATCGCGGCAGAGGCGATCACGATCCGCAGCGCCCGGCGGCGCATCTGCGCATCCACCTGCGCGGCCTGCCCCATGGCGCGCGCCCCGCGCCACAACTGCCAGACCATGACCCAAGCGGCAAAGCTCGTGGCCCAAGCGGCGGCAACGAAGCCGATGAACGGCATCAACCCAATGGCGACCGCGGCATTCACGACCATCGACGTCAGCGCGAATTTGAACGGGCGGCGCGTATCCTCGCGCGCGTAGTAAAGCGGTTGCAGCACCTTTTGCATGACGAAAGCGGGCAGGCCCAGCGCATAGACGGCCAAGGCCAGCGCCGTGGCAGCCGTGTCGGCTTCGGTCCAGGCACCGCGGCCGAACAGCACCTCGACAATCGGGGCACCGACCACGGCCAGCGCGACCGCCGATGGCACGGTCAGGAACAGCGAAAACTCCATCCCGCGGTTGAAGCTGTGTTGCCCGCCGCCCGTGTCACCTGCCGCCAGGCGGCGCGACAGCTCTGGCAGCAGGACCACACCCACGGCAATGCCCACCACGCCCAAGGGCAGTTGATATAGCCGGTCCGCGAAATTCAGCCATGAAATCGCGTTCTCTGTAAAGCTGGCGACCTGACGGCCCACCAGAAGATTGATCTGCACCACCCCCCCGGCCAGCACCGCAGGCGCGGCGATGATGGCCAAACGTTTCAGCTCTGGCGTCAGCGTGGGGCGGCGGAAGCGCATGGCAAAGCCCGCGCGCTGCACCGCGATCCACATAAGCGCCAGTTGCGCCACGCCCGCCACCGGCACCGACCACGCCAGAACCGGACCTATCGGCCAGCCCAGCGCGGCGCCGATGGTCATGGCGGTGACAAAGATGATGTTCAACAGAACCGGCGCGGCGGCAGCAGCAGTAAACCGCCCGACCGCGTTCAGCATCCCCGACAGAAGCGCCGTCAGCGAGATGAAGAAGATATAGGGAAAAGCAATGCGGCCGAACTGAACCGCCATGTCGAACCGGGCGTCTTGGGCGAAGCCTGCCGCCATGGCCCAGACCAGAACCGGCATGGCAAGCACCGCCACCGCCGAGAACACCGCCAAAAGTGCCGCCATTCCCCAGAACGCATCGCGCGCGAAGCTTTCCGCGCCCGCGCCCGATTGGTATTTCTTGGAAAAGAGCGGCACGAAGGCGAAGTTGAACGCCCCTTCGGCAAAGAAGCGGCGGAACATGTTCGGAAGCGAAAACGCCACGAAAAACGCGTCCGCCACCGCGCCGGGGCCAAGATAGGCGGCGATCATGATGTCGCGGGCAAAGCCAAAGACGCGGCTAAGCAGCGTCCATAACCCAACTGTCAGAAAGCCTTTGACCAGCCGAACCGGTGCTGCGATCGGGGCCATGTCAGGAAACCGCGCGATCCGCGCCCGCCTTGATGGCCGCGCGCAGCTTGCGCTCCAGAGCTTCTTGCTTGGATTTGGCGTGCAGCTTCAGCCCGAACATGTCTTTCACATAGAAGGTATCGACGACCTGCACCCCGTAAGTCGCGATCTGGGCGCTGGCAATAGAGATGTTGTTATCCGCCAGCGTGCGCGCCAGATCGAACAGCAGACCGGGGCGGTCGCGGGTGTCGACCTCTATGATGGTGTAGATTTCAGAGCCTTCATTGTCGAAGCTGATATTGGTCGGCACGCGGAAATCGCGCTCGCGCTTCTTGACCTTGTCGCGACCCTGCAATTCGCGCGCAGCAATCACTTCGCCCGCGAAGGTCCGCTCTATCATCTTGCGCAGGCGCGGCAGGCGGCTTTCCTCGAACGGGTGGCCGTCGGCATCCTGTATCCAGAATACGGCGGTTGCGTAGCCATCCTTGGTTGTATAGGTCCGCGCATCGACAATATTCGCGCCGACCAGCGCCAGCGCGCCGGCGAAACGCGCGAAAATGCCGGGATGGTCGGACAGCACGAAACAGGCGCGCGTTGCGTCGCGGTCGGGTTCGGGGTGCAGGTCCACCCGGATCGTGGCAGGGGTCACATCGCGCAGCAGGCTTGCAAAGACCGCATGGGTCGCGGTCGGCAAGCCTTGCCAATAGGGGTCATAATGGCGGGCAAGCTCGGTGCGGCGGTCGGCAGCGGGCCAATCGGCCAGTGCCGCGCGCAGGGCACGCTTCGCCTCGTCCGAACGATTCTCGCGGTTCAGGTCTTCCAGCCCGTTTTCCAAAGCATTGGCGGTTTCGCGGTATAGCTGGCGCAAAAGCTGCGCTTTCCAGTTGTTCCACGTCCCCGGCCCCACGCCGCGAATGTCGCAGACGGTCAACACGGTCAGCAGGTCCAACCGCTCACGGGTTTTGACCAGCTTTGCGAAATCGCGCACCGTGCGCGGGTCCGAGATGTCGCGCTTTTGCGCGGTGTCGGACATCAGCAGGTGATAGCGCACCAGCCATTCCACGGTTTCACACTCGGCCCGTTTCAGCCCCAGCGCAGGCGCCACGCGCCGCGCGATCTGCGCACCCAGCACCGCATGGTCCTCTGGCCGGCCTTTGCCGATGTCATGCAGCAAAAGCCCGATATACAGCACCCGCCGATTGACGCCTTCGCGCAAGATGCGCGAGGCGATGGGCAGTTCCTCGACCAGTTCCTCGCGCTCGATCTGCGCCAATGTGCTGACGCATTGGATCGTATGCTCATCCACCGTGTAATGATGGTAGACGTTGAACTGCATCATCGCCACGATCGGCTCGAAATCGGGGATGAAGGCCGCGAGCACGCCAAGCTCGTTCATGCGCCGCAATGCGCGTTCGGGATTGCCATGTTTCAGCAGCAGGCGCAGGAAGATGCGCCGCGCTTCCGGCTCGGCCCGCAATTTCGCGTCGATCCGGTGCAGATTGGCCGCGATCAGGCGCATGGCGTTTGGGTGCATCAGGTAGCCCGTGACCAGCGCTTCCTCGAAAATGCGCAGCATGTTCAGCGGGTCGGACAGGAACTCTGCCTCGTCCTCTATGTCCAGCCGGTTTTGCTGCACGCGCAGGCTGTGGCGCATTTTCTTGCGCCGGTTCAGCAGGTGGCGCAGCAATGGCTCGCGCTTGACATGGCGCGCTTCCAGCTCGGTCAGGAAGATGCGGGTCAATTCGCCCACGCGGGTGGCGTTGCGGAAATAGTCCTGCATGAAATGCTCGACCCCGCGCCGCCCGCCATGGTCGGTATAGCCCATGCGCTCGGCCACGCCGACCTGGATGTCGAAGGTCAACTGCTCGACCGCGCGGCCCGCGATATGGTGCATGTGGCAGCGCACCGCCCAGAGGAAGGTTTCGGCGGCGCGGAAAGCCTCGTATTCCTCGGGCCGGAAGAACCCCAGGCGCACCAATTCGCGCGCCTGATCGACCTCGTGGATGTATTTCGCGATCCAGTAAAGCGTTTGCAGGTCGCGCAAACCGCCCTTGCCCTCTTTCACATTCGGCTCCAGCAGGTAACGCTGGTTGCCGATCTTGCTCAGGCGGGCGTCGCGCTCGGCCAGTTTCGCCTCGACGAAATCGGCATGGGTCTTGGCGAACAGCTCTGACCACAGCCGCTTGCGCAGGGTCTTGGCCAAGGTCTCGTTTCCATGCAGGAAGCGATGCTCCAGCAAAGCCGTGCGGATGGTGATGTCGTCGCGGCCAAGGCGCAGGCATTCGTCGACGCTGCGGCTGGCATGGCCTACTTTCAGCTTCAGATCCCACAGCACGTAAAGCGTGGATTCGATCACCTGCTCGACCCAGCCCGTGACTTTCCACGGCACAAGGAACAACAGGTCTATGTCGGAATGCGGCGCCATTTCCGCCCGCCCGTAGCCGCCCACGGCCAAGGTGGCGATCCGCTCGCCATCCGACGGGTTGGGGTTTGGGTGCAGATGGGTCTGCACCGCCGTCAGAGCAGTTGTGACGATACAATCGGTCAGCCATGAATTGGCCGCCGTGAAATCGCGCGCATCGCGCGGGTTGGCGCGGTAGACCTCTTCCAGCCGGGTGCGGGCATCGGCCAGCGCCACTTTCAGCACAGACACGATCGCCGTGCGCTTGTCGCGCGCGCTGTCCGCGTCTGCAAGCGCCTCTGCCACCTGCTGCGCCAAGTGATCGGCGGCAAGAATGTCGTCGCGCAGGAACGGGCCAAAGCCTTCGGCCTGCGGGCTCAGGACAGCCGGGTCAGCGGGGCTCACGCTCAGAACCCACCCCCGCCAAAGCTGCGCGGTGCCGGGCTGACCACGACACTGGCCCCATCCCGGATTTCAGCAATCGCAAGCCCGCGTTCGTTCGAGCCATCGGCGCGGAAGCGGAACACGCCCGTCACACCGGCAAAGCCGGACCCTTGCGTGATGCGCGCGGCGCTCAGGGCATCGGCCCCACCCTGACGCAGCAACGCCCCGACCGCGGCAACCGCGTCATACCCCAAGGACGCCACCGGATGCGGGACGCTGCCATTTGCCCCTTGGTAACGCGCCTCGAACTGGCGCGTCAGCGCCGGGTCGGGCAGCGCGAACCAGCCGCCTTGCAAGCCCGAAATCTGCATCGTCGCGGCGGGAATATCCCAGCGCGTCAGCCCCGCATATTGGAAGGTCTGCGGCGACAGCCCGTTTTGCGGCAGCAATTCCGCCAGCATCGGCAGCGCGCCCTCGGACCCGGCAGTGAACAGAATGGTCTGCGCGTTGTTGGCCCGCGCCTGCGCGGTGATCTGCGGCACGGCCTGCACCACGCCCTGCTGCGAGAACGGGTAGCTTTGCACCGCCACCAGTTCGGCAGCCCCGCGCGCCGCGGCTTGGCGCACGGCAGCGGCGGCCACTTCGCCCGCCTGGTTCTGCTCAGAGACCAGCATGACCCGGCCCTTGCCCTGCGCGGCGGCATAGCTCATCAGACGCGCGGCGGTGTTCTCGAACATCGGCCCCAGAAGGAATACATTGCGCGACGCAGCCGAGGGGTTGTTCGAGAAGCTGAGGACATTCACACCGGCTGGCGCAACCGCCGCCCCCACAGCCCGCGCGGCATCGGCGAAAAGCGGGCCGATGATGATCTTGGCCCCCTCGCCCACGGCCTGCTGCGCGACAGCCGCCGCGCGCCCGGCATCGCCCGCTGTCTGGTAGACCCGCAGGTCAAGCTGCACGCCCTGCAAATCGGCCACCGCCAGACGTGCGGCGTTTTCAAGGCTGCGCGCCAGCACGTCGCGCCCCTGGTCGCCAGAGCCGCCGGGCACCAGAAGCGCCACGGTCACGGGGCGGTTCGTGTCGACCGAAGGGCCGCCACCCGCGATGGGGCCAAAGCCGCCTTCGCACCCTGCCAGCACCATCGCCGCCGCGATTGCCGCGATTGCCCTGCGCCGACCAAAGCGGCGCGCCCCCATGAGTTTACCCAACATGTCGCTTGACCCCTGAAAACACCTCTTCCCGCGCGAGACTACGCAAGCCCGCGCTTGAAGTAAACGCCCCTTCCGGGGCACAAGCGACGGGCTGCCCGAACCAGAGAGTGCCCGCCCATGCCCGTCATCGCCCCCGGATTGCACCTGATCGCCACGCCCATCGGCGCAGCGCGCGACATCACGCTGCGCGCGCTGGACCTGCTGGCGGGCTGCGATGTGCTGGCCGCCGAGGACACGCGCAGCTTGCGGCGGCTGATGGAATTGCACGGCGTGGCGCTGAACGGGCGGCGCATCCTGCCCTATCACGACCATAACGGCGCGCAGATGCGCCCGAAACTGCTGGCCGCGATCCGCGAGGGGCAATCGGTGCTGTACGCGTCAGAGGCGGGCACACCGCTGGTGTCAGACCCCGGCTTCGGGCTGGCGCGCGCAGTGATCGACGAAGGGCTGCCGGTGCTGGCCGCGCCCGGTGCCTCGGCGGTGATGGCCGCGCTCTGCGTCGCGGGCCTGCCCAGCGACCGCTTCTGTTTCATGGGCTTTCCACCGGCACAGGCGGGCGCGCGCAAATCCATGCTGACCGAGGCCGCCGCGATCCCCGCGACGTTGCTTTTCTACGAATCCCCGAAACGCATTCACCGTTTGTTAGCGGAATTGTGCGAGATCTTGGGAGCAGACAGGCAGGCGGCGCTCTGCCGCGAATTAACCAAGCTGCACGAAGAGGTCTTGCGCATGAGCCTTGGCGAGCTGACACTCGCAATCGCCGACCGTAGCCTGAAGGGCGAAATCGTGCTGGTCATCGACCGCGCGCCAGACCGCCCGGCAGACGCATCGGCGCTGGATGCGGCGCTTGATCGGGCGTTGCAGGACATGTCCGTGAAGGAAGCGGCGGCGCTGGTCGCCAAGGAACTGAACCTGCCGCGCCGCGAAGTGTATCAAGCGGCCTTGCAAAAAGGGAAAGACGCATGAAACAGGCCCGCAACCATCTGGCAGGTTTGGCCGCCGAAGACAGTGTCTTGCGCGACTATTGCGCCAAGGGCTACCGCCTGCTGGAGCGGCGCTATCGCGGTCAGGGGGGCGAAATCGACCTTGTGCTGGCGCGCGGGCAAGACGTGATCTTCGTCGAGGTCAAGAAAAGCCGCAGCTTCGACGCGGCGCGCCTGCGCTTGGGCGAACGGCAGATCGGGCGCATCTTTGCAGCCGCGTCAGAATTCTTGGGGCGTTTGCCAATGGGCCAGCTGACCGAAACCCGCTTCGATCTGGCACTGGTCAACGACCGTGGCGAAGTTGCGGTCATGGAAAATGCGCTCTGGCCCTGACCCGCGCCATTGCAACAGCGGCCAACCTCGTCCATCTAAAGCCAACAGACAGGCTGGAACAGGACCGAAGACATGGCATTGCGCGTTGCATTTCAGATGGACCCGATCGAGGCGGTCAATATCGACGGGGACAGCAGCTTCCGCATCGCGCTTGAAGCACAGGCGCGCGGGCACGAGGTTTATGTCTACACGCCCGACAAACTGGCCTATCGTGAAGGGCGCGTTCTGGCGCTTGCGCAAAAGGCCGAGCTGCGCCGCGTGAAGGGCGACCATGTCACGCTGGGGCCGGTGACAGAGCTGGACCTGGGCGAGATCGACGTCGTCTGGCTGCGCCAAGACCCGCCCTTCGACATGGGTTACATCACGACCACGCATCTGCTGGACATGATCCATCCGCAAACGCTGGTGGTGAACGACCCGTTCTGGGTGCGCAATTACCCCGAGAAACTGCTGGTTCTGCGCTTCCCGGACCTGACCCCGCCGACGATGATCGCGCGCGATCTGGCCACGATCCGTGCCTTCAAGGCGCAACATGGCGACGTGATCCTGAAACCGCTTTACGGCAATGGCGGCGCCGGCGTGTTCCGGCTGGACCCCAATGACCGCAACCTTGCTTCGCTGCACGAATTGTTCACCGGCATCAACCGCGAGCCGTTGATCGTGCAGAAATACCTGCCCGCCGTCAGCAAGGGCGACAAGCGGGTGATCCTGGTTAACGGGGAACCCATCGGCGCCATCAACCGCGTCCCCGCCGAGGGTGAGACGCGCTCAAACATGCATGTCGGCGGGCGCGCCGAGAAGGTTGAGCTCACCGCCCGCGACCGGGAAATCTGCGCCGCCATCGGCCCGCTCTTGCGCGAGAAGGGGCAGATTTTCGTGGGCATCGACGTGATCGGCGACTGGCTGACGGAAATCAACCTCACCTCGCCCACCGGCCTGCAAGAGCTGGAGCGCTTCGACGGCACCAATGGCGCGGCGCTGATCTGGGAGGCGATCGAGGCCAAGCGCGCGGCGGCATGAGCTGGCAGCTCAAGATCCTGCGTGTCTTTCTGCGGCAGGTCGCGCGCCGCTCGCTCGCGCGCCAGCCCGACAGCGCGGGCGCGCGCCGTTGGTTCGAACGTGGCGCATGGTTGAATGCGCGCGGGCGGCCTTGGCTGCATTTCACGCCTGACGATCTGGGCGGGGTTCCCGCACTCTGGACCGTAAAACCAGACTCCGGCGCGCCCATCATCCTCTATCTGCACGGGGGCGGCTATGTCATGGGCAACCCGCGCACCCATGCGGCGCTTGGGGCTTACCTGAAGCGCAAGGCGGGTCTGGAGGTCTGCCTGCCCGATTACCGCCTTGCCCCCGAACACCCGTTCCCCGCCGCCTTTGACGATGCGCGCGCGGCGTGGCGGGCCTTGATCGCCGCGGGCCATGCGCCCGAGCGCATAATTCTGGGCGGCGATTCGGCAGGCGGCGGGCTGGCGCTGGCGCTTTTGGGCCATCTCTGCGCCACGGGCCAGCCGCGTCCGGCGGGCGTTTTCGCCTTCTCGCCCTTCACGGATATGACGCTTGAAGGCCCATCCATCGTGCAAAACGCGCGCAGTGAAATCCTGTTGCCCATTTCGCGGCTGGAACGGCTGCGCGACCGCGTGCTGCAAGGGGCCGACCCGCGCGATCCGCGCATCTCGCCGCTTTACGGCACATTCCTTGGCGCGCCGCCCGTGCTGATCCAGGTCGCCCGAACCGAAATCCTGCATTCCGATTCCACCCGCATGGTGCAACATCTGCGCGCCCAAGGCGTGACGGTCACGCTACAAGAGCGCGGCAACCTGCCCCATGTCTGGCAATATTTTCACGGCTGGCTGCCAGAGGCGCGCGCCTCGCTGGCAGAGGCCGCAGCCTTCATACGCGCGCAGGCTGGTCCGCCCCCATCAGCCGAAAGCTGATCGCCTCGGCCATATGCGGCGCGCGCACCGTGGCAGAGCCGTCCAGATCGGCAATCGTGCGCGCAACGCGCAGCAAACGGTGATAGCCGCGCGCGCTTAGGCCCAACCTGTCGGCGGCGCGGGTCAGCAGCGCGCGCCCCTCGGCGTCGGGGGCGGCCACCTCTTCCAGCAGCGCGCCTTCGGCATCGGCGTTCACCCGCAGGCCACCATGCCCGGCAAAGCGCGCGGCCTGCGCGCCGCGTGCCCGCGCGACACGCGCCGCCACATCGCGCGACGCTTCTCCGCTTGCAGGCAGATCCAGATCGGCCAGCCCCACGGGCGGCACCTCTACCCGCAAGTCGAAGCGGTCCAGAAGAGGGCCAGAGATGCGGCCCATGTAATCCTCGCCACAGGCGGGCGCACGGGCGCAAGCGCGATGCGCATCGGCGAGGTAGCCGCATTTGCAGGGGTTCGCGGCAGCCACCAGCAGAAAACGGCAAGGATAGCGCACATGGGCATTTGCGCGGGCGACGACCACTTCGCCCGTTTCAATTGGTTGGCGCAGGGTTTCCAGCACTGCGCGCGGGAATTCGGGCAATTCATCCAGAAACAGAACGCCGTTATGCGCCAGTGAGATTTCGCCCGGTTTGGCCCCCTTGCCGCCCCCGACAATCGCCGCGACCGACGCGGTGTGATGCGGCTCGCGGTAGGGGCGCAGCCGCGAAATGCCGCCCTCGTCCAGAATACCGGCGATGGAATGGATCATGGAGGTTTCGAGCGCCTCGGCAGGCGAGAGCGGCGGCAAGATGCCCCCAAGCCGCGCCGCCAGCATGGATTTTCCCGACCCCGGCGGGCCGACCATCAGCATATGGTGGCGGCCTGCCGCGGCAATTTCCAGCGCACGTTTCGCCCGTTCCTGCCCCTTCACATCGAACAGGTCGCGCGCGCCGTCCTCGCCCGTCACCTCGCCGGGTTTGGCGGGCGCAAGCGGCGCTTGGCCGGTGAAATGGCGGATCAGTTGCGACAGCGACTCCGGCGCGATGACGCGGGCGGCCTCGACCCAAGCCGCTTCTGGCCCGCAAGGGGCGGGGCAGATCAGCGCAAAGCCTTCTTCGGCGGCGGCCATGGCGGCGGGCAAGGCGCCCAGCACCGTCACCAGCGCGCCATCCAGCGACAGTTCGCCCAGCGCCACGCTTTGCGCGACCTCTTCCGCCGGAAGAATGTCGAGCGCCGCCAACAACGCCATTGCGATCGGCAGGTCGAAATGAGAGCCTTCCTTCACAATATCGGCCGGCGACAGGTTGACGGTAATGCGCTTGGACGGCAGCGCAATCGACAGCGCCGCCAGCGCCGCGCGCACGCGTTCGCGCGCCTCTGACACCGCCTTGTCGGGCAGGCCAACGATCTGGAACGACGGCAAACCCGGAGAGAGCGCGCATTGCACCTCTATCAAGCGCGCGTCGATTCCTTCGAAGGCTACCGTGAAAGCCCGTGCAACCATGTTTCACCCCGGCTGGTTTGCCAAAGGTTAACGCCAAACTGGTTTCCGATTGGTTAACGCCAGCGACGAAGGCGCGACCGGCTCACATAAGCGTGACACGGGTTTTTTCCGGTCCGCTCGGGGAAAAAGTGAACCAATGAAGTATCTGCTGCGTAACAAGTGCAAACAAACCAACAGCCGGGGGAAACAATGGCACTTGATTTCAGTGACGACCGCAAGTTTTCACGTCAGGCCATGAAAGCGGAATTGCTTGACGCAGAGACCGAGTTGCAACTGGCCTATGCTTGGCGCGACAACCGCGATGAGGCCGCCCTGCACCGGTTGATTACCGCTTATATGCGGTTGGCCATCTCCATGGCTGGCAAGTTCCGCCGCTACGGCGCCCCCATGAACGACCTGATCCAGGAAGCGGGTCTTGGCCTGATGAAGGCCGCCGACAAGTTCGACCCCGATCGCGGCGTGCGGTTCTCGACCTACGCGGTGTGGTGGATCAAGGCGAGCATTCAGGATTACGTCATGCGCAACTGGTCCATGGTGCGCACCGGGTCGACCAGCAGTCAGAAATCGTTGTTCTTCAACCTGCGCCGTGTTCAGGCCAAGTTCGAGCGCGAGGCCATGGCCCGCGGTGAGACATTGGACCCCCACCAGCTGCGCGAGATGGTCGCCCGAGAAGTGGGTGTGCCGCTCCACGATGTCGAGATGATGGAAGGCCGCCTTTCTGGCTCTGACTACTCGCTGAACGCCATGCAGTCGAGCGATGAAGACGGCCGCGAATGGATTGACGTGCTGGAAGATGACAGCGAACAGGCAGCAGTCGGTGTTGAGAACGCGCATGACACCGCGCAGCTTCGCGAATGGCTGCTGACCGCGCTTCAGGGGCTGAGCGAGCGCGAGCGCTTCATCGTGCGCGAACGCAAGCTGCGCGCCGACCCGCGCACGCTGGAATCGTTGGGCGAAGAACTTGGCCTGTCGAAAGAGCGCGTGCGCCAGCTGGAAGCGGCCGCGTTCCAGAAGATGCGCAAAAGCCTTGAAAGCCAGTCCAAGGAAGTGCTGAACTTTCTGGTATGAGATGGGTCATCCTTTGCGCCGCGCTGGCCTTGCCAGCGCAGGCAAGTGAAATCGCGCCGGACGGGTTGGACAACCTGCCCGGCGCGGATGTCTATTTCCTTGGCGAAGTGCACGACCACGAGGGCCACCATCTGAACCAAGCCCGCGCGATCCGCACGATCGACCCCGCCGCCATGGTGTTCGAAATGCTGACAGAGGCGCAGGCAACGGCCGCGCCCGCGTCATGGGACAGCGCCGAGGATCTGGGCGCGGCTTTGGAATGGGCGGGCAATGGCTGGCCCGATTTCGCGATGTATTTCCCGATCTTCGAAGCCGCCCCAGATGCCCGCATCTATGGCGCCGCCGTGCCACGCGACGTGGCGCGCGCGGCCTTTGGCCAGCCCTTGGCAGAGGTGTTTGCCGGTGATGCCGCCCGCTTCGGGCTGGACCAGCCGCTTGCGTCAGAGGACCAGACCGCGCGAGAGGCGTTGCAGCAAGCGGCCCACTGCAACGCCCTGCCCGATGAGATGCTGCCGGGCATGGTCGATATTCAACGCCTGCGCGACGCCGAACTGGCGCGCGTGGCGGAATTGGCACTGCGCGACACGGGCGGGCCCGTGGTGGTGATTACCGGAACCGGCCATGTGCGCCGCGACTGGGGTGCGCCCGCAGCCTTGGCCGTGGCCGCGCCAGAGGTCAGCAGCCTGACACTGGGCCAATATGAACTTGCCGCGCCAGAGCCGCCGCTGACCGACCTGTGGATCGTGACCGACGCGGTGGCGCGCGAAGACCCTTGCGCGGCGTTTCAATAGGGCTTTTGCCCGGTCGCGCGACAAGCTATCCCTGTGCAACACCAAGCCAAAGGGGGTCCGATGCTGTCGGGAAAGCGCATATTGGTCACGTCCGGCCCCACGCATGAACCGATTGATCCGGTGCGCTACATCGCCAACCGCTCGTCCGGCGCGCAGGGCACGGCGATTGCAACGGCCTTGCGTGATTTGGGGGCGGATGTGGTTTTCGTGACCGGCCCCGCGCAGGTGCCCGCGCCCGTGGGGGTAACGGTCGTTCGCGTGGAAACGGCATTGCAAATGTTGGACGCGGTCGAGGCGGCACTGCCCGTGGACGCCGCTGTCATGGCCGCCGCCGTGGCCGATTGGCGGGTGGCGAATGCCGCCGGGCAGAAGATGAAGAAAACCGCGCAAGGCTTTCCCGTGCTTGAATTTATAGAGAACCCCGACATCCTGCATACACTGTCGCACCACGCCCGACGACCCGGCCTTGTCGTGGGCTTTGCCGCTGAAACCGAAAAGGTGATCGAACATGCCACCGCAAAACGCGCGCGCAAGGGCTGCGACTGGATCGTGGCCAATGACGTCTCGCCCGCCACGGGTATCATGGGCGGGCAAGAAAACGCGGTGCACCTGATTACCGCGCAAGGGGTCGAAGATTGGCCGCGCATGGCCAAGACAGAAGTCGCCGAACGGCTGGCCCATCGCATCGCGCAGGCGCTGGCATGACCGAAGTGCTGTTCCAATACTTGCCCGGTGCCGACCGCGCCATCCCCCTGCCCGCCTATGCCACCGCAGGGGCAGCCGGGGCCGATATTCGCGCGAACCTTGCGCCCGAGGACCGCGCGCAGGGCTTGCATCTGCCGCCCATGGCGCGGGTGCTGGTGCCCACGGGGCTGGCCTGCGCCATTCCCGACGGGTATGAGATGCAGATCCGTGCGCGCTCTGGCCTTGCGCTGAAACACGGGCTGACGCTGCCCAATGCGCCCGCGACCATCGACAGCGATTATCGCGGGCCTTTGGGCGTGATCTTGCAAAATCTGGGCGATGCGCCCTTCACGGTGGAACACGGAATGCGCATCGCGCAGATCGTGATCGCGCCGGTCGTGCAAGCCCGCTTCTCGCAGGCCGAAACACTGCCCGACACCGCGAGGGGCTCGGGCGGATACGGTTCAACCGGGGTAAGCTGATGGGTCTGGTTCTGTTCCTGATGGCAGGTGTCTGGGGATTGGGTTGGGTGATGAAAACCCCCATCCGCGCGCGCCTGACCATGATCGGGCTGATTTACCTCGCGGTGGTCGTGGCGCAGCTTGTGCTGCCCGCTGGCACGCCCTTGCGCGTGGCCACCGGCGGCGATGTGCGCCCTTGGCTGGTTCTGGGGGGCGTGGTGGCGCTTGGGGCGGCTTATGTCTATGGGCTGAAACGGTTGCGTAAACCCACCGCCCCCACGCCAGAGCCGCAGACCGGCCCCTTCCGAGAGGCCGAGCTGAACCGCTACGCCCGCCATATCGTGCTGCGCGAAGTGGGCGGTAGCGGACAGCGCAAGCTGAAAGACGCCAAAGTGCTGGTCATCGGCGCGGGCGGTCTGGGATCACCTGCGCTGCTGTATCTGGCAGCGGCAGGCGTGGGCACGATTGGTGTGATTGATGATGACACGGTGGACGGGTCGAACCTGCAACGCCAGATCATCCACCGCGACCAGGACATTGGCATGCCCAAGGTGTTCTCTGCGCAGGCCGCGATGCAGGCGCTCAATCCGTTCATCACGGTCAAACCCTATAACCGCCGCCTGACCCCTGACCTGGCGGAAGCGCTCTTCGCCGAATATGACCTGATCCTTGACGGCAGCGACAATTTCGACACGCGCTATCTGGCCAATCGCGCGGCGGTGGCCACGGGCAAGCCGTTGATCTCTGCGGCGATCACGCAATGGGAGGGACAGATCAGCCTGTATCATCCGGCAGGTGGCGCACCCTGCTACGAATGCGTTTTTCCGCAGCGCCCCGCCGAAGGGCTGGCCCCCGCCTGCGCCGAAGCGGGCGTGATTGCCCCCTTGCCCGGCATTGTCGGCAGCCAGATGGCGCTGGAGGCGATCAAAGAGATTACCGGCGCGGGGCAATCGCTGCGCGGGCGGCTGATGCTGCATGATGCGCTTTACGGCGAGAACCGCAGCATGACAGTGGCGCGGCGCGCGGATTGCGCGTGTTGCGGCTCAGGTCAGGGTCAAACGCAGGCGTAAAAAGCCCTTCTTGTCCGCACCCAACACCTCTGGCGCGTAGCCCTCGATCAGGCGCAGATGGTCCAGCGCGGCGGGCGCGGTGCGCAGCACCACGCTTGCGCCCTCTATCGGCAGCAAGCGGAACGGGCTGTCGGCGTCGATGCGCAGCTCATCCTCGCGCTCGATATGCTCGCGCAGCACGTCGCGCACGATATTGGGGTTCTCGAAACAGATGGTGGCAGGTTCGGCACCGGGGAAGCACCCGGCCCCTTGGGCACGGAAAGAATTGGTGCACAGCACGAATTCGGCCTCCGGGTCCAGCGGCGCACCGTTGAAACGCAGGTTGCGAATGCGCGAATGCGCGGGGTCGATCTCTGTCCCGTCAAAGGCGTAACGCGCGGGCTGGGTCAGGTCGATGTCATAATGCAGGCCGTAAATGATCTCGAAATTATAGCCGGGGAAAGCCGGGTTCATCAGCGGCTGATCCTGCACATCGGGATGGATCTGGTTGAAAGCAGAGGCCGACCGCTCCAGCCAGAGCGCGATTTGCGCCCCCGTCAGCCGAGAGGCGGCGACCTTGTTGGGATAGACATAAAGGTCGGCAATGCTGCGCAGCGTCAACTGCCCTGCGGCGATATTGGTGAAATTGCGCGCACCGCCCAAGCCCCCGGCCTTCGACGGTGAGATGGCCGACAAGATCGGCAAATGCGCATGGGCCGCATCCAGACGTTCGGCAACGAAGGATTTTTGCGCCTGTGCCACCAGCGCGGTTGACGCGCTTTTGCCCAGATATACGAAGAAGCTGTTGATCGGCGTCTGGCACTGGCCGATGGGCTGGCGAATACTGGCCAGCACCGCGTCATGCGCACGCTCGACGATCTTGCGCACCTTGGGGCTGCGCATGGGCTGGCTGCGCTCGGCAGCAACCTGCGGGAAATTCATCGACGCGTCACGCAGCGCGCGCGTCTCGACATGATGGTTTACGACGCGCCAGACCCCGCCATCGCGCTGCATGGCAAGGTCGATCACGCCCAGATGAGAGCCGAAAAAGCCGCTCATCACCGCCGGTTTGCCCGCGATCGTGCCGCGCTCGACATCGACCGAGGGGATGTCGGCAAAGGCGCGCGACGGAAACACCTGATGCGTGTGCCCCGACAAAACCACGTCCACGCCCTCTATGCGGGCCAGCGGGATGACCGCGTTTTCCATACCAAGCGTGTGCCGCAACGGGCCAATGCCGGTATGGGCGAGCAAGATCACCAGATCGGCCCCCGCCTCGCGCATCTCGGGCACCCAGGCGCTGACGGATTCGACCATGTCGCGCACTTGCAACCGGCCCTGAAGCTGCTGACGCTCCCATGTCATGATCTGGGGCGGGGCCACGCCCAGCACCCCGATGGTCAGCTCGTGCATCAGCCCGATCCGGTCGCGCACATGGCGCTTGAGCAGACTGTAAGGCTTGACCAGCATCTGGTCGGCACGCGGAGTTGCCCCCAACGCGCGCGCGATATTCGACGACACCACCGAAAAATCGGCGCGCGCCAGCGATTTCTCCAGAAACTCCAGCCCGTAATTGAATTCATGGTTGCCGATGGTGATGGCGTCGTAACGCATGGCGTTCATCGCTTCCATCACCGGATGCAGATCGCCCTCGCGCAAGCCCATGTCATAGGCGAAGTAATCGCCCACCGGCGTGCCTTGCAGGAAATCGCCATTGTCGAACAACAGAGTATTGCCGCTTTCCACCCGCGCACGGTCCACCAGCTCTGCCAACCGCGACAGGCCGAAATCCGGGTTCGGACAATCGGCGTAATAGTCATAGGGGTGAAGGTGGACATGCAGATCCGTCGTCTCCAGAATCCGGAGATCGACTGTCTGCCTTACATCTGCAACCGGCATGAACTGCAGCTTTTCCTGTCCCATGACATGCTTTTTCTGTTTCGTGTCTTTACCAAGTTACAGCCGATATGAGAGAAAAATTTGTCTCGGGCGGCACAAGAATGTGGCAGACCCTGCCACGGCGCCATAAGAACCGGGACGCAACGTAAACATATACAACCCAGAATTGAGCACTGTTTCCAAGCCATGGTAACCCCATACGGGAAACGGCCCCCGCAAGATATGGAAAACAACATGATCCGCCTAGAGATGGCCTTTTCCGGCGCTTGGGACGACCGCGCGGCCCATGAACGCGCCGAAAGCCACGCTTTGCGCCGCGGCAGCGCCGTGCTGCCGCTGTGGCGCGGCAAGACGCAGATCGGGCCGGACGGGCTGGCATGGGTTGCACCAGAAGATGACGCGCTGCGCCACGCGGGCGCGACTTGGCTGTATCTGGGACGTCACGGCGGGCAGGCGCGCTTTGCCGCCGATATTTCCACTTGGGAACCCGACGGGTTGGATACCGCGGCCCTTGCCATGTTCGCGGACCCCAGTGAACAGCATTACCCCGGCGCGGCCGACGATACCCGCTTCGCCGAATTGCGCCTTGCCATGACCAGCCTGACCCCGGCAGAGGCCGCCTTGGCCGCCACCGCGCGCGCTGTGTTCAACTGGCACCGCTCGCACCGTTTCTGTGCCGCCTGCGGGCAAGAAAGCCAGATCGCCATGGGCGGGTGGGAACGTCATTGCCCCGCCTGCGGGGCCAAGCATTTCCCCCGCACCGACCCGGTCGTCATCATGCTGGTCGCGCGCGGCAACAAACTGCTTCTGGGCCGCTCGCATGGCTGGCCAGAAGGGATGTATTCCGCGCTTGCCGGTTTCGTCGAACCCGGAGAGACGCCAGAGGCCGCCGTCGCACGGGAAGTGCGCGAGGAAACCGGCATCACCGTGCAGGACATCCGCTTTCTGGGCGCACAGCCATGGCCCTTCCCCAATTCGCTGATGCTGGGCTATCTGGCGCAAGCCACGGATGACCAGATCACGCTGGATGACGAGCTGGAGGATGCGCTCTGGATCACCCGCGAAGACCTGCTCGCGGTTTTGTCTGGCGAACGCAGCCACCCCAAGCCCGCGCGCAAAGGCTCCATCGCCCATGCGATGATCCGCCACTGGCTGGCCGGGCATGTCTAGCCCGCTCTTGCCTTTTGCCCCTGAAATAAGCAGGTTAAGCAGATGACCGACGCCCCCCTCACGAAGCCCCGCGCCATGCTCTGGAACCTGCCCAATATCCTGACCATCCTGCGGCTTCTGGCGGCACCGGGCGTGGCGATCCTGTTTCTCTATTTCCACCGCCCTTTCGCCGACTGGTTCGCCTTGGCGCTGTTTGGTCTGGCCGCGCTCACCGATTTCTTCGACGGCTACCTCGCACGCGCGTGGAAACAGGAAACTAAGCTGGGTGCCATGCTCGACCCGATTGCCGACAAGGCCATGGTGGTCATCGCCCTTCTGGTCATCACCGGCTATTCCGGCATGGACCCGTGGCTCATCCTGCCCGCCACCGCGATCCTCTTCCGCGAAGTCTTCGTCTCGGGCCTGCGCGAATATCTGGGCGACACGGCCGGGCTTCTCAAGGTCACGAAACTCGCCAAATGGAAAACCACGGCGCAGATGACAGCCATCGCCGTGCTGTTTCTGGCCCTCGGCCTCGACTACACGCGCGAGGCGCATATTCTCAGTGCCGACATAGACCTGCTGGATACGCTTGGCCAGATCGGCACATCGGACCTGTCGGTGATCGACGTGGCCACCTATGATGGCGGGCTTGTGTGGCTGATCGGGCTGGCCCTGATCTGGCTCGCCGCGATCCTGACCCTCATCACGGGCTGGGACTATTTCCGCAAGGCCCTGCCCTTCCTCGGAGCAAAACCATGAAACGCGACATCCTCTATTTCGCATGGCTGCGCGAACGCGTCGGCCTGCCGCGTGAAACCATCGAAACAGATGCTACGACGGTGGCCGAACTCGTGTCCGAACTGGCCGCGCGCGAAGACCGCTACGCGCTGGCCTTCTCGGACCCAGGCGCGCTGCGCGTGGCACTTGACCAGGAATTGACCGATTTCTCCGCCGCTTTGGGCGACGCGCGCGAAATCGCCTTCTTCCCCCCCATGACAGGGGGGTAAGCGCAGCATGATCCCGCTCGATATCCGCGTGCAAGCCGATCCGTTCGACTATGGGCAGGAATGCGGCCGCTTCGCCAAACAGTCCGGGCGCATCGGTGCGGTCGTCACCTTTTGCGGCATCGTGCGCGACACAGAGGCAGGCACGCTGCAACGCATGGAAATCGAACATTATCCCGGCATGACCGAACGCGCGCTCACACAGATCGCCGAACAGGCCGCCGCGCGCTGGGACATCCAGGCCTGCACCATCATCCACCGCCATGGGCCAATGGCCCCGGGCGACGCCATCATGATGGTCGCCACCGCCAGCCCCCACCGCGCCGACGCCTTCGCCGCCGCCGATTTCCTGATGGATTACCTGAAATCCCGCGCGCCGTTCTGGAAAAAGGAAATCACCGATCAAGGCGCAGAATGGGTCGACGCGAAGGACAGCGACGAGGCAGCGCTCTCGCGCTGGTAGCCCTTCATCCTTGCCCAAATATCCTGGGGTGAATGGTCCCGCAGGGACCAGAGGGGCAAAGCCCCTGAAACACACCACCATCATGCAAAAAGGCGGCCCGAAGGCCGCCTTTTTTCAATTTGGTCAAAGCTGGCTCAGCCTTGGGTCGCGCTGTCCACGCTGACCGACACGCCCGGGCCCATGGTCGAGCTCAGGAACACCTTGCGCATATAGGCACCCTTGGCACCCGTGGGCTTTGCCTTGGCGACGGCGTCCACGAAGGCGCGCACGTTCTCGACCAGCTTGGCATCGTCGAAAGACGCCTTGCCAACACCGGCATGGACCACGCCAGCTTTCTCGGCCTTGAACTGGACCTGGCCGCCCTTGGCAGCTTCCACGGCCGCTTTCACGTCCATCGTCACCGTGCCGACCTTGGGGTTTGGCATCAGGTTGCGCGGGCCAAGGATTTTGCCCAGACGGCCCACGATCGGCATCATGTCCGGCGTTGCGATGCAACGGTCGAACTCGATTTTGCCGGACTGGATGGTTTCCATCAGGTCTTCGGCACCCACGATGTCAGCCCCGGCAGCGGTGGCTTCATCGGCTTTCGGGCCGCGCGCGAAAACAGCCACGCGGACGGTCTTGCCGGTGCCATTGGGCAGCGACACGACACCGCGCACCATCTGGTCGGCATGACGCGGGTCAACGCCCAGGTTCATGGCGATCTCGACGGTTTCGTCGAATTTCGCGGTGGCATTCGCCTTGATGAGGCTGACAGCTTCTTCAACGGTCAGATTCTCTTTGCCGGCAAAGGCTTCGCGGGCGGCTTTCACGCGTTTTGCAATTTTGGCCATTGGATTACCCTTTCACCTCGATGCCGATCGACCGGGCGGAACCGGCGATGATCTGCATGGCGCCTTCGATCGTGGTCGCGTTCAGATCCTTCATTTTCGCCTCGGCGATTTCACGGATCTGCTTGGTGGTCACGGTGCCCTGCACGGTGCGGCCCGGCATGGGCGAGCCTTGGGCGCGGTTGCGCTTGCCGACCGGCTTCAGGCCAGCGGCGCGCTTCAGGTACCACGACGCCGGCGGCGTCTTCAGGTCCATGGTGAAGGACTTGTCCTGGTAGTAGGTAATCACGGTCGGAATGGGAGCGCCCGGCTCCAGCTCGGCGGTGCGGGCGTTGAATTCCTTGGTGAACATCATGATGTTGATGCCGCGCTGACCCAGTGCGGGACCAACGGGCGGCGACGGGTTTGCTTTGCCCGCCGGAATTTGCAGCTTCAGCTGCCCAACGACTTTCTTGGCCATCTGGCCTCTCCTTCTTCTCACCTCGCCCTTCGGTCGCGACCGTCGGGCTGCTTGCGGTTTAGTGGTTCGGCGTGACCGGGCGCGCCCGGCTGCCTCCCACGACACTCATGCGTTAGACGTCTTTCGACACCTGCATGAATTCCAGATCGACCGGGGTGGCCCGGCCAAAGATCGACACCATCACCTTCAGGCGGTTGTTGTCGGCATCCACTTCCTCAACCATCCCCGAGAAGCCCTCGAACGGGCCGTCATTGACCTTGACCTGCTCACCCACTTCGAAATGGATCAGGGTTCGCGGGGCTTCCTCGGTTTCCTGAACGCGGTTCAGGATGGCGTTCACTTCATCGTCGCGCATCGGCATGGGTTTGCCATGGGCACCCAGAAAGCCGGTCACGCGGTTGATCGAGTTGATCAAGTGATAACCTTTGGGCGTCATCTCCATGCGGACCAGAACATAGCCCGGCATGAAACGGCGCTCGGTCGTCACTTTCTTGCCGCGGCGCACTTCGATCACTTCCTCGGTCGGCACCAGCACTTCTTCGATCATGTCTTCCATGCCCGCCTCTGCGGCGGCCGTGCGGATGGCTTCCGCGATCTTCTTCTCGAAGTTCGACAAAACGCTTACCGAATACCAGCGCTGGGCCATGATGCTCTTTCCTGTGCCGTGCCGGAGGGCCGCTTTCGCGCCGCGCCACCCGGATGAAATAAAACAGCGCACCGAGTCGGTGCGCCTTTGGATGGTCTGTTACATCCGCCGCGCGAAGGTTTCAAGCCCCTCGCGCAGGTCGGTCCTAGCCAAACATGCCCAGCAGCCCGCCAAGCCCGGTGCGGATCAGCAGATCGACCAGGAAGAAGAACACCGCTGTCAGCGCGGCCAGCGCCAGAACCATCAGCGTGGTGATGACCACTTCGCGGCGCGTGGGCCATGTCACCTTGGCGGTTTCGGCGCGCACCTGCTGCATGAACTGGAATGGGTTTGTCTTGGCCATGGGTCCGCCTGTCTGTCGGGCTATCGGTTGCTTGGCTTGTCACATACGCAGGCAAGGGGCCAGTTTCAAGCAGGTTTCGACCGGCTACGCCCCCGCCGCTGCGGGCAAACGCAAGAAGGTGACATTGGCCATGCTCGCGATCCGGGCGCAATCCTCGGTGTAGCGGTCCAGATCGGCGGCCAGCGCATCCGCGTCGAACGGGGCCGGGCCGGGGTTTTCGTCAGATTTCGGGAACAGCGCGCGCGCTTCGCGGATGACCTCTGTCACGTCGCGGGCGGGATCGGCTTGCAGCACCGCCTGCGCGTGCTCCAGCGCGCGGGCCGAGGTGCCGACAAGGCGCTTGCGTTCAGGCAACTCGAACCCGCGCCCGCGCCCCAGCATATCGTCGAAAACCAGCGGCATGATGGCCGGGTAATCCTCGTAGCACCAGACAACGACGCGGCCCACACCGGGCACAGCGCCCAGACGGCTCACCAGGTCCGACCAGCGCAGCGCGTCGGGTGCGATCTTGGCCAGATAGGTTTCCATCGGATCGAACCGGCCCGCGTTTTGCTGCTGGCCATGCGCCGAGGTCAGAAAGGCCAAGGGTGCGCGGATGGACAGGTAGATCGTGGCGTTCTGACAGCCCACCGCCTGCATCAGCCGCGTCAGGCGCGGCGCAGCCGCCGGGTAGAAACGCGCGCCTTTCGCCACCATGTCCGACCGCGTGGTGCCAAGGATGTTTTCCTCGGACAGAACCAGCTTGCACGCCCGGTTGCGGTGGAACGCGTCCAGAAGCGCGGTTGGCGGCTGAGTGGTTTTGCCCGCAAGGCGCGGCATGGGCAGCTTGCCGCGCAGCAATTCCGGGCCGAAATAGGCCACGCCCTTTTGCCGCAGAATCCCGCGCGCCTTGCTGAACCCGTGCTGCAAATGCGATGTAGCGGTTTTATGCGCGCCGACATGAATGGCCAAGGTCACACCCGGCTTGTCGCCCGCGTCCAGACTGGCAGGGGCGGAGGGGCTCGAACCCCCGACCCTCGGTTTTGGAGACCGATGCTCTACCAACTGAGCTACACCCCTAAGTCTGTGCCGCGATGGGTATGACAGCCCCTTGCCAAGATCAAGAGGGAAATGTGCCCTATGCGGTGTCGATTTCGGCTTGTGCCGCTTCCAGCCGTGCCAGATTGGCCCCGCAGATCGCGACCTCGTGGCGTTCGATCCTCTCTATCGGCCAATCCCACCACGCGATTTCCTGCAAGCGCGCGGCCACATGCGCCGGGAAGCGTTCGCTGATGACCCGCGCGGGGTTGCCTGCCACCACTTGGTAGGGCGGGACCGTGCCGCCGACAACAGCGCCCGCGCCCACGATCACACCGTCGCCAATCCGCGCACCGGGCAGGATGCGCGCGCCCTGCCCGATCCAGACATCATGGCCGATCACGGTGTCAGGCCCCGGCCCCGGCAGGGACGGCGCGCCCTCGAAACGGCCATGGAATATCGCAAAAGGATAGGTCGAAATGCCATCGCGCCGGTGGTTGGCCGACGCGGTGATGAACTGCACCCCATCCGCGATCTGGCAAAATTTGCCGATGACCAGCTTCTCGGGCGAGAATTCGTAAAGGTAAGGGGCCAGATGCGCGGCCCAATCATTGGGCGGATGGTGGGCGCTCGCATAGCTATAGTCCCCGATCTGCCAACGCGGGTGGTCGATGACCGCGCGCAGGAACACGGTCGCGCGATGCACCGTGCCATCGGGCTGCGTGACCGGATAGGCCGTATCGGGAAGCGGAAAACTCATGGCACTCTGCGCGTTGCACCCGACATGGTTAACCGCTTCGTGCCTTTCGGGCAAGCGTAGGTGTGCTCAGGACTTCTTGACGAACCGGGTCAGGATGACGATCCGCTGATCGTTGACACGACCCTCGATATGTTCTGGGTTGTCCTGCACCAACGAGATGCCGCGCACCGCCGTGCCGCGCTTGGCGGTGAAATTCGCGCCCTTCACCGTCAGATCCTTTACCAGCACGACCGTATCGCCCTGCGCCAGCGGCTGGCCGTTGCTGTCACGATGCCCGCTTGCGCCTGCCACGGCGATTGGATGGGCCTGTGCGTGTTCCAGCAGGTCCGGGTCCATCCAGACCGTGTCGAGCAGGTCCGACGCCCAAGCCTCTATGCGCATGGCATGGACCAGCCGATAGGCCGCCACCTGCACGACGGGATCTTCGCTCCAGATGGCAGTTTCCAGGCAGGCCCAATGCGGGTCGGGCGCGATCTGGCCCGCAAGCCCGGCGCCGCAGGTCGCGCAAACGGCAATCTCGCCCAAGGGCGCGATCTGGACCGCCTGAAGCGGGGTTGCATCGGAACACAGCGCGCATTCAGACATGGGGTGTTTCCTTTCGGGGGCTATGGCCTGCGCAAGGCGTTACGCCCCCGCCCCGCACAGCACAAGCCTAGAGCGCCAGAAACCCGCCCGATTGCCGCGCCCAAAGCCGCGCATAAATGCCGCCCTGTTCCAGCAATTCGGCATGGGTGCCGCTTTCGACAACGCGGCCCGCCTCCATCACCACCAGCCGGTCCATGGCGGCAATGGTTGAAAGCCGGTGCGCGATCGCGATCACGGTCTTGCCTTGCATCAAGGTTTCCAGCTGCGACTGAATCGCGGCCTCGACCTCGGAATCCAGCGCCGAGGTTGCTTCGTCCAGCACCAGAATGGGCGCGTCCTTGAGGGCGGCGCGGGCGATGGCGATGCGCTGGCGCTGCCCGCCCGACAGCTTCACCCCCCGCTCGCCCACATGCGCGTCCAGCCCCCGGCGGCCCTTGGCATCTTCCAGCCCCTCGATAAAGGCGCGCGCCTCGGCCAGATCGGCGGCGGCCCAGATCTCGGCATCGGTGGCGTCGGGGCGGCCATAGGCGATATTCTCGCGCACAGAGCGGTGCAACAGGGCCGTGTCCTGTGTGACCACGCCGATGGCGGCGCGCAAGGATTCCTGCGTCACGCCCGAAATGTCCTGTCCGTCGATCAGGATGTGGCCGTGGCTGACATCGTAGAACCGCAACAGCAGGTTCACGAGCGTGGATTTCCCTGCGCCCGAACGCCCCACCAGCCCCAGCTTTTCACCGGGGCGCAAGGTCAGGTCCAGCCCGTCCAGAACGGCGGGCGCGCCCTTCGCGGTCGCGTCGTAATCGAAGCGCACCCCCTCGAAGCGGATTTCGCCCTTGCTCAGCATCAAGGGCGCGGCATCCGGCCTATCGACCACCTTGCGCGGCTGCGACAGTGTCGCCAGCCCGTCGCGCACCGTGCCGATATTTTCAAAGAGCGCCGCGAATTCCCACATCACCCAATGCGACATGTTTCCCAGCCGCAGCGCCAGCGGAATGGCCACGGCCAAAGCCCCCAGCGCCAGATTGCCGTCCAGCCACAACCACAGGCCGATCGCGGTCACGGCCCCAGTCAGCGCCGCGTTCAGCGTGTTCACGGTCATGTCCTGCACCGCGACCAGCCGCATCTGGCGATAGACTGTCTGCAAGAACCCGTCCATGCCCTCGCGGGCAAAGGCCTCTTCGCGGGCCGCGTGGCTGAACAGCTTGACCGTGGCGATATTGGTGTAGCTGTCGACAATACGGCCTGTCATATCAGCGCGAGCATCGGCCTGCTCCTGCGCGACCCGGCCCAAGCGCGGCACGATCACCGACAGCATCGTGCCATAGGCCACCGCCCAGAGCGCGAAAGGCAGCGCCAGCCGCCAATCGAGCGTCGCCGCAAGTGCCAGCGTGCCGATGAAATAGGCAAGGATATAGACCGCCACATCCATCAGCTTCATCACCGTCTCGCGCACGGCCAGGCTGGTCTGCATCAGCCGCGTGGCGATGCGCCCCGCGAATTCGTCCTGAAAGTAGCGCATGGATTGGCCGATCAGCCAGCGATGCCCCATCCAGCGCACCCGCTGCGGGAAATTACCCATCAGCGCCTGATACATGATGAACGCCCCCAGCACGGCAAGGCCCGGAAGTATGAGCAACAACAAAACGCCCATCACCGCCAGCCGGCCGCCTTCCAGCGCGAGGAACTGCTCTGGTCCCAGCTCTGCCATGCGGTCGATCAGCGTGCCCAGATAGCCCAGCAGCACAATTTCAAGCGCGGCGAAGGCGACCGATACGACCGACATCGCCACCAGCCACGGCGCCAAGGGGCGCGCGTAATGCCACAGGAACGCCGAAATGGCGCTGGGCGGCTGGCTGGGCTGCGCGGGCGGATAGGCCGGCACGCGGGATTCGAAGTAACGGAACAATCGCATGGGTCCGGCTATAGCATAAGAAAAGGGCGCGCGGTTGCCCGCGCGCCCTGTAATCTCGTTCGCGGCTACGCGATTACTTGATGATTTTCGAGACGACGCCTGCGCCGACGGTGCGGCCGCCTTCACGGATGGCGAAGCGCAGCTTCTCTTCCATGGCGATGGGCGCGATCAGCTCGACTTCGAACTTCAGGTTGTC
>NZ_JAFMPR010000006.1 GCF_020667835.1 Roseibaca sp. Y0-43
GAAGCAGAGGAGGCGTTCTATGCAAACCTGAACACACTCGATATGGTCGCCTGAAAAATGAACAAATCACCCTCCGGTAAACCCGGGGCGGTTCAAGAGAAAAGAAGCCGAAGAAAACCGCGAAGCTGCGCGTTTGTGGATTTCGGGGATTGAAGCAGCGAAGCGGCGTCTTGGCCTGCTGGCCGTCTATGACCTCTCGGCCACGCCATTCTTCCTTGCCGGATCGGGTTGGCCAGAAGGGGTGCTGTTTCCGTGGGTGGTCTCCGACTTCTCGCTGATGGACGCGATCGAATGTGGCATCGTGAAACTACCGCGCGTGCCGGTCGCGGACAATCTGCCGGGCCAGCCAGAGCCATTGTACCGCAACCTTTGGAAGGCCATCGGGAAGAAAATGCCCAAAAAGACCAAGGGCGCCCTTCCTGATCCGCAGAAGCTTCCGATGGAGCTGAAAACGGCCATCGATGCACTTTACGGCCATTATGAAAAGACGTTTGATCTATGGCAAAAGGAGCAGGTGGGCATCCCGCCGGTCTTCATCGTCGTATGCAACAACACCACCAACTCAGAACTGCTGCGCGACTATATCGCCGGATATGAGCGGGAGGATGCGGACGGCAATCTTGAAACGGTTCATGGCAAATGCGGGCTCTTCTCGAATTTCTCGACCGATGGGGAACGCCTGCCGCGCCCGCGCACGGTCCTGATCGACAGCGCCACACTGGAAGCCGGTGGCGACATCGACAAATCCTTCCGCGATGCCCATGCCGCCGAGATCGAGGCGTTTCGCCGCGAACAGGCCGAACGTGGCATGGCCAGCGACATCACCGACGCAGATGTGTTGCGCGAGGTGATGAACACCGTGGGCAAGCGGGGCCGCCTTGGCGAACAAGTGCGCTGCGTGGTGTCGGTCTCAATGCTCACCGAAGGCTGGGATGCCAATAATGTGACCCATATCCTCGGCCTGCGGGCCTTTGGCACCAAGCTGATCTGCGAGCAGGTGATTGGCCGCGCCCTGCGCCGCCTGTCCTATGATGTGGATGACGACGGCTTTTTCCGTACCGAATACGCCGATATCATGGGGATCGATGGGCTGAATTTCTCGGACGGGCCGCGTGTCGCCCCGCCGCAACCGCCGCGGGACATCATCGGTGTCCGCGCCGTCACCCCTGAACGTGACGCTCTCGAGATCACCTTTCCCCGTGTTCAAGGCTACACCGCAGATCTGCCGCCAGATCGGCTGGATGCTGATTTCTCCGGTCTGGAGCCTTACGTTCTAACCCCCGAAAAGGTGGCCGCCACGGTTGTCACCATGCAAGGCATCGTGGGTGCCACGGAAATCCTGACGCTCGATTACCTCAAAGCACAGCGCAACTCGACCATTGCCGCCAATATCGCCAAGCACATGATCTTCGAGAAGCTGCGCGACGCCAATGAAGCCCCGCGGATGCACCTGTTCCCTGCTGCCAAACGCATCGTCAACCAATGGCTGAACGAGGGGCATCTGGTCACCAAGGGCGGGACCATGCCAGCCCAACTTCTTTACCGCGAACTTGCGGATGAGGTCTGCGACATCATCTTCGGCGCATTGATCGACAAACCGGGGGGCGAGCGCATTCTGCGGGCGTTGCTTGATCCCTACAACCCTCTCGGCTCCACCCGCGATGTGAGTTTCAACACCTCCAAGACCACGCGATATCACCCGCGCCCAGACAAATCCCACATCAACTGGATCATCACCGACAGTGATTGGGAGGACAAACTCGCCGCGGAAATAGAACAACACCCGCGCGTGGTCGCCTATGCCAAGAACCACAATCTGGGCTTCGAGATCCCCTATCTGGTCGAAGGCTCACCCCGCGCCTACAGGCCCGATTTCCTGATCCGGCTGAACACGCCCGAACCCACCACCCTGATCGTCGAGGTCAAGGGCTTTCGTGGCCATGACGCCATGCTCAAGGCCGACACCGCCCGCAACAAATGGGTGCCTGCGATCAACCGCTTGGGTCGCTATGGCCGCTGGGGCTTTGCCGAGCTGCGATCCGTCCATGATTTTGGGCCGGAACTGGATGCCGCCATCACCGCCATGGTGCAGGTGGAACCGGCATGACCAGAAAATTCTTGAAATCCGGTATGGTTCATGACCACATGCAACACATCCGCCCCTTGGCAGTAAGCACCGTTCCTCGTGATCTTGGACAGTGCCGATCCCTTGGGGCTTTTTCTTTTGGGTGGCCCGCATGAGCCGGGTGGCCATTCTGATTGACGGGGGCTACCTGCTCAAACGCTTGGGCAGTGTCAGGCCAAAGACCGACACAACCGATGCCAATGCTGTCATCCGCGACATTGCCCGCCTGATCTCGTCGCATCTGCATCAGATCAACAAGGTGGCACGCGCCCCCCATCCGCGCAGCCTGCTGTATCGTGCCTTCTACTACGATGCCCGGCCTTATCTGGACAAAGGGCACCTGCCGATCAGCAAGCGCAGCATTGATTACGCCAAAACCGATATCGCCAAATTCCACACCGCCCTGCACGATAACCTGCGCCGCATGCCCAACATGGCCGTCCGTCTGGGCGAGGTGCGCCGCGATCCTGACAGCCTGTGGGAGTTGAAACCTGCCATCCTGCAAGCCCTGCTCAAGGGCAAGCGTGACTTTGCCACGCTGACCGACGCCGATTTCCGCCCCACCTTTCGCCAAAAGGCCGTGGATATGCGCATCGGGCTGGATATCGCCTCGATCACCCTGAAACGGCAGGCCGACACCATTGTTCTGGTCGCGGGCGACAGTGATTTCGTGCCCGCCGCGAAGCTGGCCCGCCGCGAAGGGGTAAAGATCGTCCTTGATCCGCTGTGGCGGCAGGTCGATCCGGGATTGTTTGAACATATTGACGGGCTGTTCAGCGGGTTCAAGAACCCTGCACGCCCCCTGCCCTTGCCAGAGGAAGACCAATGACCGACCGCAAAACCCCGATCGACCCGATCACCCATCCCGGCACCCGCGCCAATATCCCCACGCCCGAACTCGCGCCTATGATGGACCCGAACGACGCAAAGCCGATCAAGGCCGCCTACGCCCTGCGCAACCCCGATCTGGACCCGCAGATCATCTGGCGCGGCAAGGATATCGATCAGGCCGCCGTCACCGTCGATGCGCCGCCCATCTACCTGCAAGAGCAGGTCCACCCCAAGGCCATTATCGAAGACCTGCGCGCGGGCAACAAACGCAATGGCGAAGGTGGGGGCGCAAGCCTCTTTGACCATTTCGGCATCACCGATGAGGACCGCGAGGCCGAGGTGGAGTTCTACCGCCATTCCACCCGCTGGTCGAACCGGATGATCCTGGGCGACGGGTTGCAGGTGATGGCGTCACTGGCCGAGCGTGAGGGGCTGAAGGGCCAGGTGCAGGCGATCTATATCGACCCGCCCTATGGGATCAAATTCAACAGTAACTTCCAGTGGTCCACCACGTCCCGCGATGTGAAGGATGGCAATCTGGATCACCTGACGCGGGAACCCGAACAGGTGAAGGCGTTTCGCGACACATGGCGCGATGGCATCCATTCCTATCTGCAATATCTGCGCGACCGTCTGGTGGTGGCGCGGGAATTGCTGACCGAGAGCGGGTCATGCTTTGTCCAGATCGGGGATGAGAATGTCCACCGCGTGCGGGCGCTGATGGATGAGGTGTTCGGGGAGGAGAATTTTGTTTCAGAGATCACCGTGCAGAAAACGGGGGGGCAGCCCGGGTTACACATAGCAAATGCCTCAGATTTCATCCTTTATTACGGAAAAAACAAATCTCAGATCAAGTTTCGTCGTCAATTCCGTGAAAAGGTCCAAGGTGTTGGCGCTGGATCTGGAGCGCGGTATTCGCAATCAAACGATGATGGCCGATACTTTCAATTAGACAATTTCACTTCCGCGCGTCCGCCAGGATACTTTCCGATTCAGGTCGAAGGTAGAGAGTTTTTCCCAGGAAAGCGCTATTGGACCACGGGTGAAATTGGTGCTCGCTTATTAACGAAAGCGGGCCGCCTTTCGCCTGCAACAACAACGCTTCGCTACCGGCGTTTCATCGACGATTTTCCTGCCTATCAGATTACGAACCTTTGGACCGATACAGCCGGCGCTGGTGGACGCGTTTATGTTGTGCAAACCTCAGAGACCGTTATACAACGCTGCCTCCTCATGGCCACCGATCCCGGCGATCTGGTGCTCGATCCCACCTGCGGCTCTGGCACCACCGCTTATGTCGCCGAACAATGGGGCCGCCGCTGGATCACGATTGACACATCCCGCGTGGCGCTGGCCCTTGCCCGCGCCCGCATCATGGGCGCGAAATACCCGTGGTATATTCTGGCCGACAGCGCGGATGGGCAGCGGAAAGAGGCCGAGGTGACACGCTCCAGCCCCGCCACCACGCCAACCTATAACGATATCCGCCACGGTTTCGTCTATGAGCGCGTGCCCCATATCACCCTGAAATCCATCGCCAACAACACCGAAATCGACACGATCTGGGACAACCTGCAACCGGCAGTCGAGGACGCCCGCGCGGCGCTGAACGCAGCCCTACGCGGCCACCAAACCCCGTTCGAAGTGCAAACCGGCGGCCGCAAAGGCGCGGAAATCGACTTCACCGCAACGGGAGAGGTTGAACTGCCCAGCGGCGAGATGGCCCCGGCAAACGGCTTCATGGAATGGGAAATCCCCCGCGACGCGCCGGACGGCTGGCCGCAGGCCGCCAAGGAGGCGCTGGCGCAATTCTGGGAAGCCCGCATCGCCCGCCAACGCGAGATTGACGCCAGCATCGCGGCGAAGGCCGAGTTCGAATTCCTCTATGACAAACCGTTCGAGGATAAAAAACGCATCCGCGTGGCGGGGCCGTTCACCGTGGAAAGCCTGTCGCCCCACCGCACCCAAGCCGTGAATGAATATGGCGAATTGATCGACGAACATGACGCCGCCCAAGGCGCCCGCAAAGGTGCGACCGAGGCCGAGAATTACCGCGAGGCGATGCTGGAGAACCTGCGCAAGGCCGGTGTGCAGCAATCAGGCCGCGAGGACGCGATCCATTTCACCAGCCTCGTGCCATGGGCCGGTGACTGGATCAGCGCCGAGGCCCGCTACATGGAAGGCGAGGTCGAGCGCCGCGCAGGCGTCTTCATCGGCCCCGAATACGGCACCGTGCAACGCGCCGATCTGGTCGCCTGCGCGCGCGAGGCCGCAGATGCGGGGTTTGACATCGTCATCGCCTGCGCTTTCAACTTCGATGCGCACACCGCCGAGTTCCGCAAACTGGGGAGGTTGCCGATCCTGCATGCCCGCATGAACCCCGATCTGCACATGGCCGGCGATCTGAAAGCAGGGGGCGGCAACCTGTTCGTGGTGTTTGGTGAGCCGGATATCGAACTGCGCGAAGAAGGCGGCATGTATCGGGTCGAGCTGCGCGGGGTGGATATCTTCAAACCCGCGACAGGGCAGGTGGTGGCGTCAGAGCCCGATGACATCGCCTGCTGGTTCATCGATACGGATTATAATGAGGAGTCATTCTTCGTCCGCCACGCCTATTTTCCGGGGGCCGAGGTGCCTTACAAGCAGTTGAAGACGACGCTTAAGGGTGAGGTGGATCAAGAGGCATGGGATAGTCTGAAACACACGGTGTCGCGGCCCTTCGCGCGGCCGAAATCAGGGCGGATCGCGGTAAAGGTGATAAACCATCTGGGGGATGAAGTTATGAAGGTGATGGGGGTTTGAGAGGAAGGAACCAGAATGACACAGAAAGGCGGGATGAATGGTGTTCACCAAGTTCATTTTTGGGGCGCGAAAGATCGTGAGCAGACCATTGAAGAGAGGGAGTATGTAGGAACGTTGCCAACAAAACTCACAGAGGCTCGATTGGAAGCCCTCAAAAGAACTCAGTTAATTCATGCATTTTATGCAAATGCTCCAGATACTAGGAAACTCGGGAAAGCAAAGCGTGAGCAGGTGATTGACCGTTTTTTGAAGAGCAAAAGATGGCAGAGAATTGCCGAAAGAATCCTTGAAGAATGACCTTCCGCATCGCTGACACCTTCTCTGATGCCCTCGCGCGTCTGACTACGCAGGAGCAGAAAGCCGTCAAGACCGCCGCTTTCGATCTGCAAATGAACCCTGCCAGCCCGGGCCTGTCGATGCACCGCGTGGACCGCGCCCGCGACAAGGGGTTCTGGACCGCGCGTGTGAACAGCGACATCCGGTTGGTGCTGCACAAACAGGGGGGTGATACGCTGCTGGCCTGGGTCGGTCATCACGACGATGCCTATGCTTGGGCTGAAAGTCGCCGGATCGACACCCACCCGCGCACGGGGGCGGCGCAGATCGTTGAAATCCGCGAGACTGTGCAAGAGGTGGTGATCCAGCGTTACGTCGAAGAAGCGATCCGCCTGCCACGTCTGTTTCAGGGTGAAAGCGATGACAGCCTGTTGTCCTGGGGTGTGCCCGAGGATTGGCTGGACATTGTGCGGGACGCGACCGAAGACACGGTTCTGGATATTGCCAGCCACCTGCCCGCCGAAGCTGCCGAAGCCATCCTGCAAGCCGCCACAGGCACACGCCCCACTCCTGTGCTGGTTGCGGCTGGCATAGATCCCTTTGCCCACCCCGATGCTGGCCGCCGTTTCCGCGTGATGGAAAACGTCGAGGAGTTGCGTGCGGCGCTGGAGGCCCCATGGGAGCGCTGGACCGTCTATCTTCACCCCGCCCAGCGCGAATATGTCGAGCGCGATTTCAATGGCCCGGCGCGTGTGATCGGGTCTGCCGGGACCGGTAAGACGGTTGTTGCACTGCACCGAGCCGTGCGACTGGCGCAGGACCCCAAGGCGCGGGTTCTGCTGACGACATTTAATTCGCGCTTGTCAGAAGCCTTGGCGCGCAAGCTGCCATTGCTGGCAACTGAAGACCTGCGCGCGCGTATTCATGTTGCGGCCTTAGCCGATGTGATCCGTGACCTGCATCAGCAAGCATTTGGGCCGACCGCGTTGGTTACTGAAGAAAATCTGTCAGAACTGCTGGGACAGGCAGTCGCCAAGACAGGTGCGCCGTTGTCTGTCGATTTCCTGCGAGACGAGTGGTCCTTGATTGTTGATGCTTGGAATGTGCGCGATTGGGAGAGCTATCGTGATCTGCCGCGACTGGGCCGCAAGGTCCGATTGCCTGCTGCGCGCAGAGAGGCTGCATGGTCTGTGTTTTCTGCTCTGCGCACAGCCCTCGCTGCGCACAACCTCAAGACTGAGGCGCAGTTGGCACATGAACTGGCTGGCACAGAAGCGCTGCCGTTTTCACATGCTGTGATTGATGAGGCGCAGGACATCTCTGTGCCGGAACTCCTGCTTCTCGGGCGTGTGTTGGGCGCCGTGGAGAACGGACTATTTTTTGCGGGCGATATTGGCCAAAGGATTTTTCGCGCGCCATTTCCGTGGGGCGCAACCGGAGTGGAGATCCGGGGAAGATCTCGGAGCCTGAAGGTGAATTACCGCACATCGCATCAGATCCGGCGTTGCAGTGACAACCTGTTGCCCGAAACATTGGTGGAACCTGATGGCAGTGAAGAAAACCGACTGGGCGTCACATCGGTTTTTGAGGGAGCCGTGCCCAGGATCGGCAAGTTTGCGAATCGGACGGATGAAATCGCTGCACTTCAGGCTTGGATTGGCAAACTTCAATCTCAAGGCGTCGATGCGGCTGATATTATGGTTTTGGTGCGCACCCCGGCCTTGGCTGACGCACTTGCGCCAATGATCGATGCCAAGATCATGCCGATGCATGATGCCAAAGGTGCTGAATACCGTGCTGTCGCGGTCATTGCCCTTGATCAGGATATTGTGCCGCTTGCCGAGCGCTTGCTGACTGCACAGGATGAAGGACAACTTGACGAGATACTGAATACAGATCGCCACCTGCTCTACGTCGCCGCGTCGCGTGCAAGGGATTTCCTTTGGCTTTCTGGTGTACACCCAGTGTCGGAATTTCTTGAGGACCTTTTTGAAAGTAGCTCAAATGTTTGAATTATCACCAAACTCTGCATGGTAGATGTGCAGCCAAAGATATGTGCCTTGACTGAAGTTGTGCAATGACCGTCACGGACTGGACAGAAGTCACCAACCACCTAGATGCACTCTATGCCGCGTCCGAGGGGTTGGAGACGATCTTCGCGGGCCGCAAATTCACCCTCGATGGTCATCTGGTCGGTAGCATCGGCGAGGTGGTCGCGGCCTATATGTTCGGGCTTGAGCTGATGCCCGCCTCGACCCTCGGCCATGACGCTATGGCCCCGGATGGGCGGCGGGTGGAAATAAAACTGACCCAGGGCAAATCCGTCGCCCTGCGCCATGCCCCCGAACATCTGATCGCCCTGCATCGCCCCAAGGGTGGCCCTGTAAGAGTGGTGTATAACGGCCCCGGCGGGGTGGTCTGGGATGCCTGCGGAAAACCCCAGAAGAACGGCCAGCGCCCCATTTCCCTTACGCGGCTGCGCGCATTGAATGCCGCACTGACAGATGCCGCGCGCCTGCCGCTATTGCGAGAGCCACCTGTTTGAGGGGCTAAGGATTATCATTTCAAAACAGGAATTTCCGATGACATCAGGATTGCCCGACAACAGGTCGATGTGGATGCGCGCGTTCTACGGCTTTGGCCCCGAACATGACGGCTATGTCGGCTGGACCAAGCCAGCCGGACGCGACCGCATCCTGCGCGAGATCAGCGATGGGGATCTGATTCTGATCTATGGCTCTGGGTCCGCCGAGACCGAGAAGACGCTGCGATCGTATGTGCTGGGCTTTGTGCAGGTCGATGCACGACCGATCATGGATGTTGACAAGGCATCGCCCGACGCGCTGAAGCGCAAGGCAGATCGGGGTTGGAAGGATCGCTGGACATTCGGCATTCCGGTGCGCCGTGCATGGCGGACTGATGAAAAGCTGATGATCCGCGATATTGCCTTCCGGACCTACCGGCCCGAGGCAGGGCAAGGCCTTGGTGTCTGGGGGGCAGCCCTTGACCCGGACGAGATTGCTCAGGCGTTGAAGATCCGGGTGAGTGAGGTCAATGTCTGGAGGGAACCGCCTGTGTTGGACGGGGTGGTCAAATCGGCCTTCGGGACAGTCTGGACACCGTCAATAGCATTTCCGGGATCATCGGGCACCCGCACATCAATCTATGAAGATGGAGAGACTTTCCTCTATCTGGCGCGATTCGACGGAGATGGTCACGCGCTTGTTGGCAGATCAAAGGGTTTCGGGAAATCCCCTGCGTTGGTCAAGATCGGGGTGTCGAATGACCTGGTGGCGCGATGCGCTCAGCTCAATTCCGGATTTCCACCGGGCGGGGCAGGGAAGTGGGTGATCCATCTGCAAGGATCATTCCCGGACAGGCAGCAAGCCGAGTTTGCCGAGCAATTCTTCAAGGACAATCGAGGGCGACTGGAAAGTCTGGGAGGCGAGTTCTTCTGGGGTGACCGTGGAGATGCAGAGAGTGCCTTTGCAAGGGTGCCGAATGTTTCGCGATTCTCGAGAAAGCTGGGTTGATGGGCTTCGACAATCAATGGGCGCTGACGTGCTGCCCCGTCATAAGATCACGACGCTATCGCGTGTCTTTGGTCAATCAAGCGGAATACCTCACATGGGAACAATCATGGGATCGCAAAAGCATCATACGTATTTTTTGAATTGAATCATATACTTAACTGCTTGCGTTGGCGGAGAGACAGGGATTCGAACCCTGGGTCCCCGTGAAGGGACAACGGTTTTCGAGACCGCCCCGTTCGACCACTCCGGCACCTCTCCGCGGTCGGGTGGGAATTACTTGCTCAGCCGCGCCAGCGCAAGAGGAAAATCCATGGCAATCCTTTGCCGAAACGCGGGAAAGTGTTTTGGCCCCGCCCCGCTCTTGCCCTATCCTGAACACTGCTGGTTGACCGAGAGGCGAAGATGCTGAGAGCGATGCGTATTGCGGTGTTGGGGCTTGTGCTGGGGGTGGTCGCGATCACTGCGCGCGCCAGCGAGTTGTCCGACAGCTATTTGTTGCCGGAATTGTTCGACATCATGGCCGAGGAAGGGCGCAGCGCGACCCTGTCCGACCCGACCGTGCCGCAAGACGCCGCAGGCCGGGCCAGTTGGGAGCGCGCGATCGGCGTGATCTACAATGCCGACCGGATGCATGACGATTTCGTCGTCGCGCTGGAGGCACGTCTGGACGAAGACACGCGGCGCGAGGCCTTGGCATTTGCCCAAAGCGCGTTGGGCCGCCGGGTGCTGCAACTCGAGGTTTCAGCCCGGCGCGCGCTTTTGTCCGAAGAAATCGACGACGCCGCCCGTATCGCGCTGGAAGAGGCGCGCGATGCGCCGCGGAGCACCCCGCAGGCCCGCGCGCTGGCGCTTGTGCAAGAGCGTATCGCCGTCAATGACCTGATCGAGCTGAATGTCTCGCTGGGGCTGAACACGTCGCTGGCCTATTACAACGGCATGGCCGAAGCGGGCTGGATGGCAGGCATGGCCGGCGCGGATCTGTTATCATTGGTCTGGGCGCAGGAAGGGGCCATTCGCAGCGATGTGACCGATTGGGCCGAGTCCTACTTCTTGCTGGCCTATCAGCCGCTGTCGGAGAGCGAGATGAACGACTACATCGCCCATGCCGCAAGCCCGGCGGGCGACGCGTTCAACCGCGCCATGTTCCATGCTTTCGACGAGGTCTTTGTCGAGATCTCGCGCCGGGTGGGCGTGGCCATGGCACAGCAGATGCAGCAAGACACGCTTTAGAGCGCGCCGCGCTCCAGCCGGTCGGCCAGTTTTTCCAGCATGGTCAGGCAAGCCGCAAGCTGATCCAGCGACAGGAATTCGTCGGGCTTATGCGCCTGCGCTATGTCGCCCGGGCCGCAGATGACCGACGGGATACCGATCTCTTGAAACAGCCCCGCCTCGGTGCCGAAGGGCACCAGCCCCGCGCGGTTGGCGCCGGTCAACTCCATCACCAGCCGCGTGGCGGGGCTAGCGGGGTCGGGCATCAAGCCCACGACCTCGGCAATGGTTTCGGTCTCTATCGCGGCATCGGGGTAAACCGCGCGCATCTTCGGCAGCAGCGCGTCCCGCAGCGCGGCCAGCTCGGTTTTGACGAAGGCCGCGTCTTCGGGGGTGACAGGCCGCATTTCCCATTCCATGCGCGCGGCACCGGGGATGACGTTATGCGCCACGCCCCCCGAAAGCAGCCCGATATTGATGGTCGAATGCGGCGGCACGAATGCGCTGGATTGCGGGGCGCGGGCTTTCAATGCCTCGCGCAGCGCCACCAGCTTTTGCGCCCAGATCGCGGCATATTCGACCGCGTTCACCCCCAGATCGGGGCTGGACCCGTGGCCCTCCAGCCCGGTGAAGCGGGTGGTGTATTCGAAACAGCCCTTGTGCCCCTCGACCGGCTGCATCATCGACGGTTCGCCAATGATCGCGGCGGCGGGCTTGATCCCGCTTGCCGTCAGGGATTGCGTCAAGGCCTGCGCGCCGAAGCAGCCCACTTCCTCGTCATAGGTAAAAGCGAAATGCACCGGCACTTTCAGGTCACGCGCGGCGAATACGGGCGCCATGGCGATGCAGGCCGCGACAAAGCCCTTCATGTCACAGGTGCCGCGCCCGTAAAGCCGCCCGTCCCGTTCGGCCATCGCAAATGGATCGCTCGTCCATGGCTGCCCTTCGACCGGCACAACATCCGTGTGCCCCGACAGGATAACCCCACCCGTACCATCCGGGCCAATGGTTGCAAACAGGTTCAGCTTGGCCCCCGTCGCGTCCGGCTCCAGCCAATAGCGCACCCCGGAAGCGTCCAAAAGCGCCGCGATATGCTCTGTCACCGCCCGGTTACCATCGGCCGAGATGGACGGGAAAGCTACCAATTCGGCCAAGATCTGCTTTGTGCGGGTCAGGATGTCGGACATGGGCGCTCCGTTTCCGATATGGCTAGCGCGCGCGCGCCTGCCGTGCAAGAACCGGGTTGAACCCCTGCCCCGCAAGCCCACCTATGGGGCAGACAAAGGATCGCTGCCCATGCCGCATAACAACACGAACATGCCCACCGAACGCCCCGATGTGCTGACCCGTCCCAAGCTGGAAGGGGGCAAGCGCTTTCGCATGGCCAGCCCCTTCCAGCCCGCGGGCGACCAGCCCACGGCAATTGCCGAACTGGCCCAAGGGGTGCGCGAGGGCGAGCGCAACCAGGTGCTGCTGGGCGCAACCGGCACCGGCAAGACCTACACCATGGCCAAGATCATAGAGGAGACGCAGCGCCCCGCGATCATCCTTGCCCCGAACAAGACCCTGGCCGCGCAGCTATACGGCGAGTTCAAGGGCTTTTTCCCCGACAATGCCGTCGAGTATTTCGTCAGCTATTACGACTATTACCAGCCAGAGGCCTATGTGCCGCGCTCTGACACCTTCATCGAGAAGGAAAGCCAGATCAACGAACAGATCGACCGGATGCGCCACTCGGCCACCCGCGCGCTGCTGGAACGCGATGATGTGATTATCGTGGCCTCTGTGTCGTGTATCTACGGCATCGGCTCTGTCGAGACCTATTCGGCCATGACCCAAGACATGAAGGTGGGCGAGGTCTATGACCCCCGCAAGGTCATGTCGGAACTAGTCGCGCAAGCCTATCGGCGCAACGATGCGGCGTTCCAGCGTGGCAGTTTCCGCGTGCGTGGCGATGTGATCGAACTTTGGCCCGCCCACCTTGAGGACCGCGCCTGGCGGTTGTCCTTTTTCGGCGAAGAGTTGGAAGCGATCACCGAATTCGACCCGCTGACCGGGGCCAAGACCGACACGTTCGAGCAGATCCGCATCTATGCCAACAGCCACTACGTCACCCCACGCCCCACGATGCAGCAGGCGACAAAGGGCATAAAGCTGGAATTGCAGCAACGGCTGGATCAATTCGTGGCCGAGGGGAAACTGCTGGAAGCGCAGCGGTTGGAGCAGCGCACGAAATTCGATCTGGAAATGCTGGAAGCGACGGGTGTGTGTAACGGGATCGAGAATTATTCGCGTTACCTGACGGGCCGCGCGCCGGGCGAGCCGCCGCCCACCCTGTTCGAATTCATCCCCGACAATGCGATCGTGTTTGCCGATGAGAGCCACGTCTCTGTGCCACAGATCGGCGGCATGTATCGGGGCGACTACCGGCGCAAGTTCACGCTGGCCGAACACGGGTTCCGCCTGCCAAGCTGCATGGACAATCGACCGCTGAAATTCGAGGAATGGGACGCCATGCGCCCGCAATCGGTGTTCGTATCGGCCACGCCAGCGGCATGGGAGCTGGATCAGGCTGGCGGCGTGTTCACCGAACAAGTCATCCGCCCGACGGGGCTGTTGGACCCCGAGGTCGAAATCCGCCCCGTCGCCACGCAGGTGGACGACCTTCTGGACGAAATCCGCAAGGTCGCGGCCAAGGATTTGCGCGTGCTCTGCACTGTGCTGACAAAGCGTATGGCCGAGGATCTGACGGAATACCTGCACGAACAAGGCATCCGCGTGCGCTACATGCATAGCGACATCGACACGATCGAGCGCATCGAAATCCTGCGCGATCTGAGGCTGGGCGCGTTCGATGTGCTGGTGGGGATCAACCTGTTGCGCGAAGGGCTGGATATTCCCGAATGCGGGCTTGTGGCGATCCTTGACGCCGACAAGGAAGGGTTCCTGCGCTCGGAAACCTCGCTTATCCAGACCATCGGGCGCGCGGCGCGCAACGCCGATGGCCGGGTTATCATGTATGCCGACCGCGTGACCGGCAGCATGGAACGTGCTCTGAACGAAACCAACCGCCGCCGCGAAAAGCAAATCGCCTATAATGAGACACATGGCATCACCCCCCAGACCGTGCGCAAGAATGTCGAGGATGTGCTGGCAGGCCTCTATCAGGGCGACACCGACATGGCGCGGGTCACGGCAAAGGTGGACAAGGTCAAACCCGGCGCGAATTTGCAGGCGCATCTGGAAGGGCTGAAAACCGACATGCGCAAGGCCGCCGAGAACCTGGAATTCGAGGAAGCCGCGCGCCTGCGGGACGAGATCAAACGGCTGGAAGCAGTGGAGCTTGCCATCGCCGACGACCCGCTCGCGCGGCAAACGGCCGTGGACGAGGCGGTCGACACTGCCGTGAAGCCGCGCTCTACCGCCGGGAAACCGGGGCAGCGCGGCGGCGTGAAACGGCGACGGCGGTAAGCGACGCCGTCACGGTTTAACCTGCCATTAACGCGTTTCGGGCAGCATTTGGGGATGCGGACCCCCAACTCTCCTCTTTCGCCCGAAATCTGGCTGCGCGACCTGTTCGCGTCAAAGGCCGTGCAACAAGGCGCGGTGATCCGGCGCAAGGCACGCGACATCGAACGCTATGTCGGGATGGACCTGTTCTTGCGAGAGATTGACAGGCGGGGGTATCAGGTGGCCGAGAATTCCGGGCAGATCATTATCTTCTGCAACCGCGCCCCGATCCAATGGCTGACGCCGATTTCTTCCCAAGAAATCGGCCCGAAACCTTTTCAAGGTTTCGCTTGCCCACGCACCCCAAGCGACCGGGCATAGAAAACCCCGCAGGCGGCACCATCCGCTGTAACCTTTTTGCGAGCATCTCTGGAAACTCGTATCTCCGCCCCCATTTATGTATGATGGCGTCGGGCCGGAACACCCGCGCCGCACTGTTACTGTCCCTCGTTCCGCACCTAGGCCCGGCGCCCGCGCCGGGCTTTTTTCTGTTGCACAGCCGCCTTTCGCGCGTCAGCATCGCGCAATGCAGCCTGCGTCCGACACCACACTGTGCAATGTCCTCACCGACACGCGCGTGATCGCGCTCGTCGGCTTCTCGGCAAATCCCGCGCGGCCCAGCCACGGGGTGGCGCGGTTCTTGGTGCGGAAGGGTTACAGGGTCATCCCTGTCAATCCCGGTCTTGCCGGGCAGCTTTTCGAGGGCGAGACAATCCGCGCCTCGCTCGCCGACTGCCCGCCAGATGTGGATCTGGTCGATATATTCCGCCGCTCCGAAGAGGTTGGCGGCGTGGTTGATGATGCGCTTGCGTATCTGCCGAATTTACGCACGATCTGGATGCAGTTGGGGGTTTTCGACCGGGACGCAGCCGCCCGCGCCGCGTCACGCGGTGTGACGGTGATCTGGGACAAATGTCCGGCAATAGAGCATCCGCGCCTGCTGGGCTAAACCGCAACCGCGCGCCCTGACCAGAAGCGCCACATCAGAAGCGCCCCCGCCGTGCCAAGCCCCACAACCAGCCCGATCCAGATACCCGGTGCGCCCCAGTCCAGCACCAGCCCAAAGACATAGCCCGCCGGAAAGCCGATGCCCCAATAGCTGAAAGCGGCAATCCACATCGGCACCTTGGTATCCTGCACCCCGCGCAACAAGCCCATGGCGACCACTTGCGCGCCATCCGCCAGTTGGAACAGCGCCGCGACCATCATCAGCACCGCGCCCAGCGCGATGATCTGATCGCGCGCGGGCTCGTCGGGCGACAGGAACAGTCCGATCAACTGGCCGCCAAACAGGACATAGATCACCATCGTGCCCAGCGCCAAACAGACAGAGGCGAAGATCGTGGCCCTCGCGCCCGCACGCAGCCCGTCCGTGTCCCCGCGCCCGCGCGCGCGACCGACCAAAACGGTGCCCGCGTTTGAAAACCCCATATGGATCATGAACATGGCGGCTGAAATCTCGACTGCGATCCCATGGGCGGCCAATTCCAGTGTCCCCAGTCGACCAACCAAAATGGCCACAGCGGAAAACAACGCGGTTTCCGCGATCAGCGCCACGCCGATGGGCCAGCCCAAGCGCCAGACCTGCCCCATCGCCTGCCAATCGGGGCGCCAAAGCCGCTGGAACAGCGTGTAGCGGCGCAACCCTTCCGAGCGCGCGCAATAGAGCGCCAGACCCGCCACGGTTGCCACCTGCACCCAGATAGAGGCATGGGCCGCCCCGCGCACACCCATTTCTGGAAAGCCCAGATTGCCGAAAATCAGCACCCAGTTCAGCGCGATATTCAGGAATACGGCCGACACGGTCAACCACAGCGCCACTTGCGTCCGGCCCAGCGCGGCAAGGTAGTTTTTCAGCACGGCCACAGCCAGCGCCGGGAAAAGCGCGATCCCCATCAGGCGCAGGTAGTCCTGCGCAAGCGGAATGACCTCTGGCGGCTGACCGAGCACTGACAGGATCGTGCCAGAGAACCAAAAGACCGGGTAGACCACCACCGCAAACCCTGCGGAGAGCCATAACCCCATGCGCGTGACGCGCCGCACATCCGTATCATCCGCCGATGCGCTAGCCGTCGCCACCAGCGGCATGACGGCATTGGCAAAGCCAAGCCCGAAGGTGAACAGCATGAAATAGACGGCGGCCCCGATCACGCTGGCGGCCAGATCGACCACGTCATACCAGCCCAGCATGACCGTGTCGGTCACGGCCAGCATGAATTGCGCGACATGGCTGCCCGCCAAGGGCAAGCCCAGCGCCAGAACGGCGCTCAAATCAGAGCGGAAGGAACGGGTCGCGGAGGTCATGCCCGATCCCCTAGCTTGTGCCGGGGCATCGGGCAAGATGGGCGGTCAAAAATTTAACATGTGCAACGCACGAGTTCAGAAATCCAGCCCCAGATCCGCCACCTGCGCCGAATGCGTCAGCGCGCCGACCGAGATGAAATCGACCCCGGTTGCCGCGACCTCGGCAATCCGCTCCAGCCGCATATTGCCAGAGGCTTCGGTCACAAGCCGCCCCGCGACCATCTGCACCGCCTGCGCCAGTGACGCGGTGTCCATATTGTCCAGAAGCACCACATCCGCGCCGCCCGTGGTTAGCACCTGCTCTAGCTGGGCAAGCGTATCGACCTCGATCTCGATGCGCATCATATGGCCTGCGCGGTCGCGCGCTGCGCTCAGCACCTCTGCCACACCCCCCGCCGCCGCGATATGGTTGTCCTTTATCAGGATCGCGTCCGAGAGGCTGTAGCGGTGCGGGCTGCCGCCGCCATGCAGCACCGCCTGTTTTTCGACCAGCCGCAGCCCCGGCGTGGTCTTGCGCGTGCAGGTGATGCGTGCCTTGTGACCCTGCGTTTCGGCCACGAAGGCCGCGGTCAGCGTGGCAATGCCGGTCAAACGGCCCATGAAATTCAGCGCAACGCGCTCGGCACTGAGGATAGAGGCCGCAGCGCCATCAATCGTCAGGATCGTGTCGCCCGGCGCAACCCGTGCGCCATCTGCGTGCAACACGGTCACGCGCAAGGCTGGATCGACCAGCCGAAAGGCCAGCACCGCCGCCTGCACGCCCGATACGACACCGGCCACGCGCGCGTTCAGTCGCGCGCTATAGGTCAGGTCGGGACCGATCACAGCGCGCGTTGTCGCGTCGCCATTCGGGCCAAGGTCTTCGATCAGGGCCGCGCGCACCAAGGGTTCCAGCAGCAAATCGGGAATAGCAGGGATCATGCGCGCTCCAAGACATCAGTAAGGGTGGTGAAACTGCGCGCGGCTTGCGCGGGGTCGGTGGCCGGAAAATCGTCGCGCCAATGCGCGCCCCGGCTTTCGCGGCGCGCCAGCGCGCTGGCCGCGATCAGGCGCGCGGTGGCGCACATATTGCCGAAATCGGGGCAATCGGAGTGGGCATGGTCCAGCCGGTCGATCACGTCCAAGGCCTGTTGCAACCCCGCACCCGTGCGGCGGACGCCGACAAGGTCCGTCATGGTGCGGCGCAGTTCTGCGACCGCATCCGGGTCGGGCGCTATGCCCAGCCCGGCAAACGCCAAAGCCACCGGGGCCGCATCTGACGGCGCAATCCCGGTGCCGATGTCCTGCGCGCAGGCGCGGGCGAAGACCAGCGCTTCCAGCACCCCGTTAGAGGCCAGACGGTTCGCGCCGTGCAGCCCTGTGGACGCGGCTTCACCACAGACCCACAAGCCGGACAGTGAACTTCGGCCCCGCTGGTCCACCGCGACGCCGCCCATGTGGTAATGCGCAGCCGCCGCCACCGGGATGGGTTGCGTGACAGGGTCCAGCCCCGCGCGCATGCAGGCTTCGGCGACGACCGGAAACTCTGTCACAACCCGCGCGCCCAAGGCCGCGCGCGTATCCAGCGCGGGGCGGTTGCCCGCTTGTGTCTGTGCAAAGACCGCGCGCGCCACGATGTCGCGCGGCGCGAGTTCCGCCGCCGGGTGCTCGCCGCGCATGAAGCGGGTGCCGTCCGCGTTGACCAGCACCGCCCCGGCCCCGCGCAAGGCCTCTGTCGCCAAGGGTGCAGGGTCCAGCCCCACATCCATCGCGGTGGGGTGAAACTGCACGAATTCCATATCGGCCATGCGCGCGCCAGCCCGTGCGGCCATGCCCATGACCTGCCCGCGAATGCGCGCGGGGTTGGTGGTCAGCGCGTATAGCCCGCCAGAGCCGCCACCGGCGAGCAGCACCGCGGGCGCGCGCAAGTCAACCGGCGCGCTGACGCCCGCATCCGTGACCTGCGCCAATCGCAGCCCGACAACGCGGTCGCCTTCGGTCAGCAAGCCTTGTGCGATCACACCTTCCATGACCTGCACCGAGGGTGTGGCGCGAACGATCGCGATCAGCGTTTCCATGATCTTGCGGCCCGCCTGGTCGCCTTGCACGCGCACCACGCGGGCGGTGGAATGCGCGGCCTCATGGTTCATGACAAACCCGCCGTCGCGGTCGCGGTCAAAGGGCGTGCCGCGCTCGGCCAGATCCAGAATATGGTCGCGCGCGGCCTGCGTGACCATGCGCGCCACCTCCGGGTCGACGGTGCCGGCGCCGGCGCGCATCGTGTCTTCGGCATGGGCCTCTGGCGTGTCGGGGGCGGACATGGCGGCGGCAATTCCGCCTTGCGCCCAAGCCGAGGATGCCCCTTCGCCCAAGGTTTCGGGCGAGATGACCAGCACGGGGCGCGGCGCAAGCGACAGGGCGGCGTATAACCCGCCAAGCCCCGCGCCCACGATCACGATGCGCGATGTGTCCAAGCCCCTAGCCTTTCGCGCTCAGGTCGATCATGCGCTGTACCGCCAGCCGCGCCTTGTCGGCCACGTCATCCGGCACGGTGATCTCTGTCGTCATGGAATGCAGAGACCACAGCACCTTTTCCAGCGTGATCTTCTTCATGTAGGGGCACATGTTGCATGGCCCGATGAATTCTACCTCCGGGTGCGCATCCGAGATATTCGACGCCATCGAGCATTCGGTGACAAGCATCGCGCGTTCCGGCCGCTCGGCGCTGACATAGTCCAGAATGCCCTTGGTCGAGCCGGAGAAATCCGCCTCTGCCACCACGTCGGGCGGGCATTCGGGATGGGCGATGATGCGCGTGCCGGGGTTCCATTCGCGGAAATCGCGGATGTCCTGCGCGGTATATTGTTCATGCACGATGCACGACCCTTCCCACCAGACGATCCGCTTTTCGGGCACCTCGCGCGCCACGTTCTGCGCCAAATACTGGTCGGGCGTCATGATGATCGTGTCGGCATCGAGCGCGCGGATGATCTGCGCGGCATTGGCCGAGGTGCAGCAAATATCGCTTGCCGCCTTCACATCGGCGGTGGTGTTCACGTAGCTGACCACGGGCGCGCCGGGATAGCGCGCGCGCATCTGGGTAATGCCTGCGGGGGTGATCGATTCCGCCAGCGAGCAGCCCGCCTGCATGTCGGGCATCAGCACGGTTTTCGACGGGTTCAGGATTTTCGACGTCTCTGCCATGAAATGCACGCCGCATTGCACGATCACATCGGCATCGGTCTGGGTTGCGGCAATCGCCAATTGCAGGCTGTCGCCCACCACGTCACCAATGCCGTGGTATATTTCTGGCGTCATATAGTTATGCGCCAGAATGGTGGCATTGCGTTCGCGCTTCAGGGCGTTGATCGCGGCGACATAGGGCGCATGGATAGCCCAATCAGCAGGCGAAACGACGCGCGCCATGCGGGCGTATTCGTCCTGCATCTGTGCCGCAAGCTCTGGATTGGGGGCAAGATCGTAAGCCGCGCGCAACGTGTCGCGGATATTGGGCATGTCCAGCATGGCATGGCTCCTGTCGCTCTGCCCGGGTCCGTTTCGGTCGGGCGGGGGATGCATATGGGGGGTTCCCCCGAACGCACAAGGCATACTCCGCAAAAACCCAGAGCATCGGCCCGTTTTATACCGCGCGTTTATGCGCTGCGGGGCGGTCTGTCCAGCAAGCAGGCGCGGCCAAAGTGTCGCTTTGCACCGCGAAGCGCCGCTATTTGGCCATTGATCCGCAACCCGGCTTTGTAGAAAGGGGCAATATCCCGCCTGACGGTTCAGGCCGGGCCTGTAGGGAGTAGGCAGATATGGCGGAACCGGCAGCGGCAAGCGCAGAGGCGGCAACAGGTGGACGGCGCGGGCGCAGCGGCGGCGGTGGCGCGGCCCGGCGGGCAGCGCGCTCTGCCGTCAGTCTGGAGAGCGCGCGCTATATCGAGCGGAACATCCCCAACCTAGAGGTTCTGAACGAAGAGGCGCTGGCCATCATCGAGGCCAATGCCGAGACCGTTCTGGCCGAGATCGGTGTCGTCTTTGCCGAGAACCCAGCCGCCTTGGCGCTCTGGCGCGAAGCAGGGGCAGAGATCGACGGCGAGCGCGTGCGCATTCCGCGCGGGCTGGCGCGCAGACTGTGCGCCACTGCGCCCGCAAGTTTCACCCAGCACGCCCGCAACCCGGCACGTAATGTCGAAATCGGCGGTCGCAACCTGGTGCTGGCCCCGGTGTATGGCCCGCCTTTCGTGCGCTCAGCCAATAGCGGGCGACGCTATGCCACGATGGAAGACTTCCGCAATTTCGTGAAGCTGGGCTACATGTCGAAATGGCTGCACCATTCCGGCGGCACAGTCTGCGAGCCGACGGATGTGGCCGTGAACAAGCGCCATCTGGACATGTTGCAGGCGCATATGACCCTGTCTGACAAGCCCTATATGGGGTCCGTGACCGAACCCGTGCGCGCAACAGATTCGGTCGAGATGTCGAAGCTGTTGTTCGGGGCCGATTTCGTCGATCAGAACACGGTGATGACCTCGCTCATCAACATCAACAGCCCGCTGACCTTCGATTCGACCATGATGGGCGCTCTGGAGGTGTATGCCCGCGCCAATCAGGCCTGCATCATCTCGCCTTTCATCGTGGGCGGGGCCATGGCCCCCACGACCGTGGCAGGCACGCTGACGCAGGTCTTGGCCGAGGTGCTGGCGGGTGTCGCCTATAGCCAGTTGGTGCGTCCCGGCGCGCCGGTCATCATGGGCGCGTTCGTCACCTCGATCGACATGAACAGCGGCGCGCCCACCTTCGGCACGCCCGAAGCCTCGTTGATTACCTATGGCGCGGGGCAGTTGGCGCGGCGGCTGGGGCTGCCCTACCGCTCTGGCGGGTCGTTCTGCGGGTCCAAGCTGCCCGATGCACAAGCCGCCTATGAAACCGCGAACAGCCTGAACATGGCGCTCTTGTCGGGGGTCAACTTCATGCTCCATGCCTGCGGATGGCTGGAAGGCGGGCTTGTGGCGTCTTACGAGAAATTCGTCATGGATGCCGACCAGTTGGGCGCGCTGCACCATCTGGCCAAGGGCGTGGACATGTCCGCAAACGGTCAGGCCATGGACGCGCTGCGCGAGGTTGGTCCCGGCGGCCATTTCCTTGGCTGCGCGCATACGCAGGCCAATTTCAAAGACGCGTTCTGGCGGTCGGACCTGCTGGATTACAAACCGTTCGAGACATGGGAAGAAGAAGGCGCGCGCGATACGCAAACGCTGGCCACAGCCCGGGTGAACAAGCTTTTGGGCGACTACCAGCAGCCCAGCCTGGACCCCGCCGTGAACGAGGCGCTGGCCGATTACGTCGCGCGCCGCAAAGCGTCAGAGCCGGACGCTTTCGGCTGAACGCCATCTGCCTACGTTCAAAACGCAAAAGGCCGCCCCGTGGGGCGGCCCTTTTCATTGGCGTGATTTAGCGATCAATCCGCCCCGCGCGCCGCGTTCTTCGGCGTCAGGAACCCGCGCTGGACAGCAAATGCCAGCGCCATGATGCCCAGACCAATCGCGTCAGACAGCCAGCCGCCTGCGATCATGGCAAGCGCGCCTATGCCGATGACCACGCGCAGATACGGGTTGACCTTGCCGAAGAGCCACCCCTGCACGGCTGCCGCCAGCAGGTAGACGCCCAGCATCGCCGTGACGAACACATGTGCCACTTCAAACCATGTGCCCTGCATCAGAAGGGCGCTGTTGTAGAAGAACATGAACGGCACCACGAAGGCGGCAAGCCCCATCTTGAAGGATGTGACCGAGGTCTCGATCGGGTTCGCGCCCGAAATGCCCGCCGCCGCGTAAGAGGCGAGTGCCACGGGCGGCGTGATGGCCGACAAAACCGCATAGTAGAACACGAAGAAATGCGCGGTCAGCTGCGGAATGCCCAAGTTCACCAGCCCCGGCGCCACCACCGATGCCGCCACTGCGTAGGCTGCCGTCGTGGGCATCCCCATGCCCAGCAGGATCGCGATGCACATGGCGAAGAACAGCGCCAGCAATTGCGAGGTGGCCGCCAGACCCAGCAACAGGTTCGAGAAGCGCGCACCCACACCCGTCAGCGAAATGACGCCCACGATGATCCCCGCGCAAGCGCAGACCACGATGATCTGGATCGACATCTGCCCCGCGCTCTCAAACGCGCGATAGATCGCTTTCAGGTCCATGCGATAGGGCGTCAGCCAACTGACCACCGCCGCCGAAATGGTCGCCAAGGTGCCCGCGCGAATGACCGAATAGCCTTGGAACAGGGCCACGATCAGGATGATGATCGGCAGGAACAGGAACACCTTTTTCAGCATGTCCGGCAGTTTCGGCAGCTCGTCCTTGCGCATCCCGCGCATACCCAGCTTTGCCGCTTCGAAATCGACCATCAGGTAGACACAGGCGAAATACAGCACCGCCGGAATGATCGCGGCAATGGCGATTTCCTGATAGGGAATGCCGGTGATCTCTGCCATGATGAAAGCACCCGCGCCCATGATCGGCGGCATGATCTGCCCGCCGGTCGACGCCGCCGCTTCCACCGCGCCCGCGGTTTTCTTGTGATAGCCCACCTTCTTCATCAGCGGGATGGTCAGCGAGCCCGTCGCCACCACATTGCCCGCGCTGGTGCCGTTAATCATGCCCATCAGGCCCGATGCGAAGATCGACACCTTGGCCGGACCACCGCGTGCGCGCCCAGCCGTCGCGAAGGCGAAATTCACGAAGTAATCGCCCACTTTCGACGCCGACAGGAACGCCGCGAAGATGATGAACAGGATGATATAGGTCGAGGACACCGCCGTCGTCGGCCCAAGGATACCGGCATCTGTATAGACCTGGCTAAAGAACCGTTCCCACGAAATGGCGGGCGAGTTCAGGAAGCCGGGCAGGTATTGACCGGTAAAGACATAGATCAGGAACACGACAGAGATGATGACCAGCGCCAGACCGGCCACACGCCGCGTCAGTTCCAGGATAAGCAAGGTGCCCGCCAGCGCCGCGATCGAAATCCCGATGGGCGCGAAAGGCGTGCCGGTCGAGTTGCGCATGAGCGTGCCGAAGATGACGATCAGGTAGGTCGCGACGGCAATCCCGCAAACCCCCAGCACAAGGTCCGTGACTGAAAACGCATGGCGCGGCAAACGCTCGACCCAAGACAGGACAATCCCGCCCACTGTGGCCACCATCAGCGGAATGCCGAACAGGTAGATCTCTCGGAATTTCAGCGTGGCATCCATGCCGTTCCACATGACGCCGCCCTCGATCAGGCTGCCGAACCACGCCGCCACGCCCACCGAAAACAGCGCGGGCAACATCAGCAGCCATGACAGGCCGCGCACCAAGAGGTTCGGGCGCTGCCCCGTTGCTGGCTCGTCAGAGAAGCGGACCGACGCGAACAGCATGAACCCCAGCAGCAAGGCGCCCGAGACGTGGACGATGCGGAAATTCCACGTCTCCATCGGGAAACGCGGCAAAAGCGGCACGTTTATGCCGGTCAGATCGCGGATCGACAGACCGTTCAGCGCCGCCATGTGAAACGCGGCGTAAAGCGCCGAGAGGATACTGGCGGCAATCAGGATCTTGCCATGAAACTGGCGCGCATTGCCGACAACGGGTTCTTCATCGACCCCTTCGGCAAGCACGGGTGACGTTTGTTCGAGATCTTTGTCTGACACGGGCGCTACCTGTTGACATGATGCAGGCCTTGGGCGGCCCAAATACAAAGAAAGGGCCACCCCCGCAGGCAGGGATGGCCCGATAGATCGGCGAATTAGCCGCCGTAGATCATGTCGGCGGGAATTTCCGCACCGGCATTCTCAATGAACCAGCGTGCTGCGCCGGGATGCCACTTCAGGACGTTGTTCTTGTCCCAGTGCTCGGGCAGGGTCTGGGTCGCGGCGCGGTGGATGTTCACCATACGCTCGTTATCCGACATCACGACATTGGTCGCCTCATAGACGAAGCTTTCCGGCAGGTCGCAATTTGCGATCGCGAAGTTCCACATCGACACGGACCGCGCAGGTGCTTCCAGCGTAGTGTAGGTGTCTGCCGCGATCTCGAAAGCCGAAACCGGGTAGTTCGCGGCGATGGTTGCCTGCTCTTCCTCGGTGAACTCGATGATGTTCACGTCGGTCTGAACTTCCAGCTGGCTGACGGCGGGAACGGGCACACCGGCGGCGAAGGCGATCACGTCCAGCAGGCCATCCTGCAACTGGCCGCCCAGGTCGGACCAACCACCGTTGCGGCGCTCGAAATTCACGCCAAGGGTTTCCAGCATACGCGGGAAATAGGTGTCAGAGGTCGAGCCAGCGGGGCCGAAGCCGATGCGTGCACCGTCCGGGATTTCCGAGATTGAGGTGATGCCCGAGGAGGACAGCGCCGTGATCGAGAAGGGCGTCTGATACATCGGGAACATGGCACAAGCCTTGTCCATCGCCAGACCCGGTGCAATCGGGTTGGTCCCTGCCAGCGATTCCGCTGCCGGGCCCATCGTGGTCATGCCGAAGGCGGCATCGCCGGTGTGGACCAGTGCCATGTTCTGCATGGGGCCACCGGTGACTTCGCCACCGCCGGAAATGCCCAGCTCTTCCGCCACGAGGTTCGCCCAGCCAGAGCCATAGGCGAAGAACGTGCCGCCCTGGCTTGCCGTGCCAACGGTGAAGCTGGCGGGCCAGTCCGAGCGGTCCTGTGCTTGCGCCATCGACGCGGTCACAAGGGCAGCAGCGGCCAAGGCCGTGAATTTGGTATAACGCATGAAGATCCTCCCATGGATTTGCGTATTTTCGCCGTGATCCATGGCGCCCCCTCTCTTGGGCACCAAGGCACGGGGGAAAAGGATAGGCCGGGGGCAGCCATTGCAAGCGCGCGCTTGGATGATCACGAAGTTAGCGCAATCAAATAAGGTCGATGTGTAGAATTCTACCCATCACGCGCCCGTCATGTGTCGAATGCTACTCATCTTGTGCGCTGTCGTGAAACTGGGCCTTGTCAATCCCGTGGCGCGTCAGCTTGTCGTAAAGCGCCTTGCGCGACAGGCCGAGGGATTCGTAGACCGGTTTCAGCGCACCGCGATGGCGGATCAGCGCATCGACCAGCAGCTTACGCTCATGCGCGGCCATCATGTCGGACAGGCGTCCGGTGGCGTCATCCGAGACTTGCACATCCAACTGCGCCACGCCCAGCGCATGGCGCTCCGCGACATTGCGCAACTCGCGGACATTGCCGGGCCAGTCGAGAGTGGCCAACTGCGCCAGCATCGCCGGGCTTGGGCGGCGCGGGGTCAGGCTGTGGCGGGCCTGAGCGCTTGCCAAGAGCTGCGAGAAAAGCGCAGGAATGTCCTCTGCCCGGTCCCGCAAGGGCGGCACGGTCAGGCTGACGGCATTCAGACGATAGAGCAGGTCGGGCCGGAACCGCCCCTCTGCGACAAGGTCTTCCAAGGGCACCCGGCTGGTGGCGATGAAGCGCACATCCAGCTCGCGCAACTCGTTCGACCCAAGCGGCGAGATCACGCGCTCTTCGATCACGCGCAGGAACTTGGCTTGCAGATCGGGCGGCATGGCGCCGATGTCATCCAGCAGGATCGTGCCGCCGCGCGCATGGTCGAACTTGCCCGACCGCGCGCGCAGCGCGCCGGGAAACGCGCCTGCCTCATGGCCGAACAGCTCTGATTCAATCAACGTGTCGGGCAGCGCGCTACAGGTGATCGCAACGAAGGGCTTCGCAGCCCGCGCCGACATGTCGTGCAGGGCGCGTGCGACCACTTCCTTGCCAGTGCCGGTTTCGCCCACGATCAGCACATCGGCATCTGACGGGCCAATGGTGCGCAGCTGACGGCGCAGCGCGATCATTGCGTTCGAGCGCCCGACCAACCGCGCTTCCAGATCATCCGCCTGTCCGGCAACGGCCCGCAGGCGGCGGTTGTCCAGCACCAGCTTTCGATATTCCAGCGCCCGCGCGGCGATGCCGGCCAGTTGCGCGCCCGAGAAAGGCTTTTCCAGAAAATCATGCGCCCCCTCGCGCATGGCCCGCACGGCCAGCGGCACATCGCCATGGCCGGTTATCAGGATGACCGGGATTTCCGGGTCGATGTCGTGAATGCGGGTCATCAGGCTTAGCCCGTCCAGCCCCGGCATCCGAATATCAGTAATGACGACCCCCCCGAACCCGGCGGTCATCCGGTCCAGAACGGGTTCGGCGCGGGCAAATCCTTCGGGGCTTAGGCCCGCAAGATCCAGCGCCTGCTCTGTCGAGCGGCGCAGGTCGGCGTCATCATCTATCAGGAAAACCGGCGCGCCGCTCATTCTGCCGCATCCAGTTCGGGCAAAACGGCTGCGGGCAGAACCAACGTGAACACCGCCCCACCCTGCGGATGATTGGCCACGCTCAGCCGCCCGCCGAAATCGCGCACGATGTTATAGGTGATCGACAGGCCCAACCCCAAGCCCTTGCCCACTTCCTTGGTGGAAAAGAACGGGTCGAAAATCCGGCCCTGCAAGGCATCCGGCACGCCGGGGCCATGATCGCGCAGCGTGATCTCGACCATGTCGCCCGCGCGGGTGGCGCGCAGGTGCAGGTGGCGGTTTTCCGTGCCCTCGACCACGTCGATGGCGTTGGACAGAAGGTTCACAAGCACCTGTTGCAGCCGCACCAGCCCGCCGGTGACGACCGGCGCGGGCTGTCCGAGGTCAAGATCCAGCGCGACCCCCGCCTTGTCCAGCCGCCATGCCAGCACGTCGCGCGCGCCGCTGACGGCATCGGCCAAAGAGACCGGGCGCAATTGCTCGTTCGGCTTGCGGGCGAAATTGCGCAAATGGCGGCTGATGCGCGTCATGCGGTCGATCATGCCCAGAACCTGCCCGATCGTGTCGCGCGCGTCGTCCGTGCGGTTGCGGTCCAGATAGGCGGCGGCATTCTCGGCGTAATTGCGCGCGGCGGCGAGGGGTTGGTTGAACTCGTGACTAAGTGCTGCCGACATCTGCCCAAGCGCGGCCAGCTTGCCCGCCTGAACCAGTTCGGCTTGGGTCTGGCGCAGGCGATCCTCGGCCATGCGCCGCTCGGCCACTTCGTCTTGTAGCGCGATATTGGCCTGTTCCAGCTCTGATGTGCGCTGCGCCACACGCGCCTCCAGCTCTGCGGCGGCGGCCTGTTGCACGGCCAGCCGTTCGGACAAGCGGCGGCGGTGCTGCCACAGGCTGAACGCGGCCAGCCCCAACAGGCCCAAGGCCAGCGCACCGGTGCTGACAAGCGTCAGCGCCTGCCGGTAAGCGCTATCCGTGGGCAGAAGCACCTGCATCGTCCAACCGGCGCGGGGCATATAGGTGCTAAGCGCCATGAATTCGTCCTGCCCGCCATCCGGGGCAAGGATGCGCAGCACCGCATGGCCGCCCGGCACCGTGTCGCGGCTATGGCTGATCTCTCCGATCTCGGCATCGGCATAGCGGCGCGTCTCGCGCGTGCGCGCAAGGCGTGCCGGATCCAGCGCGCCGAATGTGTGGAACAACCAGTCCGAACGGTAGGACAGAAAGACAATCCCTTCGGTGTCGGTCACGATGATGCGCAGATCGTCATAGGCCCAGGCGCGTTCGATCTGGTCAAGGTCGATCTTGATGACCACCACCCCCAAACGCTCGCGCCCGATATTGACCGGCGCGCCGAAGTAATAGCCGCGTTTGTTGGACGTGGTGCCCATGGCGTAGAACCGGCCCAAACCGCCGGCCATCGCTTCCTTGAAATAGGGGCGGAAGCTGAAATCGCCGCCGACGAAACTGCGGGTCTGGTCGTAATTGCTGGCCGCCAGCGTCATGCCGGTATGGTCCATCAGGTAGATGACCGACGCACCCGTCCGCTCTGCGGTTTCGCGCAGGTGGCGATTGGCGGCATCGACATGGGCCGGATCGTCGGGGTAGCGCAAGAGCGCACGCAGCGCAGGCTGTTCGGCCAGCAGCCCCGGCAAGCGTTCGAACCGCGACAACAGGCCCGACAGGCTGGCGGCGGCCAGTGTCAGCGTGCTGGAGCCGCGATCGTTCAGCTCGGCGAACTGGGCTTGCAGCGCACGGTCATAGGCAAAGCGCGCGGTTCCAAGCGCCGCGAACACCGCCAATGCCCCCAAGAGCCAGATCAATCGCAAGTATCGCAGGCCCATCACCCCGCCCCGCTTGGTCTACGCCTAACAAGACACCCGAAGCGCGCGGCTTGTCAAACCGTCACGCGTTGAACAGGAAGTGCAGCACATCGCCATCCTGCACCATGTAGGTCTTGCCCTCGACACGGAACTTGCCCGCCTCTTTCGCGCCCGCTTCGCCGCCATGGGCGATATAGTCGTCATAGGCGACCGTTTCGGCCCGGATAAAGCCGCGCTCGAAATCGCCATGGATGACGCCCGCCGCCTGCGGCGCAAGCGTGCCGTGCGGAATGGTCCAAGCGCGCGCTTCCTTGGGGCCAACGGTAAAGTAGGTTTGCAGGTTCAAAAGCGCATAGCCCGCGCGGATCAGACGGTCGAGGCCCGGCTCTTCCAGACCCATCTCGGACAGGAACATCTCTGCCTCATCCGCGGCAAGTTGGCTGATCTCTTCCTCGATCTGGGCCGAGATCACCACATGGCCCGCGCCTTGGGCGGCGGCCATTTCGGCCACGCGCGCGGATTGGGCGTTGCCGCTCGCGGCAGCACTCTCTTCCACGTTGCAGACATACAGCACCGGCTTCGAGGTCAAAAGCTGCAACATGCGCCACGCCTTGCGCTCGTCATCCGCGACCTGAACGGTGCGGGCGGGTTTGCCATTTTCCAATGCGGCCAATGCACGGCGCAGCAGCGCGTCCTGCTCGACGGCTTCCTTGTCACCGCTGCGAATCTTGCGAGTCAGGTTCGCCAGCCGTTTCTCGATCGAATCCATGTCGGCGATCATCAACTCTGTCTCGATGGTTTCGGCATCGGCGACCGGGTCGATCTTGCCTTCGACATGGGTGACATCGTCATCCTCGAAACAGCGCAGCACATGGGCAATCGCATCGACTTCGCGGATATTGGCTAGGAACTGGTTGCCCAGACCTTCGCCCTTCGACGCCCCGCGCACAAGGCCCGCGATATCGACAAAGGTCATGCGGGTCGGGATGATGTCTTTCGATTTGCCGATTTCGGCCAGCTTGAACAGGCGCGCATCGGGCACGGCCACATCGCCTACATTGGGTTCAATCGTGCAGAACGGAAAATTCGCCGCTTGCGCGGCTGCGGTCTTGGTCAGCGCGTTGAACAGGGTCGATTTGCCAACATTCGGCAGGCCGACGATTCCCATGCGAAAGCCCATGCTATCCCCCAAAGGCTGCGGTTTGGCCTGCTTCTAGGCGGGGCGGCGCGCGGGCACAAGACTTGGTCGCACGCGGACCTAGCGCGCCATGTCCGGCCCGTCTTGCCAGATCGCGCGGCGAATGGCCGGGTCGAAGCGCAACTGCTGGTTCAACAGCTCCATGCCCAACTCTGCCCGCAAGCTGGGCTCGTCGCGCAGCAACGATACCCCAAGGCCCGCCCGCCCCTCGGGCCCCAAGAGGCCCAGAAAATCCAGAAGGGTCGGATAGACGTCTATCGTGGCGCCTGCCAGGTCGATCTGGCGCGGCACGGCATCGTCGGACAGCATCATCACCGTGTTGCGCCGCGTGTCCTGCCCCAGAAGCGCGCGCAAGCGCGGGTCATGGCCCAGATGGTCGGACATCAACAGGAACACGGTCTTGCGCGCGCCTTGATTTGCCCGCACGAAACGGACGAAATCGCGCACCTGTTGGGCCAGGCAATAGGCCGCCGGACCTATTTCAGAGACATGCGCCACGCGCCCGTCTTCGCGGCACGCGCGAGAGACAAGGTGACGCGGTCCATGCGGGCCGAAGGTCTGCACCATAAGCAGGAACGGATCGGTCCGCGACGCCAGATCCAGATAGCGCGTGCGGGCATGGTCCAGGACCATCTGGTCATCGACCACCCAATGGTATTTGGCTTGCGCGACCTCTGGCTGCGGGAAAACGGTTTCCAGCCGCTCCAGATCGGTGATCCGGTCGAAGCCATGGCTGTTGACGAAATGGTGATTGCCCGCGAAACGGCGGTCATTGCCCAAGATATACTCGTTCCAGTATCCGCGCGCTTTCAGAATATCGCCAAGGCAGGTCTGCGCGGTCAGGAAATCGGTCTGGTCGGCAAACATGTTCAGGGCGTTGCCCTGCGCGTTGGGCAAAAGCGGCAGGCCACATTGGCTTGCCACGATCCCGGCGATGGTCCAGCCGGTCCCGTCTATCTGGGCGATATCGGTGAAAACCAGCGCCTCGCGTTCCAGCTCTGCCAAGGGGGCATAGGCCTCGCCGAACAGGTCGGTGCGCTTATATCCGCGCTCGAACCCCTCAAGGTAGATCAAGACGATGTCGGGCCGCTCTGCCTGCGCGACGGGTTGCGGCGTGACCAACCGGCTGTGCAAGCCCAAGGGCGCGGTGGTGACACCCGTGGCCGACAGCGCCGCCCAAAGCGTCGGGTTCACCAACCATAGCGCCATGGCACCAGCCACGGCGGCGGTGGTCCGCAACTTGAACAGGCTGCCCAAGTGAAACACCGCCAGCACATATAATAAGATCGCCCCAAGGCTTTGCACGAGTGCCGGGCGGCTTTCGACGAAACTGTCCACCGTCACCCCTGCGCGCAGATGGTGCAGAAGGGCCATGAAATCGACATAGCCGAACATGCGCATGACGATGGCGAAGGGCAGCAGCACGAAGGCCATCGTGAACAGCAGCAGATAGGCCTTGGAAAACCGCTGCCACAGCATCCGCCCGCCCATGACCAGCGCCACCGCGTAAAAAGCCGCCAAGCTGGGCGCGAGCGACCAGAACGACACCGCCGGAAACAGCAACACGATCAGGCAGGCGGACAGCACCGCGAATAACAGGCACGCCGCAACCCAGCCCCGCAGCCCGACGCGCTGGACGGGTCGCGCCGCCTGTGCCGCCCGGTCGTGCTGCCTGTGCTGTTCCATCACTCTGCCATGGATTGCATTTCGGTCGGAAACAACATGGCAAAAGCGGCTTTTCAATGTCTAGCCCATGGTCTTGATTGCGTCTTTATGGTTTTTCAGCCACACCCGCCCAAAAGAACGAGAGTTGCCATGACCCGAATCGATACCAAATTCGCCGACCTGAAATCGCAAGGCCGCAAGGCTTTCGTGGCCTATATCATGGCGGGCGATCCCGATATCGAAACCTCGCTTGCGGTCATGCGCGGGCTGCCGGATGCCGGCGTGGACATCATTGAACTGGGTGTGCCCTTCACCGACCCGATGGCCGACGGCCCGACCATTCAGCTTGCCGGTCAACGTGCGCTGGATGGCGGCCAGACGCTGGAAAAGACCTTGCAAATGGTCCGCGATTTCCGCGCGGGCAACGACACGACCCCGATCGTTCTGATGGGCTATTACAACCCGATCTATTCGCGCGGGGTAGATCGCTTCCTGACCGACGCGCGCGAGGCGGGCGTGGACGGGTTGATCGTGGTGGACCTTCCGCCAGAGGAAGACAGCGAGCTTTGCCTGCCCGCGCAAGAGGCGGGTCTGAACTTCATCCGGCTGGCCACGCCGACGACAGATGCCGGGCGTCTGCCAAAGGTGCTGACCAACACCTCGGGCTTTGTTTACTATGTGTCGATCACCGGGATCACTGGCGCGGCCGCCGCGCAGGCGGCCGATGTCGGGCCGGAAGTGGCGCGTATCAAGGCCGCAACCGACCTGCCGGTCATCGTCGGCTTCGGCATTTCCACCCCCGACACCGCGCAAGAGATCGCGAGTGTCGCCGATGGGTGCGTGGTGGGGTCGGCCATCGTGAAACAGATTGCCGATGGCAAGCCGCTGGACGAGGTTCTGGCCTATGTCAAAACACTATCGGACGGCGCGCATCGCGGCTGACGGATAACAGCGGTTGCGGCCCGTTTAATTGGCTGCAACCGCGAGAGCGTTCGCACGCTCGCCAAGCACAACGGCCCACCACAATTTGCCGTTTTCATCCTGATGCCAGCCAACGCCCACATCGGTGGCGCGCGGATCAAGGATAACCTGCCGGGTTTCCGGCTCGATCATCCAGGCGTTGACGGTTTCGATCTCTGTCTCGAAGGTTTCCGAGATCAGCTCGCCCACGAACGCGCCCTGATAGCCCGCGCGCTGCGTGCGCAGGATGGGGCTGGACCCGTCCGAACCCCAATGCCACGGGCGCTGTTGAAAGGACATGTCCTGCGCATGTGTCGCCCCGGCGCTGGCCAGTTCCAGGCTGCTGGCCAAGGGCGGCAAACCGTTTTGCGCGCGCATCGTGTTGATGCCGTCCTGCATCCGCTGACGCACGCGCGGCGCGTCATTCGCCCCGATTCGATACACGACCGGCACTGGCTTGCCATCCGGCCCCATGCGCATGGGGGTGGTCATGGTGGTGCAGGCACTCAGCCCGAGGACAAGCAACAAAAACGAAGCAACGAGGCGCATAGGGTCATCTTCCAGCTAGAACGGCCCGACCCTTAGCGGGTTCGCCGCGGCATTTCAAACACAACTCACCGTGAAGAGGTCCGACTGTCGCGACTATGGCACCAAAGGGCCCAGAAAGTGTTGCGAATTTGACGACGCGTCTAAAATCTGTGGTGACAAGCAAAACGGCACGTTGCGTTCAGGCGCAGAAAATGGTTTCAACCGGATTACGACATTTCGTCTTGGGAGCCAGCACAAATGTTCTGTGTTGGCGAATTCTGGAGGTTTACTATGAAGAAGATCGCACTCGCAGCTGCTCTGTCGATGGCCGCAACCACCGCTTTTGCTGGTGGCATGGGCGGCAAGTACAAAGAGCCGGTTATCGAACCCGCTGTTGTTGTCGAAGACGTCAAGTCCTCGTCGGCTTCGGGCATCATCGTTCCGCTGATGCTGCTGCTGGTTGTCGCTGCTGCCGCTGCTTCGCGCTAAGCAACGCATCTTGCGAAAAGAAAATGGTGGGCCTTGGCCCACCATTTTTTTTGCCTCTACGAGAAAAGAAAACGGCCAGTCGCGACTGGCCGTTTCGCATTCATGCTGGATCAGGACCAACCTTTCAGGTTTTCTTCGATCACCTCGGTCAGCGCGGCGATGTGCTGCGCATCGTCGTTCAGGCAGGGAATATAGGTGAAATGGTCACCACCCGCCTCTTCGAAGCTCTCGCAAATCTCTTCGTTGATTTCTTCAAGCGTCTCGATGCAATCCGCAGAGAAGGCCGGCGCGATCACGGCCAGCCGTTTTACACCCTGCTTGGCGAGATCGGCGACATGATCGACCGTGTAGGGACGCAGCCAACCTTCGGGGCCGAAGACCGACTGGAAGGTGGTCTGGATGGACCCTTCGGGCCAGCCAAGTTCCTCGCGCAGCAGACGCGTAGTTTTCTGGCACTGGCAATGGTAAGGATCGCCCTCCATCAGGTAGCGCTTCGGCATCCCGTGATATGAGGCGACCAGCACTTCAGGCTTTTCTTCCATCGCATCATAGGCGCGGCGCACGGAATCGGCCAAGGCCTTGATGTAGGACGGATGTTCGAAATACGGCGCGACCGTGCGCACGGCGGGTTGCCATTTTTGCGTCATCAGAGCGCGGAAGAACTGATCGCAGGCGGTCGCAGAGGTGGCACCGGCGTAATGCGGGTAAAGAGGGAAGAACAGGATCTTCTCGCAGCCGGCCTTGACCATCTCATCCACCTTGGACGTGGTAGAGGGGTTGCCGTAGCGCATACAGAAATCAACCATGACATTGTCGCCGTATTTCTCGGCCACGGCCTCTGCGATCAAGCGGGTCTGGTCCTTGGTGATGGTCAAGAGCGGGCTTTCGTTCTTTTCCATGTTCCAGATGGATTTGTAATTCGCCCCCGACGTAAACGGCCGCTTGGTCAGGATGATAAGCTGCAACAGCGGCTGCCACAGCCACGCCGGGTAATCCACCACGCGCTTGTCGGACAGGAACTCGTTCAGGTAGCGGCGCATCGACCAATAGTCGTAATTGTCAGGCGTGCCGAGATTGGCGATCAAAACCCCGATCTTCGCCTGCGGCACGGCGGGATGGTCGGCATCGGCATGGGCCAGACGCCCGGTGCCGGGCTGATCCATGTGGACGGGACACTTTCCCGCGGGGTGCGCTTGCTTTGCATCGAGCATGGCTTCGTCTTTCATCTCACCGCCTCCTAATCGCTTTGGTCGGAAATAGCGGATTCGCGGGCGGAATCAATCTTTCCGGGGGATTTTCACCTGGTCGGGCAAACCCACTTCTGTCGCGCCCAACGCATCCGCAAGGCGTGTGGTCGCCGATCCAGGGCGCAGCGGTTTCGGCTGGTCTGCCGAGGGTGCCCAACCGGACAGGAAGATAATATCGAATGTTGCGCCGAAACTCCCGTCTGGCAAGGCGAAATTGCGGGCGTATTGGGCGCGGGCGCGGTTAAACAAGGCACGCGGCGCGGGTTTGCGCGGGCGCGCGGCCATGGCGTTGCGCTCGCCCATGGCGCGCAGGTCGGCATAAAGCGTAGTTAGGTCGCGATATGCGACGCTCTGCCGCACCGAATCCGCCACCGGCAGCGCAAAGCCCGCACGCTGCAACCCGGCCCCCAGATCGCGAATTTCGGCCATCGGCAGAACCCGCGCGCTCAGCCCGCCGGTCAGCTCGGATTCGGCCTGTGCAAGCGCCGCGCGCAGCTCTGCCAGCGTTTGCCCGCCGAAAAGTGCGGCCAGAAACAGCCCGTCGGGCCGCAGTGCACGCCGCGACTGAACCAATTGGCCGACCGGATCGTCGGCCCAATGCAGGGCCATGGCGTGAATCACCAGATCATGGGCCGCTTCTTGCAGGTCCAGCACCGGGTCATCGGCCACCACATGCGCCTCGGGCAACAGATCGGCCCAAACCGACGGCAGGCCGGTCACGATCGCGGGCGATGTGAACGATCTGTTAACCATCGCCAGCCTATCGTGCAGTTCGTCACGCACCAAGGCGTGCAGGAACGCCCCCACATCGGCGCGGGCGCGGTTGCGGGCCAAGGCGTCACGATCTGTCAGGCGCGGGGCGGTCATGGCGGGTCCGTTTTGGCTGTGGGCAGCATGTAGGGGCATCGGGGGTGAAATGCAAAACATGCGCGGCGCGATACTGACACAAACAGGCAAGGCGGTGCTGCGCGCGCTCTTTCCGCCGCAATGCGTGACCTGCGACACGCTAGTGGACGAAGAGGGAATGCTCTGCCCCACATGCTGGCGCGACATGCCCTTTATCGACGGGCTGTGCTGCGATGCCTGCGGCTTGCCGCTGCCGGGAAGCGACACGGGCGCGGTAGTGCATTGCGACGAATGCCTGACGCTTGCGCGCCCGTGGGAACAGGGGCGCGCAGCGCTGCTTTATGGTGACAAAGCGCGCAAACTGCTTCTGGGGCTGAAATACTATGACCGTCTGGATCATGTGCCGCCCGCCGCACGCTGGATGTCGCGCGCCGCCGCCCCGATTATCCGCCCCGGAATGCTGGTGGCCCCCATCCCTCTGCATTGGACACGGTTTCTGAAGCGTCGCTACAATCAGGCCGCCGAGCTTAGCCGCACGCTGGCCAAGCTGAACAGTCTGGACCATTGCCCCGACCTTTTGCATCGCACCCGCGCCACCGGCACCCAAGACGGGCGCGGGCGGCTGGGGCGGTTCAACAATATGCAAGACGCCTTCGCGCCCAACCCACGACAAGCCGCGCTTCTACACGCGCGCGACGTGTTGCTGGTCGATGACGTCATGACCGCCGGTGCCACTTTTGCAGCCGCCGCAGATTGCTGTTTGGCGCATGGCGCGGCCTCGGTGCGGGTTGTGGCGCTGGCACGCGTTGCGCGGGCGGTGTGATTCTATATAGTGCGGGTCACACAGCGCTAATTCCGGAACCCGCCATGCAACCGATTGAAATCTATACATCCCCCTTTTGCGGCTTTTGCCATGCCGCGAAACGGTTGCTGACCCAGAAAGGCGCCAGCTTTTCCGAGATCGACGTCGCCCGAAACCCCGACCGTCGGCCAGAGATGATGAAACGCGCGGGCGGGCGGCATACGGTGCCGCAGATTTTCATCGGCAAAACCCATGTCGGCGGCTGCGACGAGCTTTACGCGCTGGAACGGGCCGGGAAACTCGATGCGCTGCTGAAAGGCTGATGGCAGATGACCTTTCGCGCAGCGCTGTTGCAGCTCAATTCCGGCGACACGCCCGCCGACAACCTTCCGATCACGCTGGACTACCTGCGCGAGGCCCATGCGCAGGGGGCGCAGATGGCATTCACGCCCGAGGTGACGAATTGCATCTCGACCTCGCGCGCGGCGCAAGCGGCGGTTCTGTGCGACGAGGCGTCTGACCCAACCCTTGCCGCGATCCGCGCGCTGGCGGCAGAGTTGGGGCTGTGGGTGCATATCGGCTCTTTGGCGCTGAAAACCGGCGACGCGGATGGCCGCTTTGCCAATCGCGCCTTCGTCATCGGGCCAGATGGCGCGATCATGGCCCGCTACGACAAGATCCACATGTTCGACGTGCAGGTGTCGGAGACCGAAACCTACCGCGAATCGGCGGCCTTTCGACCCGGCGGGCAGGCCGTTCTGGCCGACACGCCCTTCGCCCGGTTTGGGCTAAGCATTTGCTACGACCTGCGCTTTCCCGCGCTTTACCGAAGCCTCGCCAAGGCGGGCGCGCAGATCTTCTGCATTCCGGCGGCGTTCAGCCCTGTAACCGGTGCCGCCCATTGGCTAAGCCTGTTGCGCGCGCGCGCCATTGAAAACGGTGCCTTCGTGCTGGCCCCGGCGCAAACCGGGTTGCACAAGGCAAGTGCCGGGCGCGAGCGGCGCACGCATGGGCACGGGATGGTCATTGCCCCATGGGGCGAGGTGTTGCTGGACATGGGCCGCGATCCGGGCGTCGCTTTGGTCGAAATCGACCTTGCCCGCGTTGCCGATGCCCGCGCGCGGGTGCCGTCGCTGGAGCATGACCGCCCCTTCCTGCCACCGGATGCGCCATGACATCCGACGTTGGAAATGCCCTGTTCAGCGAGTTGCTGATGGCGGACCAGATGGTGCGCAACCGTTTGTCGAAAGTGCTGCCCAAGGGGATGGAACTGTCGCATTTCGGTGTGCTGAACCTGCTTGCGCGGGTGCAATCGGAACGCTCCCCGGCGGAATTGGCGCGGGCCTTTCATGTCACGCGCGGGGCCATGACCAACACGCTGACCAAGCTGGAATGGGCCGGATATGTGCATATCCGCCCCGATTGGGACGATGCGCGCCGCAAGAAAGTGTCGATCAGCCCCTCGGGCCGGGCAGCGCGCGATGCCGCCCTCGCCGCGATCAGCCCGCTGATCGACGATATAACCCAGACCCTGGGCGACCAGCGCGTGCGCCAGACCATCCCGGTGCTACGCGAAATCCGCCTGCGGCTGGAAAGCGAATGAGTTGCACCCCCCGCGTTTTCCGCTACCTTTCAAGCTAGCGAATGGGAGCAAGCGTGACCGACGAGATCTCTATCCTGCTGACACGGCTTGCGCAGCAGGACCGCGTGGCCCTGAAAATGCTGTACCCGAAAGTCGCCCCGAAACTTATGGGTTTGCTGACCCGTATGTTAGGCGACAGGGCAGATGCGGAAGACGCCCTGCAAGAGGTGATGATCCGCCTCTGGCAACGCTCTGCAAGTTATGATCCGCAGAAAGGCACCGGGATGGGCTGGGTATGCGCCGTGGCGCGCAATCATGCACTGGACCGTTTGCGCGCGCGCCCTGCCGCGCGCGGGCACCGCCTTGTGACCACCGACGGCGATGCCCGCGATGTGTTGGACAGTGTCGCAGACCCCGCCATCGGGGCAGAGGACCAGTCGATCCTGCGCGCCCGGATGCAATCGGTGATCGCCTGCTTCGATGAGTTGCCCGAAGATCGCGCCCGTGCCGTCAAGGGCGCCTATCTGATGGGGCAATCCTACCAAGAGCTTGCCGCGCAATTCGATGTGCCGCTGAACACGATGCGCACATGGCTGCGCCGCGCTCTCATCAGCCTGCGGGAGTGTCTGGACCGATGACAAACCCCCATGACCAAGATGACGACCTGCTGGCCGCCGAATATGTGCTGGGCCTGCTTGATGCCGATGATTGGCGCGCGGCGCATGAACGCGCGGCGCTCGATGGGGGCTTTGCCGCCCGCGTGCGCGATTGGGAAATCCGGCTGGACGGGTTGAACACAGACTTCCCGGAAATGCCCGCGCCGGACCTGCTGCCACAGATCGAAGCACGGCTCTTTCCGGCACCTGTGCAACCTCCGCGCGGCGCGGGGCTTTGGCGGTGGCTTGGGGCCGGGTCGATGGTCGCGGCGCTGGCCATTGGGTTGGCCGTCCTCTCGCCCGTGTTGCGCGCACCACAAGCGCCGCTGCTGACCGCCGAACTGGTGGCTGAGGATCGCGCGCTGGTGCTGGCGGCCAGTTTTGACGGCACGCAGCTTCGCCTGCAAGCCGACGGCCCAGAAGCAGGCGACGGGCAAGACTACGAGCTATGGGTCATCGGGGCCGATGGCGTGCCCGCATCGCTTGGCCTGTTGCGCGGCGGTCTGTTTGAAACCCAAGCCGCGCTGGAAGCAGGGCAGGTTCTGGCGGTCAGCTTGGAACCCGCAGGCGGTTCTGACACCGGGCTTCCGACCGGGCCGGTGCTGGCAACTGCGGAACTTCGCGAAAGCTGAACGCGCTCACGCACCTGTGATCGCGAAGTCTCGCCTGCCTGAAACTTCGCGGCAGACCACTTCGTTCTCCTGACATGGGCGCAGACCGCGCCCGGCAAACAGCCACAACGGGAGAGAGAGAATGAAACTTGCCACCCTGACCGCTACCATCGCGCTCGCCGCCAGTGCGGCCTTTGCCAACCCGATGGTGGGCGGCGCGCCCATGCTCGACACGCGCAATATCGTGGAAAACGCGGTCAATTCCGCCGATCACACCACGCTGGTTGCCGCCGTGCAGGCCGCTGACCTCGTGGACGCGCTGCAAGGCCCCGGCCCGCTGACGGTGTTCGCCCCCGTCAATGCCGCGTTCGACGCCCTGCCCCCCGGCACCGTGGACACGCTGCTTCAGCCGGAAAACAAGGGCATGTTGCAAAAGGTGCTGACCGCGCATGTCGTGGCAGGCAACCTGTCGGGCGCTGAACTGATGCGCCGCGCACGCGCAAGTGCCGATGGGTTCTTCCACATGGAAACCCTGTCGGGTGATGCGCTGAGTGCGCAGATGCGCGGGCGCACGTTGTGGATTTACGACGAATCGGGCAATGCCGGGCGCGTCACGATCAGCGATGTGAACCAGTCCAACGGTGTCATCCACGTGGTCGATACGGTTCTGGTGCCCCGCTAAGACCACCGCGCGGCGTGCGTCCTGCGCGCGCCGCGTCAGCTTCTGCGCAAACGCTCGGCCGATTCGTGGATGGCCTTGTATTGCCCGCCAACCCGGTAGGCATACAGGTATTCCGGCAACACCGCCGACATCGGCGTCGGCGTGATCCCCAGATCGTCGAATCCGCGCGCGCCATCCGACACCACGTTGTCACGCGCCAGGTTGCGCACCTGGTCCCGCGTCAGCACGCCGTTCGTGAACAGCCCGAAGCTGACCTTTTGCAGAATATCAAACACGGTGCCCATGATCCGCGCCACGAAGAACGGCACGTTCACCAAGATGCGCTTGCGCCGGATTTCCGCCAGCATCTTCTGCATCAGGTCACGGAAGCTTGCGACCTCTGGCCCGCCAAGCTCGTAAATGCCGGGTTCCACACCCTTGGTCAGCGCCAGTTCCGCGGCGGCGGCCACGTCATCCACATAGACCGGCTGGAAGCGCGTATCGGCACCGACCATGGGCAGGAACGGACTGAAGCGCGCCATGCCCGCGAAACGGTTGAAGAACTCGTCCTCGGTGCCGAAAATGACAGAGGGGCGCAGGATGACCGCGCTTGGCATGGCCTGCTGCACCAACGCTTCGCCCTCGGCCTTGGTGCGGGAATAATCGCTGTCGGAATGCGCATCGGCCCCGATGGCAGAGATTTGCACCATGGACGTGATGCCTTGCGCGGCAGCGATCCGGGCGATGCGGCCCGCACCTTCGGCCTGGACAGTGTCGAAGCGATTCTTGCCCACTTCGCCCAGGATGCCCACGCAATTCACGACCGCATCCGCGCCCTGCATCACGGCTTTCACCGACGCATCGTCGCGGATATTGCAGAACACTGGCTCTACCTGCCCCGGCACGCCGTAGGGTTTGACATGAAGCGCCTCGTTCGGGCGGCGCACCGCCACGCGCACGCGCCAGCCTGCCTTGGCCATGCGCCGCGCGATATAGCGCCCGACAAAGCCCGATCCGCCGTAAATCGTGACCAGTTTCGACATGCCGACCTCCGCCTGTTTCGCCCTAGTGAATACAAGCGCACACCGCTTACGGCAAGGGCGTCGGGCTTTTTTCAAGCGGCGCGCATTTTAGCGCATTTCAGGCGTTGACAGTGCCCGATGCCAAATCTAAAAGCCCGCCTACGCAACCTGCCCAGGTGGCGGAACTGGTAGACGCGCTAGCTTCAGGTGCTAGTGCCCGTACGGGCGTGGAGGTTCGAGTCCTCTCCTGGGCACCATATTCCAAGGCTTTGTCTGGAATTGGCCAATACATCGGGCAGGTTGCGATATCCCCCTAACACCGCAGGGTAGGTATGCCCGGATCGTGGACCCGGGCACCGTCTTTTGCTTAGTCGAACATGTCGGGCTGATCTTCGACCAACTGGTTCCAGATGGTCTGGAAATGCAGCCAGCCGATATAGTCGCTGCCGACATGTTCGCGCGAATACCGAGCGCGGTCGGCGGGGATATAGGTCGGTTGAATGCCGCTGGCCGCGATGTCCAACTGTTGCTTACAGCACCGCTCGAGCGCGATGAACCAGAAGGCTGCCGATTCGATGCTGTGGCGGCTGGCGGTCAGCAACCCGTGGTTCTGGTGTAGCGCCGCTTTCACGCCCTTGAATGCCTTGGCCACATTGCTGCCAGCGTGATTTTCCACCGCGACGGCACCGGCTTCATCCCCGATGATGACGTGATCCTCGAAAAACGCGCAGGCGTCTTGCGTGATGGGCTCGATAGGGCGGCCCGTGGCGCACCATGCGGTGCCATAGACCGTATGCGCGTGGCACATCGAGATGATGTCGGGATGTTCCTCATGCACATTCGCGTGCAGCACGAAGCCCGCGCGGTTCACGGCATAGTTGCCCTCGACCACCTTGCCCGCGTGGTCCACAAGGATGAGGTTCGACATTTTCACCTTGGCGAAATGCACGCACATCGGGTTGGTCCAGTAAAGTTCCGGATGTTCGGGGTCACGCACCGTCAGATGCCCCGCAAAGCCGTAATCGAACCCGGCCTGCGCAAAGGCACGGCAGCTTGCCACCAGCCGCTCCTTGCGGTGGCGGCGTTCATCGGCAACATTGTCGAATTCGGGCAGTTCGGGAAAGATCAGTCCTTCCTGCTCGGGTTGATAGATCGAGACACGATTTCCAAGGTCCAGCATGACAGCCCCTTTCTGACGGCTTGGCGAAACTCTGGCGCGCAGTATCATGGGTGGGGTGGTGCCCGGTCAATTCTGCATCTGGAATGACTGTTATCGCCGCCGCGACGGGGGAACGCATGAAAGACGACCGACTGATCGCCATGCGCGTGTTTCAGGCCGTGGCCGAGACCGGGGGTTTCACCGCTGCCGCGCGGGCGCTTGGGGTCAGCCAGCCTTTCGTCAGCCAGACCATCGCCCGGCTGGAAGAGCGGCTGGGCGTCAGCCTGCTGCACCGCACCACGCGCGGGCATTCGCTGACCCCCGAAGGCGCGGCCTATCTGGACGGGTGCCGCCGCGCGATCGACAGCGTGGACCAGGCAGAGGCGGTGCTGCAAACCAGCCCCGACCAGGTGGCGGGCATGTTGCGCGTGTCTGCACCGCTGGCCTTTGGGTTGGACCGTATCACACCCATTCTGCCGCTGTTTCTGGCGCAATACCCCAAGGTCGACCTGGAGCTTGTTCTGACCGATGACAGCGTCAACCTTGTCGAGGACCGGGTCGATCTTGCCATTCGCATGGGCCAGTTGACCGATTCCAGCCTGCGCGCGCGGCGGTTGTGCCCGTTGCGGCGCATCGTGGTGGCCGCGCCCGCGCTTGTCGCGCAGCATGGCCTGCCGCAGACACCCGCCGATCTGGCGCGCTACCCTTGCCTGTGTTGGGACGGGGCGCGCGCGCATCTGAACCTGTGGCAATTCGAAACCCCGGACGGCCCCTTCCGGTTCGAAGCCAAGGGCCGCTTTCGCAGCAATGCGGGCATGGCGTTATTCCAGATGTGCCGCGACGGGGTCGGGATCATGCGCTGCGCCGAACATCTGGCCCGCCCCGCGATTGCCCGCGGCGAGTTGGTCGGCCTGCTCGAGGAGTTTACCCAGCAGGATGACGCGGCCTTTCACGCCGTTTTCCTGCCCGGACGCGCCACGCAACCCCGCCTGCGCGCCTTTCTGGAGTTTCTGGTCGCTCAGTTCGCACAACCCGACTGGTAAGGCCGAAGCATGCCAGAGTCGCCTTATTCGCGCAGAAGGCCGCGCAGATAGGCACCATAGCCCGTTTTGGCATAGACATCGGCACGCGCCCGCAGACCATCGGGCGACAGCCAACCCCGTTCGAACGCAATCTCTTCGGGGCATCCGACCTGTGTGCCTTGGCGGTCTTGCAGCGTGCGTACGAAATTCCCGGCATCCAGCAAACTGCCATGGGTTCCCGTATCCAGCCACGCATAGCCGCGTCCCATCGCCTCTACATTCAGTTTGCCATCGCGGCGGTAGGATTCCAGCAAATCCGCGATTTCCAACTCGCCACGGGGCGAGGGACGCACCGCGCGCGCCCGTTCCGGCGCGGTTTCATCCAGGAAATACAACCCCGTCACCGCATAATTCGATGGCGGCTTGGCGGGCTTTTCGATGATCTCGCGCACCGTGCCGTCGGGCGCAAAATCGACCACGCCATAACGTTCGGGATCGCTGACACGGTAGCCAAACACCGTGCCGCCCGACCGTGAATCAGCTTGGGCCATCTTGGCAGGCAAGCCGTGCCCGAAAAAGATATTGTCACCCAGCACCATGGCCGACGGCGCACCGGACAAGAAATCCTCGGCCAATATATAGGCCTGAGCCAGCCCCTCGGGCTTGGGCTGCACGATCCAGTCAAGCGCGATGCCCCATTGGCTGCCATCCCCCAAAAGGCGCTGGAACTGCGCCTGATCTTCATCCGTGGTGATGACCGCGATCTCGCGGATGCCCGCCAGCATCAGCACCGACAGCGGGTAATAGATCATCGGCTTGTCATAGACTGGCATCAATTGCTTCGACACGCCCTGTGTGATCGGCCACAGGCGTGACCCTGTGCCGCCGGCGAGGATGATCCCTTTACGCTGTGTCATTCTACTGCTCCAAGCTCGGCCAAAACCTGCGCCACGCCCGCACGCCAGTCGGGGCGCGACAGGCCAAACCGGGCAAGCGACGTGCAATCCATGCGCGAATTCAACGGGCGGCGCGCGGGGGTGGGGTAATCAGAGGACGGAATGTCGTTTATCCGGCACGCCAGCCCCGCCTGCGCCATGATCTCGCGCGCGAAGCCCGCCCAGCTTGTGTCGGGCGCGCCTGCGAAATGGTAGATACCAGATTTCTCCGGCGCGGACTGCAACTGGTCCAAGATGGTCAGGCACGCGCCTGCGATGTCTTGCGCGGGCGTCGGCCCTCCGATCTGGTCCGCAACCACATTCAGCGCATCGCGCTCGCGCGCCAGACGCAGCATGGTTTTCAGGAAGTTCGCCCCATGCGCCGAGAACACCCAGGATGTGCGCAAGATGGCATAGGTGCCGCCAGCCTGCGCCACGCCTTCTTCGCCCAGCAGTTTGGACCGCCCATAAGCGCCCAGCGGCGCAGGCGGGTGGTCGGGCGCAAAGGGGGCGTCCCCGGCACCGTCGAACACGTAATCGGTCGAGATATGCACCAAGGGCACCCCAAGGCGCGCAGCAGCCTGCGCCATGGCGGCAGGGGCTTCGCCATTCACAAGGGTCGCGAGCGCCTCGTCCTCTTCGGCGCGGTCTACGGCCGTGTAGGCAGCGGCATTGATGATCCCGCTGGGCCGCAGATCAAGGATCAGGTGACGGCACGCGGCCGCATCGGCCAAATCGGCCCGGTCCCGGCCCACACAGAGCGCATCCGGCGCGGCGCGGGCGATCTCGGTCGCCACCTGCCCGGTTTTGCCAAAGACAAGGATCATGCCTTGACCCCCAGCCGTTCGCCAACGCCCGCGCGGTTTTGCAGCGCGCGCCACCAGTCCTCGTTGGCCAGATACCAGTCCACGGTCCGCGCCAGCCCCTCTTCCACGGTCACAGACGGGCGCCAGCCCAGTTCCGTGCGAATGCGCGTCGGGTCAATGGCATAGCGCGCGTCATGGCCGGGGCGGTCGGGGACAAAACTGATCTGGTCGGCATAGCTGCCCTGTGGCTTGGGGCGTTTTTCGTCCAGAATAGCGCAGAGCGTTTGTACCAATTGCAGGTTCGTGCGCTCGTTCTCGCCGCCGATATTGTAGCTGCGCCCAATCGCACCCTTCTCGACCACCAGCAACAGCGCGTCGGCGTGATCCTCGACAAACAGCCAGTCGCGCACGTTGGACCCGTCGCCATAGATCGGCAGGGGTTTGCCCGCCAAAGCGTTCAGGATGATGACCGGGATCAGCTTTTCGGGGAAGTGATACGGGCCGTAATTGTTCGAGCAATTGGTCAGCACCACCGGCAGGCCATAGGTATGGTGCCACGCCTGCACCAGATGATCGCTTGCCGCCTTGCTGGCGGAATAAGGGCTGCGCGGGTCGTATGGGGTTTCTTCGGTGAACTGCCCCGTCGCGCCAAGGCTGCCGAAGACCTCATCCGTGCTGATATGGTGAAAGCGGAAGCTTTCGGGACGGCCACGGCCCACCCAATAGGCGCGCGCGGCTTCCAGAAGCGTGTAGGTGCCGGTGATATTCGTTTCAATAAACGTGCCCGGACCGTCGATAGAACGGTCCACATGGCTTTCGGCGGCCAGATGCATGATAGCATCGGGCTGGTGCTGCGCCAGGATGCGGTCCATCGCTGTTCGGTCGCAAATGTCTGCGTGCTCGAAATGGTAAAGCGGGCTGTTTGCCACAGGTGCCACATTGTCCAGACAGGCGGCATAGGTCAGCGCGTCCAGATTGACGACCTCATGCCCACGCGACACCGCCAGACGCACCACAGCAGAGCCGATAAACCCTGCCCCACCCGTAACCAATAGCTTCATAACCCGGCACTACCCTTCATACACAAATGGCGATTCGAATGCGTCGAACGGTGTTGCAGCGGCGTCCTTGTCCGACAAAACCGGGTCAGAGACGCCCCAGTCTATGCCCAGACTGCTCCACAATACGGCCCCGTCGCATTCGGGCGCGTAATAATCCGTGCATTTGTAGTTAATTTCGGTATCCGGCAAAAGCGTGACGAAGCCGTGCAGAAATCCGGGCGGCACCCAAAGCTGGCGACCGTTCTGCTCGGTCAGTTCTTCGGCCACCCATTGGCCGTAGCGGGGCGAGCCGCGGCGCGCATCCACCGCAACGTCCAGAAGCGCCCCGCGCGCGCAGCGCACCAGCTTGCCCTGGGCATGGGGCGGGCGTTGGAAATGCAGCCCCCGAAGCGTGCCGACCTGCGCCGACATGGAATGATTGTCCTGCACGAATTCCGGCAGGTCCAGCCCGGCCCCGGAGAGGGTTTTCTTGTTCCAGCTTTCGCTGAACCAGCCCCGCGCGTCGCCAAAGCGGCGCGGGGTAATCAGTTTCACCTCTGGCAAGGCGGTTGGCGTGATCTCGACCATATGCGGCTCCGGCGTGGTTATGAAACCGGGCTAAAGCCCATCGACGCATATGTCGAGTGTTTGCCGCTATCCGCGCAAGCTGCCGCCCGTGGCTTTTTCAACCTTGGCCACGATCTTGGCGCCTACGGCGTCAATCTCTTCATCGGTCAGGGTTTTGTCGCCGGGTTGCAGACGCACGGCAATCGCCAGCGACTTGCGGCCCTCGCCAAGTTGGGCGGCGGCCTTGTCGCCGGTGAATTCGTCGAAGACCTGCACATCCGCGATCAGTGCCTTGTCGGCCCCCATCGCGGCGTTGACGACCTGCGCAGCCTCGACGCCGGCATCCAGCACGAAAGCGAAATCGCGTTCGACCGCTTGCAGGCGATTGCCCGACAGCGCGCCGCGGGCGGTTTTGCGCGCCTTCGGCTGCGGCGGGTTTTCCACCAGCACGGTCAGGGCCATGACGGCCCCTTTCAGCCCATAGTGGCGGATTATGCGTGGATGCACCTCGCCAAACAGCGCCAGCGGCAGTTTCGGGCCAAGCGACATGACGCCCGCACGCCCCGGATGGAACCAGTCGGGCAGGTTGCGGGTGATCTGCATCTTGGCGGGCGCGCCGATGGCGGCCAGAACCGCCTCTGCATCGGCTTTAGCGTCATACAGGTCCACCGCGCGGCGGCTGCCGAACGGATCGCGGCCTGCATTCGCCCCGACCAGAATGGCCGTCGCGTGGACATGCTGCTCGCCCGGTTCGCCACCGTTGAACGCCGCGCCGACTTCGAACAGGGCCAGATCCATCACGCCACGGGCCTGATTGCGCGCGGCGGCTTGCAACAGCCCCGGCAACAGGTCGGGGCGCAGATGCGTCATCTCCGAGCTGATCGGGTTTTGCAGCTTGGTCGCGTCCGCCCCGCCCCCGAACAGCGCGGCGCTGTCCGCGTCGATAAAGCTATAGGTCACGCATTCATTGTAGCCCAAGCCGGCCAAAGCCCGGCGCGCCGCGCGTTCACGCAGTTGCAACGGCGTCAGAATGGCCCGCGGGACGCCCGCTTGCGGGCGCGGCAAGGGTTGGGCTTGCAGCTTGGTCAGCGAGGCCACCCGCGCGATTTCTTCGACCAGATCGGCAGAGCCCAGCACATCGGGCCGCCAGCTGGGCGGGCTGGCCTGATCGCCGTTCAGGGTGAAGCCCAGCGCTTCCAGCGTTGCGCGCTGATCTGCTTCGGGAATGTCCATACCGACGAGCGACGCCACGCGGCCCGCGTCAAACGCATAGCTGCGCGCGGTGTCGGGGATCGCGCCATCGACCACGACCTCGGACGGCACGCCGCCGCATAGGTCCATCACCATGCGCGTGGCCAGTTCCAGACCGTCCAGCGTGAAGGCCGGGTCCACACCACGCTCGAACCGGTAGCGGGCGTCGGAATTGATTTTCAGCGCGCGGCCCGTGGCGGCAATGGTGATCGGGTCCCAATAGGCGGATTCGATGAAGACATCGACGGTGCCGTCCGAACAGCCAGATGCCGCGCCGCCCATGATACCGGCCAGGCTTTCCACGCCCTGATCGTCGGAAATGGCCATCTGGCCCGCGCCAAGGGTGTAGGTCTTGTCATCGAGCGCGAGGAATTCCTCGCCGCCCGCGGCGGGATGAATGCGCAGGGCACCTTTCACTTTGGCCGCGTCGAACACATGCAACGGGCGATTCAGGTCGAAGGTGAAGAAATTGGTAATGTCCACCAGCGCCGAGATCGGACGCAGGCCGATCGCGCGCAACCGCTTTTGCAGCCAATCGGGCGAGGGACCGTTCTTCACGCCCCGCACCACGCGACCCGCGAAGATGGGGCAACCCTTTTCCTTCAGCGCGGGCGCGATTTCCACGCCGATGGGGCACGGGAATGTGCCTGCCACGGGGTCAATTGCCAAGGGCTTCAGCTTGCCCAAACCCCGCGCGGCCAGATCGCGCGCAATGCCGCGCACGCCCAGCGCATCGGGGCGGTTGGGGGTGATCGCGATGTCGATCACCGGGTCATTCAGACCGGCATAGTCGATATACCGCACGCCAAGCGGCGCATCCGCTGGCAGGTCGATGATCCCGTCATGGTCATCCGAAAGTTCCAGTTCCCGCTCGGAGCACAGCATCCCGTTGCTGGCCTGACCGCGAATGACGCCCGGTTTCAGATCGACCCCGGTGCCCGGCACATGTGTGCCCACGGGCGCGAAGACACCCACCAACCCAGTGCGGGCATTCGGCGCGCCGCAAACGACCTGCACCTCTTCCGAGGGGGCATCGGGGCCGTTTGGCCACGCCTCGACCCGGCACAGGCGCAGGCGGTCGGCATCGGGGTGCTGGACGGCCTCGATCACGCGCGCGATGGTGAATGCGCCCAAGCTGGCGGCGGGGTCCGTCACCTCTTCCACTTCCAGCCCCAGATCGGTCAGCGCATACAGCACCTCTTCCAGAGTGGCTGTCGTCTCCAGATGGTCCTTCAACCAGGACATGGTGAATTTCATGGGTCCGTCCCCGGCCTGTTAGTCTGTTGCCGCCCCCGCCTAGCGCGAAACGGGGGCAGGGAAAAGCCGATCAGCGCGATGCGCGGTCGTCGCCGTCGTCATCTTCGTCATCGTCGGGCAGGTTGAAGAAACTGTCCGCGTCGGAATAATCGGCAGAGGATTTCTGCTCGTCCTCTTCCGATTTCAGATCGCTGACCGTGAAATTCTCCAGCCCGGCGATGCCGGCGGGCATTTTCGGTTCTGCATCCATCTCCAGCGACTGCTCGGTCGAGACGAGCTTGCGGCGCTCTTCATCGGACATGACGCGGCCTTCCTTGGCCAGTTTCTCGGCGGCCTTGCGCACTTCCTTGTCCAGTTCGGATTGCTTGCACAGGCCCAGCGCCACCGGGTCGATGGGTTGCAGATTGGCAATGTTCCAATGTGTGCGCTCGCGGATGGCGGCAATGGTGGAATTCGTTGTGCCGACAAGGCGACGGATCTGCGCATCGGCCAATTCCGGGTGGAACTTGACCAGCCACAAGATGGATGCGGGACGGTCCTGACGCTTGGACAGCGGCGTGTAGCGCGGGCCACGGCGCTTTTCCTCGCCTTCGGCGGCGGGGTTGTATTTCAGCTTCAGCGCGTAACGGGGGTCTTTCTCGCCGCGCTCGATCTCGATCGGGTCAAGCTGGTTATTGGCGATCGGGTCGAAGCCCTTCACGCCGCCCGCGACATCGCCATCGGCAATGCCCTGCACTTCCAATTCGTGCAGGCCGCAGAAATCCGCGATCTGCTTGAAGCTGAGCGTGGTGTTGTCCACCAGCCACACGGCGGTGGCCTTGGCCATAAGCGGTTTCGACATGAGCGACGCTCCTGTATCTGGTAAGCGCTGCGCGTGACGCGCGCGCATGGGTTATCACGTGCCGGGAACCGGCTGCAGGGGGCCCTGCACTCCTCGCTATCGGGGGATGGTGGCGTTATAGCCAAGTCGGGCTGCAAGGGGAAGGGCAAATGCAAAAGCTGTTTCGCAAGGCTTTGGGCGTTCTGGCAGTGGGTCTGGTGGCCGGGGGCTACCTGCTGGTGGACCGCGCCGACAGCCGCGAGCGGGGGGATTACTACCTGCTGGCGCTAAGCTGGGTGCCCAGCTGGTGCGAGGCCGAAGGCGACGCACGCGATGCCGCGTCCTGCGACACAGATGCGGGCTGGCAGGTGCACGGGCTTTGGCCACAATATGAGGATGGCGGCTGGCCCGAATTCTGCGAAACCGACGCCCGCGACCCCAGCCGCGCCCAGACCGCGGCGATGGCCGACATCATGGGCGATGGCGGTCTGGCGTGGTATCAGTGGAAAAAACATGGCCGATGCAGCGGGCTTAGCCCCGAGGTCTATTTCAAGGCCACCCGCTACGCGTTCGAGCGGCTGACATGGCCCGCCGCGCTGGCAGAGGTCAACCGCGAGACCCGCACCTCGCCCGACACGATCGAAGCGATTTTCCGCGAGGCCAACCCGGAATACGGTCCCGACATGGTGATCGCGACCTGCCGCGAGGGCAACCTTCAGGAGTTGCGCCTGTGCCTTGGGCCGGACCTGTCCCCGCGAGATTGCGGCGAGGATGTGCTGGAACGCGCCTGCCGCGCGCGACAGGTTACGTTGCCACCCCAAAGATAAGGCGGGCGGCACAGGCCACCCGCAGTCACATCGCACGATGCCTGCGCATCAGGAGTTGCTCGATCCCGGACCGATCCGTTCGATCCCCTCCAGCCCGGTCTGGCGCGTCCAGTTGCCCTCCATCCAGTTGGAGAACGTGTCTGCAATGAGGATGCTGTAAGGGCCGGGGGCCACGGCCTGTTCCATCAATCCGCCCGGCGACAAATGCGCCGCCAATGGCGAGACGATCAACTCATACCCCGGAACCCCGACCTGAGAGATCAGGAAGGCCTTGAGCAAGAACATCAGAATGCCAAGCGCCGCGAAATAGCGCACAACGCCCGCCGCGAATGCAACGCGGCGATCCCGGCGGAGCGCTCGCAAGTTTGGGTTGGTCTTTAATTGATGCCGCAGAACCGCTTCGCGTCGCGCATCGAAATCAATCATCTGTTGAGGTGTCATACCCGCTGACCTTGCTCTGCCTAACCCGATCCGATTCTTCGGACAGGTTAGATAAAACCAAGCAAATTAGGCACAACTTTGGCGTGAGACGGGCAATCCCGCGTCAGTCGCGTTTTAGGGTCAGCGTCGCCCAATCGCCGATATCTTCGCGATGCGCCAGCGTGAACCCTTCGGCAAGATAGGCGGCCAGAACCGTCTCCGCCTGCTCGACCAGAAGCCCCGACAGGATGGCATACCCCCCCTGCCCGACCATGCGCCCCATATCGGGCGCAAGCGCGATCAACGGGCCCATCAGGATATTGGCGAAAACCAGATCATAGGGGGCCGCGGCCTGCAATTCCGGGTGATCGAACCCGGTCGCTTCCAGACAGCGCACGCGCCCATCCAGACCGTTGGCCGTGACATTCGCTTCGGCCACGTCGACAGCGATGGCGTCGATATCGCTGGCCAGCACCGGGTCGGGCCAGATCTTGGCCGCGCCCATGGCCAGAACGGCGGTGCCGCAGCCAATATCGGCGACGCGCTTGCCCCGGAACCCGGCCGAGTCCAGCCGGTCGAGCGCCCGCAAACACCCCAAGGTTGTGCCATGATGGCCCGTGCCAAAGGCCATGGCCGCCTCTATCAGCAGACCCACGCGGCCCTCGGGCAGCTTGTCGGCATCATGGCTGCCATAGACGAAGAAGCGCCCCGCCTCGACCGGCGAGAGGTCACGCTTGACCTTGGCCACCCAGTCGATTTCCGGCAGTTCGGATACGACGAACGCTTTCGCGCCAAAGGCTTGGGCCAGAAGTGTCAGCTCCACATCGTCCGGCTGGTCGACGAAATAGCCGCCCACTTCCCAAAGCCCCGACCCGTCTTCCATTTCGAACACCCCCACGCCTGTGGGTTCCGGGTCCATGTTCTCCATCGCCTCGGACAGGGCATAGGCCGAAGCCTCGGAATTCAGGGTCGTGATCGCGGTAAAGGTGGGCATGGACGTGCTTTCAAGCCAAGACAGATGCCGCCGCGATACAGGCGGCCTTGCGCCGGGTCAAGCAGCGCAGGGCCGTGCGTGTCAGACCGACAGGCCGATGGGGCAACTCACCCCCGTGCCGCCAATCCCGCAATAGCCGTTCGGGTTCTTGTGCAGGTATTGCTGGTGGTAATCCTCTGCATAGTAGAACTCTGGCGCGGGCAGGATTTCGGTGGTGATCGCACCGTAGCCAGCTTGCGCCAAGCGCGGCGCATAAGCGTCGCGGCTGGCGGTCGCGGCGGCCAGTTGGGCGTCATCATAGGTATAGATGCCAGAGCGATATTGCGTGCCCCGATCATTGCCCTGCCGCATCCCTTGGGTCGGGTCGTGCCCTTCCCAAAACTTGGCAAGCAGGCCTTCGTAACTGATGACCGCCGGATCAAAGATCACGCGCACCACCTCATTATGCCCGGTCTGGCCGGTGCACACCTCTTGATAGGTGGGGTTCGGGGTGAAACCGCCCGCGTAGCCCACCATGGTCAGCCACACGCCGGGCGTCTGCCAGAAAATCCGCTCGACACCCCAGAAACAGCCCATGCCGAACATGGCCTGCGCCATGCCCTCTGGCACCGCTGCCTTCAGCGGGAGGCCTGAAATCGCGTGGCGTTCAGCGGTGGCGATGGGCGAGGGTCGCCCCGGCAACGCCTGCGCGGCGTCGATCATCTGGGTTTTCTTGGGGCTGAAGCCGAACATCACGCTCTCCTATTTGCTAAGGGTGAAGATATGCCAGCTTGGAAAAAGCGCAAGATCACTCGCCGGGTCGTGACAGGCTGAACACGTCACGCACCACGGCGTAATCGCGGTAGCCGCAGCGCGCCAGCGGCTGGAAGCGGGTGATGTCGAACTGCCCGTCCACAATGCAATCGTCGCGCAGATGCACGCCGACCACCTCGCCCACGACAAGGAAATTCGCGGACCCCTCCAGCTTTATGATCTGACGCATCTCGCATTCCAGCGCGGCGGGCGCGCCCGCCACGCGCGAGGCGGCGATCACACGGCACTCTTCGCGGGCAATTCCAGCATGGTCGAATTCATCCACCTCGCGCGGCCATGGGCCAGAGCTTTGGTTCATCGCATCGCGCGCAGCGTATTCCACCACGTTCACGCAAAACACGCCCGTTTCGCGAATATTGGCGACAGAATCCTTGGTGCCGTCGCGGTCCGGCTTGGCGCTGGTGGACGCGAACATCACCTGTGGCGGCGTATAGGCCACCGCGTTGAAAAACGAATAGGGCGCAAGATTGTCCTGCCCATCTGCACCACGGGTCGAGATCCAGCCAATCGGGCGCGGGGCGACGATGGCATTGAACGGGTTATGCGGCAGACCGTGGCCTGTCTTGGGCTGGTAGAACATGGCGATTTTCCTTTGGTTTGCGCATTACCTAGTGCCATGCTAACCGCGCGGCCAGACCATGCGGGATGGGCCCATGCAGTTATCATGCGAAACACCGGCCGACTGGTGGGAGGTCGAGGCGCTTTACGACCTGTGCTTTGCACCGGGGCGCACGGCGCTGTCATCCTACCGGCTGCGCGACGGGGTCGACCCGGTGGCCGAGCTGTGCCTGCTGTTGCGCGACGACAGCGGCGTCGCCGCCGCGATCCGCTACTGGCCGGTTCAGGTCGGCGGCGCGCCGGTGCTGTTGCTTGGCCCGATTGCCGTGCACCCCACCCACCAGAGCGAGGGCTTGGGCGCATGGCTGATGCGCGAATCGCTGGACCGGGCGCGCGCTCTGGGCTGGGCGCGGGTGCTGCTGGTGGGCGACGCGCCCTATTACGGGCGCTTCGGCTTTGCCGTCTTGCCCGAAGTCACCATGCCACCCCCGACCAATCCGGCCCGCGTTCTGGGGCTGGAACTTGTGCCGGGGGCATGGGCAGGCGTTCGCGGCCCGGTGGAAAAGGTTGCGGGCGCGCCCGGTCACTCGACCAGGGATGCCACGTAATCCAGAAGCGCCGGGCGCGCGCTGTCCAGACCGCGCGCTTTCACCCGCGCGATCAGTTCCGACACCTCGTTCAGGTTCGAGCGGCGGATGAGCGACTTGACCGGACCGATAGAGGCCGGACGCATGGACAAGGCCGGAATGCCGATGCCGGCGAAAGCCAGCGCATCGACCGGGCGGCCCGCATCTTCCCCGCAGAAGGTGAGCGCTGTTCCAGACTCGTGGCAGCGGTCGACCACCAACTGCAAGAAACTCAGGAAGCTGATATTCAGCGTGTCGTAGCGGCGGCGCACCAATTCGTTCTCGCGGTCGGCTGCGAAGAAGAACTGCTTCAGGTCGTTGCCGCCGATGGAGATGAAATCGACCGCCTCGAAGAAACTGTCGGGTGCATAGGCCAGCGATGGGGTTTCCAGCATGGCGCCGACCTTGGTTTCGGCTGGAAGCGGATGACCCAGACGGCGCTCGCGGTCCAGTTCCCGGTTCAGCATATCGCGCGCGCGCGTGAATTCTTCGCCCGTGGACACAAGCGGGAACATCACGCTGAGCGGCCGACCGGCTGCCGCCCGGATCAAGGCCTGCACCTGCATCCGCAGCACGCCGGGCTTATCCAGCCCCACCCGCAATGCGCGCCAGCCCATCGCCGGGTTGGGTTCATTCGGGCGCTTCATATAGGGCGCGACCTTGTCCGACCCGATGTCGAGCGTGCGGAAATGCACGGCCTTGCCCGCTGCGGCGTCGAGCACGCGCGCATAAGTCGCGACCAGTTCCGACCGCCGGGGCATCCGGTCGCGCGTCAGGAATTGCAGCTCTGTGCGAAACAGCCCGACTGCTTCGGCCCCCGATGTGGGCAGCGACGGCAGATCGGCCATCAGGCCCGCGTTCATCTTGAGTTTGATCTCTGTCCCGCAGCGCCCCACCGCCGGTTTGTCGCGCAGGCTGGCATAACGCTCCTGCGCCTTGGCCTGCATCGCCACCTTGTCCCGGAAGGCGCTTGTCACGCTGTCATCGGGGCGCAGATGCACCACGCCTTCGGTGCCATCGACAAGGATGTGATCGCCGCTGAGTGCATCGGTGGTAATGCGGGGCACGTTCAGCACCAAGGGAATGGCCAGCGCCCGCGCCACGATGGTGGCGTGACTGCCGACCGCGCCTTCCTCCAGCACCACGCCGCGCAGTTTGCGCCCGTATTCCAGCAGATCGCCGGGGCCGATATTGCGCGCCACCAGAATGGCGCGGTCAGGCATCTCTGCCCCCGTTTCTACCCCCTGCCCGGTCAGGATGCGCAGCAATCGGTTCGACAAATCGTCCAGATCGTGCAGCCGGTCGCGCATATACTGGTCTGGCACCGTTTCCAGACGGGCGCGGGCGGCGGATTGTTCCTTTTCAACCGCCGCTTCGGCAGACAGGCCCAAACGGATGTCTTCTTCCATCCGCTTCAGCCAGCCGCGTGAATGGGCGAACATCTTGTAGGTTTGCAGAACCTCCTGATGTTCCTTGTCGCGGCTGGCGGCCACGGCCAACATGTCATCGACAGAGCCGCGCAGCTTCTCGATCGCCTCGTTCAGGCGTTCGGTTTCCGCCTGCGAGTCGTCATTGACCAGATTGGTGATGACCACGCGGGGCTGATGCAGCCAGACATGGCCCTCGGCCTCGCCCTCTTGGCCAGTGACACCGCGCAACGTGGCCGCCTGCTTGTGGGTCGAGGCAAAGCTCGTGCCTTCGCCCACGAAGGCGCCGAGCTCTGTCATCTCGGCGATGACCATGGCGACTACTTCCAGCCCGTAGACCTCATCATCGGTGTAGTTGCGCGCCTCTTTCGATTGCACGACCAGCACACCCAGCCGCTCGCCCAGCCGCTGGATCGGCACACCAAGGAAAGACGTGAATACTTCTTCGCCGGTCTCGGGCATGTAGCGAAAACCCGGCTCTGCCGGCGCGTTGGCCGATTGCAGCGGACGGGCCAGCCGCGCCACCTTGCCCACCAACCCCTCGCCGATACGCAGGCGGGTTTCATGCACGGCACTGGGGCGTAGACCTTCGGTTGCGCATAGCTCCAGCGTTTCCGAATCGCGCAGCAGGTAGATAGAGCACACATCGGTGCCCATGGACTCTGCGATGATGGTGGTGATCCGATCCAGCCGTTCCTGACCCGGCTGGGCACTGGCCATCTCGTCGCGCAGCTGGCGCAACATGCGGCGGCTGTCGGTTTCCGTTCTGTGGGGCATGGCCCCTCCCGATCCCGTGGCGGGCTTTATCCCGCCTTGTCCAGTTCAAACGCATCATGAAGCGCCTGAACCGCCAGTTCCATATATTTCCGGTCGATCAGCACGGAAATCTTGATCTCTGACGTGGCAATGACCTTTATGTTCACGCCGTCAGCCGCCAAGGCGCGGAACATGCGCGCGGCCACGCCCGCATGGCTGCGCATCCCGATGCCGACGACGGAAACCTTGGCGGCATCCTCGTCGATCTCCAGCGCCTCGTACCGGATCTGGCCCGCGTCGCGCGCGGCTTCCAGCGCTTTGCGGGCGCGGGCCACCTGGTCGACCGGGCAGGAAAACGTCATGTCGGTCACGGGCTTGTCGCTGTCTTGCGCCTTTTCGGAAATGTTCTGAACAATCATGTCCACATTCACACCCGCATCGGCCAAGGGGCCGAAGATGGCGGCGGCAATACCGGGTTTGTCCTCGACCGTGACAAGGGTCAGCTTGGCTTCTTCGCGGCTATAGGCCACGCCAGAGACGACTTTCGATTCCATGATCTCATCCTCATCACAGACCAGAGTTCCTGAAGTTTCGTCGGTCTCGTCGAATGACGAGAGCACGCGCAGCCGCACCTTGTAGCGCATGGCCAATTCGACCGACCGGGTTTGCAGCACCTTGGCACCAAGCGAGGCCAGTTCCAGCATCTCTTCGAAGCTGATCTTGTCCAGCTTGCGCGCTTTCGAGGTGATACGCGGGTCGGTCGTATAGATACCATCGACATCGGTATAGATGTCGCAGCGCTCGGCCCCGAAGGCGGCGGCAAAGGCCACGGCGGTGGTGTCGGACCCGCCACGCCCCAGCGTGGTGATGCGCCCCTCGGGGCTGACACCCTGAAAGCCCGCGATCACGGCAACCTTGAACCCTTCGGCGAATTTCGCATCCAGATTGGTGCGCGGAATATCGACGAAACGCGCGGCGCCGTGCTGGCTGGTGGTCTGGATGGGCACCTGCCACCCCTGCCATGACCGCGCGGGGATATCCATTTCCTGAAGCGTCAGCGCCATCAGGCCCGCCGTCACGTTCTCGCCCGAGCTGACAACGGCATCGTATTCACGAGCGTCGTAAAGCGGCGAGGTCTCGTTCACCCAGCCCACCAGTTCGTTGGTCTTGCCCGACATGGCAGAGACGATGACGATCACGTCATAGCCGCGCTCGACCTCTGCCTTGACCTTGGCCGCCGCATTTCGGATGCGGTCCAGATCGGCAACCGAGGTGCCCCCGAATTTCATCACCAGAAGCGGCATTGCCCGACCTCTTCGCCCCAGAATTTCGCGGCCCTTCTACGCGCGCGCAGGGGCTGGCGCAAGATGCACTGCGCGTCCCGATCCGGCCCGTTGGCGCAAAAAATCGACCCGCTCGGCAATCTCTGCCCGCACCGGGCCGGGCCGGGGTGGGTCGTTCAGCGTGGTTGTCCAGTGCGGTTGCACCTGCCATGCCGGGCCGCGCCGGTTCCAGGACAGGCCGCGCAGAATTTCTTGGGCGGCGTCCGGCAGGTCCGGCCCGGCGTCCAGCCCGTTCAGCGCCCCCCAAACCCGCGTCCAGCACCGCCCTACCGACCAAGGGTTATACCCGCCCCCGCCCAAGACGATGAACCGGGGCGAGAAGTCGCGCAGCGCCAGCGCGGCCTCTGCGTGAGCGTTATTCGACAGCGCAAGCCGCGACAGCGGATCCTCAAGGATCGCGTCAGAGCCGCATTGAAGAACGACCGCTTGCGGCTGAAACCGCTCCAGAAGCGGCAGGATCAGGTGCCGCAGAACATAGGTCATCTCTGTATCGTTGAAGCCACGCGGCACCGGCAGGTTATAGCTGCGCCCGCCGCCGGTATCCTCCAGCTTGCCGGTATAGGGCCAGCGGTTTTCCTCGTGGACAGACACAAGCAGCATGTCGTCATCACCGCCCAAGGCCGCCTCGACCCCGTCGGCATGGTGCGCGTCTATGTCCACATAGGCGATGCGCGTCAGCCTCAGCCGCCGCAGCGCCATCAGGCACAGGACCGGATCGTTCAGGTAGCAAAACCCGTTCGCGCGGTCGGCCATGGCGTGATGCGTGCCCCCGCCCGGCACATGCACGACCCCACCCTCGGCCACCAATTCGGCCGCCAGCATGACGCCGCCCGCGCCCGTGGCGGGGCGGCGGAACATCTCCGGGAATACCGGGTTTGCGGTTGTGCCCAAAGTATGGCGCTTAAATGCCACCTCATCGACCGCTTGCGCGGCCTCTGCCCGCTGTAGCGCCGCGATATAGTCGGGCGAGTGAAACACTGTCAGCGCCGCGGGCTTGGCGCGCGGGCTGGTGCGGTATTGCCCCGGTGCCAGCCAACGCAAGGCGCGCACAAGGTCCATGACAGTCGAGACGCGCGGAATATGCAGCGGGTGCGCCGCCCCGTAGCTGGAGCCGCGATAAATCTCTGACCCGATGAAAATCGGCTTCACGGAAGCGCGCGGCGAATTTCGCTTGTGATCGCGCGTGCGGTGGGGCGCATGGTCGATCCCCAGAAGCCGATCAGCTCGCCCTCGGGCCCGATCAGCGCCTTGTTGAAATTCCAGCTCGGCACTTTGCCATGCTCATCCGCTAACCAGCGATAGAACGGATGCGCTGCTTCGCCACGCACCGGCGTGATCTCGGCAATCGGGAAGGTCAGTCCGGTTTCGACCCGGCAAAACTGCGCCACGTCGTCATTGCTGCTGTATTCTTGGTTGAAATCCTCCGACGGCACGGCCAGCACGACCAAACCGTCATCGCCGAATTCATCATACAGCGCCTGCATGTCGCGATACTGGTGCGTGAAGCCACAAAAGGACGCGGTGTTCACGACCAGAACGGGCTGGCCGCGCCATGCGTCCATATCCAGCGTGTCGCCATTCAGCGCGGTGAATGTGAAGGCCTGCGCCATAGGCGCAACAAGCAGGGACAGGGCGGCAAGGACAAGGTTTTTCATGCGCTAGAGCTTAGCGCCGCGCGCTGTTTCGGCAAGTGGCGCAAATCGGCTTTCAGCTTGAATTGAAGCGGCAGATCGTTATCTGGTCAACTGTTGTTACAGGGCTTTGGCATGATCAAATACACGCTGGATTGCGATCAGGGTCACAGGTTCGAAAGCTGGTTCCAATCCGGCCCGGCCTATGACGACCTGCACGCGCGTGGGCTTGTCACCTGCCCCGATTGCGGCAGCGCGCAAGTGGCCAAGGCGATCATGGCCCCATCGGTGAAAACCGCGAAACGCGCCGAACTGGCTGAAAAACTGCAAGCCCTGCGCGCCGAGGTGGAAGCGAACTCTGACTATGTCGGCCGCGATTTCGTGCGCGAGGCCCGTGCCATGCATCTGGGTGAAGCGCCCGAACGCGCCATCCATGGCGAAGCACGGCTGGACGAAGCCAAGGCGCTTCTGGACGAAGGCGTGCCCGTCATGCCTTTGCCTTTCATCCCGAAGGCCAAGACCAATTAAAAACGCCCGCGGCTGGCAGGCCACGGGCGCAGGGGTTCGACGCGAACCGCATCAGCGGCGGCGGAACCGGCCTTTTGCGACGGCGTCGATATCGGCGCGATCCAGCCCGATATCGGCCAATTCCCGATCGCTGAGCGCACTCAGCTGGGCACGGGTGGTTCGTTGCTCGTTCCAAGTCTTCAAGGTGGCGACCATTGCGCCAAGCGAGAGGCCATGGAAACCGGCAAGAACCTCTGCCGCGGTGTTGCGGCTTTCTGCGTAGAAGGTCATGTCAGGTCTCCGAGAGAAAAGTTTTCAAACTGCTGCATCTTTGTGCATGGGCGGCAGATAGTCTGACATCGGGATCGGCACAACTCAGAGAGTTTGCATGTCCCTTATGCCTTTTTTGCATGGCTTCGCGCGCCCTTACGCCGCTTCCTACTTGGCAGATGTTCGCTTTTCGTGCTAACCATGCCAAAACACGAAAACAGGCAGGCCCAAGACATGATGCGCGTGATCGGCATAGACCCTGGCTTGCGCAACCTTGGCTGGGGCGTGATCGACGTGGACGGGGTGCGGATGCGCCATGTCGGCAATGGCATCTGCCATTCCACCGCAACCGCCGATCTCGCCACGCGCCTGTTGGAACTGCACCGCCAACTGACCGACGTTCTGGCGCGCTTCGCCCCGCATACGGCGGCGGTGGAACAGACCTTCGTCAACAAGGACGCGGTCGCCACGCTCAAGCTGGGCAGCGCGCGGGGCATCGCGCTTCTGGTGCCTGCGCAAGCGGGGCTAGCGGTCGGCGAATACGCCCCGAACGCGGTCAAGAAGGCCGTGGTCGGTGTCGGCAAGGCCGCCAAGGAACAGGTGGACCACATGGTGCGGATGCAGCTTCCCGGCGTAAAAATCGAAGGGCCGGACGCCGCCGATGCGCTGGCCATCGCGATTTGCCACGCCTTTCACAGCCAGACCGCGCAGCGCGCGGCAAAGGTGGTCGGATGATCGGCAAGCTGACAGGCGTGGTCGACATGCGCGGCCCAGACCACGTGCTGCTGGATGTGCGCGGCGTGGGCTATATCGTCCATGTCTCTGACCGCACGCTCATGGCGCTGCCGGGCCCGGGCGAGGTGTGCGCGCTTTATACCGACATGGTCGTGCGCGAAGACCTGATGCAGCTATACGGCTTTCCCACCCTTCTGGAAAAGGAATGGCATCGGGTGCTGACCTCTGTTCAAGGGGTTGGGGCGAAAGCGTCGCTGGCGATCCTTGGCGCGCTCGGGCCAGAGGGCGTGTCGCGCGCGATTGCCTTGGGTGACAGCGGCGCGTTGCGCAAGGCACCGGGCGTCGGGCCGAAACTGGCGCAGCGGATCGCGAATGAGTTGAAGGACAAGGCCCCCGCGCTGATGGCGGCCGACAGCCCGGCCCTGCCCCGGACACCGCCAAGCGACGCGCCCCTGACAGAGCCGTCCATGGCCCCGCGCCCCGCCACGCCTGCCCCCGCCCCGTCCAATGCTGTGGCAGAGGCCATGTCAGCGCTTGGCAACCTTGGCTATAGTCCGTCTGACGCCGCGCGCGCCGTGGCCGAAGCGCAGACCGACCAGCCCGACGCCGACACGCCCGCGCTGATCCGCGCGGCGCTGCGCCTGCTGGCACCGAAAGGCTAGCGGCATGACCAGTCCCGACCCCACCCTGCGCGGGCAGGATATGCCCGGCGACAGCCCCGATCTGGACCGCGCGCTGCGCCCGCAAGGGCTGGACGAATTCGTGGGCCAGCACGAGGCCCGCGCGAACCTGCGTGTGTTCATCCAATCCGCCAAGATGCGGGCCGAGGCGATGGATCACACCCTGTTCTACGGCCCGCCCGGTCTGGGCAAGACGACGCTGGCGCAGATCATGGCGCGCGAGCTTGGCGTGGGCTTTCGTATGACCAGCGGCCCGGTTCTGGCCAAGGCGGGCGATCTGGCGGCGATCCTGACCAATCTGGAAGCGCGCGATGTGCTGTTCATCGACGAGATTCATCGCCTGAACCCCGTGGTGGAAGAGGTTCTTTACCCGGCGATGGAGGATTTCCAGCTGGATCTCGTCATCGGCGAAGGGCCGGCGGCGCGCACCGTGCGGATCGAATTGCAGCCCTTCACGCTTGTGGGCGCGACGACCCGGCTGGGCCTGCTGACCACGCCCCTGCGCGACCGTTTCGGCATCCCGACCCGCCTGCAATTCTACACAGAGGATGAATTGTGCCAGATCGTGTCGCGCGGGGCTCGGCTGCTGGGCGTGGCCGCCGATGAAGATGGCGTGCGCGAGGTCGCCAAACGCGCGCGCGGCACGCCGCGCATCGCGGGCCGCTTGCTGCGCCGCGTGGTCGATTTCGTGCTGGTCGAGGGCGACGGTCGGCTGACCCGCGCGCTGGCCGACAATGCGCTGACACGGCTGGGCGTGGACAAGATTGGGCTGGACGGGGCGGACCGGCGCTACCTGTCGTTGCTGGCGGAAAACTATGGCGGCGGGCCGGTGGGCGTGGAAACCATCGCCGCCGCCCTGTCGGAAAGCCGCGACGCGATCGAGGAAGTGATTGAACCCTACCTGCTGCAACAAGGCCTGATCGCGCGCACCCCGCGCGGGCGGATGCTGGCAGCGAAGGCATGGGCGCATCTGGGCCTGCCCGCGCCTGCACCGGACCAGCAAGGCAAGCTGTTCGACGGCTAAAGCAGCGCCGTTGCCCGCACCCACCAGCCAGGACGCACGCCTGAAATCGTATCAGCGGCCACTTGGGCCTGGCCCAAATCCGGAAACAGCCCGAAACAGGTCGCCCCCGACCCGGACATACGCGCGAGCGCCGCGCCCGACCCTTCCAGCGCGCCCAAGACCTGCGCGATCTCGGGGACCGCTGCACAGGCGGGCGCTTGCAGGTCGTTGCGCTGCGCGGACAACCATTCGACGAAACGGGCGAAATCGGGCCAAGCGGGCAAAGTGTCGGGCATTGGGGCGTTGTCTTTGCGGGCCAGTGCTCGGAACACCTCCGGGGTGGACACGCCCACGCGCGGGTTGACCAAGACCATCGCCATTTGCGGCAAGGGCGGGATGGGCGTGACATCTTCGCCGATACCCCGCATCCGGCACGGTTGCGCCGACATGCAGACGGGCACATCCGCCCCCAAGGGCAGCACATCGGGGGGCAAGGCGCGGCCCGTGGCGCGCGCCACCAGCCGCAAGGCCGCCGCCGCGTCGGATGACCCGCCCCCGATGCCAGAGGCCACGGGCAGGTGCTTTTCCAGCGTCAGCGCCAAGCCATCCGCCTGCATCAGCCGGGCCGCGCGCAAAACCAAATTGTCGCCCTCGCCAGACAGGCCTGCCGCTTCTGGCCCGGTCACGTCCAGCGACAGGCCCGGCGCGGGCGTCGCGCGCAACACGTCACCTACGTCAGTAAACACAACCAGCGAATCCAGCTGGTGATAGCCATCCGCGCGCTGCCCGATCACATGCAGCGCCAGATTGACCTTTGCAGGCGCGCGTTCCGGCGCGATCATTGGCTGTCGGTCATCGCTTCGGGCGGGATCTTGCCCTCTTCGATCTTGCGGCGAACAAGGTCCACATCCAGATCCGGATGCGGGGCAAAGGACAGCGCCCGCTGCCATTGAAAGCGCGCCTCGCGCTCGCGGCCCACAGCCCAATATACATCGCCCAGATGGTCGTTCAGGATGGGGTCCGTCGGCATCAGCTCGACCGCGCGCTCCATGACCGGAACGGCCTCGTCATAGCGGCCAAGGCGGTAGAACGCCCAGCCAAGGCTATCGACGATATAGCCGCTATCGGGCTCGGCCTCGACCGCGCGCTCGATCATGCCAAGCGCTTCGTCCAGCTTCAGCCCCTTGTCGATCAGCGAATAGCCAAGGTAGTTCAGCACCTGCGGCTCATCCGGCACGAATTCCAGCGCGCGGCGAAATTCAGGCTCTGCCCGCTCCCATTCGCCCATGCGTTCCAAGGCGATGGCGCGGGTATAGATCAGCACCCAATGGCGGTCTTCGACGGTGTCAAGCAGGCCCAGCGCGTTGGAATAGGCTGCTTCGGCCTCGGCGAATTGCTCTTCGCGGCGCAGCAGGTCGCCCAGCGCGCTGTAGACCAGAACAGAGTCGGGCTTTTCCTGAACAAGCTCGCGCAGGCTGTCGATGGCGGCCGATACTTCGCCGCTACGGGCCAAGGCATTGGCCTTGCCAAGCTGCGCGCCCAAGTATTGCGGGCTGTCAGGCGACATGGAATCGTAAACGGCATCAGCCAGCGCATATTGGCCGGCACGTTCCAGAATCTGCCCCGTCAGCAGGATCGCATCGCCATGATCGGGGCGCAGCGCCAGCGCAAGCTGCGCATAGACCAAGGGCAGCCAATCATTCGCCTCTGCCGGCAGCGCAGAGGCGAGCATGAAATAGGTCTCTGCCATGCCATCGCGGGCAGAGGTGATGGTGTCGAACGGGATCGCGCGCCCCTCTTCGAGCGCCGCGCGCAGATAAGCCACGTCTTCGTCAGGGTTCGCGCCGAACATCGCGTCGGTCAGCGCCAGCGCATCTTCCATGCGGCCAAGCTGCGACAGGATGCTGATATGGGCAATCACGCCGCGGCGGGTCAGGCCAATCGGGCCTTCGGCTTCTCCGGTCAAGAGAGCCTCGGCGCGTTCCAGATCGCCCACATAGGCGAAGGCAAGCGCCTTGAAATACAATGCGAACGGGGCCAATTCCTCGCGCTCCGCGATCACCTCGTCGAAGGCGGCCAGCGCATCGGACATGCTGCCGCGCCCCAGCTCGGCCCAGGCTTGGGCCATCGGATCGGTGAGCGGCCCGGTCAGCTGCCCATCTTCCAAGGCGCCAAGGGCCACGTCATAGGCGCCACGCTTGAACGCATCGGCCTGAAGCACCAACGAGGCGGTAGAGCTGCGCCCCTCTTGCGCCACGATCTGCGCCGCACGCTCGGCGGCGCGGTCGAAATTGCCGGACAGCAAATGCCCCTGCATCGACAATTCCAGAAAACCGGGGTTGTCCGGGTCGGCTTCTAGCAGGCGGTCATGGCTGGCTGCGATCTGGGCAAAATCATTGTCCGAAACCGCAACCCGCGCCGACAGGAAAGCGCCCGCTGCACCGGACATCACACCGGGCGACGGCATTTCTTGCGCCTGCCCCGGCGTGGCCGCCAGCAAAAGGCAAAGCGAAACCCGACCAAGGATCGACATGGGGTGTTGCACGCGTTGATTACTCCGCTCGATTACCCCAAGCCTAGTGCCATGAGGGGGCACAGGCAATCGCCCAGCGATCAAAAATCGGTTGGGCGCTGCGCTTTACATATTCGGGTAGTTCGGCCCGTCGCCCCCCTGCGGCGTCACCCAGTTGATGTTCTGACTGGGATCCTTGATGTCGCAGGTCTTGCAATGCACGCAGTTCTGGAAATTGATGACGAAGCGCGGATCGCTGCCCTCTTCCTCGACCACCTCGTAGACGCCTGCCGGGCAGTAGCGTTGCGCGGGCTCGGCATATTTCGGCAGGTTCACCTTGATCGGCACGCTCGGGTCCACCAGCGTCAGATGCGCGGGCTGGCTTTCTTCGTGGTTGGTAAAGGAATAGGCCACGTTGGTCAGCCGGTCGAAGGACAGTTTGCCATCGGGCTTGGGATAGTCGATAGGCTTGAACTTGGCCGCTTCGCCGGTGGCTTCGGCGTCGGTCTTGCCATGGCCTATGGTGCCGAACAGCGAGAAGCCCAGCGTGTTGGTCCACATATCCAAGCCACCCAAGGTCAGCGACGGCACCAGCCCCCATTTCGACCACATGGGTTTGACATTGCGCACCTTCTTCAAATCCTTGCCCACGGGGCCGTTGCGCAATTCCTTGTCATAATCGGTCAGCTCGTCGCCCGCGCGGCCTGCCTTGATGGCCTCGAAAGCGGCTTCGGCAGCGGCTTTGCCCGACAGCATGGCATTGTGGTTGCCCTTGATGCGCGGCACGTTCACCAACCCCGCCGAGCAGCCCAGAAGCGCCCCGCCCGGAAACGCGGTTTTCGGAATGGACTGGAAGCCCCCTTCGGAAATGGCCCGCGCCCCATAGGCCACGCGCTTGCCGCCTTTCAGCAGCTCGGCCACCATCGGGTGATGCTTAAAGCGCTGGAATTCCATATAGGGCGACAGATACGGGTTTTCGTAGTTCAGATGCACCACGAAGCCCACGTAAACCTGATTATTGTCAATGTGGTAGATGAAGCTACCACCGCCCGCATTGCTGCCCAAGGGCCAGCCCATCGTATGCGTGACCGTGCCTTCGCGATGTTTATCCGGGTCGATTTCCCAGATTTCCTTCATCCCGATGCCGTATTTCTGCGGCTCTTTGCCCTTGGCCAGATCGTAGCGCGCGATCACCTCTTTCGACAGCGACCCGCGCACGCCTTCGGACAGGAAGACATACTTGCCGTGCAGTTCCATCCCCGGCTCGTAGCCGTCGCCGGGTGTGCCATCGGGGTTCTTGCCGAACTCGCCCGCGACCACGCCCTTCACCTCGCCATTCTCGCCATAGACCAGCTCCGAGCAGGCCATGCCGGGGAAGATCTCGACACCCAAACCCTCGGCTTGTTCGGCCATCCAGCGGCAGACATTGGCCATTGAGACGATGTAATTGCCGTGATTGTTCATCAGTGGCGGCATGGGCCAGTTCGGCACGCGGATGCTGCCAGCCTCGCCCAGCATGTAGAAATTGTCCTCGCGAACGGGCACGGTGATCGGCGCGCCGCGCTCTTTCCAGTCGGGCATCAGCGCGTCCAGCCCGCACGGGTCCAGCACCGCGCCCGACAGGATATGCGCCCCCACTTCCGAGCCCTTTTCCAGCACGACGACGCCCAGATCGGGGTCTAGCTGTTTCAGCCGGATCGCGGCAGACAGGCCAGCAGGGCCGGCACCCACGATGACGACATCATATTCCATGGCTTCGCGGTCAGTGGCGGTCATGCTCGCTCCTAATAATTGCGCGTGGCGGCGTCTTCGCGACATATTCTGTCGCACAGCCCTAGCCCAGAACGGGCGGCGTGGTCAATGGTTACGCGGCGTTGCAGCACGAACAACCGTCTGATCGCGACAATATGTATCTGAAAGCCGAAATTCGCATTGCGCTTGCAATCCGCTTGGCTCTGCGCTCAGATGCAAGGGAAAGACCAGATAGCCCCGGCCCTTGCCGCGGGCTGTCTTTCTATATCGAGTAGGGACGACACATGGAAAAACTGCCTTTGACCCGCGCGGGCCAGCAAATGCTGGATGCAGAGCTGAAACGGCTGAAATCGGTCGAACGCCCCGCCGTCATCCGCGCAATTTCCGAAGCGCGAGAGCATGGCGACCTGTCCGAGAATGCCGAATACCATGCCGCGCGCGAGAAGCAGAGCTTCATCGAGGGCCGGATAAAAGAGCTGGAATCGATCCTGTCGCGCGCCGATGTGATCGACACCAGCAAGATGTCGGGCAGCATAAAGTTCGGCGCGACCGTCAAGCTGGTCGATGAAGACACCGACGAAGAGAGAACCTACCAGATCGTGGGCGAGGCCGAAGCGGACCTTGAAAAAGGGCTGCTGAACCTGAAATCGCCCTTGGCCCGCGCGCTGATCGGCAAGGACGAGGGCGATACCGTCACCGTGCGCACCCCCGGCGGCGAGCGCAATTACGAGATACTGGAAATCCAGTATATCTAGGGCATGACACAGACACCGCCCCCCACCGGCAGACGTCAGGCCCGTGCCCCCTCTCGGCTGATGGACCGGGGGGCGGTGCGGGTTCTGGCGATTTCCATCTGGCTGGTCGCGGGGTTGCTGTTTTTCCTGCTGACCGATTTCGACAGCATGGATACGATAACGCTGGCCATGCTGGCGGTCGGGCTGTTTTTGCCTGCCGTGCTGCTCTCTATGGTGTTGCTGCTGGCCAATACCCTGGCAGAGATGCGGTCGGAAGCGGGCCAGTTGCAAGGCAGCATAGACGAGTTGCGCCGCGCCATGTTGCAACAAAACGCGCCAGCCTCTGACCTTCCACCCGAAGCGAAACAGAAGATCGAGAAGCTGAGCGCGCAGGCCGAGCAGACCGAAACCCGGTTGACCATGTTCTTCTCGCAGCGCGCGCGCGAAGGGCGGGCCGCGCAACCCGGCCAGCAAGACCCGCAAGCGCTGCTGGCCTTGGGCGGAATGGATCCCGCGCCATCCGACGCGCTGGACCCCGCCACGCTGATCCGCGCCCTGCATTTCCCAGAGGACGAGAACGACACCGAAGGCTTTGCCGCGCTGCGCCGCGCCTTGGCCGATGCGCGCGTTGCCCCACTGATAAAGGCCGCGCAAGACGTGCTGACCCGGCTGGCGCAGGAAGGCATCTACATGGATGACCTGCGCCCAGACCGTGCGCGGCCCGAATTCTGGCGTGCCTTCGCCCAAGGAACACGCGGCGCGCTGGTCGCGCCCTTGGGCGGCATCCGGGACCGGTCCTGCCTTGCGCTCAGTTCCGGGCGGATGCGGTCCGACCCCGAATTCCGCGCCGCCGTGCACTTGTTCCTGCGCGAGTTCGACAAGGTGCTGTCCGCCTTTGAACCTGCCGCCGACGATGCGCAGATCGCCGCCCTGTCCGACACCCGTTCAGCCCGCGCCTTCATGCTGTTGGGCCGCGTCAGCGGCGTCTTTTCGCGCTGACTTGAACTGTCGCCCTGCCGGCGCTAGACACGGTTCACATGTTCACGAACCGCAGGGGCGGCCCCATGACATTTCCGCGCGATTTCTGGCTGGGTTTCCGCGCCGGCCTGCCCTTCTTGCTGGTTATCATCCCTTTCGGCATCGTGTTCGGCGTGGTCGCGACCGAAGCCGGGTTGAACGTGACGCAGACCATGGGCTTCTCGATCCTTGTAATCGCCGGAGCCGCGCAATTCGTGGCGGTGCAGCTTCTGGTCGAAAATGCGCCGGTGCTGATTATTCTGGCCACATCGCTGGCGGTCAATCTGCGCATGGCGATGTATTCCGCCAGCCTTGCCCCGCATCTGGGCCAGATCGCTTGGTGGGAACGCGCCGTTGTGTCCTATTTCATGGTGGATCAGGCCTATGCCGCCGCCATCCTGAAATATGAAACCAGCCCGGAACTGACCCCGCGCCAGAAGCTGGCCTATTACATGGGCGTCGTCACCCCGGTCTGCCCCATGTGGTATGGGGCCACCTATGGCGGCGCGTCGCTGGGCGACATGATCCCGGCGGGCCTGCCGATTGATTTCGCCGTGCCGATCACCTTTCTGGCGCTGATCGTGCCGATGCTCCGCTCGCTTGCGCATGTGGTGGCGGCGCTTGTTTCCATTGTCGGGGTCTTGGTCTTTGCCTTCGTGCCCTTCAACCTTGGCCTGCTGCTGGCCGCGCTTCTGGCCATGGTCGCGGGCGCCGAAACAGAGCGGCAGATGACCAAGAGGGCCGCGCGATGACCCTGTCCAGCGCCGAGATCTGGCTAGTGATCGTGGGCCTTGGACTGGGGTCGTTCCTGCTGCGCTTTTCCTTTCTGGGAATTATCGGCAATCGCGACCTGCCCGAGTGGCTGCTGCGCCACCTGCGCTACACCGCCGTGGCCGTCATGCCCGGCATGATTACCCCCATGATCCTGTTTCCCGCCGCCACGGGCGGGCAGTTCGACCTTGTGCGCATGGGGGCGGCAATCGCGACCATCGCCATCAGCCTGTGGACGCGCAACGCCACGCTGACCATTTTCGGCGGCGCGGGTGTGCTACTCGCCCTGCATTTCCTGATCGCGGCCTAGCACCGCGCCGGGGTTCATGATGCCCAAAGGGTCCAGCGCGTGTTTGATCGCGCGCATCGCGGCCAGTTTGGCCGGATCGCCATAGCGCAGCAGGTCGCCCGTTTTCAGCCGTCCGATGCCATGTTCGGCGCTGACCGAGCCACCCATTTCGTGCACCAGGTCATGCACACAGGTCTTGATCGCATCACGCTGGTTTTCATAGGCCTCGCGGCTACGCCCTTCGGCGGGAAACACATTGTAATGCAGGTTCCCGTCGCCCAGATGGCCGAAGCAGTTGATGCGAAACGCGCCCAGCTTGGCCAGTTCCGGCCCTGCTCTGTCTATGAACCGGGGCAGTTCCGACAGTGGCAGCGAAATGTCGTGGCTGGAAATCGCGCCGATATGGCGGTTCGCCTCCGGGATGGACTCGCGAATCTGCCAGAACTCGGCCCGCTGCGTCTGGTTCTGCGCGATCAGACCGTCACTGACCAATCCGCGCTCCATCGCCGTGCCCAGCAAGTCATCGACCAAGGCAGGCTGGTCCACGCCTTCGGGCGCGCCGATGTCCAGCAGCACCATCCAGTCGGGCGCTTGTACGAAAGGCTGGCGCAAGGTGGGACGGGCCTCGGCCAAGAATGCCAGCCCCACGCCGCTTATCAACTCGAACGCCGAAATCATGCCCGACAGCTTCGCCTGCGCCAAGGCGAACAGCTCCAGCGCCGCAGCGGGGCTGTCCACGACCAACAGCGCCGCGCCCTCGGCCCGGTTGCGCGGGAACAGGCGCAGGCTGGCGGCGGTTATCACGCCCAGACTGCCCTCTGACCCCAACAGCAGGTGGCGCAGGTCATAGCCCGTGTTGTCCTTGCGCAGCCGCTTCAGCCCGTGCCAGATCTGGCCATCGGGCAGCACCGCTTCCAGCCCCAGCACCAGGTCGCGCGCGTTGCCGTAGCGCAGCACATTCACCCCGCCAGCATTGGTGGCAAGCAAACCGCCGATCCGCGCCGACCCTTCAGAGGCCAGTGACAACGGAAACAGCCGATCCTCGGCCAAGGCCGCCGCCTGCACATCGGCCAAGATGACGCCCGCTTCTGCCACCAGCACATTCTCGGACGGGTAGACCGCGCGAATGGTATTCATACGCTCCAGCGACAGCAGAAGCGGCGCTGGGCCATCCGGCGCGATCTGGCCGCCCACAAGCCCGGTGCCCCCGCCATAGGGCACGATTCCCACGCGCGCATCGTGGCAGGCTCGGACAATGCGCGCTACGTCCTCCACGTTGCGCGGCAGGGCAACAGCCCCCGCCTGCCCGTGCCACCGCCCGCGCGGCTCTTCCAGGTAACGCGGCTCGGCAGGCCGCAGGCTGTCGGGCGGAAGCTGGGCGGCCAGCCCGGCCAGAAAGTCCGCATCGGCTGCATTGAGGGGGATCATGTTCATAAGGTCGACACTAGCCCCGGGCGCGGGTCGCGCAAGGGGGCGCGCCACCGGCGCGTCCCCGTGGGTGGGTGGGTGGGCGCGGCCCGCGCGCGTTACCCGGCATCCGTCCGGCCACGCCGGTCGTGGCGCAAATTGGCGTATAGCACATGCGTGCGCCACCGCCCGTTGATCTGCAAATAGCTTTGCGCCACGCCCTCATATTTGAAGCCCGCGCGCTCCAGCACCCCGCGCGAGGCCACGTTTTCCGGCAGGCAAGCCGCTTCGATCCGCGACAGGTCCATCGCCGTGAACGCATGGTGCACCACCGCGCCGATCGCTTCGCGCATATAGCCTTGGCGGGCATAGGGCGCACCCACCCAATAGCCCAGCGTGCCCGCCTGCGCGGGGCCACGCCGGATATTGTCCAGCGTGATCGCGCCGACCAGTTGCCCGTCCTCGCGCCGGAAGATGAACAGGGGCAGCGCGGTATCCAGCCGGTGGCAGCGCGCGGCCCAGTTCACTCGGTTCAGGAAGGCGCGACGCGACAGGTGGTCATCGGACCATGTCGGCTCCCACGGGGTCAGGAACCCGGCAGAGACCCGGCGCAGGTCGGACCATGGGCGGTAATCGACATGTTGCGGCAAGCGCAGCACCAGACGGTCGCTGTCCAGTTGCAGCTTCGCCCGCCGTCCCAGCATCAGGCCGCCAATCGGTCTTGCAGCACGCTCAGATCGGGCGCGTTTGCGACCGGTCCGTATAGCGCCATCGCCCCTTTGCCGCCCATGACAAGGCTTTCGGCATGAGCGCGCACGCCTGCCACATCGACCGCGTCGATCTTGGCAATCGCTTCCGACAGGTCAGGCACACGGCCCCAGATGGACAAGAGTTTCGCCAACCGTTCCGCCCGAGCCGAGGGGCTTTCCAGCCCCATCAGCAGCCCTGCCTTCATCTGCGCGCGCGCGCGGGCGACCTCTGCCTCTGTCATGTCTTCGGCGGCGCGTTTCAGCTCATCCATGGTCAGCAGCGCCAGATCCGCGACCTGATCGCCCCCGGTGCCCGCATAGATCGTGATCATGCCGGTATCGGCATAGGCACCCGATTGCGCAAAAACCGTGTAGCACAGCCCCCGCTCTTCGCGCAGCCGCTGGAACAGACGCGACGACATGGACCCACCCAGCGCGCCGGAAAACACCTGCGATGTGTAGAAATCGGCGTGCCGATAGGCCGGGGCTTCCAGCGCGAAGGTGAAATGCGCTTGTTCCAGCGCGCGGGTTTCCCGCCGCTCGCCCGCGGCAAAGCGGGCCGGGTCCATCGCCGCGACCGGTTTCGGGGCCAGATGCCCGAACAAGGGTTCGGCCAGACGCACCAGCATGTCATGATCGACCGCACCCGCCGCCGACAGGATCATCTGCCCCGGCCCGTAATGGCTGGCCACGAACCCGCGCAGATCATCGGCACCAAAGCCCTGCACCGCCGCGCTTGGCCCCAGAATGGGGCGCCCGATGGGTTGGCCGGGATAGGCGACCTCTTGCAGCCAGTCGAAAACGATGTCGTCGGGCGTGTCCAGCGCCTGCCCGATCTCTTGCAGGATGACGCCGCGCTCGACCTCTATCTCGCGCGCATCGAATGCCGGATTCAGGACAATATCGGCCAAAACGTCCAGCGCCAGCGCCACGTCGGCACGCAGCACGCGGGCATAAAACGCCGTCATCTCGCGCGAGGTATAGGCGTTGATGTAGCCGCCAACATCCTCGATTTCCTCGGCAATCTGCAAGGCGCTGCGCCGCGCGGTGCCCTTGAAGGCCATATGTTCTAGGAAATGCGCTATGCCGTTTTGCTCTGCGCGTTCATGGCGCGCGCCGGCTTCCACCCACAGGCCAACGGCGGCGGATTCCAGCGTCGGCATGTGTTCGGAAACAATACGGAACCCGTTGGGCAGGGTCGTGGTCTGGATGGTCATGCAGTGCGGTTCTCGCGGATATGGGCCTCGACAGCGGCCAGATCATTGGGCAGCCGCGTGACGCGTTCGGGACGGTCGAACAGGTCGGCCATACGCTCTGGCAGCGCGGGCCGCGTGCCCGTGGCTTGTTCCACCGCGTCGGGGAACTTGGCCGGATGCGCGGTCGCCAGCGTGACCATGGGCGTGGCCGACAGATGCGCCTCTGCCACATGCACGCCCACGGCGGAATGCGGGCACAGCAACTCGGCGGTTGCCTTGGCGGTGCGGGTGATGGTCGCCATGGTTTCATCTTCCGACGCGCGGCCAGAGGCGAAGGTCTCGCGCAGGAATTCCAGCGCGCCTTGGCTGATCTGGAACCCGCCGCCCGATTTCAGCTCGTCCATCAGCTGCGCCACGGCGGTGCCATCACGCCCGTAAGCGTCGAACAGCGCGCGCTCGAAATTGGAACTGACCTGAATATCCATCGACGGGCTGATCGAGGGTTTGACCCCATCGGTCACATAGCCGCCGCTTTCCAGCGCGCGATGCAGGATGTCGTTCTGGTTCGTGGCGATCACCAGCTTTTCAATCGGCAGGCCCATGGCGCGGGCGATGTAGCCCGCGAAGATGTCGCCGAAATTGCCCGTGGGCACGGTAAAGCTGACCGGGCGGTGCGGCGCGCCAAGGCTGACGGCGGCAGAGAAATAGTAAACCACCTGAGCCAGAACCCGCGCCCAGTTGATGCTGTTGACACCCGCCAGCCCGACCTCGTCGCGGAAGGCGAAATCGTTGAACATGTCCTTGACCAACGCCTGGCAGGTGTCGAAATCGCCATCGACGGCCAGCGCGTGGACATTCGCCTCGGAGGGGGTTGTCATCTGGCGGCGCTGCACATCGGACACCCGGCCATGCGGGTAGAGGATGAACACATCGACATTATCGAGGCCCCGAAACGCTTCTATCGCAGCCGACCCAGTGTCGCCCGATGTGGCGCCCACGATGGTCACACGCTGCCCCGACCGCTTCAGCGCGGCTTGGAACAACTGACCGATCAGCTGCATCGCGAAATCCTTGAACGCCAGCGTCGGGCCGTGGAACAGTTCCAGCAGGAAATGGTTCGGGGCCAGTTGCTTCAGCGGCGCGCGGGCGGGGTGGCCAAAGCCTGCATAGGCGCGGGCGATGATCTCGCGGAATTCGTCATCCTCGAACGCGGTGCCGATGAAGGGGCGCATGATGACAAAAGCCTGCTCTTCATAGCTCAGGCCCGCAAGGCTTGCGATTTCCGACTGCTTCATGGGCGGCACATGGTCGGGCAGATACAGGCCACCGTCACGGGCCAGACCCGTCAGCATGGTCGCTTCAAAATCCAGCACCGGAGCGGCACCACGGGTCGAGATATACTGCATGTCGGTCTTGATCCTCAGTCGCGTTGCGCCCTGATACGCCACAGAAAGAAGACTGTCATCCCCACCCAAGCAAGCGCCATCAGAAACCACTGGATCGCATAGCCCATATGGTTGTCGGGGATCGACACGCCATCGACCGGCATGGGGCGGATCAGCGGATGCGCGGGCTGGCTGTCGCGCAGCACCAGCATGACCGGCTCTGCCCCCAGATGCGCGGCCAAGGGCGGCACGTCGCGACCGAAGAACAGATCGCGCGTCGGGTCATATTCGGGGGTGAAGCTGTCGGCATCATTGGGCCATTGCAGATTGCCGGTCAGGATATGCGGCGCGACCTCTGGCGCGGGCAGGTCCGGGCGCTGTGCCTCTGGCAGGAAGCCGCGATCCACCAAGATGCGGCGGCCATCCTCTGTCTGGAACGCGCCGATCACCCGAAAGCCCGGCCCCTGCCCTTTCAATGCGGACAGAACGAAGGTCTGCTCGGGAGCGAAGCTGCCCTGCACCTGAACGGGGCGATAATTGTCTGCGTCGGGAACAGGTGCCGGCGGCAGCGGCCCCGGCGCGCCGACAAGCCGCGCTTCCATATCCGCGATCAGCACGTCTTTCTGGCCCGCGCGGTCCAATTGCCACAGCCCCAGCGACAGCAGGATCGCGGCCCCGATCAGGCCGAACAAGGCGGGCACAATCATGCGACGGGTCAACAGATGCTCCTGTCTGGCAAAGGAAAAGCGCGCGCCCGAAGGCCCGCGCTTGTCCGTAGCTGACGATGGGTCGGGCTTACATGCCCCAGATATACACCGCGAAGAACAGGAACAACCAGACCACATCAACGAAGTGCCAATACCAGGCCGCGGCCTCGAAGCCCACATGGCGCTCTGCGGTGAAGTGGCCGGCGCGCACACGCAGCCAGCAGATCGCCAGGAAGATGGTGCCGATGATAACATGGAAGCCGTGGAAGCCCGTCGCCATGAAGAAATTGGCGAAGAACACGTCACCCGCGAAGCTGTAATCGCGGTGGTTCACAAGGTAGGCGTATTCATAGGCCTGCAAGCCGGTAAAGGCGATGCCCAACAGAACCCCGATCAGAAGGCCCAGTTCCACGTTCTTGCGGCTTCCGCCATGCACCAGTTCATGGTGCGCCCAAGTCACGGCGCAGCCCGACAGCAGCAGAACCAGCGTGTTGATGAGCGGCAGCTCGAACGCGTTGACCGAGTAAATCTCGGGCTGGATGTATTCCGTGCCGACATATTCATACATCGGGTACATGGCGTGCTTGAAGAAGCTCCAGAACCAGGCCGCGAAGAACATGACTTCGGACATGATGAACAGGATGAAGCCGTAGCGCAGGCCGATGGTCACTACCGGCGTATGATCGCCCGCATGGCTTTCGACGATCACGTCCTTCCACCATTCGAACATGACATACAGAACACCCGCCAGCCCCATCAGGAACAGCCACGGGCCGTTGTCATGCATCCACATGACTGCGCCGAACAGCATGATGAACCCCGACAACGCCCCCACAAAGGGCCAGATCGACGGGGGCAAAACGTGGTAATCGTGGTTTTTCGCGTGGGCCATTGTCAGCAGTTCCCTCGGGGTTGGTCTGATCTTTCGTCAGTTTGCTCAGTTTGTCACAACCTCTGCCGGGGGTGTGTAATCCTCCGGTATGTCGGTCGCGTGGAAAGTATAGGACAGCGTGATCGTGTGAACCGATTTGGCATCGCGGTCGTCCACGATCTCGGGGTCAACGAAATATGTCACGGGCATCAGCACGGTTTCGCCCGGTTGCAGCACCTGCAACTCGAAGCAGAAGCAGTCGATCTTGGTAAAGAAGCTGCCGGCTTCATACGGGGTCACGTTATAGCTGGCGGTCCCCGCGATGGGCTGGTCGGTCGGGTTGTGCGCCTCGTAAAAGGCCAGCCCGGTTTCGCCAATGCGCAACTCCATCGTGCGCTCAACTGGCTTGAAGCTCCACGGGAAATCCCGCTCGACCGACGCGTCGAAGCGCACGCGGATCGTTTGGTCCAAGATCACATCGCCAGCCGCAGACGCGGTGTTGGTCGTGCCGCCATAGCCGGTCACGCGACAAAACAGATCGTAAAGCGGCACCGAGGCCCAGCCAAGGCTTGCCATGAAGATCACGACAGCCAAGGTCTGCACCAGCGTTTTCTGCTTTCCGGTCAGCTGTGCGAACACGGGTCTTACTCCTGCATCGGGATCGCGGTTGCCGGGTCGAGCGCGGGGCGATAGCTGTGATCGAACGCCTCTATCGTGCCGCCGCCAGAGACCTTGGCGATCGTCAGCCCGAACACCAGCGCGATAAAGGCAAGAAGCACCATCGCCAGCCCGATATTGCGGCCAGAGCGGCGTTTGTGCATTTCATGTTCACGGGCCAAGGCCATCAGAACACCCCCAAAAGGTTGAAGCGGTCGGCGAAGTCGGCATAGGCGGGCAGGATGCGCAACGCCTTTTCCGCGATCAATGCGCCGAACAAGATGAACAGGTAGTACAGCGAGAAGCGGAACACGCGCTTTTCGGTCGCGTAATTGTCGGCTTCTGCCTGCGCCTCGTCGCGCTTCCAGATGTCCCACGCGCCCATCAGGAACCCAAGGCTCATCCACAGCGCGGCAGCCATATAGACAGGCCCGCCGATGCTGGTCAGCCCGGTTGCCACAGCCACGGGCAAAAGCGCGACGGTGTAGGCCAGAATGTGGGTGCGCGTGGCACGGCGGCCATGCGTGACCGTCAGCATGGGCACTTTCGCTTCGTGGTAATCCGACTTCATGAACAAGGCCAGCGCCCAGAAATGCGGCGGGGTCCACATGAAGATCAGCAGGAACATCAGGCACGCTTCCATGCTGACATTGCCCGTCACCGCCGCCCATCCGATCATGGGCGGGAACGCACCCGCGGCACCGCCGATCACGATGTTCTGCGGCGTCGCGCGCTTCAGCCACATGGAATAGATCACGACATAGAAGAAGATCGTGAAGGCCAGAAGCGCCCCGGCCAAGGCATTCGTGGCAAGCCACAGCATGATGACAGAGATCGCCGACAGCGTCATGCCGATGGCAAACGCTTCGCCCTCGGTCACTTTGCCTGCCGGGATGGGGCGCTTGACAGTGCGTTTCATCACCGCGTCGATATCGGCGTCCCACCACATGTTCAGCGCGCCGGACGCCCCGCCCCCCAAGGCGATGAAGATGATGGCAGCCAGCCCTTCGACCCAGTGCAGCCCACCCGGCGCGACCAGAAGGCCACTGAGCGCGGTGAACACGACCAGCGTCATCACGCGCGGCTTGAGCAGCGCGACATAGTCGCCGAACTCTGCCTCTGGCTGGCGAGCCTGCGTGAAATCTGCGCGAATATCGGTCATGTTGCGGTGTCCGGTCGGGCTTGAGGCGATGGATTATTGCGCGGCGGCAAGCTGGAGGCGGTCGCGCACGTCGGCTTCCCACGACCCTTCGGCGAATTGCGCGCCCTGGCGTTCCAGCCAAGCGACATATTCTTCTTCGCTGACGGCCTTGACCGTGATGGGCATGTAGGCGTGGTTGATGCCGCACAGCTCCGAGCACTGGCCGAAATAGATGCCCTCTTCCTCGACATTGAACCAAAGCTGGGCAAGACGACCGGGCACACCGTCCTGCTTCACACCAAAGGCGGGCATGGCCCAAGAATGGATCACGTCAGCGGCGGTCACTTGCACCACCACGTCCTTGCCAACAGGCACGACAACAGCAGTATCGGTCGCCAACAGATACAGGTCTTGGGTGTAGCCGTATTCTTCCAGCTCTTCGCGTTGCAGCATGAAGCTGGAGAATTCGACGCCATGGTCGACATATTCATAGCCCCAATACCACTGGTAGCCGGTGGTTTTGATCGTCACATCCGCCTCGGGCATGATCTGCTCGTAGCGCAGCGCCGGGAAGGTGAAAAAGGCGATGACCAGCAGGATCAGCGCCGGAATGGCCGTCCAGGCCACTTCCAGCGGCGAGTTATGGGTGAACTTCGCCGGGACCGGGTTCGCCTTGCGGTTGTGGAACAGGATCACCCAAGCCAGAAGCGCGGTCACGAAGATCGAGATCGGCACGATGATCCACAAAAGCAGGTTGTCCAGAAAGACGACTTCCGAAGCAATCGAAGAGGCAGGCGTTTGCAATGCCATCCCGCCCGGTGCCGGCGCGCCGCGAACCGGCAGGTCCGGCAGTTGGTCGTCAGCCCAGGCAGCGGTTGCGGTCAGGGCGCAAGCGGCCGAAAACGCCGCGGATGTCATGGCGGAAAGAAAGCGCATGGTCGGTTCCCATTTTATGCGGCTTATCGCCGCGTTCTGTCCGGCATGGTCACACATTCATCCTGTATGCCATGGAATTCCGTTGTGGTTTTCCTTTCTAAAACCATATTACACATTTCAGAACAAGCAAAACTGCGGAAACACATTAGATTTTGTTGATCTATGTCAAAGACACTGCCGTAAAATCCCATGGGGCTGTTGCGATAGCCCGAACCAACCTTTCCAGAGGCCTTGATGACCCAGACAGACTTCCGCCCTTTCGAGACATTCCTGGACGAAGCGCAAGCGCTTGGCGAGCTGCGCGCCGCGACCGACGGGGCCGATGATGGCGAGCTGTTTCTGGAGCGCCGCGTATCCGAATCGCTCAGCTTCGATGATGGGCGGGTGAAATCGGCCAGCTACAACGCCGCCGAGGGGTTCGGCCTGCGCGCCGTGCGTGGCGAGGTGACAGGCTACGCGCACAGCACCCACATGACCATCGAGGCGCTGCGCCGCGCGGCCCAGACCGCGCGTCTGGCCGTGGGTGCGGGCGGCGGCACGCTGGCCGATGCGCCGCAGGCCACCAACCAGCGGCTTTACCGCGACATCGACCCGGTGTCGGAAGTGGCTTTCGCCGCCAAGATCGACCTGTTGCGCGAGATTGACGATTACCTGCGCGCTGCCGATCCGCGCGTGGTGCAGGTCTCGGTCGCCTTGGCCGCGACGCGTCAAGACATCGAAATCCTGCGCCCCGAAGGTTTGCGCCTGCGCGATGCGCGGCCCATGGCGCGTCTGAATATCTCTGTCATCGTGGAACAGGATGGACGGCGCGAATCGGGCGGCATGGGCGGCGGCGGGCGGTCCGAACTGTCCGCTTTGATCGCGCCCGAGCACTGGAAACCCGTCGCGAATGAAGCGCTGCGCGTGGCGCTTGTAAACCTGCGCGCCGATCCCGCACCGGCGGGCGTTATGGATGTGGTGCTCGGCCCCGGCTGGCCCGGCATCTTGCTGCACGAAGCTATCGGCCACGGTCTGGAAGGTGACTTCAACCGCAAGGGCAGTTCCGCCTTTGCCGGGCTTATGGGCCAGCAGATCGCAGCCCCCGGCGTGACGGTTTTGGATGACGGCACCCTGCCCGACCGACGCGGGTCGCTGACCATCGACGACGAAGGCACTCCCAGCGCCCGCAACGTGCTGATCGAAGACGGCAAGCTGGTCGGTTACATGCAGGACCGCCAGAATGCGCGGCTGATGGGCGTGGCCCCTACCGGCAACGGGCGGCGCGAAAGCTATGAACACGCCCCCATGCCGCGCATGACCAACACCTATATGCAGGCGGGCGACAGCGACCCGGCCGATATTCTGGCCAGCCTGAAAGACGGCATCTATGCCGTGGGCTTCGGCGGCGGTCAGGTGGACATCACCAATGGCAAATTCGTCTTCTCCTGCACCGAGGCGTATCGCGTTCAGAACGGTCAGGTCAGCGCGCCCATCAAGGGCGCCACGCTGATTGGCGACGGCGCGACCGCGCTGACAAAGATCCGCGCCGTGGGCAACGATCTGCAACTGGACCCCGGTATCGGCACCTGCGGCAAGGCCGGGCAATGGGTGCCCGTGGGCGTGGGTCAGCCGACGCTGATGATCGGCGGGCTGACCGTGGGCGGCAGCGCGGCCTAACCGCGCCCGCCCAGTTGCACCAGCACCGCGCCTGCCGCAATCATCACCATCAGCGCCAGCTTGCGGGGGCCGACCCGTTCTTTCAGGATGAACCAGCCGATCAGCGCGGCGAACACGGTCGATGTCTCTCGCAACACCGCCGATTCGCCCACACGGCCCACAAGCGTGGCCAGCATGACGCCGCCGAAGCTGACATAGGCAATCACCCCACCAGCGGCCCCGCGCAACACCAGCGGCCATGGCGCGGGTGGATTGGGCATCCGGCTGTAGCGCCACCAGCCGATCAGCGCGAAGTCGATCGAACTGAACAGGAAAAACCACACCAGAAAACGCAACGGGTCGCCTGACAACCGGATCGCCCATGCGTCATAGGTCGTGTAGGCCGCGACCAGCGCGCCGCCCGCCAAGGCCCAGAGAATGCCCAGCTTGAGCGCACGCAGGTCTATCGTTTCCTCGGACAGGTTGCGCAAAGCTAGCAGTAATATGCCCCCCGAAAGCAGCCCCACGCCCAGCCATTGCACCGGCCCGTAGCTTTCGCCGAACACCACCATCGCGGCCAGCACCGTCACCAACAGGCCAGAGCCGCGCACAACGGGGTAGACGACCGTGTAGGCCGCACGCTCATAAGCCAGCGCCATGGTCAGCTTGTAGAAGAAGTGCACAGCGACCACGCCGGCCAGCACCAGCCACATGTCTGGCGGGGGCATCCCGGCCCAGAAAATTGCGAAGGGCAAGGACAGCGCGACGGTTGCCCCGTCAATCGCGCCACGCGTCAGCCACGGATCATGTGCGCCCTTTTGCAACGCGCCGAACGTGGCGTGCGACACGGCAGAGACCAGTGCAAGGATCGTCGCCAGTTGCGCGCCCTGTGGCGTGCCGACCAGCGATAGAAGCCAGTCGGTCATGCCGCGGCCCGCCCCGTTTAGTTAACATGTGAGCGGTTTAATCCTGCGCGCGGGGCTTGGCAAGCCTCAGCCCTTGCGCGCGGCCTTTTCCTCCAGCCCGGACGTGCCTTCGCGGCGCGCAAGCTCCGCCTCTATCTCGGCCAGCGATACGTCGCGCGCCGCGCACATGACCAACAGATGATAGAGCACATCAGCGGCTTCAGAGGTCAGCCGCGCACGGTCGCCCTTGACCGCTTCGATCACCGCCTCGATGGCTTCCTCGCCGAATTTCTCGGCGCATTTATCTGGCCCCTTGGCGAGCAGCTTCGCGGTCCAGGAACTGTCGGGGTCCGCCCCCTTGCGCGCGGCGATGGTTGCGGCCAAGCGGTCAAGCGCGCTCATGTCAGCCTCATCGGAATGCCGGCGGCGGCCATGTGTTCCTTGGCCTGCCCGATGGTGAATTCGCCGAAATGGAAAATGCTCGCGGCCAGAACGGCGCTCGCACCGCCGATCGTCACACCCTCGACCAGATGGTCCAGATTGCCCACGCCGCCCGATGCGATCACGGGAATGCCCACTGCGTCGACAATCGCGCGGGTCAGGGGCAGGTTGAACCCTGCCCGCGTGCCGTCGCGGTCCATGCTGGTCAGCAGGATTTCCCCTGCTCCTTTCGCGGCCACCGTCCGCGCGAACTCCACCGCGTCAATGCCGGTCGGCTTGCGCCCGCCATGGGTGAAAATCTCCCACTTGCCGGGGCTGACGGTTTTCGCGTCAATCGCCACGACAATGCACTGGCTGCCAAAACGATCAGCCGCGCGCGCCACCACATCGGGGTCGGCCACGGCGGCGGAATTGAAGCTGACCTTGTCCGCGCCCGCCAGCAGCAAGGCCCGCACATCCTCAGACGTGCGCACACCGCCGCCCACGGTCAGCGGCATAAAGCACTGCTCTGCGGTGCGCGTGACCAGATCGAACATGGTGCCCCGGTTCTCATGCGTGGCGTGAATGTCCAGAAAGCACAGCTCGTCCGCGCCTGCCGCATCATAGGCGCGTGCGGCTTCCACCGGGTCGCCCGCATCGCGCAGGTCCACGAAATTCACGCCTTTGACGACACGGCCATCGGCCACGTCCAGACAGGGTATGACACGGGTTTTCAACATGGGCCCGTCATAGCCCGCGCCCGCGCCACGGGAAAGAGGCATTTGATGCGGATCAAGGACATGACCCGGCCCGTCAGGCAACATTCCCTGACCTTTGGAGGACATGACATGCGCGATTTCACCAACCGAACCGCCCAACTGGAGCAGCGCCGCGCCGAATTGATCGCGCGAATGCAAACGCTGGATGCCGAGCTGGACTCGCATGGCGACCCGGATTGGGAAGAAAACGCCACTGAACATGAACAGGACGAGGCGATGGAAGCCCTTGGCCTGTCCGCGCAAGCCGAATTGCGCATGATCGACGGCGCATTGTCGCGCATGGGCGCGGGCGAATACGGCATCTGCGTGCGCTGCGGGGCCGACATCAGCGACGAACGTCTGGACCTGTTGCCCGCCACGCCCTTCTGCCGCGACTGCGCGCGCTAGCTTGTCTTGGCGCGCAGGCCGCGCTATGCGCGTGCCATGCTGGACCAGAACACAAATCGCCCCGAATTGCCGCCCGAAATCGCGCGGCGCCGCACCTTTGCGATCATCTCGCACCCTGATGCGGGCAAGACCACGCTGACCGAAAAGTTCCTGCTGTTCGGTGGCGCGATCCAGATGGCGGGCCAAGTGCGCGCCAAGGGCGAGGCGCGGCGCACGCGCTCGGACTTTATGCAGATGGAAAAGGACCGGGGCATCTCGGTCTCTGCCTCTGCCATGTCCTTCGATTTCGCGAAATACCGCTACAATCTGGTCGACACGCCCGGCCACTCGGATTTCTCCGAAGATACCTACCGCACCCTGACCGCCGTGGATGCCGCCATCATGGTGATCGACGGCGCGAAAGGGGTTGAAAGCCAGACCCGCAAACTGTTCGAGGTCTGCCGCCTGCGCGACCTGCCGATCCTGACCTTCTGCAACAAGATGGACCGCGAAAGCCGCGACACGTTCGACATCATCGACGAGATCCAGCAGAACCTTGCGATCGACGTGACACCGGCAAGCTGGCCCATCGGCATGGGGTCGGACTTCATCGGCTGTTACGACATGCTCAATGACCGGCTGGAACTGATGGACCGCGCCGACCGCAACAAACGCGGCGAAAGCGTGGTGCTGAACGGGCTGGACGATCCGCGCATGGAAAGCCACGTGCCCCCCGCCCTGCTGGACAAGCTGCGCGAAGAAGTGTCCATGGCGCGCGAATTGCTGCCGCCGCTCGATCCGAAATCGGTGCTCGAGGGGCATCTGTCGCCCATCTGGTTCGGGTCGGCGATCAATTCTTTCGGGGTCAAGGAATTGATGGACGGAATCGCCGCCTATGCGCCCGCGCCGCAAATCTTGCGCACAGAAACGCGTGAAGTGGCCCCGGAAGAACCGAAAGTCACCGGCTTCGTGTTCAAGGTTCAGGCCAATATGGACCCGAAACACCGCGACCGCGTGGCTTTCGTGCGGCTGGCCTCGGGCCATTTCGAGAGGGGCATGAAATTGCTGCACGTGCGCTCGAAAAAGCAGATGGCCGTGGCGAACCCCGTGCTGTTCCTTGCCGCCGACCGCGAAGTCACTGAAGAGGCTTGGGCGGGCGACATTATCGGTATCCCCAACCATGGCCAGCTGCGCATTGGTGACGCGCTGACCGAAGGCGAGGCACTGCGCTTCACGGGCATCCCGTCTTTCGCGCCGGAACTCTTGCAGGCCTGTCGTGCGGGCGATCCGCTGAAGGCCAAGCATCTGGACAAGGCACTCATGCAATTCGCCGAGGAAGGGGCCGCCAAGGTGTTCAAACCCGCTTTCGGCTCTGGCTTTATCGTGGGCGTGGTCGGGCAGTTGCAATTCGAGGTTCTCGCCAGCCGGATCGAGCTGGAATATGGCCTGCCCGTGCGCTTTGAACCGACGCAATTCACCTCTGCCCGCTGGGTCCAAGGTGCGCAGGCGGCGGTCGATGCTTTTGCGGCGGCAAACAAGCAGCACATGGCCACCGATAGCGACGGCGATCCCGTTTTCATGACGCGCTTGCAATGGGATATCGACCGCGTGGCGCGCGACTATCCCGATGTCAAACTGACGGCAACGAAGGAAATGCTCGTATAGCGGGCGCGGCTATCGCCCGCGCTCACCGCGCGCACCAAACGAACCAGTCGTTTCCAGATGCCTTCCAATTCGGACACGCATCCCTGTCAAAAGAGACCACGCCTGATTTCATCCTTGCGAAAATATCCTCAGGGGGTGAATTGGGCGTAGCCCAAGAGGGGGCGCGAGCGCCCCTGACTGTCAGTAACTGCGAATAAGCCCGACCAGTCGCCCCTGCACCTTCACCCGCGCGGCGGGCAGCAGCCGGGTTTCATATGCCGGGTTCGCCGCTTCCAGCGCGATCATCCCCTCGACCTTGCGAAACCGTTTCAAGGTTGCCTCGTGATCGTCCACAAGTGCCACGACAATATCGCCATTATCGGCAGTCGTCTGTTCGCGGATCACGACGATGTCGCCATCGTTAATGCCCAGGTCGATCATCGAATCACCCTGCACTTCCAGGGCGTAATGCTCTGACCGACCGCTCAGCATGGCACCGGGCACGGCAATGTCGCGCATGGGTTCGCTGATCGCCTCGATCGGGGTGCCCGCCGCGATCCGGCCCATCACCGGCAGCGTCAGCGCCGCTGCCTCTACCGCCATGGCCTGCGGCGGCGGGGCGGAGCGGGCGGGCGCACCGCCGTCGATGACCTTCGCCTCGAACCCCGATTTGCCCAGCGCGTCCGGCAGTTTCAGCACCTCGATTGCCCGGGCGCGATGCGGCAGGCGGCGGATGAAGCCGCGTTCTTCCAATGCCGTAATCAGCCGGTGAATGCCCGATTTCGAACGCAGATCAAGCGCATCCTTCATTTCGTCAAAAGAGGGCGCAACGCCTTCCTTTTCCATCCGGTCATGGATCAGCTTCAGAAGTTCGATCTGCTTGCGTGTCAGCATTGTGCCGCCTTTCAAATGGGCCCACCTGACACTATGTTCTAACTCTGTTCACCCTATAGGTCAAGCGCGATATACCGCATTTGTTCACCCGCCTTCCGGGCCGGATCATGCGGGGGGCGCACCAGCAGCGCGTTGGCCTGTGCCAGAAGCGACAGAAGCGCGCTGTCCTGGCTTGCGACCGGGTCGATCGTGCCGCCGGGCTCAAGCGTGGCGCGCATGTAATGCGCGCGCGGCCCATTGGCAGGCAACTCGCAGGCAAGTGCCGCGCTGGCCGTAGGCAGAGGGTAACGCCCCAAGCCCTGCAAAGCGCGCAGCGCGGGCCGCATGAACAGATGCCCGCAGACGATGGACGACACCGGGTTGCCCGGCAGGCCCAAGAGCATTGCCTGCCCCAGACGCCCCGCCATCAGCGGTTTGCCGGGGCGCAACGCGACCTTGTAGAAGGCCCTTTTCGCGCCAAGGCTGTCGGCCACCGGCCCGACAAGGTCATGATCGCCTACTGACGCGCCGCCGATGGTGACGATCACATCCGCGCCTTGCGCCAGATCGAACACCGTGCGCAGGCTGGCCTCGGTGTCGCGCGCAATGGGCAGGATGCGGGCGGATGCGCCCTCGGCCTCTGCCATCGCTTTCAGCGCAAAGGCGTTCGAGGCGATGATCTGATCCGCGCGCGGCTGCTCGCCCGGCATGACCAACTCATCCCCCGTGGCGATGATCGCCACGTCGGGACGGCGCGAGACCGTCACCTCGGCATGGTTCATCGCGGCAATCAGGCTCAGGTCCACCCCGCGCAACCGCCGCGGCGCGCTGATCTGGTCACCTGCGCGAAAGTCTTGACCCCGCGCGCGGATATGCGGCCCTTCTGTCAGGTTGTCTTGCAGGGTAATCGCATCACCATCACGCGCGACGTCTTCCTGTATGACCACCTGCGTGGCCCCATCGGGCACGGGCGCGCCGGTAAAGATGCGCACGGCCTGCCCCGGCCCGACCGCGCCGGTGAACATATGGCCCGCCGCCGCTTCACCGATGACCGTGTAGCGATTGCCCGGCAGCACCTCACCCGCGACCGCATAGCCGTCCATGGCAGAAGAGGCGAAGGGCGGCTGGTCCCGCTCGGCCCGGATCGGCGCGCGCAGCACGCGGCCCGCCGCCCGCGCCAGCGCCACGGTTTCCGTGGGCAGCGGGTGGGTGAGCGCGAAAACCTGCGCCAGCGCCTCTTCGACAGAGATCATGCGCCCGCCTCGTAGCGCCCGGATTTGCCGCCATCTTTCAGCACGACCTGCGTATCGAGGATGCGCATGGATTTCTCGGCGGCTTTCAACATGTCATAGACTGTCAGCGCCGCGACAGAGGCGGCTGTCAGCGCCTCCATCTCGACGCCGGTTTTGCCGGTGGTGCGCACCTCTGCGCGGATGCGGATACCCGGCAGGGTTTCGTCCACCTCCAGATCCACCGCGACCTTGGTGATGGGCAAGGGGTGGCACAGCGGGATCAGGTCGGCGCAGCGTTTCGCGCCCATGATGCCCGCCAGCCGCGCCACGCCCAGCACATCGCCCTTCTTGGCGCGCTGCTCGGTTACAAGCGCCAGCGTTTCGGGCAACATCTGCACAGCGCTGGTGGCCACGGCCACGCGCGCGGTCACGTCCTTGTCGGACACATCGACCATATGGGCATGGCCCTCGGCGTCGAAATGGGTGAGCTGCGCCATCTTACACCTCTGCCATGACGGGGTTGGCCAAAAGCGCCTTGGTGGCAGCGGTCACATCGTCTTGCCGCATCAGGCTTTCGCCGATCAGGAAGCTGCGCGCGCCGATATGCGCCATCGCGGCCAGATCAGCCGGGGTGAAGAGACCGCTTTCACACACCAGCAGACGGTCATCAGGCACCAAAGGTGCCAACGCGCGCGTGGTGTCGAGCGTGACGTCGAAGGTTTTCAGATTGCGATTGTTGATGCCGACAAGCGGCGATTTCAGGCGCAGCGCGCGCTCCAACTCGTCGGCGTCATGCACTTCCAGCAGCACATCCATGCCCCAATGAAAGGCCGCGTCCTCCAGTTCCGCCGCCTGCCCGTCGCTGACAGAGGCCATGATAATCAGGATGCAGTCCGCGCCAAGCGCGCGGGCCTCTGCGACCTGATAGGTGTCATACATGAAATCCTTGCGCAGCGCGGGCAAATCGCAGGCGTCGCGCGCCGCGACAAGGTAGCTGTCCGCGCCCTGAAAACTGGGCGTGTCCGTCAACACGCTCAGACAGGTCGCGCCGCCCTGCGCATAGGCTTGTGCCAGAGCGGGCGGGTCGAAATCGGGGCGGATCAGACCCTTCGAGGGGCTGGCTTTCTTGATCTCGGCAATCAGCCCGTAGCCCGTGGCTTGCGCGCGGCGCAACGCATCGGCGAACCCGCGCGGGGCGCTTGCGGCTTTCGCGGCAGCTTCGACCTGAGAGGTCGGGCGCACCGCGCGGCGATGGGCCACTTCTTCCAGCTTGTAGGTTTTGATCTTTTCCAGAATGTCGGCCACGTTCCGCTCCTTCTAGCTTTTGACCGGGCTGACGCGCGCCAGTGCCTGCACCGCGCCCATGGCCGCGCCGCTGTCGATGCTGGTCCGCGCCAGTGCCACGCCATCGGGCAGGTTGTCGACTTTGCCCGCGACCAGAAGGGCCGCGGCGGCGTTCAGCAGGACCGCGTCGCGATAGGCGGGCCGCCCTTCACCCTCCAGCAGCGCCGACAGTTCTTGGGCATTTTGCGTGGGCGTGCCGCCGATCAGGTCGTCGAACGGGTGCACGGGAAGCCCCGCTTCTTCGGGATGCAGGGTAAAGGCGCGCAGGCTGCCATCTTCCAGCGCCACCACGTCGGATGCCGCCGCAATCGACAGCTCGTCCGTGCCATCGCCGCCATGCACCAGCCACGCTCGGTCAGACCCAAGCGCGCGCAGGGTTTCGGCCATCGGGCGCAAGAGTGCGGGCGAAAACGCGCCCGTCAATTGCCGCTTCACACCCGCCGGGTTGGTCAGCGGCCCGAGAATGTTGAAGATGGTGCGCGTCCCAAGCTCCATCCGCACGGGGCCGACATGGCGCATGGCGGGGTGGTGCATCGGGGCCATCATAAAGCCGATCCCGGCCTCTGTCAGCGCCTGCTCGACCACGGGCGCGCCGACCATAACCTCTATGCCCAAGGCACCCAGCGCATCGGCGGCACCCGATTTGGACGACAGGTTGCGATTGCCGTGCTTGGCCACGGGCACACCTGCGCCTGCCACCACAAAGGCCGTCGCGGTTGAAATGTTCAGCGTGCCCTTGCCGTCGCCCCCGGTGCCGACAATGTCCATCGCGCCTTCGGGCGCACGCACGGGCACGCATTTCGCACGCATCACGCTGGCGGCGGCGGCGTATTCATCCACCACCTCGCCCCGCGTGCGCAGCGCCATCAGGAAGCCGCCCATCTGCGCGGGCGTGGCCTGACCTTCGAACAGGATATTGAACGCGCTTTCCGCCTGCTCGCGGGTCAGCGGCCCCTCGGCGGCCTGAGCGATCAGCGGTTTCAGATCGCTCATCATGCCGCCACCTGCGCGCGGTCCAGAAAATTGCGCAGCATTGCATGGCCGTGTTGCGAGCGGATGCTTTCGGGGTGGAATTGCACCCCCTCGATCGGCAACTCGCGGTGGCGCAGGCCCATGATAAGCCCGTCCTCCAGCCAGCTTGTGACCTCCAGGCAGTCGGGCAGCGTCGCGCGCTCGACCACAAGCGAATGGTAGCGCGTGGCCATCAGCGGCGAGGGCAGGCCCGCGAACACGCCTTGGCCCGCATGATGCATTGCGCCCAGTTTGCCATGCACGATTTCCGGCGCGCGCACCACCTTGCCGCCAAAAGCCTGCCCGATGGTCTGGTGCCCAAGGCAGACGCCCAGCAGCGGAATGCGCGCGTCCGCCGCGGCCAGCGTCAGCGGCAGACAGATGCCTGCCTGATCCGGGTCGCATGGGCCGGGGGACAGAACGATCGCCGACGGGTTCAATGCCATCGCCGCCTGCACATCCAGCGCATCGTTGCGGTGGACGACGACATCGGCCCCCAACTCTCCGAAATAATGGACGAGGTTATAGGTGAAGCTGTCGTAATTATCTATCAGCAGCAGCATGGGCGCGCCTTTCCCGGGCGAATGGGCAATTCTTGGCCATACATGCCCATCCCGACCCGCCAAGGTCAAGGCAGAGAGCGCCATTCCATTTGCATGGACTGGGCGATTATGGGAAACACATGGGCAAAGAGCAGGAATGGCAGGAGCGGTATGCTAAGGCTGAACGGTCTGACAGGGGGTCTTGCGGGTGTCGCGATCGTGGTGGCGGGCTTCGTGGCCAGCACAATCATCGCACCGCCAAGCCCGCGTCAGCAGATCGCGACCCCTGCGGTAGCGCCCGCGCAGATGCCTGCCGAACCGAGCGCAGAGCCACCCGCCCCGAGCGACGCGGTTGAAGATGCCGCAGAGGATGCGGCCCCCTTGGCAGACGACGAGCCCACAGCAGCAGAGCCCTCGGCCGAGCAACCAATGGACATGGCCGCGCCAGAGCAACCGACGGACGAAGCGCCAAACCCGGCCCCCGCGATGGCGGCAGAAGACAAGCCCGACCCTGCCGCAGAGGCCCCTCTGGCCGACATGCCCCCCAGCCGGCCGCAGCTGGCCGATCCCGAACGCCCGGATACCCCGGCGGCGATGGCCGACGCCGCGCCCCCCGCGCTGCCAGAGCCAATGCTGCGCCCGGCCCCTGGTGGCCTGCCGGGTGCGCCTGTGCCCCCGCGCGACGCGCCGCTACCAGCCAGCCCGGACGCGCCGCAGGGCCAAGAGGATGCGGCAAGCGCGCCGGAAAACGGCACCACCCTGCCCGACCCCGCCGATAGCCCGGCCCCAAGCCCAGAGGATACGCCCAGCCTGCCCGGCACCCGCGTTGCAGGCCTGCCCGGAACACCCGCCACCCAGCCGGACCCGGCCGATGCGCCAGAGGCAGACACCCCCACCGCGACCGCGCTGGAACGCAACAGCAGCTTTGACGGCACGCTCAGCGGCGGGCCGCTGATGGCGATCATCCTGAACGATCCGGGCCTACCCACGCCCTTGCGCCGGGCGCTCGCCGCGCTGGACCTGCCCGTCACCATCGCGCTGAACCCGATGGACCCCAGTGCCAGCCAAGGGGCCGAGATCTATCGCGAGGCCGGCAAAGAGGTGCTGATCCTTGCCAATGGCCTGCCCGACGGCGCGCGTGCCAGTGATCTGGACGTCACCTTCAGCGCATGGTTCGACAGCCTGCCGCAAGCGGTGGGCGTGCTGGACCTGCCGCGCGGCGGTTTCGCCCGCAATGCAGCGCTGACAAGCGGTGTCCTGCCGCTGATCGCGCGCGACGGCCATGGGCTGGTCAGTTTCGCGGGTGGCCTGTCGCGCATCGGCACCGCCGCCGAAGCCGAAGGCGTGCCCCATGCCGAGGTGTTCCGCGTGCTGGATGACGAGGACCAAAGCCCCTTCACCATCCGCCGCTACCTTGACCGCGCGGTGTTTCAGGCCAGCCAGATTGGCGAGGTTCTGGTCTTTGGCGACGCCGCCAATGACGCCACTATGGAAGCGCTGGAGCTGTGGCGCAGCGACGGGCGCGCCGATCAGGTCGCGGTCGTGCCGGTCTCTGCCATTTTGCTGACGCGCTAGGGCAAAGGCACGGTCAACCTTTGGCAAAGGCCCGGCTGGACACCTGTATCGCATTGCCAGACGGATCTTTCGCATTGGCGAAGCAATAGCCATCAGCCCGGTGCAGGGGGCCAAAACGCAAGCCGTCCTGCGCCGCCCTGTCGCAAAAAGCGGGCACGTCCGGCACATCGAACACCAGCTTGGCCTGCACCTGCCCTTGTTTTTGTCCCTGACTGGCCGGGTGCAGAAGGATCACCGCGCCGCCCTCGGGCGCAACAAGTTCGACCAAGCGGTCATCGCCCTGCCCCGGTTTGACCGAAAAACCGAAATGACGGGTGTAAAACGCCACCATGTCATCCATTTTCGGCGAATATAGGATCACGCGACCCAAGGTAGCTGTCATTGGCCTTTACCCTTGCAACTTGGTGCGACCACAATCCTACCACAGCGATAACCGCACCGTTGCGCCGAAAAACGCCTTGCGTTTGTGCCGCCATCCCATAGGAAAGGGCGCGTGCGGGCGTGGCGGAATGGTAGACGCAAGCGACTTAAAATCGCTCGAGCCTTGCTCGTGCGGGTTCAAGTCCCGCCGCCCGCACCACGCGTTACTCTGCCGAGATCTGAATTACGATATTGCCGACAACGCCGCCGGCTTCCAAAGCCTCATGCGCCTGGGCCGTGTCTGCCATGGCGAAGCGCGCGCCGATGCGCGGTGTCAATTGGCCTGCCGCCAGCATCCGGCCAATATCGGCAATCGCGGCGGCCTTGGCGCTTGCGCTCATGGAATAGACGACGAAGGGTTGCACCGCGATGTTGCGAAAGGCCAGCGGGTAGAAGGGCACTTCCGGCGCGAGGTTCGTGGCAGTCGCATAGGCCCCGACGGTCGCGCCCACCTTCAAAAACGCAGGGTAAAGCGCCACATGGGCCGCGAAATCGACATCGGCCACATGGTCAACCCCTTCTGGTGCAAGGGTTTGCAGACGCGCGACAAGGTCTTCGTCACGGTAGTTCACGGTGGCATCGGCCCCGGCCTGCATGGCGATCTGCGCCTTTACGTCGCTGCTGACGGTGGCGATGACGCGCGCACACATGGCCTTGGCAATCTGGATCGCGGAATGCCCCACGGCCCCCGCGCCGCCCGTGACCAGCACCGTCTTGCCCGCCACATCACCGCCGCAGGTCACGGCCCGATGCGCAGTCATGGCCGGCACGCCAAGGCAAGCCCCTTCGTCAAAGCCGGTGTTCTCGGGCAAGGGCACCGCAAGGCCATCGGGCACACAAACATATTCCGCCGCCGTGCCAACCGTGCCTTGGCTCAGCCCGCCGCCTGCGCGGTTCACCTCGTATAACCAGACGCGCGCGCCGATGCGGGCAGGGTCCACGCCTTTGCCCACGGCGTCGATCACGCCGGCACCGTCGTTATGGATAATGACACGATCGGCCACCATCGGCCCTTGCGCACCCGCGCGCACCTTCACATCCGACGGGTTCAGGCCAGAGGCCACGACCCGCACACGCACCTCGCCCTCAGTAGGGTCTGGCCGGGCGATCTCTGCCAGTGCAAGGGTCTGTGCCGCTGCCCCGCGTGCGGTGTTCACGATCGCTTTCATGTCTGGTGCCTTCCTGTTCGTTCTTCGAGCGCGCCGGTTTTCACATTGAATAAAAGCTAATCCGACCCCGCAGCCAAACCAGAGCAGACGCGCCCGAAGGCCCGAAATGCCGCCCAATACCCCCATGTTCCCTTGACCGAAGCCGCGTTCCTGACTATGCGCAGCGTTTAACCTACCGCGACAGCCGCCGCACTTGCGCCGATTCGCTGCGCGATCTCTCCCCAAGGAATACCCCCGACCATGATACCCGCGATTTCCGAAGCGCTTGCCGAGCGTGGCTACGACACGTTGACCCCCGTCCAACAGGCGGTCAATGCACCGGAACTGGCGGATCGCGATTTGCTGGTTTCGGCCCAGACCGGGTCGGGCAAAACCGTGGGCTTCGGGCTGGCCATCGCGCCCACGCTGTTGGGCGATGCGGGCCAATTCGGCCCGGCCAGCGCGCCCTTGGCACTGATCGTCGCCCCCACGCGCGAACTGGCCAGCCAGGTCATGCGCGAGCTGACTTGGCTTTATGCCCGCACCGGGGCCGTGGTCACATCCTGCGTGGGCGGCATGGACATGCGCACCGAACGCCGCGCGCTGGAGCGGGGCGCGCATATCGTGGTCGGCACACCGGGCCGCCTGCGCGACCATATCGAGCGCGGCGGTCTGGACCTGAGCGACATTCGCGCCGTGGTGCTGGACGAAGCGGACGAGATGCTCGACATGGGGTTCCGCGAAGATCTGGAATTCATGCTGGCCGAAGCGCCGGATGACCGCCGCACGCTGCTGTTTTCCGCCACCGTGCCGCCCATGATCGCAACGCTTGCGCAGCAATACCAGCGCGATGCCGAACGCATCAGCACGCTGGGCGGGGCCAAGCAACACGCGGACATCGCCTATCAGGCGGTCCGCGTGGCGCAATCGGATGTGGACAATGCCATCTTCAACCTGCTGCGCTTTCACCATGATGAAAGCGCGCTGGTCTTCGCCAATACCCGCGCCATGGTCGCCCATCTGACCGCGCGGCTGGCCAATCGCGGGCTACAGGTTGTCAGCCTGTCGGGCGAGCTGAGCCAGACCGAACGCACCCATGCGCTGCAAGCCATGCGCGACGGGCGCGCGCGGGTTTGCGTGGCAACAGATGTGGCCGCGCGCGGTATTGATCTGCCCAAGTTGAACCTTGTCATTCATGCCGAATTGCCCACCAACACCGAAACGCTGCTGCACCGCTCTGGCCGCACGGGGCGCGCCGGGCGCAAAGGGATCTCTGCGCTTATCGTGCCGCCGAAAGCGCGCGCGCGGGCCGAACGCCTGCTGAAATGGGCCAAGATCACCGCCGACTGGGTCGAAGCCCCTTCGGTCGAGGATATTCTGGCCCGCGACGAAGAGCGGCTTTTGTCCGACCCGGTCTGGTCTGACGAAGCAACCGAAACCGAAGCGGCCTTCGCCGAGAAGCTGCTTGCCCGCCACGCGCCCGCGCAGATCGCGGCGGCCTATCTGCGGCTGTATCAGTCGCGCCACGCGGCCCCCGAAGACCTGCTTCCGCCCGACACCAAACCCACCCGGCGCGAGAAAGCGCCCTTTGGCCCCAGCCGTTGGGTGGCCCTGTCCGTGGGCCGCGCCGAGCGCGCCGAGGCGCGCTGGCTGTTGCCGCTGCTGTGCCGCACCGGCGGCCTGGACAAGGCCGCCATCGGCGCGATTCGGGTGCAGGACAGCGAAACCTATGTCGAGATCGCGGCGGCCAGCGTGGACAGTTTCATCGCCGGTCTGGGCGATGGCGGCACGCTGGAAGACGGTGTCAGCGCGCGGCTGATGGACAGCGCGCCCGACCTGGCGCCCGCCTCGCGCGGGCCACGGCCGGATCGCGGCGACCGCGCCGAGCGACCTGCCCGGCCAGAGCGTAAGGACCGTGACTCGCGGCCGCCGCGCGAGGACCGGCCAGAACGGCCCCGTGCCGCGCCCTCTGACAAGCCCAGCGGCCCAAAGCCGAAATGGGACAAGCCGAAATCCGAGCGCAGCTTTGCCGACAAGCCCAAGCCACGCAGCGACGCGCCCAAGCCCTATGAAAAGCGCCCTGCTCGCGACGACCGACCCCAAGCCGAGCGGCCCCAATCGGATCGCCCGAAGCGCGCCGATGGTCCTGCGAATTACGACCGCAGCGCCCCGCGCCCCACGCGCGAGGACGGGCCGAAATCGAAAGGGTTCAAGCCCAAGCCGGACGGTGGTTTTGGCAAACCCGGTGGCAAGCCGGGGGCCAAGATCGGGGACCGCCCCACTGGCAAACCCGGCGGCAAACCGATGGGCAAGCCAGCGGGCAAACCCAAGCCCGCCGCCGACCCGCGCGACACTTCGAAACGGTTCGTCGCGCCCGGCAAAGGTGGCAACGCAGCACCGCGCAAACCGCGCAGCAAGCCGAAATCCTGAGCGAAACATGAAAATGCCGCCCCGAACGGGCGGCATTTTTCAAATCCAGCGCAGACCAAACGGCGCGCAACACGATGGTTCTTGGAAATACCGACACGATATTCGTGACCCCAGAGGGGATAGCTGGATCACGATCTTTCGGAAAATTGGAGCGGGCGAGGCGATTCGAACGCCCGACCCTAACCTTGGCAAGGTTATGCTCTACCCCTGAGCTACGCCCGCTCTCTATGTGGTGCGATTTAGACAATCGCGCCGGGGGCTGCAAGGGCAAAAACCACCCTCTTTGCAGTTTTCATGACATTTTTTCACGCGCCGTTCATCCGATGCAAACCTTTCCAAGCCAGCCTGAAATTCGCCGGACGGAAAGGGGCCAAAGATGACCGATTTCGACACGATTCGCCGGATTATTCTGGCCAATGACCGCGACCGCGCGACATTGCTGCGCGATCTGGGGGCGATACACCGCACGGAACACATCTTGTCCACGCTGGACCGCCATGCCTTGGCGCGCGACCCGTCACGACCTTCGGTCGATCACGCCCTGATTGCTGGCTTAGTGCGGGCGGGTGGCGTGGTCAGTCGCGGAAATGACGGCTGTCCTTGATCTGGTCCCAGGCCCAGACAACCTCTTGCAAGCGGTCCTCGTCATTGCGCGCGCCCGAGTTGCGGTCCGGGTGCAGGTCTTTGACAAGGCTTTTGTATTGCTTGCGAATCTCTGCGCGGGTCCAGGTGTCGCGCGCGTCCAGAATTTCCAGCGCCTTGCGTTCGGGCGCGGGCAGTTTGCGGGTGCCGCCGCTTGGGCTGCCCTTGCCAGGGTTGCGCGTGGCATTGTCGCCCAGCACCTGGTGCGGGTCTTCGATGCCAAGGCGTTGCCACGCCAGCCGCTCGTCTTTTGACCCAAAGGGCTGGGTTGCCTTGCCCCAGATGCGGTCACGCTCCATCGCGTCCATCATCTCGGCCTCTGTCTGGCCTTCGAAGTAGTTCCATTTCAGGTTGTATTCTCGGGCGTGATCCTTGCAGAACCAGAAATACTCGTTCAGCAGGTCCGGCGATTTCGGACAGCGGTATTTGCCGTCTTCCTTGCAACCAGGCTGCTCGCATTGCCGGACAGAGGTTTCCCACGCGCCCGACATGCCGCGCCGCCCGCGGGCACGCTTCTTCTTGTCGCTGGCTGCGCTGATGTCGAAATCGAAAGGGGCTTTGCGGTCCATGTCTTGCTCGGCTGTCTCTGCGCTTTGGCGTCGGTGTTTTCTGGCTGCTCAAGATAGCACCCGTTCGGGGCTTTTCGACCAGAGGGCGCGATACTAGTTATCTTTCGCGAAGGATTGAAGAGGAACCCGACAGACAATGCTGATTCGTGATGAAATAGAACAAAAGCTGCAAAACGCCTTCGCCCCGCGCGAGCTGGAGGTGGTCGATGACAGCGAAAGCCATCGCGGCCATGGCGGCTGGCAAGAAGGCGGGCAGACCCATTTCAACCTGCGCATTCGCGCGGCGCAATTTGCGGATATGGGGCGGCTGGCCCGCCACCGCGCGGTGCATGATGCCTTGGGCGCGGATCTGGTGGGGCGCATTCATGCGCTTGCGATGGATATTGACGGCTGACATAAGCGAACCTGAAGGGCGACTGCCCGCAGCATAATCCACGCTTATGAAAATCACCCTTCGTCAACTTCACTACTTTCGCGCGCTGGCGCAGACCCGCAGTTTTGGGCGCGCGGCGGGCTTGGTCAATGTCAGCCAACCCGCACTGTCGATGCAGATCAAGGAGCTGGAAGCGATCCTTGGCACGCCGCTGATAGAGCGCAACCCCCGCGATCTGCGCCTGACGCGGGCCGGGCGCAGCGTGCTGGAGCGTGCCGACCGTATTCTGGCCGAAGCGATGGAGCTGGAGGCCGATGCCCGCCATGCGCGCGGCTTGGGCGAGCTGAATATCGGGATGATCCCGACCGTGGCCCCCTATCTGCTGCCCGGCACGCTGGCCGCCTTGCGCGCCGCAGACATCACCCGCGAGTTGCGCCTACGCGAATCGCAGACCGCCAACTTGCTGGACGGGCTGCGCGACGGGCGGCTGGATGCGGTCGTGCTGGCCGACCCGGCCCCCGCGCCCGACTTGATCGCGCACCCGCTGTTCACCGACGGCTTCGTGCTGGCAGGCAGCGCCGCGCGCTTGCAAGCCCTGGGCAACAGCCCCGAAGCCTTGCGCCCGGTGGGACTACCCGCCGACCAGCTTTTGTTGTTGGACGAAGGGCATTGCTTGGCCGACAAGGCGCTGGAGGTTTGCGCGCTCGACCGTCGCCAGACCCGGCTGGATCTGGGCGCGTCGTCGCTTTCCACGCTTTGCGGGCTTGTGGCGCAAGGGTTCGGGCTGACCTTGCTGCCAGAAATCGCGCTGGGCACTGAAACACGCGGCACGCCGTCGCTGGCCCTGCGCCGGTTCGACGCCCCCGAACCTGCCCGCCAAGTGACCCTGCTGCGCCGCGCGGGCAGCACGCAGGCCGACTGGTTCGCGGAACTGGCGCAACATATCCAGCAAGCTGCGCAGACGCTGCTGGCCGACGCGCGGCGCATCGCGCCGCCGGCAGCACGTCCTGCCTGAGCTTTCGGCATGTGCGCCTTGCATGGCCGTCATGCCGGGCTTGCGTTGTTTTCGGGCGTCAGGCGCGTTATATGAAACGGCAATCCTGAGGAGGACATTGCGTGCGCGATCTGAAACTGCCCGACCAACGCCACCCGGAAAAAGCCCATCGTCCGGTGCAGGCGCAGCCCAAGAAACCCGACTGGATTCGGGTCAAGGCACCGGGGGGCGCAGGCTATGCCGAAACCCACAAGATCATGCGCGAGCACAAGCTGACAACGGTCTGCGAAGAAGCAGGCTGCCCGAATGTCGGCGAATGCTGGTCCCAAGGTCACGCCACCATGATGATCATGGGCGAGATCTGCACCCGCGGCTGCACCTTCTGCAACGTGGCCACCGGCCGCCCCGATACGCTCGATGCGTTCGAACCGGGGCGCGTGGCCCATGCGGTCGAAAAGCTGGGGCTGAAACATGTGGTCATCACCTCTGTCGACCGCGATGATCTGGACGATGGCGGGGCCGAGCATTTCGCCCAGACCATTCGCGCCGTGCGCCACCGCAGCCCCGACACGACGATCGAAATCCTGACGCCCGATTTCCTGAAATGCGGGCCGGAAGCGCTGGAAATCGTGGTCGAGGCGAAACCGGACGTGTTCAACCACAACCTTGAAACCGTGCCGGGCCTCTATCCGACCGTGCGCCCCGGCGCGCGCTACTTCCACAGCCTGCGCCTGTTGCAGCGGGTGAAAGAGCTGGACCCGACCATGTTCACCAAATCGGGCATCATGGTGGGTTTGGGCGAGGAGCGCCAAGGCGTGTTGCAGGTCATGGATGACATGCGCAGCGCCGATGTGGATTTCATGACCATCGGCCAATACCTGCAACCCACGCCGCGCCATCACCGCGTTGACCGTTTCGTCACACCGGATGAGTTCAAGAGCTACGAGAAAGCGGCACTTGGCAAAGGCTTCCTGATGGTGTCGGCCACGCCGCTGACGCGCTCCAGCTACCACGCGGGCGACGATTTCGCGCGCCTGCGTGCCGCGCGTCTGGCCAAGTTCGCGGTCTAGGGCTGCCCGGTCAGGCGGGGCAAAGCGGCCTATGCCAAAGGCGGGTGTATTTGTCGCAAGATGACATGGGCTCTGGGGGTGCATTTACCCGGAGAGCGGCGTAATAGGTCCGTAGCACCCCGACTCAGCCAAAAAAGGCCCAGCCCATGAGCTTTTCCCGCGCCATCAAGATCGCCCCGTCCATCCTTGCCGCCGATTTCGCCAATTTCGGGGCCGAGTGCCGCGCGGTCGAGGACCAAGGCGCGGATTGGGTTCATGTCGACGTGATGGATGGCCATTTCGTCCCGAACCTGACCTTTGGCCCGGCCACCTGCGCCGCCATTCGCCCGCATATTCGCGGCGTGATGGATGTGCACCTGATGATCGCGCCGGTGGACCCTTATATCGACGGGTTTGCCAAGGCGGGTGCCGATGTCATTACCGCGCATATGGAAGCGGGGCCGCATATCCACCGCACGCTTCAGGCCATCCGTGCCAGCGGGGCCAAGGCCGGGTTGGCGCTGAACCCCGGCACTGGGCTGGACGGGGTGGAAAACCTGTTGGACCTGCTGGATCTGGTCTGCGTCATGACGGTGAACCCCGGCTTTGGCGGGCAAGCCTTCATCGACATGTCCGACAAGGTGCGCCGCCTGCGCGCGCTGATCGGCGAGCGCCCCATCCATATAGAGATCGACGGCGGCATCACGCCCGCAACCGCGCCCATCATGGCGCGCGCAGGCGCGGATGTGCTGGTGGCGGGTTCTGCCGTGTTCAAGGGCGGCTCTGTCACCGACCCAGCCCCGTATGGCGCGAATATCCGCGCCATTCGCAACGCCGCCGAAGCGGCCATCGGAACCATCGTCTGAGGAGGGTGCCATGCCATCGCTGAACCCGCCCGTCTGCGATTTCGGCTGGAAAGCGCCCGGCTTCAGCCTGCCCGCAACCGACGGCGCCACCTACAGCCTGTCGGACGTGGCCAGCCCCAAGGGCACCTTGGTGATGTTCATCTGCAACCACTGCCCCTATGTGCTGGTGGCGCTGGACCGCATTTTGCGCGACGCCCGAGAGTTGCAAGGCTTGGGCATTGGCGTGGCTGCGATATGCTCCAATGACGCGACCGCCTATCCCGACGATTCTTTCGAGAATATGGGCCGCATGGCGCGCGAGCGTGGCTTTCCCTTTCCCTACCTGCATGACGCCAGCCAAGACGTGGCCCGCGCATGGGGGGCGGTTTGCACACCGGATTTCTTTGGCCTGAATGCCGAAGGACGCCTGCAATACCGGGGCCGGCTGGATGCGGCGGGCCGCAACCCCGACATAACCGACGCGCCGCGAGAGCTGTTCGAGGCCATGCGCCAGATTGCCGAAACCGGCGCAGGCCCGCTCGAGCAGGTGGCATCCATCGGCTGTTCCATCAAGTGGAGAGAGGCATGACGCGCGCGGTTATCTTCGATCTGGACGGCACGCTCATCGACAGCGCACCCGACATTCACGCCGCCGCCAATAACGTGCTGGCGGGCGAAGGTCTGCCGCTGGTCACGTTCGAGCAGTCGCGCGGCTTCATCGGGCGTGGTGCGCGCGTCTTTGTCGAACGGATGGAGCGCGCGGTCACGGGCGGGAACGACCCTGCACGCACCGATCATCTGCACAAGCGGTTCCTGCATTTCTACGAGCGCGCGCATGAGAACACGCGCATTTACCCGCATGTCGAGGACACGCTGGCCGCCCTTGCCGGGGCCGGATACGCGCTTGGCCTGTGCACCAACAAGCCCAATGGCCCGACACGCGCGGTGCTGGCCCATCTGGGCTGGGACAAGCTGTTTTCGGTGGTGGTGGGCGGCGATAGCCTACCCGTGGCCAAGCCCGACCCCGCGCCGCTGATGGCCGTGGTCGAGGGGTTGGGGCTGAGATTGCCGCAGATCGTCTATATCGGCGATAGCGAGACCGATGCCGAAACTGCCCGCCGCGCAGGTGCGCGCTTTGGCCTTTATACCGAAGGCTATCGCCACGCCGCGCCCGAAGACATGTTCCATCATTTCCGTTTCAGCGATTACCGGCACCTGCCCGACCATCTGAAAGACCACGCCGCATGACCCAGCGCCGCCCCCTGCCCCCGCCTTTGGAAATTCCGAAACCCGGCTTCGGGCGGCGCACACCCCCGGCGCTGTTTCCGCCGCTGATGGGTCTGTTCGGCGTGGGCTTGGGCTGGCGCGCGGCCAGTGGTGCGTTCGGGATCGACCCCGCGATTGGCGACCTGATCCTTGGCGCGACCTCGCTTCTGTTCCTGTTCACCTTGGCGGCCTATCTGGCCAAACCCCTGCGCCGCCCCGCGACCTTCATGGAAGATCTACGCGTGCTGCCGGGGCGCGCGGGCCTGTCGGCGGCCAGCCTGTGCCTGATGCTGTTTGCCGCCACGCTTGCCCCCTATGCCAGCGGGCTGGCCACGGGCGTGGCGCTTCTGGCCTTCGCGGTGCATGTGGGGCTGGTGGTGGCGATCGCGCTGACCATCCTGCGCGGACCGGAAGAGGGGCGCGTGGTCACGCCGGTCTTTCACCTGAGCTTCGTGGGTTTCATCATCGGTGGCGTGGCCGCGAATGCCTTGGGCCATCCCGACGTGGCACGCTGGCTTTTGTGGTCCACGCTGCTGCCTGCCGGGCTGATCTGGGGCTTCAGTGCGCGCCAATTGCTGAACCGCGTGCCGCCCGCGCCCCTGCGCCCGCTGCTGGCCATTCATCTGGCCCCGGCCAGCCTCTTCACCATCGTCGCCGCCGGGGCCGGGCTGCAAGCCGCCGCCTACGCGTTCAGCGCGCTGGCCGCTGCGATCCTGATCGCGCTTCTGGCATCGGCCAAATGGCTGACACAGGCCGGTTTCTCGCCGCTCTGGGGCGCGTTCACCTTCCCGCTTGCGGCCTTCGCCTCGGCCCTCATCACGCTCTCGCAAGGCCAAGGTGCGATGGGCATGATCGGCGGCGTCGTGCTGGTTGTCGCCACGCTGATGGTGCCGCTGATCGCCTACCGCATCTTCAAGCTGTGGCCCGGTGGCAAACTGGCCGCAAAGACCAACGCGGCAGAGGCTTAGGGCTTTCATTTTCCCGCAAGGCATGAAATGGGGACGTGCCAAGCGGGACACCAACTTCAGGAGAGCGGTGATGCAAATTCGTGAGGCATATACATTCGACGACGTGCTTCTGGTTCCAGCCGCGTCCAAGGTCATGCCGTCGACGGCGGACACCTCGACCTATGTGACCAAATCCATCCGCATGAACATTCCGCTGCTGTCCTCGGCCATGGACACCGTCACCGAAGCGCCCATGGCCATTGCCATGGCGCAGGCGGGCGGCATCGGGGTGATCCACCGCAACCTGACGGTCGATGAACAGGCCGAAGCCGTGCGCCGCGTGAAACGGTTTGAATCGGGCATCGTCTATAACCCCGTCACCCTTAGCCCCGAGCAGACCTTGCGCGACGCCAAGGCGCTGCAAGCGCGCTACAACGTCACCGGTTTTCCAGTAGTCGATGAGCAAGGGCGCGTGCTGGGCATCGTGACCAACCGCGACATGCGCTTTGCCAGCGACGATTCGACCCCTGTGAAGGCCATGATGAGCGCCGATAACCTGGCCGTGCTGCGCGAACCCGCCGACCGCGAGGAAGCGCGCAGCCTGATGCAGGCGCGCCGGATCGAAAAACTGCTGGTGACGGATGCCGAAGGACGGCTGACCGGCCTTCTGACCCTGCGCGACATTGACCGCGCGGTGCTGAACCCAACCGCCTGCAAGGATGAACTGGGCCGCTTGCGGGTTGCCGCAGCCTCTACCGTGGGGGATGCCGGGTATGAACGCTCCATGGCGCTGATCGAGGCGGGCGTGGACCTTGTCGTCATCGACACCGCGCATGGCCATTCTGAAGGCGTCGCCAAGGCGGTCGAGCGCATCAAGTCCGAAGCCCCGAATGCGCAGGTGGTTGCCGGCAACGTGGCCACCGCAAGCGCTACACGCGCGCTGATCGACGCGGGCGCGGATGCGGTCAAGGTCGGCATCGGGCCGGGGTCCATCTGCACCACGCGGGTTGTGGCAGGCGTCGGCGTGCCGCAGCTGACCGCGATCATGGATTGCGCGGGCGCGGCGGGCGATGTTCCCGTCATCGCCGATGGCGGGATCAAGATGTCGGGCGATTTCGCCAAGGCGATTGCGGCGGGCGCAAGCTGCGCTATGGTCGGCAGCGCCATCGCGGGCACGGATGAAGCGCCGGGCGAGGTGATCTTGTATCAAGGCCGCAGCTTCAAATCCTATCGCGGCATGGGCAGCCTTGGCGCCATGGCACGCGGCTCTGCCGACCGGTATTTCCAGAAGGATGCCGCCAGCGACAAGCTGGTGCCCGAAGGGATCGAGGGGCAGGTGCCCTACAAGGGCGCGGTCGGAAATGTTCTGCACCAGATGGTCGGCGGGCTGCGCGCGACCATGGGCTATACCGGCAACGCCACCGTGGCCCAGATGCGCGGCGGCTGCGAATTCGTGCGCATCACCAATGCCGGGCTGAAGGAAAGCCATGTGCATGACGTGCAGATCACCCGCGAAAGCCCGAATTACCGGGTCGGCTGATGATGCAAGCCTTGGCCGGGCTGACGCTGTTCGATGGCCCTGCCAGCCTGATCGCGGCCTGCGTCGCGGTGTTTCTGGTGGGCCTGTCCAAAGGCGGGCTTGGCGGGGCCTTCGCCCTGCTGGGCGTGCCCATCCTGTCGCTGACCATGTCGCCGGTGCAAGCTGCGGCGCTGTTGCTGCCGGTGCTGCTGACGATGGATGCGGTGGGCCTGTGGACATGGCGTGGCTGGTTCGACCGGGCGACGCTACAGCATTTGTTGCCGGGCGCGGCCTTGGGCATCGGCATCGGCTGGCTGACCGCCGCTTATACGCCCGAATCCGTCGTGCGCCTGTTGGTCGGCGTGGTGGCCCTTGGCTTTATCGCGCGCCTTGTGCTGACACGCGGGGCGGGACCGGCGGCCACCAAGGGGCAAAGCCCGGCGCGTGGCACCTTCTGGGGCGGCATCGCGGGCTTCACCAGTTTCGTGGCCCATGCGGGTGGCCCGCCCTTTCAGGTCTACACCCTGCCGCTAAAGCTGGACCCGCGCCTTTACACCGGCACCAGCGTTGTCTTTTTCGCCGTCGTGAATGTGGTCAAACTGGTGCCCTATGCGGCGCTTGGCCAATTCACCGCCGCAACGCTGACCAGCGCGCTGGTCATGCTGCCGCTGGCCGTCATCTCGACCCTGATGGGGGCCGCCGTGGTCAAGCGGATGCGGGCAGAGGTGTTCTATCCGGTGATGTATGTCATGGTGGCCATCGTGGGCATCAAACTGGTCTATGACGGGCTGAACGCCCTGATGACTGGATAAAAGGACAGGGACATGACCACCGCCACCGACCTGATTGCCCGCTTCGGGCTGACGCCGCACCCCGAAGGCGGCTGGTATCGCCAGACATGGATCGCAGAGGCCGCACCGGGCGCGCGCCCGGCGGGCACGGCCATCCTGTTCTTGCTGCAAGCAGGCGAAAGCAGCCATTGGCACAAGGTCGACGCGGCCGAGATCTGGCATTTCCACGCAGGCGCGCCCTTGGCGCTGGACATGGCCGCGACCGATGCGGGGCCGGCCACCCGCACGGTCTTGGGCAATGCGGCCGAGGGCCATGCGCCCCAGGCCATCGTGCCGCCCGATCACTGGCAAGCGGCGCGTAGCCTGGGGGATTGGTCGCTGGTGGGGTGCACCGTCTCGCCCGCGTTCCGCTTCGACGGCTTCACCCTTGCGCCCAAGGGGTTCGACATCCCGCGCAGCATGTGACGCCGCGCTTGACGGCGCGCAAGACAGCGCCTATACGCCGCGCTGTCATACCCGGATTCGGGTCATGGCCTGTTGGCGCGTGACACCCCACAGCTTCGGTTGGGGACAGGCGGGCCAGCGGCACGGACCAATACGTTTGGGCATTCTCTGGCGGGCGCGACATGCGGACCCGGTCGAAGACCAGAGCTCTGGCCAGCCTCATCAAGACGTGGGCAAACCACGAGACATGAAAGGACATGCGATGAACCTGATCGCACAGCTGGAAGCCGAGCAGATCGCTGCTCTGGGCAAGACCATCCCCGATTTCAAGGCCGGCGACACCATCCGCGTTGGCTACAAAGTGACCGAAGGCACCCGCTCGCGCGTGCAGGCCTTTGAAGGCGTCTGCATCAGCCGCCGTCATGGCACTGGCATTGCTGCCTCGTTCACCGTGCGCAAAATCTCTTTCGGTGAAGGCGTGGAACGTATCTTCCCGCTCTATTCCACCAATATCGACAGCATCGAAGTGGTCCGCCGTGGCCGCGTGCGCCGCGCGAAACTGTACTTCCTGCGCGATCGTCGCGGCAAGTCGGCGCGTATCGTCGAGAAGACCAACTATCGTCCGTTGACCGACAAAGCCTGAGGAGCGCGACCATGAAAGCTGATACGCATCCCGATTACCACCTGATCAACGTCAAGATGACCGATGGCACGGTCGTCCAGATGAAATCGACCTGGGGCGCAGAGGGTGACACCCTTGCGCTGGACATCGACCCGACCGTGCACCCGGCCTGGACCGGCGGCAGCACCCGCCTGATGGATGCCGGCGGCCGCGTGTCGAAGTTCAAGAACAAATACGCAGGTCTGGGCTTCTAAGCCTTGTCCATCCCGTATCGAAGGGCGCAAGGGCATCTGCCTTTGCGCCCTTTTTCTTTGGCATCAACGGCTTGGTGCCCGCTTGCACCCGCGCGCGCCCCGTCATAGATGTGCAGCGAACAGGCGGGGAACAAACGTGACGCATATCATCACCATCGGCAATGAAAAGGGCGGCTCTGGCAAATCGACCATGTCGATGCATGTGTCGGTGGCGCTGGCCCGGATGGGGTGGCGCGTGGCGGCGATGGATCTGGACCTGCGCCAGCTCAGCTTTGGCCGCTATATCGAGAACCGGCGCAATTTCATCGCCAAGACCGGGGCCGACCTGCCCAGCCCGCATTTCATGGCCCTGCCCGATCTGGACCCTGCCAGCGTGCCAGACGGCGCGCAACTGGCCGATCTGCGGATGAGCGCGGTGCTGGAGCAGGTGCAGGGCTGGGCCGATTTCCTGCTGATCGACTGCCCCGGCTCGCATACCCGCTACAGCCAGTTCGCGCATTCGGTGGCCGATACGCTGATTACGCCCATCAACGACAGCTTCATCGACTTCGACCTCTTGGCGCGCACCGACCCCGACACGGGCCGCGTTCTGTCGCCCTCGATCTATTCCGAGATGGTCTGGAAAGCCCGTCAGACCCGCGCCGAGGCAGGGCTGCGGCCCATGGACTGGATCGTGCTGCGCAACCGTCTGGGCACCACCGCGATGCACAACAAGCGCCGCGTGGGCCGCGCCTTGGAACAGTTGTCCAAGCGCATCGGGTTTCGCATAGCGCCGGGGTTCAGCGAGCGGGTCGTCTTTCGAGAGCTGTTTCCCAAAGGCCTGACGCTGCTGGACCTGAAGGATGTCGGCGGCGAGACGATGAACATGTCCCATATCGCCGCCCGCCAAGAGCTGCGCGATCTGCTAAGCGCGCTGGCCCTGCCACAGGTCGAGGTCAGTGTCTGATATGCCCGCGCGGCGGGAGCGCCTCGTCGCGGGCCGATTCGAGCGCGTCAAAGCGCTCGCTCAGGCGGCGGGGCAGCCCGGTAATGGACAGGAACGTATCCAGTGCCAGCGAATTCCGGGCGATCTGCAAGGTCGATTTCATGGTCTCTGCCTCGTTGCGTTTATGCGTTAACCTTCGCTAACGCAGCGGGCCAGAATGGGGCGAGGGCAAGGTAATTCCGGTCGCGTCCGGGGTGTTTTCAGGGCCGCATCACAGACCTGCCCGATTTGCGGCGCGGTTGCGCCCAAACCGCGCAAGCGGCGGGGCCGGGCGCGGTGCCGGTCAGGCCGCGCGCTTGTCCTTGGGCAGATCCAGCCACAGTTTGCCGCCGTCATAGCCGCCCCGCACCCGGAAATCGGGCTGTTGCAACTCGGGAAACTCGGCTTCCCAGTCGCGAAACCGGTCCTGCGACACGACCCGCCCCCCGAATTCGCGCGCGGCGCGCAGGATCATCGGGTCGGCGGGTTCGCCCTTGGGCACGACCATCACCTGCTCATGCGGCAAGCCAAGGCGTTTGGCCAGCTTGTAATGGTTGCGGTAGCGCCCTTCCAGCTTGTAGCCGGCATTGGCGTCGAAGATGACACCGGGCGTGTAGCCCTGTGCCTGCAAACGAGTGATCACGGCGCGCACGGGGTCTATGCTGGGCGTATTGTCGCGCCAGTGCATGACGTTAGAGCCATCGACCAGGATGAACCGCTCTCCCACTCTGCCGCGCGGGCGCTTTCGCCGCACAAGCCATAGGCCGACAAGGCAAAGAAGCCCTAGGAATGCCAGCTCTGGCCAATAGGGGGTCAGATTCGAAACAAGCTGGGTAATGGTCATTGGAAATCGGTCCGTCGCAATCCTGAGTTGCGCCTTTGCTAAGACGGAAATGCGGCGGAATTAGGCCCGGCCGGGCGTGGAGGACAACAAACGCGGATCGACCCCGATACGGTCCAGCGCCGCGGCCCAGATACGGTCGGGCGGGGTGTGGTAAAGCAGGGTCGGGCAGGCCGGGCAGGTCAGCCAACCGCCCGCGCGCAACTCGTCTTCCAACTGCCCCGGTCCCCAGCCGGAATAGCCCAGTGCCAACCGCACCTCTGCCGGACCTTGGCCGCGCGCGATCTGCGCCAGAATATCCATCGACGTGCTCAGCGCGGCGAAGTCCGTGACGCTCAGGATGGTATCGGTGACGAACACATCGGGCGTGTGCAAGACGAACCCGCGCGAGGTCTCGACCGGACCGCCGAAAAACACCGGGTCATCCGCCTGCACCGGCGCATCGCCCAAGCCGCTATGCGCCCCGTGCAGCGGCACGTCCAGCGATTGCAGCAGCGCCCCGAAGGCCAGATCGGGCAAGGGTTTGTTCACGATCAAGCCCATCGCCCCTTCATCGGAATGCGCACATAGGAACACCACGGAATGCGAAAACCGGGGGTCCGGCATTCCGGGCATGGCGATCAGGAAGGTTCCGCTCAGGCTGGTGGCGTCGGTCATGGCATCAGAATGCCCCAGCGCCGGGGGGCTTGCCTAGCCCCTGTCGCGGCGTCTGGTGCTGCCTTTGCGCCACGACACGGGTCTCTCGCCGGAATGTGACTTTCATTCTGCAATCAGAATGGGGATGACAGATGTCATGTCAGTCAGGAAATCCATAGTCAGCGCGATATTGGGGGCGGCCCTCTGGGCGACCTCGCCCGCCCACGCGCAAGCCCCGCGCCCCGCCGATATTGTCGCCGCCGAAATCCGCCCCGGCTGGCGCACGGATCAGGGCACCATCATGGCCGCCGTCCATCTGCGCTTGGCGCGCGATTGGATCACCTATTGGCGCCATCCGGGCGAGAGCGGCATCGCGCCCCGGCTGGACCTGTCAGGGTCCGGCAATCTGGCAGGCGCGCGACTGCATTGGCCCGCGCCGCGCCTGTTTACCAAGGCGGGCTTTCTGAGCATCGGCTATGCAGATGAGCTGGTCCTGCCGCTGGAGTTGACACCAGCGCGGGCAGGCCAGCCGATTGACCTGCGCGCGGCGCTGAGCATTGGCGTATGCGACGACGTGTGCATCCCGGTGGACATGACTTTCGACATGGCGCTGGACGGGCGCGGCGGTTTCGACCGCACCATTGCCCGCGCGCTGGACAGTCGCCCGCAAACCGCGCGCGCGGCTGGGCTGTCGGATGTGTCTTGCGATGTGGCCCCCGCCCGCAAGGGAATGCAGCTCTCGGCGCATTGGACCATGCCGCAACGCTCTGGTCAGGAATTCATGCTGCTGGAAATGCCGGGCAATGTCTGGCGGGTGCAAACGCTGCCGTCAACGCGCGCGGGCGGGCAAGTCACGGGCCAAGCGCTTTTGCGCGCCCGCAAAGGGCAGACCGCCGCCATCGACCGCAGCGCGATCCGCATGACGCTGATTACCGCCAACGGCACCTATGAGCATCAGGGCTGTTCGCTGACCCGCTGAGCGGCGCGGCGCTGGCCCAGCCAGACCGTGACCGCCCCTGCCAGCCACAACAGCGCCAGCAACACGGCCGTGCCCCCAACTGCCAGGATCAGCCCCGCGCGCAGCGGGTCGGCCCCAAACCCGGCGGCCATGCCGGCAAGGGCTGCGGGCAGCGTGCCCTGCCAAACCGTCCAGCCCAAGGTCAGGGCCAGCCAGCCCGCCACCAGAACAAGCGCCGCGCGCGGCAATTGGCCGATGCCGCTTTGCGGCTGCACAACGGCGCGGGACAACGAGGTGAACAACCGCCGCAGGTCATGCCCGATACCCAAGAGCGCGGGTACCAGCAGCAGCACGATCACCATGCCGAAGCCCAGACCATAGACCAGCGTGATGACGGTGGGTTTCAGAAAGGCGGCTTGGGTCGATTTCTCGAACAACAAGGGCATCAGACCCAGAACCGTGGTCAGCGTGGTAAGCACCACCGGGCGCAAACGGTCACAGGCGGCATCGACAATCGACGGGATAAGCCCGCGATCGCGGGCGTATTGGTCCACGGTCGTCACCAGCACGATGGAATCGTTGATGATGATCCCGGCCATCCCCATGATCCCCACGATAGAGAACATCGACATCGCCATGTCCCATGACATGTGCCCATAGATCACGCCGATCAGGCCGAAGGGGATGACCGCCATCACCACCAAGGGCCGCATCCAGCTGGAAAAGACCCAAGCCAGCGTCAGGTAGATCAGGATCAGGCACAGCCCCAGCCCGATACCCGCATCGGTCAGGAATTCGCGTTCCTGTTCGGCTTGGCCCGACAGGCGCGTGGTGATCCCGAAATCGGCCTCCAACGCGGGCAGGATCTGGTTTTGCAGCGCCAGCGTCACCTCGCGCGCGCGGGCGGGATCGTCTTCGGACAGATCGCCCGATACGGTGACGACGCGCGCGCCATTCTCGCGCAGCACGCGGCTGAAACCCTGACGCTCTGTGACCGATACGATGTCACCCAGCAGCACATAGGCACCGGTGGGCGAGCGCATTTGCATACTGTCCAGAAAATCTGCGGCGCGTTCGCTTTCCGGCAGTTCCACCCGCACGCGGCCCGTGCGCAGCCCATCGGGGAAGGTCGCGGCCTCTATCCCTGTCAGGCGATTGCGCAGATCGCGCGCAAGGCTGTCGATGGTAAAGCCCAACGCCTGGCCCTGCGGCGTCAGCTCCAGCACCAGCTCGGGCTTGTCATAGGGCAGGTTGTCGTCCAGCCCGGTAATTTCCGGATAGGGGGCAAGGGCCGCGCGCAGGGCTTCTGACGCCGCTTTCAGCGTGGCCGCATCCCCACCGGTCAGGTCCACCGACACTCCGTCGCCGCCGGGGCCGGACCCCCAAGAGCGGAAGCTGAACTCTTCCAGTTGCGGATGGCGCGTGACCATGTCTTGCAGCTGCGAGGCAAAGGCAAAGCTGGAAATCGGGCGCAGATCGGCATCGACCAGATCAATAGAGATACCGCCCAACAGGTCGGGATCCTTGTTCTCGGCACTGGCCAGCGGGCGGCCCGCGTTGCCGCCCACTTCGACCATGGCGAAGGTGATCGGGTTCACCCCGCTTTCCGCCTCGATCTGCGATGACAGCTCATCCGCCGCGCGCTGCAATTCGCGCAGCATCTCGATCGTGTCGGCGCGGGTTGCGCCGTCATTCATCACGATATTGCCGGTGATCGACCCCTGTTCCGGCGGGTTGAAGAAGCGAAACGGCAGATCGCCCCGCACCAGATTGGCCGATTGCACCGCCAGAAGCGCCACAAGTCCGGCCAGCACCGGGTAGCGTGCGGCGACCACAAGCTGGATCATGGGGCGGAACGCCTTTTCCCGCACCCAACGAAAACCCTTGTTGACCTGCCGCGACGGCCAGTCATACCAGCTTTCCTTCAGGCCCGCGGCAATGGAATGCGCCATGTGGTTGGGCAGGATCAGGAAACATTCAACCAGCGAGGCCAGCAGCACCGCGATCACGGTCAGCGGAATATCGGCAATCAGCGTGCCGAAGCGACCGCCAATCAGGATCAATGCGCCGAACGCCAGAACGGTCGTGACGGTCGCGGCAAAGACCGGCTGCGCCATGCGGGTGGCGGCATTCTCTGCCGCCTGCGCGGGACTTTCGCCCAGTTCGCGCGCGCGGTAATCGGCATGTTCGCCCACGACGATGGCGTCATCCACCACGATGCCCAGCGTGATAATCAGCGCGAAGAGCGAGATCATGTTGAAGCTGAGCCCCATGACATACATGCCCGCAATCGCAGCCATCATCGCCGCCGGAATGCCCGCCGCGACCCAGAACGCGGTGCGCGCGTTCAGGAACAGGAACAGAAGCACCACCACCAGCGCCAGCCCCATAAGTGCGTTGCTGACCAGCAGGTTGACGCGCCCGGAAATGAACTCTGCGCGGGTCGAGACCAGCTCGATGCTGGTGCCCTCTGGCAGGGTGCGGTTCATCTCGGCGGCGATCTCGGCCACCTGCGCCTGAATGGCGATGGCGTCGCCCTGCTGCGAGCGGTCCACGCGCAGCGTGATCGCCGGGTCCGGCCCCACGAAAAAGGCGCGGTCACGGCTGATGTCGCTTTTCTCGACAAGCGCAATATCACCCACGGTCAGGACGGTGCCGTCCGCATCGGTGCGCAGCGCGACCTGCGCGATCTCTGCGGCAGAACGGCGTTCGACCCCGGTGCGGACCCGCGCCGCGCCAGAGGCCACATCGCCCGTCGGGTCAGTGCTGACGGTCTGGGCGATGGCCTGCGCGATCTGGGCCATGGTGATGTCATGCTCGATCAGGTTGCGGCTGGGCACCTCGACCATGACCTCGGCGCTGGCCACGCCGCGCACGATGGTGCGGGTGATCCCGGCGTCATAGAGGCGGGCGGCGAATTCGTCGGCGAAGCGGGCAAGCTGTTCGGTCGCGACGGGGCCGCTGACCACGACATTGGTCACGCGGTCGGACCAGTTGGAGCGTTGGGTGACGGGGTCTTCCACGTCCTCGGGCAGGTTCGACACCGCGTCGATCGCGTCTTGCACGTCGTTATTGGCGCGGGCCATGTCCCAGCCGGTTTCGAACTCCAGCGTGAAACTGGCGCGGCCCTCGCGCGATTCCGCGCTGACCTCTGTCACCCCCTCGATGGCCTGCAAGGCCGGGCTGACAACCTCGACCACCGCGCGGTCGATGTCTTCGGCCCCGGCACCGGGCCATGGCACATCGACGCGGATGTTATCGACCACCACGTCGGGAAAGAACTGCGCCCGCATCTGCGGCATGGCCGCCAGCCCCATGACCACCATGATGACCAAAAGCAGGTTGGCCGCGGTCTTGTGGCGGGTGAAGTAGCGGAAAATGCCAACGGCCTGAACGGCAAGCCGCGCGCGTTGACTGGTTTGAGGATCGCTCATCGCCTAGCCCCCCTGCCGCGCGCCGCCGCCGCTTTCCAAACGCTCGACCGTCTGGGCGGGCACGCTGTCTTGCGACAATTGGGTAATCAGCCGGGCGCGGACCTGTTCGGGCATCCGCGTGTTGCCTTCGACCTGCGCGATCAGCCGCGCGCGGCGTTCTGGGTCAAGCGCGACCATCTCTTCCGCCTCTGCCTCCAGTTGGCCTTGGGCATTCTGGCGCAAGGGGCGCACAAGAATACCTGCGCCCAGCATCGGCCCGGTTTCGCGCACGATCTCCAGCCCGGCCAGATCGCCGGCTTCGATAATCACGTCATCGCCCTGCCGGCGCAGCACAGTGGCGGGGCGCGCGCTCAGGCGGTTGTCCTCGCCGATGACCAAGACCTCGCCGCCCGTGGTGATCGCACTGGCGGGCAGAAGCGCAACGGCATCCAGCGCGGGTTCCGACAAGCGCACGGTCACGAAATCGCCGGGGCGAAAGCCGCGCGGATTGGCAAGTTCGACAAATACCTCGCGCCCGCTCTGGCCACTGGCCACCGTGGCAGAGGCGCGCACAAGCTGGCCGGGCGACGAAATTTCATAGCCTGCCACTTCCAGCGCGACCTGCGCGCCAGCATCGCGCAGCTGCCCATCATCATCCAGCAAGCGCAGATATTGCGCGGTCGAGACGCGCACCGACACTTCCAAAGCATCAGGGTCGATGATGCGGGCCAATTGCTCGCTGGTATTGACCAAGCGCCCCTCGACCAAGGCCACATCGGCCAGCGTGCCAGAGATACCCGCGCGCACCGTGGTGTCAGCCAAGCGCCGCTCGGCTTCGGACACGGTGATCTTCTGGCGGTCAAGCGCGGTGCGGGCCTGATCGGCGCGGGCCTCTGCGCTGGCTTGCGCCTGTTTGCGGCCCACAACGGCCTGCCGGGCAGAGGCCAGCGCCAGTTCCGCCTCTTCTAACGCCGCTTCCGTCGCGACCCCGCGCTCTGCCAGCCCCTCGCGCCGCTCCAGCGCACGGTTGCGCAGGTCGAACTGGGCCTCTGCCGCGGCCACATCTTCGGCAGCCAGCGCAAGAGCACGTTCGGCATCGCGCAGCTCTGCCTCGGCGCGGGCCAGATCGCTTTGGGCAATCGCAAGCGCGGCCTCGGCATCGGCAGGGTCCACGCGGAACAGCATTTGCCCCTCAGCAACCTCTGCCCCGTCCTCGACCCCCTCGCCAAGCTCTATGATGCGACCACCGACCGGCGCGCGCAGCTCGAGCGTGCGCTGGCTGCGCACCTCGCCAAAGGCGGCAAGCGTGGGCTGTACCTGGCCGGGTGTGACCGTCACGGCGCGCACGGTGAAAACCCGCTCACGGGCGTCGCCCCGCGCGCCCGCTGCATTCTCGGCCCGGCTTTGGATTGCCCCGACAAGCGTCGCCCCCGCATAGACCAGTGCCGAGACGGACAGGGCGGCCAAGAACAAACCCAAAAGGCTGCGGGTCAGAAAACGCATGGTCACTCCAAATCTGTTTGCCCTCTATACGGGCCGGGAAGAGGGTCGGTTCAACCCGCTATAACGCCGCAGGGCGTCACTTCCGTCGCAAATGTTCGTCCAGGCGGGGAAAAATCTCGACAAAGTTACAAGGGCGGTGCCGGAAATCGAATTGCAGCGACAGGATTTCGTCCCACGCATCCTTGCACGCCCCCGGAGAGCCGGGCAGCGCGAACAGATAGGTGCCATTCGCTACGCCCGCGCAGGCGCGCGACTGGATGGCAGAGGTACCGATCTTCTGCATCGACACGATGGTGAACACGGTCCCGAAAGCCTCGATCTCTTTCTCATACACGTCGCGATGCGCCTCTACGGTCACATCGCGGCCCGTCAGCCCGGTGCCGCCGGTGGTCAGGATGGCGTCGATGCCATCGTCGGCGCACCAGTCGCGCAGCTTGGCGGCGATCAGGTCCCGCTCATCGCGGACAATGTCGCGCGCGGCCAGCACATGGCCCGCGCCCTCGATCCGCCCCGCCAGCACATCGCCCGACTTGTCATCGGCCAGCGCACGGGTGTCGGACACGGTCAGCACCGCGAAACGCACGGGCATGAAGGGTTTGTCGGGGTCGATACGGCTCATGTCGCCTCTCTTAGCTTGGCTTGCAGGGATAGCAGGTCGGCCCAAGCCTCTCGCTTGGCGGCCGGGTTGCGCAGCAGGTAGGCGGGGTGCAGCATGGGCATGGCGGGGCGACCCAAGACGGTTTGCCACGCCCCGCGTTCCTTGGTGATCCGCACATCGCGGTCCAGAAGCGTGCTGGCCGAAATGCGGCCCATCAGGATCAGGATGTCCGGGGCGGCCAGTTCGATATGGCGCAGCACGAAAGGCCGCATCATCGCGCGTTCCTCGGTCGAGGGGTCGCGGTTTTGCGGCGGGCGCCATGGCAGCACGTTGGTGATGTACAGCGCGCGGGCCGGGTCGGGTGCGGCGCGGTCCATGCCGATGGCGGCGAACATACGGTCCAGCATTTGGCCGGCTTCGCCCACGAAGGGCTTGCCCACGCGGTCCTCGTCGCGGCCCGGTGCCTCGCCCACGATCATGACGCGCGCGGACGCCACCCCGTCGCAGAACACAAGGTTGCGCGCGCCGCGTTTCAACTCGCAGTGTTCATAGGCGGCCATGGCAGCGTGAAGCGCGTCCAGATCGGGGGCCGCTTGCGCCATGGCCTGCGCCTCTGCGACCGGGTCCACCTGTGGCTGCTCGGGCATGGGCACGGGGGCTGCCGCCACAGGCTTGGCAGCCGGTTTTGCCAACTTGTCGGGCAGATCGTAACGATTGACCGGCGCGTCGCAAATCGCTTCCGTCGCGCCAAGCTCTGCCTGCCACGCCAGATAGGCGCGCGCCAGATGCCAGTCCTGTTGCCAAGCCGATTCCATGACCCACAGGTAGCGCGCCCACGCGCCAAGGGAAAGCGCGCGCTTTGCCCTTGCCGCATGGACCCTTGGTTTCTATACCCGGTGCGCTGACCCATCGCGCGAGTGGCCCATGACGTTTACCCAAGATCACCTTCTGGGCATCGAACATCTGCACCCGGTCGAGATTACCACCATCCTCGACCTGGCAGAGCAGTATGTCGCGCTGAACCGCAGCGCCGAAAAGCACGCCCGCGCGCTGGAAGGCATGACGCAGATCAACATGTTCTTCGAGAACTCCACCCGCACGCAAGCCAGTTTCGAGCTGGCAGGCAAGCGGCTGGGCGCGGATGTGATGAACATGTCCGTCGCGCAGTCCAGCGTGAAGAAGGGCGAGACGCTGATCGACACGGCGCTGACGCTGAACGCCATGCATCCCGACCTGCTGGTGGTGCGTCATGGCAGTTCCGGCGCGGTGGACCTGCTGGCGCAAAAGGTGACTTGCGCGGTTCTGAACGCGGGCGATGGCAAGCATGAACACCCCACGCAGGCGCTTTTGGATGCGCTGACCATCCGCCGCACCAAGGGGCGGCTGCACCGCCTGACCGTGGCCATTTGCGGCGATATTGCCCATAGCCGGGTCGCACGCTCGAACCTGATCCTGCTGGGCAAGATGGAAAACCGCGTCCGCCTTGTCGGCCCCGGAACCCTTATGCCCAAAGGGGTCGAGGAGTTCGGCGTCGAGGTGTTCGACGACATGAAAGCCGGGCTGGAAGGCGCCGATGTGGTGATGATGCTGCGGCTTCAGCGCGAGCGGATGGATGGCGGGTTCGTTCCGTCCGAGCGCGAGTATTTTCACCGTTACGGGCTCGATGCCGAGAAGCTGGCCTATGCCAAGGATGACGCCATCGTCATGCACCCCGGCCCGATGAACCGGGGCGTGGAAATCGACGGCGCGATTGCCGATGACATCAACCGCTCTGTCATTCAGGAACAGGTGGAAATGGGCGTCGCGGTGCGCATGGCAGCGATGGACCTTCTGGCGCAAAACCTGCGCCGCCGCCGTGAACGCGACCGTTTGCGGAGGATTGCCGATGAATGAACAGATCGAAACCCGCCCCGATACCGACGACATCCCGCTGGAACCGGGCGAGAAGATGCTGCGCGAAATCCGCTCTGACAAGGGCCGCTACTGGCGCGACCATGGGGTTCTGGGCGTGCTGGGCATGGTCGGCGCGGGCGTGGTGCTTTGGGCAATCGGGTCGCCCTATGCCGCGATTGGCGCCTTGGGTGCGGTGCTGGCCTTGGCCGTTCGCGGCGCGTGGCTTTACACCGAGCAGATGAAGTTCCGCTGGCGGCTGACCAACACTCGGTTGATCGGGCCGGGCGGGCGCAGCGTGTATTTGTTGGAACTGGAAACCGTGCGCCGCCTGATGGGCGATATTCAGATCATCACCAAGGCGGGCGACAAATACCTGATAAAGCATATCGACCGCGCCGAAGAGGTTGTCGCCGACATAGAGGCCGCCCGCCAGAAACGCGCGAAACGCAAGGGGGCGTGACAGGTGGCCCAGATCAGCTTGCAGCCCGGCGAAACGCTTGTGGCCCTCGTGCCTCAGGATCGCGAGATCGCGATCCTGTTCGAGGCGCTGTTGGGCACGCTGGGGCTGCTGGTCTTCTCGGCGGTGTTCTTCCTCTATGACAGCGCACGCGGCGCGGCGGGGGCCGGGTCGTCACTGGGCACGCTGATTACACTGGGCTTCCTGTTCGGCCCGATTGCCGCGCAGCGCCTGATGCGGCCCATGCCCACCTATTGGTTGACCGACCGCCGCCTTGTGTTGGACGCACAAACCTCGGTTCCCCTGTCCGACATTCGCCGCATCCGCGTTTGGCTGACGCAGCTGACCCTGCGCACCGACAAGGCCAGCCATACGCTTAGCCTGCTGGTGAACCCCTCTGCCGTCGCCACGCTGTTGCGCGACACGATTGCCCAAAAGGAAGGCGTCTGATGCTTTGGTTCCACAACGCGCGGCTGATTGATCCCGAGACCGGCACCGATGATATCGGCACGCTTTTGGTCAAGGACGGGCAGATCGTGGAACGGGATGCCCCCTGCCCCGATGGCGCGCAGGCGGTCGATTGCGGCGGCAAATGCCTGGCCCCCGGCATTGTCGACATGGGCGTGCAGGTAGGCGAGCCGGGCGCGCAGCACAAGGAATCCTTGCGCACAGCGGGCTTGGCGGCGGCACGCGGGGGCGTGACCACCATCGTGATGCGCCCTGACACCGACCCGGCCATCGACACGCCCGAAGTGCTGGAATACGTCACCCGCCGCGCCACCGCGCGCACGCCTGTGAACATCCGCGCCATGGCCGCGCTGACCCGCGGGCGCGAGGGGCGCGAGATGGCGGAAATCGGCTTTCTGCTGGATGCGGGCGCGGTAGCCTTTACCGATGGCGACCGCGTCAGCACCGACACCAAGGTTCTGTCGCGCTGCATGGCCTATGCGCGCGGGCTTGGCGCGCTGGTCATCGGCCACCCGCAAGACCCCGGCCTGTCGCGCGGCGCTTGCGCCACATCGGGCAAATTCGCGTCGCTGCGCGGCCTGCCCGCCGTGTCACCCATGGCAGAACGGATGGGGTTCGACCGCGACATGGGCTTGGTGGAAATGACCGGCGTGCGCTACCACGCCGATCAAGTCACCTGCGCGCGCACCCTGCCCGCACTGGAGCGCGCCAAGGCCAATGGGCTGGATGTGACGGCAGGCATTTCCATCCACCACCTGACGCTGAATGAACTGGACGTGGGCAGCTACCGCAGCTTCTTCAAATTCACCCCGCCCCTGCGGTCCGAGGATGACCGCCGCGCCATGGTGCAGGCTGTGGCGGATGGGCTGATCGACGTCATCTGTTCCATGCACACCCCGCAGGACGAGGAATCGAAGCGCCTGCCGTTCGAGGAAGCGGCCTCGGGCGCGGTTGGGCTGGAAACCCTGTTGCCGGCGGCAATGCGGCTTTACCATTCCGAAGGGCTGCCCCTGCCCCTGATCTGGCGCGCGCTGTCGCTGAACCCGGCCAAGCGCCTCGGGCTGGCGGGCGGACGTCTGGCCAAAGGCGCACCGGGCGATCTGGTCCTGTTCGACCCCGACGCGCCTTTCGTGCTGGACCGGTTCAAACTGGCGTCCAAATCCAAGAACACCCCTTATGACGGTGCCCGGATGGAAGGCCGCGTGCTGGCCACCTATGTCGCCGGTCAATGCGTATTCAGCGCGCAAGAGGTGCCCGCATGATCCCGGAACTTGTGACCCCCCTTTGGCTACTCGGCATTGTGGGGCTGGTGTCCTACCTCGTCGGCTCTATCCCCTTCGGCGTGGTCATTGCCCGCGTCATGGGGTTGGGCGATCTGCGCGCTATCGGCTCTGGCAATATCGGGGCCACCAATGTCATGCGCACGGGCAACAAGGCCGCGGGCATCGCCACCTTCGCGCTGGATGCGCTGAAAGGCGCGATCGCGGCGCTTCTGGCGGGCTGGCTGATCGGGCCGGACGCGGCGCAGATGGCGGCGCTTGCCGCATTCATCGGCCATCTTTACCCGGTTTATATCGGGTTCAAGGGCGGCAAGGGCGTTGCCACCTTCATCGGCATCACGCTGGCGCTGGCCTGGCCCGTGGGGCTGGCCACCTGCGCGACATGGATCGTGACCTTCAAGGCCAGCCGCTACTCGTCGCTTGCGGGGCTGACGGCCTGCGGCATGTCCTCGATCTATGCGGGGTTCCTGGGCTATTTGCCCGTGGTGGGGGTGCTGGTCGTGGCCAAGCTGCTGGTCTTTTACAAGCACCGCGACAATATCAAACGGCTGTGGAACCGGACCGAGCCGCGCTTCAAGAAGAAGACGTGACGCTACCGGCGCCCACGTAAAAGCAACTGGGCGCGGCGGTTATAAAGCAGCCACGCGGTAGCCAGACCGACCAGCGCGGCCAGCATGTATTTCGTGACTGTGCCCATGGTGCCGATAATCAGCAGAGCGTGCAGGATCGTGCCCGCCACGATCAGCACCGCCAACAGGATATGCAGCATCCGCCACAGGCTGGGGCGGACGTGCAACTTGCGGCGCAGCGCGGCAATGGCCGCGGCTGCGAAAATCGCCCACATGGCCAACACGCCCCAAACCGAAAACGGCGTGGGCGAGCGCAGCAGCAACGCATCGACCACATCAGGCGGGCTTGTCAGCCACAGGCCGCCAATATGCACCAGCACGGCAAGCAGCACTCCAAGGCCCACATACCCATGCACCCGGCGCGCACGGGGCACGCTCAGCCCCGGTAGCCGTCCGTCCGCCAGAAGCGGCTGCAAAAGCAACAGGCCGAAGCCAAGGATGCCTGCGAAGCCCGACGCGATGTAGACCGGATCGCGCCATGCCAAATAGGGGCTGCGCGCAGCAACCAGCAGGGGCAGGGCAATCGCCGCCAGCACCCCGGCCCAGATCAGGACCGCGCGAAGCCTTTGGTTCACCATGTCGCGGTCAGGCCGGTTCCAGCACGAAATGCGCTTCCAGCGTGGTCAGGTCGGCACTGGCCATGACCGGGCGCAGGAACACGGTTTTGAACGCGCCGCTGTCATAGGCAAGATGCCCATGCGGCTGGCCAAAGGCGGGCACGATCTGCGGCATTTCCAGTCGGAACTCACCGTTCTCGTCCGTCAGTGTCGCCCCGTGGCTATGAGGGTCGCGTTCATGCCCCTCGGTCGTGTGCGCCCAAATCTGAATGCGTTGGCCTGCCAAGGGCGCGCCATCGCCCGCTCGGCGCACCGTGCCGGTCATCCAGAAACCACCGCCACCAATACGGTCCACGATCGGGGCACCGGGCAGGTAGTTATTCGCGCCGCCGCGCATGGTCCGGGTGGGGGCAAGCGATTGCGCCTGTGCCGGCAAACTCAGCCCGGTCAGCGCGCTCGCGGCAATCAGGCCTGTGCCCGCAAGCACGTGACGGCGCTGGAACAGGTATTGGCTCATCTGTCGTCTCCTCTGCTGACGGGCGGGCGTCTTGGCGACCCATACGTCAGAACGTAGCAACACAGCGAGCTTTGCCAAATCATAGATATGTCATCCCAAGACGTGGGAATCCAAGGGCGCTTCCTGCCCTTATGGCAAAGCGCGCGCAGGGCCTAGCCGCGCGCGCGCCCCATGTCCGTTACTGCTGCTGGCCGTGGTTCATCTGCATGGCGCCATGGCCACCCATATTGCCGTGGTCCATCTTCATGCCGCCCATCGCGCCGGTCACGTCATTGCGTTCCAGATCGACGGGGATGATGACCTCCATCTCGCCCGCCTTCTCGAACACCAGCGTGACGGCAACCTCGTCGCCATGGGCCAGCTTGCGGTTCAGGCCCATGAACATCACATGATGGCCACCGCGTTCCAGCATATGCGTGTCGCCTGCGGGAATTTCGAAGCCTTCCTCGACCTCGACCATGCGCATGATGTCGCCATCGGCGATATGGGTGTGCAACTCGACCCGCTGCGCCACGTCAGAGCGCGCGGCGACAAGGCGGTCATCCTCCGCGCCGGTGTTCTGAATGCCCATGAAGGCCGCGCCGGATTGCGCCATGGGCGAGGCCACGCGCGCATAGGCGTCATTGATGATGATATCCGCCGAAACCGGCAGGGCGAAGAAAGCGGCGGTTGCCGCCACGACTGCAAAGCGTTTCATGTCATGTCCTTTGTCTTTGCGTTGATATGTCAGGATCAGGCAAGGACTGGGACAGGGGGCGCACGGGCCGCGTGCGCGGAATTGGTGGTTTGCGGGTGGTGCACCGCCGCCGAGCGGACAAGGGTGACGGCCGACCTTGTCAGCCGCTGGACCGCCAGCGCCGGGGCAAGGTCGGGCAAGGCCGCAGAAAGCGCAATGCTGTCGGGGCATGGCACGCCATCGGCCACGCGATTGCCGTTTTCGTCCACCGAGATGGTGACAAGCCCGTAGCCGGTGCAGATGACATATTGGTCAACGCCCGCCCCTGCATTGTGCGAGCGCGCAAATCCCACGGACCCAAGCGCCAGCACAAGGGCCAGCGCAAACGGGGTCAGAAGGGCGATCAAACGTTGCATGAAAGTGGTTCTAGCCGGAAGAATGGACCTAGCCTAGCCTAGTCCGGCACGACAAGCTGCTTGATGGCAGCAATATGCGCGGGCGTGGCCGCACAAGCATCGGCGGCCAAGGCGCGGGCATCGCCCAGCAACGCCTCTGGCGCGGCGATGCGGTCTATCAGGCCCCATGAGAGCGCCTCGTCCGCGCCGATCTTGGCCCCTGCCATCAGGATCATCTTGGCCCGTGCCGGACCGATCAGTGATGCCATGCGCGCCGGGTCCGAGGGTTGCGGCAGAAAGCCCAGCTTCATCACCGGGTAGAAGAATTTCGCCCCCGGCACCGCCAGCCGCAGGTCGCAGGCCAGCGCCATGCCGAACGCGCCGCCCGCCAGCGTGCCGTTCAGGGCCGCGATGGTCAGGCAAGGCAAGCCAGCGATCTGGCCCGACAAGCGTTCCCACAAGGGCGACGTCGCAAGCCCCGCGCGCGCCGCGTCCAGATCGGCCCCGGCGCTGAACACACGCCCCGCGCCGGTCAGGATCAGCGCTTTGGGCAGGTCCGTGCGCGCGGTAATCTCGCTCAGGGTTTCCAGCATCTCGGGCGTCAGGGAATTCGCCTTGTCGGGGCGGTTGAGGGTGATCGTCCACAGATCGCCCGTCGCATCGAACCCGATCATGCACCCAGCCCCAAGCGTTTGCGCATCCCTTCGTCGCGCAGGGATATTTCCTGCCCGACCCAGTCATCGGCATCGGGCGTGCACATCCATGCCAGCGCAAGCGCGGGCCACTCGGGCGGGATATGCACGTCCCAATCCAACTGGCTGACCGGGTTGATGCCGCTTGCGCGGATGGTGCGCTGCATGTCGGTGGCGACCGTGCCGGGCGACAGGCTCATGATGCGCAAATGCGGCGCTTCCTTTGCGGCCACGCGCGTCAGCATCCATGCGCCCGCCTTGGAGCTGCAATAAGCGCCCCACCCGTCCAGCGGGTTGTGCGCGGCCCCCGACCCTATGGTGATGATCGTGCCGCCCGGCCCCATCGCGGGCATGGCCGCGCGAAGCCCGTGAAACACGCCTTTCAGGTTGATGTCGATCAGCCGCCCGAATTCGGCGGGGTCAGCCTGCGACAAGGGGGCAATCGGGTCGATGACGCCCGCGTTATTGACCAGCACATCCAGCTTGCCGAAACGGTCCTGCATCTGCGCGACCGCATCCGCGACGGCGGCAAAATCGGTCATGTCGCAGACAAGGGGCAACGCGCCCGTGTCCTTGGCCACCCCCTCTAACGCGGCGCTATCGCGCGCGATCATGCCGACCTGTGCCCCGGCCTGCACGAAAGCGTGCACGGCCGCCGCGCCAATACCCCGGCTGGCCCCGGTAATCAGCACCGCCTTGCCCCGCAGCGATGACAGGTCAACAGACATGGCGCCCCCCTTAATAGTCCCGCTCGAAAAACAGCCCGACGCTGGAGCGCCCGTCGTTGTCCACCCGTCCGCGCGCGGTCAGCGAGGGCGAGAGGTCGATATTGATCGACACTTCGCTGTCGCCCTGCGGGTTCACTTCCAGATCGGTATAGACATTCTCTGTCAGGTAACGGCCAAGACGCAGAGTGGCCTCGCCATCCTCATCGGCGCGCACATCCAGATCGTCCAGCCCCACGTTGCGGCGCAGGCGCTCCAAGATCCCCTCGGACCGCCCCGACAGCGTGGCCAGCGAAGAGGCCAGCTGCGCGGCCTGAAACAGGCTGAGCGTCTCGAACCCGCGCCCGAACAGCAGCAGCGAGACGATCTCTTCCTGCGGCAATTCCGGGCTGGATTCGAACAGGATTTCCGGCTCGTTCGCGCGGCCCTGCAACACGATGCGCGCGCTCACGCCCTCGCGCTCGGTAGAGGCGATGAGCCGCACGAAAGGCATGAAATCGCCCTGCAAACTGGCAAAGCCTTCATTCAGGGCAAAGCGGTTGCCCAGCAGGTCCAGACGCCCCCGGATCAGGTTGAACTGCCCGATGGGAATGACATCGGCGGTGGTGCCAGTCAGGCGCAGGTTGCCGCCAAGCTCGGCATCCAGCCCGCGACCCCGGATGAAGATCCGGTTGGGCGCGTCGATTTCAAGGTCCAGGCTGGCCGGGTAGCGCACGCGGCCATGGGTTTCGCCCGCGAAAATACCGGCACGGGCGCGAGTGGTTTCGGCGCCAGCGGTTTCGCCCACATGGCGTATGTTGGGCGGTATGTAGGCCGGCCCTGTCAGCCCCACGCGGGGAATGCGCAATTCCATGCTGTCCAGTTGCAACCGCCCGGCCACGGTCGGGCCGCGCGTCAGCGCACCGGAAATGCCCAGATCGCCAGTGACGGACACTTCGAACAATTGCGGATCGACCACGCGCAACGCATCAAGCCGCGCGCGCAACGCCCCATCGAAAGGCGGCACAAGCGAGATGCCGCCGTCAAGTGCGATCGTGCCGCCCTGCGCTGATTGCCCGCTGAGCGTGATCTGCGCCCGCCCACCGGCCAGATCGGCGCGCGCGTTGACGCCCGACAAGCGCAAGGCGCGGCGAGGCGCGACCACTGTGATGCCGCTCAAACTTGCCGTGCCACTGAGAGATTCCAGACGTAGCGGACCCCGCAACGCCATGTCGAACTGCGCCGGACCTTGCACCGAACGTGGTTCAATGCGCGGGTTGACAAGGGCAATGTCGGTCGTTCCGGCAATGCGCAGGTCGGATTGCAGGGTTTTCGACAAGGTGCCATCCACCGACACTTTCAGCCCCGCCGGTCCATTGGCGGTCATATTCAGCGCATAGGCATCGCCCGTGTCGCGCGCTTGGCCCGACAGCGACAGCGCCCCGGCAATACCCGGCGCGACCAGTGCCAGATCGGCCAGACGCGCCTGCAAGGCCAGGTCGGGCCGCCCGTCGCGCAATTGTCCTGACACAGTCGCCGCCAGCGCGGGGCCGTCGATGACCAACCGTTCCAGCAGCACCGTCTCGGGGCCAGCGATCGCATCGAGCTGCACGGTATGGCGCCCGGCCAGAACGCGGTCGGCGGCGGCCGCGCCGAAGGCCAGATCGCGGGTTTCCGCGCTGAGCGACACGCGGCGATCCTGCCCGTCCTCGCGCAGGCCCAGCGTGCCGCTGATCCCGCCGCGAAACGCCGGGCGCACCGCCCCTAGGTCGGGCAAGGCGAAAGCGCCATCCAGCACGGAAGCGCCGGGATCAATCCGGCCCGCGACCTGCGCGTTCAGCGTCGGGTTGGTCAGGTCCAGCCGCGTCAGGTCGAACGCCATCCCGTCGCGCTGGCCCGACAGGTCAAGCCGGGTTTCGCCGCGCAAGGCGCGGTCCAGATCGGGCTGGCCAAGCGCCAGATCGCGGGCGCGCGCGGTCAGCGCAACTTCTGCGGTGTCGGGTTGACCGCTCAAGGACAGATCAGCCTCTATCCGACCTCCATATTGGGGGCCAAGGACGGCCAGATCGGTCATGTCCACACGGCCTGACAGGTCCACAAGCTCTGCCGAGAGCTGCCCCGACGCATCGACGCTCAGCGTCTGCGCCTCGGCCCGGAACTCGCGCAGGGTGATCTGCCCATCCGCGCCAACGGCGGATAGGGTAATCACGCTGTCATCGGCCAAAAGCGCATCCAGTTGCGGCTGGTCCAGCGCCAGATCCCGGCCCGTCAGGGTAGCGGTAAGGTCGAAACGGTCGCGCTCTGGCCCAAACAGGCCGCTAAGTTCGGCGTCGACCGCGCCGCTCAAGGGGCGCCCTGCCAAACCGGACAGGCGCGAAATATCGGTATAGGCCGCGCGGATATCGGCCTCGACCCGGCCCTCGTTCAGACGTGCACGACCCTGAAGCGCGTAGTCGCGCCCCTCCAGCAGGAAGCCGGGCATAAGGAAGGGCTGCCCTTCGCGCCAGATGAAGGCGATCGAGCCGTTCACGTTGCGCCCGATTGCCGCGCCAAGGTTTTCGTCGCGGGCCGACAAGCCGAGGGTCGAGAAATCGACCAGCGCGTCAATGGTGTCGCGGTCTTCGCCAAAGGCCTGCGAGGTGATGCGCCCCAAACCATTCACGAACAGGGATTCGACCGCGAAATCGCCGTTGTCGAAGCCGATCAGGTCCAGCAACAGCTCCCAGTCCTCGCTGCGCGCGGCGTCGAAGGTCAGTTGCAGATCGGCGCTTTCCACACTGGTATCGGCCCCGGCCAAGGGCAAAAGCACGCGGTCGCCTTCGGGGTCCACCAAGGTGCCGCGCAGATCGATCAACTCGGGCAGGCCTTCGGCCCCCACGCGGGCGCGACCATCGACCGACAGGGTCTGGGTGCGCACGCTCAGCGCATCAAGCGACAATTGCCCATCGTCGAAACGACGGGCGCGGGTGGTGAAGGTGCTCTGATCGCCGAAAAACGGATGATAGGCTTCGGCCAGCAAGGGCCGCAGATCGCCCGTCAGGTTCAGCGCGACCGCCTGCTTCACACCGGGCTGTGCCGTCTGCAATTCGAACCGCCCTTCCACACGGGGCTGGCCATCGGTTGCAAGGCGAATATCGGCGGCGAAATCCTCGATCGGGCCATCGCCCTCGACCCGCAACTCGGCCGAAGGCAGGCCCGGCACGTTCAACCGCGATACGGCAATGCCGCCGGGCGCTTCCACGGCTTCCAGCGACAGGGACAGGTTGCGCGTCTCGTTCGAGAAGGCGGCGTCGAGCGTGAAGCGGCCTTCCACCGCGTCCAGCCGCTCTAACACCAGCGTGGCCGCACCCGCACCCCCTTCAAGATCGGCGCGCCCACTGACCCCGGCGCGCACGGCCTGACCCAGCAATTCGGGCGCAAGCGACACTTCGGCCAGCGCCAGTTGCCCCAGTTCGACCGACACAGGCAGATCGGGCAATTCGAACCGCTGGAACGGCACCAGCTCGTCCGAAGGCGGGGCGACGGGCGTGCGCAACACCTCGACCTTCGCCGCCGAAATCTCAGAGATTTCGATCCGGCGCTGGAACAGCGCCGCGCGGTTCCACTGAAGCGCCGCATCGCTTATGCGCAGCCAGATGCCTTCGTCATCCGCGATGGTCATCTCGTCAAAGGTCGCGCGCGAGGATAGTGCGCCCTGAAAGCCCACGATCCGCACGGCGCGGCCACGGTCCGACAGGCTGTCTTGCAGGATACGCGTCAGAAAGCCCACATCGCTTTCTTCGGCCCCCGGAAGGCCCGTGTCTTGCGCAACGGCGGCAACGCCCAGTCCAAGGACGAGCAGGATCGCGATCCACCACCGGCGCATCAAAACGCCTGCCCGATGCCCAGGTAAAGCTGCGCACCGCGCCCCGTCGTGCCACGCACCGGGAAGCCCACATCCAGCCGCAACGGGCCGATGACCGTGTCATAGCGAATACCGATCCCCGCGCCGGCGTGCCATGCCGAAGCCCCCGTGAACGTGCCCGCAGAGACATAGCCGGCATCCGCGAAGGCGGCCAAACCGATGGTGTCGGTGGCCTGCATCCGCAGCTCCAGCGTGGTCGAGGCAAAGCCCTTCCCGCCCGAGAACACGCCGCCGGTGGTCACGCCCAAACTGCGATAGGGCTGCCCCCGCACCGACCCGCCGCCGCCCGAATAGAACAGGAAGTCGCGCGGGGTCGCGAACAGGCCGGGGCCATAGACGGCACCCAGTTGGGCACGGCCCGCCAGAACCACGCGTTCGCCCACAGGATAATAGCCGCGCGCATCCGCCGTACCGCGCGCGCCCGCGCCCGTGGCCCCGGTGCCGTAAAACGGCGTCAGGCTGGCGTTCAGATAGTAGCCGGAACGCGGGTTGCGTTCGTCATCGCGGCGATCATAGGTCGCATCAAAAGGCAAGAGCAGCAGGCGGTAATCGCGGCGAATGCCCAGCGCGGGGCCGAAATCGGCGCGTTCCGCCAAAACACCCAAGCCGCCCGAAAAGCTGAGATCATCGCTGAAGCGGTGCACCAGCTTGACATCGGCGCGCACACGGCGGGCCTCGAAATCCGGCTCTTTCTCGGTTTCGGCCAGCAGCTCGAAGGTCAGGGTCGTGTCGGGCGTGAACGTGGCCGGGCGCGAGAATTCGATGCCAAGGCTGTAATCCAGACCACCGGCACGCGCGGCCAGACCATCGACCATGCCCTCTATGCGGAAGCGCTCGGCCCCGCCCAGAAAGTTGCGGTGCAGCCAGAAGCCGCTCAGCTTGCCGCCGCGTTCGGTATCGTATTCGATGCCCGCGCCAATGCGGCGCGGCGGCGCTTCGACCACGTTGGCGGCAATATCCAGCGACCCATCGGCATTGGCCGCCTCTGCCTCGCGCAGCGCGACCGAGGAAAAGGTGCCCGTCGCACGCAAGCGCTGTGCGGCGCGGTCGATTTGCTCGGGGTCGAATACTTCGCCCGTGGGCAGGCCCGCGATTTCGACAATGCGCTCGGGCCGCACGGCTTGTTGCCCGTCGGGCCGCAGCGCGCCGAAAGTCAGGCGCGGGCCGGGGGTGAGCGTGATCGCCACATCCAGCGCCCGCGCGGGGTGGTTGGCGGTGATCGCTTGCCCGGTCGGCTCTGCCTTTGCATGGCCTTGCGCGCGCCATTGGTCGATCGCGGTGCCCGTCGCCTCGCGGATCGCGGTGCTGCGCGCGGGCGCACCGGGCGCGAACCCTTCGGGTAACACGGTGCCTTGGGCCAGCGGCGCGATCTGGGCGCGCCCGAATTCGAAGGCCGGACCGGGGACCAGTTCGACCACGATCTCGCGCACCTGCGCAGGCGGGTCGAGCGGCGAGATATCCGCCGCCTCGCGCCCATCCACGCGCACCGAGATTTGCGGGGCGTAATAGCCCTGCTCGTAGAACACCCCGATCAACCGGCCATATTCGGCCCGCGCGGTCGAGAACACCTCTAGCGGGTCGACCACGTTCTGGGCCTGCGCCTGACGGATCAGAGAGGCGCGCTCCAGCGCCGTGCGCAACTCCTCAGAGCCGCCCTGAACACGGAATTGCAGATCGGAAAACGCCCATGCTGGCGCAGCCAGCAACAGCCAGACACCCAGTGCTTGCCCCAACCGCTTGGCTGGTCGCACATGTTTACCCACTTCGAACTTGACCAAAAGGTCCACCGTGCTGCCAGTTTCGATCCAGCTTGTTGGTGTTGTCGCAGATCGAACCCCGCGCGACAACTCGAAACTCTGTCAGGATGGCGTGATCCTGCCGACGCGCCCGACCCACGCGTCAGGACGCGCTATTGTCGCTGTGGCCTTGGAGTGCTATCTGCGCGCCAAGTCGATTATTTTCACCACAAGGAGCTTGGGCATATGGCGCAAGACTACGTTGTCCGCGACATCGCGCTGGCCGAATTCGGTCGCAAGGAACTGGATATTGCCGAAACCGAAATGCCCGGCCTGATGGCGCTGCGCGAGGAATTTGGCGACTCCAAACCGCTGAAAGGCGCGCGGATCGTCGGCTCGCTGCACATGACGATCCAGACCGCCGTTCTGATCGAAACGCTGGTCGCGCTGGGGGCAGATGTGCGCTGGGCGTCGTGCAACATCTTCTCGACGCAGGACCACGCCGCGGCGGCCATCGCGAAAGCGGGTATCCCGGTCTTTGCCGTCAAGGGGCAGACGCTGGAAGAGCATTGGGATTACCTGGACAAATCCTTCATGTTCGCTGAGGGCGCGAACATGATCCTGGATGATGGCGGCGATGCCACGCTTTACGTTCTGCTGGGCGCGCGGGCCGAGGCAGGCGAAGACATCATCCCCGTCCCGCAATCCGAGGAAGAAGCGGTCATCAAGGCGCAGATCAAGAAGCGCATGGCGGAGACCCCCGGCTGGTTCACCAAGACGCGCGACGCGATCAAGGGTGTGTCCGAAGAAACCACCACGGGTGTGCACCGTCTGTATGACCTGCACAAGAACGGCCAACTGCCCTTCCCCGCGATCAACGTGAACGACAGCGTCACCAAGTCGAAATTCGACAACAAGTATGGCTGCAAGGAATCGCTGGTCGACGGCATTCGCCGCGCGACCGACACCATGATGGCCGGCAAGGTCGCCGTTGTTTGCGGTTATGGCGATGTGGGCAAGGGCTCTGCCGCGTCGCTTCGTGGCGCAGGTGCCCGCGTGAAAGTGACCGAGATCGACCCGATCTGTGCGCTGCAAGCCGCGATGGACGGGTTCGAGGTCGTGACGCTGGAAGACGTGGTCTCGACCGCCGACATCTTCATCACCACCACCGGCAACAAGGACGTGATCCGCATCGAGCATATGCGCGAGATGAAGGACATGGCGATCGTCGGCAATATCGGCCATTTCGACAACGAAATTCAGGTCGCTGCCCTGAAGAACCACAAATGGACCAACATCAAGGACCAGGTGGACATGATCGAAATGCCCTCGGGCAACCGCATGATCCTGTTGTCCCAAGGCCGCCTTTTGAACCTTGGCAACGCCACCGGCCACCCGTCTTTCGTGATGTCGGCATCCTTCACCAACCAAGTTCTGGCGCAGATCGAGCTGTGGACCAAGGGCGACGAATACAAGCCCGGCGTCTACCTGCTGCCCAAGCATCTGGATGAAAAGGTCGCCCGCCTGCATCTGGCCCGCATCGGCGTGAAGCTGACGGAACTGCGCCCCGATCAGGCCGATTATATCGGCGTGACGGTCGAAGGCCCGTTCAAGCCGGAACACTACCGCTACTGACCTTGCGTCACATAGCCGTTACAGGCGCACACTAACGAAGGCTCCATCACTCACCCGATGGAGCCTTTTCTCAATCGTGTGTCTATCCTTGCCCTGATGGCCACCGGCGCGCTTGCCGCCCCGGCCCTGGCGCAATCGAACTTCAACCGTATCGCGTCCTTCCCTGTCGCGCTGAACACTCCCGATGCAGAAGAAACCTCTGCCGAGATCATCGCCGCCACGGGCGACGGCATGACGCTGGTCTATTCCGACAGCCCGGCGGGCGTGATCGGGTTCATCGACATCACCGACCCCGCGAACCCGCAGGCCGCTGGCACCTTCGCGCCGCCGAATGGCGAACCGACCGCCGTGTCAGCCCTTGGCCAGACCGTGTTCGTGGCCGAGAATACCTCTGAGAGCTTCACCAACCCGTCGGGCGTGTTGCACGCGATTGATGCGGTTTCTCGCGATGTGGTCGCGTCTTGCGATCTGGGCGGCCAACCCGACAGCACCGCCGTGGCCCCCGATGGCAGCTTCATCACCGTCGCCATTGAAAACGAGCGCGATGAGGATGCAGGCGATGGCCGCGTGCCGCAAATGCCTGCCGGCTATCTGGTGATCCAGCCCTTGGGCGATGGCAGCAGCATGGATTGCGCAGCCCAAATCCGCGTGGACCTGACGGGCTTGGCCGACGTGGCTGGTGAAGACCCGGAACCCGAATTCGTGGACGTGAACGCCAATGGCGAGATTGTCATCACGCTTCAGGAAAACAACCATATCGTGGTCGTATCCAGCGCGGGCGAGGTGCTCAGCAATTTCCCGGCGGGTTCGGTCAGCCTTGAAGGCGTTGACGCGACCGAAGAGGGCGCGCTTCTCTTCACCGAAACCCTGACCGACATTCCGCGCGAACCCGATGCCGTGCAGTGGATCGACACGGACCATGTCGTCATCGCCAATGAAGGCGACATGGATGGCGGCAGCCGTGGCTTCACCGTGTTCCACCGCGACGGGACAGAACTGTTCGAGGCTGGCACCGCGTTCGAACATGCCATCGTCCAGATCGGCCACTACCCGGAAGAACGCTCGGCCAACAAGGGCGTGGAACCCGAAGGCATGGAATTCGGCACATTCGGCGGCACGCCGATGATGTTCATCTTGGCCGAACGCGCTTCTGTCATCGGCGTCTATGACATGACCGATCCGACCGCGCCCGCGCTGGCGCAATTGCTGCCCTCTGGCATCTCTCCCGAAGGCGCGATTGCCATTCCCGGCCGCAACCTGCTGGCCACTGCCAACGAATTCGACGGTCGCGAAGATGGAGCGGCCCCGGCGCATGTCATGATCTACGAGTATCAGGACGCACCCGCCGCCTATCCGCACCTGACCAGCGCAGGCATGGACGAGTTGACGGGTTGGGGCGCGATCTCTGGCCAAGTCATGGCCGAGGATGGCACGATCTATGCCGTGTCCGACAGCTTCTATGGCATGCAGCCGACGATCTTCCATATCGACGTCAGCCAGACGCCCGCGCGCATTGTCGATGCCATTCGCATCACCCGCGAAGGCGCGCCCGCGCAACTGATGGACATGGAAGGCATTGCGCTGGATGGCGAAGGCGGATTTTGGGTCGCATCCGAGGGCCGCTTGGACCGTCTGGTGCCGCACGCGATCTACCATGTGGGCGCGGATGGCGCGATCGAGGATTATATCACGCTCCCGAACGAGCTGCTGGCGGTTGAGCGCCGCTTTGGCTTCGAAGGCATCACCCGTGTGGATGATATGCTCTATATCGCCGTGCAGCGCGAATGGCGCGACGATCCGGCGAACCATGCCAAGGTGCTAGGCTACAATCTGGACACCGAGGGATGGTCGGTCGCCCACTACCCGCTGACAGCCCCCGCCACCGGCTGGGTCGGCCTGTCGGAAATCGTGGCACATGACGGGTTCCTGTATTTCGTCGAACGCGACAACCAGCACGCCACCGCCGCTGTTACCAAGCACATCACCCGCGTCGCGTTGGACAGTGTCAGCATGGTCGCACTTGACGAGACGCCTAACGTTCTGGAGAAGGAACTTGTGGTCGACCTGCTGCCCTATCTCACATCAACCGGCGGTTACGTGCTGGACAAGGTCGAAGGGCTGGCGATTGCGGCGGATGGCACGATGTGGGTCTCGACCGACAATGACGGCGTCGATGACCATTCGGGCGAGACGATGTTCTTCAGCATCCCGCCGATGTGATCGAAACCCTTGGCGTTTGCGATGGGGCGGTCCACATGGGCCGCCCTTTTGCCCACCCAGCCCGCTTGACCAACGCCCGCCCTTGCGCTACCCCACGCGCAGCGCGGGCATGGTGAAATGGTATCACACGAGCCTTCCAAGCTCTTGGTGCGGGTTCGATTCCCGCTGCCCGCTCCAGCCCTTCGCAACACATCCCTTGCAATGCGCCCCGGTTCGGCATTTGCTGGCGACAATATCCCATGCGAAAGGCGCACGCCCCATGTCCGACATCCCCATGCCCCTTGCCGGTCAGGTCACGGCCTACATGGAAAATGACGCGCCCAAGGCGCTGCGCGAAACGGTCGAGGACGCCCGCAAACGCGACACGCTGGCTGGCGACTACCCCTATCCGCGCTGGATGGACAAGGACGACTACAAGGACGCGTTGGAACCGCTGCAACTGGAGCTGATGAAACTGCAACACTGGATCAGCACCACTGGCGCGCGGGTTGTGGTCATCTTCGAAGGGCGCGATTCAGCTGGCAAGGGCGGGTCAATCAACCGCATCGCCGAGGTGATGAGCCACCGCATCCTGAAGGTCGAAGCGCTGCCCAAACCCACCGACCGCGAGGCGCGCGAATGGTATTTCCAGCGCTACGTCACCCGCTTGCCTGCGGGCGGCGAGATGGTTCTGTTCGACCGATCCTGGTACAACCGCGCAATGGTCGAACATGTCTTCGGCTTTTGCACACCCGCCCAGCGCGCCGCATTCTTTGACCAGTTGCCGGGGTTCGAGAACCTGCTGGTGCAGGACGGTATCCATTTCATCAAGATCTGGCTCAATGTCAGCCGCGCCGAACAACTGCGCCGCCTGCTGGCACGCGAGGGCGATCCGATGAAGCATTGGAAGCTGTCGGGCATTGACGTGAAAGGCTTGGGCAAATGGGACAGCTACACCCATGCCATTGCCGAGACATTCGAGCGCAGCCACACCGCCGCCGCCCCCTGGACCGTTATCCGGTCAGAGGACAAGTATCGCGCGCGCCTTGCCGTGATCCAGCATATCCTTGGGCAGATCCCTTATGACGGCAAGGCGAAGATCCCCGCGCCGGACCCGGCCATCTGCGGAACGCCTGCCCTGTGGCAACCCGAAATCTGGGATGACGGCAGCTAGACGCGCCACGCATCAGGTGCCAGATCGCGCCCCCTGTGCTAGACTGGATCGAAATCCAGCGCCGGGGGGCCACCATGCTGCATCTGCTTCATCTTGCCAAAAATACGTCGCGCACGCGCAAAACCGCCCTGACCGGGTTGATCTTGGGCGCGGCACTCGCACTTGGCTTGCCCGCCCAAGCGCAGCAGGACGGCCCCCTGCCGCCGCGCTTTGCGACCATGCTGGACAATACCGACCTGCCGGGCGGCGACCTGACGCCGATCTTCAACACCAACCTTGCGCAATGCCACGCGGCTTGCCTGCGCGACCCGGAGTGCACGGCGTTCACCTTTAACCAGCGCGCGGGCGCGTGTTTCCCGAAATCGCAACCGGGCGACCCGATCGCCTTTGAGGGCGCGCTGTCGGGGCGGATCACGCCCATGCCGCAAGCCGCTCTTTCGCAAGCGGGCCGGGCGCGGGCAGAGCTGGGCTTTCTGTCCGCGCGCGATCTGGACCTTGCGCGCGCGCAGGCCGACACCATGGCGGAACGCTATTATGCCAATGGACTGTCCGAAGCGGCGCTTCTGGACGGCGCGACCGGCGAGCGGGCCGTTCTGTTCAGCGGGGCTGCCGTGACCGTTGCCCAATCGGGCACGGCATGGCTGGCCCATGCTCAAGCGCTTCTGGCGCAAGCCGCGCGCGACAACCAACCGCGCGCAGAGCTGCAAAACCAAGCAATCCTTGCTGCCACCAATGCCGCGCTGCGCATGGACACACCCGCGCCCGCGCTTGTGGTCCTGGCCGATGCGCTGGAAAAACGTTTCCGGGGCGAGGATGCCTTGGCCGCGCTCCGTCTGGCCGAGGCCCGCAGCCCCGGCATTGCGCCCGATACGCTTGCGCGGCTGCGCGAGCAATACGGCTTTCGCCTGCTGTCGCATGACGTGGACAGCAACACCGCCACCCCGCGCATCTGCGCGCGGTTTTCCGAACCGTTGGTCGCCAGCCGCGATTACGCCCCCTTCCTTGCGGGCGACGCGACCGGCTTGGCGGTAGAGGTCGAGGACAGCCAGCTTTGCCTGACCGGCGTCGATTACGGTGCGCGCTATGAAATCCGCCTGCGCGCGGGCCTGCCTGCGGCTGGTGGCGACACGCTGGCGCGCGATGTGCCCTTGGCGGTCTATATCCGCGACCGCGCGCCCTTGGTGCGCTTTCCGGGGCGCGGCTACGTGCTGCCCGCGACCGGCCCGCGCGCGCTGCCGGTCGAAACCGTGAATACCGATGCGCTGGACCTTGCGCTCTACCGCATTTCCGACCGCAACCTTGTGACCGCCATTCGCAACGGCAATTTCGCCCAAGCGCTGGACACTTGGGATGCCGAGATCCTGACCTCTGAGCTGGGTGAACTGGTCTGGCAGGGCAGCGCCACGCTGGAGGGCGCGCTAAACCGCGAAACCCGCTCGCGCCTGCCCTTGGCCGAAGCCGGGGCGCTCGCCCCCGGTGCCTATCTGCTGCAAGCCGCAGTGCCGGGGCGCGACCCTTATGACGTGTCGCCCGCCTCGCAATGGTTCATGGTGTCCGATCTGGGGCTGTCCAGCCTGTCGGGCAGCGACGGGCTGCATGTGGTGGTGCAAGCGCTCTCGACCGGGCAGCCGGTGGCGGGGGCAGAGGTCGCGTTGGTCGCACGATCGAACCGGGTGCTGGGGCAGGCTATGACCGACGCGCAGGGCATGGCGGTTTTCCCGGCGGCCCTCGCCGCAGGCACGGGCAGTGCCGCGCCCGCGCTGATTACCGTGGCACAGGGCGACGACACGACCGCGCTGTCGCTGGAAGACCCGGAATTCGACCTATCGGATCGCGGGGTTGAGGGGCGCGCCGCACCTGGCCCGATCGACATGTTCATCGCCACCGATCGCGGCGCCTATCGGCCCGGAGAGGTGATCCACGCAACCGCCCTTGCCCGTGACGCAAGCGCGGCGGCCTTGCCCGGCCTGCCCGTGATCGCGCGGCTGATGCGGCCCGATGGGGTGGAATATTCCCGCGCGCTCAGCACCGACGACCGCGCAGGCGGCCATGTCTTTGCGCTGCCGCTTGGGGCCGATGTGCCGCGCGGCGCGTGGCGGCTGGACTTGCTGTCGGACCCCGACGCCCCCGCACTGGCCAGCGCGCGCCTGCTGGTCGAGGATTTCCTGCCGGAACGCATAGATTTCGACCTGTCACTCTCCGATGGCGGCGCGGTGGACCCGCTCAACCCGCCCAGCCTGCAAATCGCGGCGCGCCACCTGTTCGGCGCGGCGGCGGGCGGGCTTGATCTGTCCGGTAGCGCCATCCTGCGGCCTGCAACAACGCGCGAGGGGTGGGCGGGCTATGTCTTTGGCCGCCATGACCAGCGCGTAGACCCGCAACGCTTTCCGCTGGGCGATGCCACGACCGATGCCGATGGCCGCCTGCAAACCCGCCTGATTTTCGAGAACGCCGATTTTGACGCGCGCCCTTACACGCTGGACATTGTCGCCACGCTGCTGGACGGTGCCGCGCGCCCTGTAGAGCGCACGCTTTCGGCCCCCGTGACGGCAACCCAGCCCATGATCGGCATTCGCCCCGGCTTTGACGACACGCTGCCGCAAGGGGCCGAAGCCCTGTTCGACCTTGCCCTTGTCGCCCCCGACGGGCAGGCGATGGCGGGCGCGCTCGCGTGGCAGGTGGACCGGATAGAGACACGCTATCAATGGTATAGCGTCGATGGTCAGTGGATGTGGGAGCCTGTCACCGAACGCAACCGCATCGCGACAGGCACGCTGGACGGGCAAGGCCAGATCACCGTGCCGCTCGATTGGGGCCAATATGAGCTGCGCGTGGCCCATGACGGTGCCACCTATGCCAGCGCGTCGGTGCCTTTCGCCGCAGGCTGGTATGGGGCGAGTGCCGGGCGCGACACGCCCGACCGCTTGGCCGTGGCGCTGGACCGTGACAGCTACAGCCCCGGCGACACCGCCCGCCTGCGCCTGACGGGCGAGGGGATGGCGCTGGTCAGCGTGCTGTCGGACCGTGTCATCGACATGCAACTGGTGGAACTGACGGGAGAGTCAGAGATCACCCTGCCCGTGACCGACGACTGGGGCACCGGCGCTTATGTCACCGCCAGCCTGCTGCGCGGGGCCGACGCTGTGGAAGAGATGCCCGCCCGCAGCATGGGGCTGGCCCATGCCGCGATTGACCCCGGTGCAAAGGCGCTGGCGGTCACGCTGGACGCGCCCGAGGCCGCCGACCCGCGCGGACGCATGGAGGTGACACTCAGCGCTCAAAGCGATGGCCCGGTTTACGCGACCCTCGCCGCCGTTGACCTTGGCATCCTGACGCTTACGGATTTCGACGCGCCCGACCCAAGTGGACACTATTTCGGCCAGCGCCGCCTTGGCGTCGCGCTGCGCGACATATACGGGCGGTTGATCGACGCGCGGGCCGGGGCGATGGGGCAAGTGCGCTCGGGTGGCGATGCGTCGGGCATCGACCGCGCCGGACCCGCACCGACCGAAGCACTGCTGGCCCTGTTCGAGGGCCCGATCACGCTGGAAAACGGCCAAGCCACCATCGGCTTTGACCTGCCCGCCTTCAACGGCACGGTGCGGCTGATGGCGGTTGTGTGGTCCGATACGCGCGTGGGCCAAGCGAGCCGCGATGTGCTGGTGCGCGACCCGGTCGTGGTGCAGCCCAGCCTGCCCCGCTTCCTGACACCGGGCGACACCAGCCGGATGCGGCTGGAACTGACACACGCCACGGGACCGGCGGGCGAGATGGATTTGCGCGTCACCGGCCACGGTTTGGGCAACGTGCCGCAAACCGTCACGCTGGCAGAGGGCGGGCGCGCGGTGCTGGATCTGGCACTCGCCCCCACCAGCCTGGGCGATCACGAATACAGCGTGGCGCTGACCACGCCCGATGGCCGGGTGCTGACGCGTGATTTGACGCTGACAGTGCAGCGCACCGACCCGGAGATCGCGCGCTCGTCGCAATTCGTGCTGGCATCGGGCGAAAGCTTCCGCTTCGACGCGAACGCGCTCGACGGCCTGCGCGATGGCGCGCGCGCCACGCTCGTCGCGGGCGCAGGCGCGGCGTTGGACCTGCCCGGCCTGATGCAGCGCCTGACCGCCTACCCCTATGGCTGCACGGAACAGCTGGCCTCTGGCATCCAACCGCTTTTGCTGGCCTCCAGCGCTGCGGTTGAACTTGGCCTTGTCACCGCGCCTGACGCGCAGACGCGAATCCAGACCGCGATCGACCGCATCCTGACGCGCCAAGGCCGCACCGGCAGTTTCGGGCTGTGGTCGGCGGGGGGCTATGACCTGTGGCTTGATGCCTATGTCACCGACGTGCTGACCCGCGCGGCAGGCCAAGGCGCAGAGCTGCCCGATACCGCGCTGCGCATGGCGCTCGACAACCTGCGCAACGAGGTCGCGCAGGCGGGCGACTTGTATGACAACGCACCCGCCATTGCCTATGCGCTTTACGTTCTGGCGCGCGCGGGCGAGGCGGCAATCGGCGATCTGCGCTATTACGCCGACACGCTGGCCGAGAAGTTCGACACCCCCCTTGCCGCCGCACAACTGGGTGGCGCGCTGGCGGCTTATGGCGAACAGGCCCGCGCCGATGCCATGTTCCGCCAAGCCGCCAGCCTTGCCAGCAGCGACGGGGCCGAAGGGTATCGCCGCGACTACGGCACCGGCCTGCGCGACCGCGCGGGGCTTTTGGCGCTTGCGTCAGAAGCTGGCAGCGGCGCGGTGGACCGCGTGCTGCTGGCGCGCCAAATCTCGCAACGCGGGGACGTGCATGAGCTGTCCACGCAGGAAGCTGCCTGGTCGCTGCAAGCCGCCGTCGCGCTTGACGCGGATGGCAGCGGGCTAAGCGTGGACGGGCGCGCGGTCGCGGGCAACGTGGTGCAGCTATACGATGGCAGCGCGCGGACCATCACCAATACAGGGCAAGCGGCGACCACCGTGACCATCACGGCCTTCGGGGTGCCGGATGTGGCCCCGCCCGCCCAAGGCAACGGCTACACCATCGCGCGCAGCTACTTCACCCCCGAAGGCGATCCCGCCAGCCTGAACGACTTGCGCGTGGGCGACCGTCTGATTGCGGTGCTGGAAGTGCGCCCAGACCGGGGCATCAGCGGTGGACGGCTGATGGTGGATGACGCGCTGCCGGCGGGCCTAGAGATCGACAATCCGAACCTGCTGCGCGAGGGGGATATCCGCGCCTTGGATTGGCTGAACCTGCATGGCTTTGCCGAAATGACCGAAGCCCGCAGCGACCGCTTTCTGGCCGCCGTGGACTGGACATCGGACACCACCTTGCGGCTGGCCTATGCGGTGCGCGCGGTGTCGCCGGGCGAGTTCCATCACCCGGCGGCGCAGGTCGAGGACATGTATCGCCCCAGCCTGCGCGCGATAACCGGCACGGGCCGTCTGACCATCGCACCATGAGATGGGTGCTTGGCCTTGTTGCCGCTTCTGCCGTCGCGGGCTGGCTCGCGCTGGAGGCTTGGGTGGATGCAACCGACCTGCCGCCCCTGACCCCGGAAACGGGGGCAGAGGTTCTGGCCGAAGACGGCACCCTTCTGCGCGCCTATACCGTGGCCGATGGCCGCTGGCGGCTGGCGGTAGACCCCGCGCGCGTGGATCAGACCTATCTGGCGCTTCTGCTGGCTTATGAGGACCGCCGCTTCCATACCCATCCGGGTGTGGACCCGGTGGCGATGGTGCGTGCCTTTTGGCAATCGGCGCGCGCCGGGCGCATGGTATCGGGCGGATCCACCCTGACCATGCAGGTCGCGCGTCTGCTGGAAGACGGGCCAACCGGCACATGGGCGGGCAAAGCGCGACAAATCCGGGTGGCGCTGGCGCTGGAGCGGCAGTTGCACAAGGACGCGATCCTGTCGCTTTACCTGCACCTGGCACCCATGGGCGGCAATCTGGAGGGGCTGCGCGCGGGCAGCTTCGCGTGGTTCGGCAAAGACCCCGCACGCCTGACGCCCGCGCAGGCCGCGCTGCTTGTCGCTTTGCCGCAATCCCCTGCCCGCCGCAGCCCCGACCGCGATGCCGCCGCCGCACGCATGGCCCGCGACCGCGTGCTCGACCGCGCCGTCACTGCCCGCGTGCTGACCCGCGCCGAAGCAGAGGCGGCCAAGCGCGAGGCAATCCCGACCGCGCGCCGCCCCTTCCCCGCGCTCGCCCCGCACTTGGCGGACCGCCTTGTGGCCGCGCTCCCGGCACAAAAGCTGCACCGCACCACGCTAAATGCCTCCCTGCAAACCGCGCTAGAGGAACTGGCCCGCGACACGCTGCGCGACTTGCCCCCGCGCGCGGGCCTTGCGCTTGTGGTAGCCGATGCGCAAACCGGCCGCATCCGCGCGCATATCGGCGGGGCCTATGGCGACGATGCGCGCGGGGGGTTCAACGATATGACCCGCGCCATGCGCTCGCCCGGATCGGCCTTGAAACCGCTGGTCTATGGGCTGGCCTTCTCGGACGGGTTGGCGCACCCTGAAACACTGGTCAATGACCGGCCCGCCAGTTTCGGCGGCTATGCCCCGCAGAATTTCGACGGGCGGTTTCGCGGCCCCGTGACGGTGCGCGAGGCGCTGCAACTGTCGCTGAACCTGCCCGTGGTCGAGATGACCAACTCCCTCGGCCCCGCCCGCCTGATGAGTGCCTTGCGCTCCGCCGGGGTGGACACCGCGCTTGATGGCCAGCCGGGGCTGGCGGTGGCCTTGGGGGGCGTGGGCGTTTCGCTTGAAGGGCTGGTGCAGCTTTACGCGGGTATCGCGCGCAGGGGCGAAGCGGTCACACTTACGACCGCCCCCGGCCCGGTGGCCCAAGGTGCGCAGGTTATCCGCCCAGAGGCCGCATGGCATCTTGGCCAAATCCTTGCGCGCGCGCCGCGCCCCGCGCATCTGCCGGGCTGGCCCTTGGCGTTCAAGACAGGCACGTCCTACGGCCACCGCGACGCCTGGGCGGTGGGGTTCGACGGGCAGCATGTGGCGGGCGTCTGGATCGGACGCGCAGACGGCACGCCCCTGCCGGGAACTTTCGGGCTGGATGCGGCCGCGCCGGTGCTGTTCGAAACGTTCGCCCGGCTTGGCCCGCGCCCCGCGCCACTGCCGCCCGCGCCGCCCGGAACGTTGGACGTGGCCCATGTCGACCTGCCGCCGCCCCTGCGCCGCTTCGGCCCGCAACTGGCGACGGATGCTGACGCGCCGCAGCTGGCCTTCCCGCCCGCAGGCGCCGCGCTGCGCCCGGTGGCCGGGCGGGTGATGGCACGTGTGGACCGGGGCCGCGCCCCTTTTACATGGTTCGCCAATGGCGCGCCTGTCCTGACCCGCAGTTTCGAGCGAGAGGCGCATCTTCCCGTGACCGGCCCCGGCTACGTCACCCTGTCGGTGGTCGACGCAACAGGCCGCGCGGCGCGGGTCGAGCTGGAATTGCGCTAGGCCGCGCAGAGCAATGCGCGTTTATGGCAAGATGAAGATGTAGCTCAGAGCCTTGCCGCCAGCCGCGCGCCTTGGTCAATCGCGCGTTTCGCGTCCAGTTCGGCGGCCACATCCGCGCCGCCGATGATATGGGCATCGGGCAAGGCATCGGCCAGGTCGCGCAACGGGTCTTGGCCGGTGCACAGAACGATGGTGTCGGCGGGGATCGTTTTCTCTGCCCCGTCGCTTTCCACCACCAGCCCCTCGGACGTGATGCGCTTATAGCTCATGCCGCCCAGCATGGTCACACCCTTGGCCGCAAGGCTTGCGCGGTGAATCCAGCCCGTGGTTTTGCCCAAGCCCTTACCGGGTTTGCCGGGTTTGCGCTGTACCAGCGTGATCTGGCGCGCGGGTGGCGTAGGTTGCGGGCCGTCGGGCGCAAGCCCGCCGGGGGCCTTGGCCGGATCGGTCACGCCCCATTCGCGTTGCCACAGGCCAAGGTCCAGAGCGGCGCTCGGCCCCTGATGCGCCAAGTATTCCGCCACATCAAACCCGATGCCGCCCGCACCGACCACGACCACCCGCGCGCCCACCGGCGCTTGCCCGCGCAGCACGTCGATATAGCGCAGCACATGGGGGGCGTCCTGGCCCGCGATCTGCGGATCGCGCGGGGTGACGCCGGTGGCAATGATGACCTCGTCATAGCCTGCCAACATCTGGGGCGTGGCGCGGGTGTTCAGGTGCAGGTCGATGCGCGAGGCGTCGAGCATGGTCTGGAACCAGTCGACCAACCCGTGGAATTCCTCTTTGCCGGGGATGACGCGCGCCATGTTCAACTGCCCGCCGATCTGGGCGTCTGAATCGTAAAGCGTTACGTCATGGCCGCGCTGATCCGCCACCAGCGCCGCCATTAACCCGGCCGGACCAGCACCCACGACCGCCACGCGTTTGGGGGCATCGGTTGGGGTGTAGCGCAGCTCTGTCTCATGGCAGGCGCGCGGGTTGACCAAGCAGCTGGAAATCTTGCCTTGGAAGGTGTGGTCCAGGCAGGCTTGGTTGCAGGCGATACAGGGGGCAATTTCACGCGCGCGCCCTGCGGCGGCCTTGGCGACGAAATCGGGATCGGCCAAGAATGGGCGCGCCATCGACACCATGTCGGCTGCCCCGCCCGCCAACAGTTCCTCGGCCATCTCTGGCGTGTTGATCCGGTTCGAGGTGATGACAGGTATCCCCACCTGCCCCATCAGCTTGCGCGTGACCCATGCCCAACCGGCCCGCGGCACCGAGGTGGCAATGGTGGGCACGCGTGCCTCGTGCCAGCCGATGCCGGTGTTCAGGATGCTCGCCCCCGCGCGCTCGATCGCGTCGGCCAGTTGCACGACCTCGTCAAAGCTTTGCCCACCCGGCACAAGGTCAATCAGCGAAATGCGGTAGATCACGATGAAATCGGGGCCGACGGCTTCGCGCACGCGTTTGACGACCTCGACAGGCAAGCGCATCCGGTTTTCATAGGCACCGCCCCAACGGTCGGTGCGCTGGTTGGTGGCGGCACAGAGGAACTGGTTGAGGAAATAGCCCTCGGACCCCATCACCTCTACCCCGTCATAGCCAGCCTCGCGCGCGCGGGCGGCTGCGGTGGCGATGTCGGCGATCTGTTTCTCGATGCCTGCCTCGTCCAGCTCGCGCGGCTTGAACGGGCTGATGGGCGATTTGATTGCAGAGGGCGCGACGCAATCGGGGCTATAGGCATAGCGGCCCGCGTGCAGGATCTGCATCGCGATCTTGCCGCCTTCGCTATGGACGCGGTCGGTGACAAGACGGTGGTTGGCGATGTCCTGCGGCGTGAACAGCCCCGCCGCGCCGGGAAAGACCCCACCCTCGGCATTCGGCGCCATGCCGCCGGTCACGATCAACCCCACCCCGCCGCGCGCGCGTTCGGCGTAATACTCGGCCACGCGACCCCAATCGCCGCGTTCTTCCAGCCCAGTGTGCATGGACCCCATCAGCACGCGGTTTTTCAGCGTGGTGTGGCCCAGATCGAGCGGCGCGAGCATATGGGGATAGGACGACATGGGGGTTCCTCCGACTGGTGCGAAACCCTAGCCGCGCGAAGGGCGCTTGGTCCAGCGCAACGCGGCGTCAAGGCTGTCTTGCGCGCAATCAGGCCCGTCAGTAGCCCGTCATTTCCAGATAGCCGCGCCCGGTGTGGGTGCCATTGACGCGGATCGGCCCCTCCCAGTAGCTGACGGTCAGGTCCATCCAGGCCTGTGGGTTCACCGGCTCTGTCACCAGGCGCATGTCGCGGGCGGGCCAGTCGATCTGCCAGCGCACCGGCACCTCGCGGCCTGCGACCGTCGCTGTGCCAAGGGGCGTGAATTGCAGCGCGCCATCGGGCAGGGACGTGGCGCTGCCATCGGGCGTGATCCATGTGCCGGCGGTGAAAATGTCGGCCCCGCGCAGCTGAAACCCCATCAGGCGATGCCCGTCATCGAGCGTGATCGACACCCAGTCCCACCCTTCCTGGTCGCTGGCCAAGGGCTGGCTTGACCACTCGCGATCCAGCCAGCCTTGGCCTGTCACCTCGACCGGGCCGGTGGGCAAGTCAAGCGTGCCGGTCACGGTGTAGAAGGGTTGCGAGTAGTAATAGCTCGCCTGCCCGGCGGCGGATTTGACGGAATAGCCCTTGTCGCCGTGCAGGACGAGCGGCCCTTGCGCCGTCAGGTCGAAAGAATACGCGAAATCGGGGCCAGTGGCTGCGACCGAAAGGGCGGACAGGGCATCTGCGCCCGAGGGCGCGGTGCTGGTCATATGCCAGTCGTCGATATAGGCGCGAAACGGCGCGGCCTGTGCCCCCGCCTGCCCCACACCGCCGCGTCCGAAACGTTCTGCGGCGAAATGGGTGTCGGGCGTGGTCAGGCCCGCATGGCCCATCCAGACCTGCGGGCTGGCCCAGCCCTCGCGCTCTTCAGGGGCAAGGGCTGAACGAAAGAGCGTCCATTGCGCGCCGTAATCCCGGCCATCCGCGCCTTGCAAAGTCATCGTCAGATACCACCATTCAATGCGGTATTGCGGGTGCGCGCCATGGTCGCGCGGAAATTCAAGCGTGCGATCCTGCTCTGGGACTGCGAAACCACTCGCATCGGTGCCAAGGCCCGCGAAACCTTGGGCAAGGGCGGGCGAGGCAAGGCAGAGCGCAAGGAGAAGGGCCTTAACGTTCATAGGCAAACACCCTCAGCAACGGCCCGCCGCCCCCGCGCCATAGCCGCCATGCGGGCCAAGCGGCTGCCGCCAGCATCGCAAGCCCGGCCCAAAGCGCAAGCTGCGCCCAATCGGCCGGGAAGACTTGCAAGGGCAAACGCCAGCCAAAGGCCTGCACGTTGATGACCGCCAACAGCACCTGCGCCAGCATCAGCCCCACAGGCAGGGCCAGAACCATCGTCAGACCGGCCAGCATAAGCGCGCGGGCCAGTTCCAGCCCCGCCAATTGGCGCAAGGTCAGGCCCATAGCCCACAAGGGGGCAAGCTGCACCAGCCGCAGACCCGACAGAGTGACCAACGTGGCAAACAGCGCCAGCGCCGCGACAGACAGGGTCAGCACGTTCAGCGCGCCAGTGATTAGAAAGGTGCGCTCGAATATGGCCAGCGAAAGCTGCTTGGCCTGCGCTTGGTCGGTGATGGCCTGCGCGCTCAGCCCGAACTCGTCCAGCAGCGCCGCGCGCGTGCCTGCGGGGTTATCCGTGCGGATGGCCAGTTGCCGCGTGGGCGTGCCGGGGAACAGTCGGTCGAACCAGCTCTCTGTCACGATGGCTTGGGTCAGCGGGTTGCCGTAATCGGGATAGACGCCAAGAATGGGCACATCGCCCGCACCGGGCAGGGCTATGCTGTCGCCGGGCCAAAGACCCGCGCGGCGGGCGAGTTGTTCGTTGATGAGCGCGCCCTCCTCTGTCGCCAGCCGGTCCCAGACATTTGGCACTTGGGCGATCAGCGGCCAGTTGTCGCGAAAGGTGGCGTGGTCGCGCATGGCGTAGACAGCACCGGGCTGGCCTACAAGCGTGGCATCGACCCGGCGCAGGGGCAGAACGGCCTGCACGCGCGGGGCGATGAAGGCCTCGAGCGTCTGCGCCTCTGCCGCGTCACGGGGGGTGATGGTCATCTCGGCCACAAGGCGCTGGTCCAGCCAGTCTATAAACGTCGCGCGAAAGCTTGCGACCATGGTGCCCACGCCGATATTCGCCGCAAGCGCCAGCATCAGCGCCATCAGTGCCAGCGACAGGCGCGGCAGGTTCTGGCGGCTATCGGCCCAGAACCATTGCACGACCGGGGCTTGCGCCAAGCGCGATGCCCCACGCAGGCCAAGCGCCAGAAGCGGTGGCGTCAGCAAGGCCGCTGCCAAAAGGGCTGCGGCCAAAAGCGCGAAGCCCGCGAACAGGCCATCGCCCAGCAAGGCCAGCGCCACCGCCAAGCCGCCCAAGCCCAGCGCCCCCGCCACTTGCCAGCGCATCGCGCGGCCCGTGGCCATCGCCCAAGCGCGCGGCTGCGCGGGGGCAAGCACGGGCATGTGCCACAGCCGCCAGAGTGCCTGCGCACCCGCCAAAGCGGCCCCGGCAAAAGCCATCCCCAGACCTGCCAGCGCCCAAGCAGGGCTGAATTGCAGGCTGCCGGGCACCGGTGCGCCATACAGGCCGCGCAGGGTGGCAGCGACATCGGGCAAAAGGGCTGCGGCCAGCACATAGCCCAGCGCCAGCCCCGCCAAGCCCGCGACCAACGCCATCAGCGCCAGTTCCAGCGCCAAGGCCAGTGTCAGAGCGCGCAAGGGCACGCCAAGGCTGCGCAGCGTGCGAAACAGGCCGCGCCGCTGCTCGAATGCCAACCCCACGGCGGAATGCACGATGAACAGACCCACGGCAAAGGCAAGCGCGCCGAATGCGGTCAGGTTCAGGTGGAAGCTGTCGGTCAGGCCGGCCAATTCGGCCCCTTCGCTGGCCTGCGCAAGCTGCAAGCCTTCGGGCAGGGGCCGGGGCGCGGGGCCGGTCAGCAGCAGGCGGCTGATCTGCCCCTCCATCCCCAACAAGCGTTGCGCGGTGCCAATATCGACCAGAAGCGTGCCCACCGGCACGGCGCTTGACGGGCTGAGCGGCAGGGGCGGATCGCCAAGGTCCGCCAGCGTTTCAGGATGGGCAAAACCCGCACCCGCGAAGAAGGCCTGCAAATCGCCATCGGCCAGCGCGGCAGCGGTGCCTTGGGGCGCGGTCAGCGGCTCTATCCCCAGCAGGGTCAGGCGGGTATCCCCCAGCCGCAACCGCCCCTCGACAACCGGAGAGACCAGCACACCCTGCCCCCGCAACTGTGCAAACACTGCCTGATCCATCTGGCCCGAGGGCGCGACAAGGCTCGCGGCACCATCCTCGGACATAAGAGCGGCCGCCGTGGCATAGGCCCCGCGCGCCTGCGCGTTCAAGGCTTGCACCCCTGACCACAGCGCGGTGGCCAGCATCAGCCCCGCCAGCAACATTGCAAGTTGCACCTTGTTGCGCATCCAATGCGACAAAAGGGCGGCCAAGGTCATGCCAGACGCCCCGCGCGCAGATGCAGGTTGCGGTCGCATTGGCCCGCCAGCCGCGCCGAATGCGTGACCAGCAAAAGCGCCGTGCCTTGCGCGCGGGCAAGCTCCAGCATCAGGACAAAGACAGCGTCGCCCGTAGCTTCGTCCAGATTGCCGGTTGGCTCATCCGCCAGCAACACCTTGGGCTTTGCGGCCAAGGCCCGGCCGATGGCCACGCGCTGCTGCTGGCCGCCCGAAAGCTGTTCGGGATAGCGGCGCAGATACTCCGTCAGGCCAAGGCGGGCCGCAAGATCGGCGCAAAAGGCTGGGTCATGCACCCCGGCCAGCCGCGCCTGAAAGGCAAGGTTTGCGCCCACGCTCAGCGAGGGCACAAGGTTGAACTGCTGAAAGACCAGCCCCACCGTCCCGCGCCGGAGCCGCGCGCGGCCCGCATCGGGCAAGGATGCCATGTCTTGGCCAGCCACCAGAACGCGGCCCGCATCGGGTGCTTCCAGCCCGGCGGCGATGTGCAGAAGCGTGGATTTGCCGCTGCCGCTTTCGCCCGTCAGCGCCACCACCTCGCCCCCGTCCACGGCAAGCGAGACACCTTGCAGCACGGGCACCGCCCCTTCTGCACTGGCAAAGCTTTTGCGAATATCTTCAAGCGCCAATCGCGTCATGTCAGTCCTTGCGGCCAGTCTGCCGTCAAGAGTAGTTCGCGACCTGCGGCAAGCAATGTCAGCGGGGCGAGCGTTTGGCCAGAATGCGCTGAAGCGTGCGGCGGTGCATACTCAGCCGCCGCGCGGTTTCGGACACGTTGCGGTCGCATTGCTCATAGACGCGCTGAATATGCTCCCAGCGGACGCGGTCCGCGGACATAGGGTTTTCCGGGGGTTCCGGCAATACCTCTTCCGAGGACAGGAGCGCGCGCACCACTTCAGCCGCGTCGGCGGGCTTGGACAGGTAATCGGTCGCCCCGATCTTGACCGCCGCCACGGCGGTGGCAATCGCGCCGTAGCCGGTCAGAACCACGATCCGCGCATCTTCGCGCCGCGCACGCAGCACTTCGACCACGTCCAGACCATTGCCGTCGTCCAGCCGCAGGTCGATCACGGCATAGGCGGGCGGACGGGCTGTCGCGATGGCTTTGCCAGCAGCCACGGATTCGGCGGTTTCCACCGCGAAACCGCGCTTTTCCATCGCGCGCGCAAGGCGTTTCAGGAACACCTCGTCATCATCGACGATCAGCAGCGACGGGTCCGGGCCAAGGTCAAGTTCAGCAGCTTCGGTCATCTGGTTCCCCTTTGGGCTACCAGATAGTTAGGCTGCGACGCGCAAAAGGTCAATTTGAACTGCACACGGGGCGCGCGTGATACCCGCGCGCCCCGCGCACCCGCTCACGCGTTGTCGATGAAGCAGGCCACCCGGTCGGCCATCTGGTCCGGCGTTACCTCGCGGCGGAACAACTCGACAAAGCCATGGCCCGGCAGGTTCAGATAGGTGAAGGTCGAATGGTCGATGAGGTAGAATTCCTCATCCGTATCCTGCACCGCGAAATAGGCGCGATAAGCGCGCGCCGCGTCGCGCAATTGCTGTTCGGTGCCCGTCAGGCCCACCATCTTGGGGTGCATGAAGCTGACGAACTCGGCCAAGGCCTCGAGCGTGTCGCGGCCATGATCCACGGACACGAAGACCGGCGTCACGTCATAGCCGCGCTCTTCCAGGATGTTGACGGCCTCGGCGTTGCGGGCGTTGTCATAGGGGCAGACATCGGGGCAGAACGTGTAGCCGAAATACAAAAGCACCGGGCGATCCGCGAAATCGGCTTCTGTCACCGGCTGGCCGGTGTGGTCGGTCAGGCTGAACGGCCCACCGATCGCGCCACTGCCGCCCGCGACAGAGGTTTCGCGGCACTGCCCGAACTGCGTGTCGTCCGGCGCGAACAACACCATGCCGCCCAAACCCCCAAGCACAAGGGCCAGAAACCCCGCGGCCATCAGCGAATACCGTTTCAGCATGGACTACCCCGTTTGCAACTCTGCCGCTTGATGCCAAAGCCCGCGCCGCGTAACAATCCCCTTTCCCCAATATGTGACATCGCGCCCCCATGGACCCCACCTTCGGAGAGATCACCCAAGACACCCGCACCGAATGGGTCCGGCTGCGCACGCTGGCCTATGTGCGGCTGTTGGCGCTGGTGGGGCAGGTCGGCGCGCTGGTGGTCGGCCAGCTTGCCTTCGGGCTGCGGTTCGACAACGGGCTGGTGGCGCTGGTCATCGGCGCGGCGGGGGTCACGGTGCTGTTGTCGCTGTTTCTATACCCGGCGGCAAAGCGCCTGACCGACACAGAGGCCTCGTTGACCTTTCTGTTCGACATCGCCCAATTGTCGCTGCTGCTATACCTGACGGGCGGGATCACCAACCCGTTCGCGCTGCTCATCATGGCCCCCGTTGCGGTGGCGGCGATGGCGCTGCGGCTTCGGTCCACTTTGCTGTTGTCGCTGGTGGCGATTGCGCTGATTACGCTTGTCAGCGTCAGCTACCGGCCCTTGCGATTTGCCGATGGCACGGTGCTGGACGTGTCTTTCATCCTGACCTTCGGGCATTGGGTGGCAATCGTGATCGGCATTGCCTTTCAGACCTTTTACGCCCAGCGCGTCGCGGCAGAGGCCAATTCCATGGCCGACGCGCTTCTGGCCGCGCAGATGGCGCTCTCGCGCGAGCAGAAGCTGACCGACCTTGGCGGTGTGGTGGCTGCGACCGCGCATGAGTTGGGCACGCCCCTTGCCACTATCAAACTGGTAAGCGCCGAATTGGCCGACGATCTGGCAGACCGCCCGGAACTGGCCGAAGATGCGCGCCTGCTGGTTGAACAGGCCGAGCGCTGCCGGGTAATCCTGCATTCCATGGGGCGCAGCGGCAAGGATGACACGCTGATGCGCCGCGCGCCGCTGGAGGCGCTTTTGGCAGAGGCCGCAGAGCCGCATATGAACCGCGGCAAAACGGTGCATTTCCTTGTGCAACCCGGTGCCGGGGGCAGCCAGACGCAACCGCTGATCCAGCGCCAGCCAGAGCTGATCCACGGGCTGCGCAACCTGATCCAGAACGCGGTCGATTTCGCGACAGACCAGGTCTGGGTCGATGCAAGCTGGACCAAGCAGACCTTGCGCATCCGGATCGTCGATGACGGACCGGGGTTTTCGCCGCAGGTTCTGGGCAGCATCGGCGAGCCGTTCATCGGGCGCGGGCGCGACCCGAACCGCTTCAAGCGCCGCCCCGGCTATTCGGGCATGGGTCTTGGCATGTTCATCGCCAAGACCTTGCTGGAGCGCACCGGCGCAAGGCTGGAATTCCTGAATTGCGACGGGGTGATAAAGACCCTTCCCGGCGCGCCGGAATTGCATGGCGCGCTGGTCGACCTGACATGGCCGCTGTCGCGCATCGCCGTCGACCCGGCAACGGCACTCCCGGAAAACCCCCGCCTGGACGGCTGACGGCCATCTGTGCCGAAAGAAACGGTTCCTTAACCATTTTGCACCACACAGAACGTGCAGTGTAACTGATGGGGATGGGCATGGTGCCGTTTTACAGGATTTCGGGTTTGGTTATTTGCTGTCTTGCACTTGTCGCATGTGCGCCGCCACCGCCAGCTAACCCCATGGAAAGACATGCAAGGCTTGCAGCCGGTGCCGAAATCGCTGCACGCCAATGTGCGGGCTATGCAGGCGGCTACGATGGCGCGCAGAAAATGCGCCAAGACGCCAACCGAAACGTCACGCTGGCCCGCAACCTCGGCGCGACAGATGCCGATCTCGACCGGGCGCGGAAGGCGGTGCAAACGACCTTTGACACGACCGCCGTTTGGATCAGCCGACAAGAGGCCTGCAACCAGCTTGTCAGTTTCATCGCATGGGAAAGCAATTAATGCGCAGGCACCGCGACCGGGTCCAGCAGCGTGCGCCCGCCGTCGATGGTCACGATCTGCCCGGTCATGAAGGCCGCCGCGTCCGAGGACAGGAATTGCACCGCTTCCGCCGCCTCTGACGCGGCACCGATGCGGCCCATGGGCGTTTGCCGCAAAATCCTGTCGCGGTAATCGTCATTGGTGCTCATCTGCTCTTTCAGATTGGCACTCATGACCGACCCGAGCGCCACGCCATTCACCCGGATGCGCGCAGAGGCCAGCGCCACCGCCAGCGACCGTGTCATCTGGTCCAGCGCGGCAGAGGCGATGGAGTAAGACATCAATTCGGGCTGGGTGCGCCGCGCGGCGATGGAGGACAGGTTGACGATGGACCCGGCCATCCGGTTTTTATCCTCGACCTCTTCGGCCTGCGCGATCATGCGTTTGGCAACAAGCTGGCTTAGCTTCAGGCTGGCCAACAGGTTTTGCTGAAGCGCTTCCTCGACCGTGTCGCTCTGGTCGTCCAGCGGGTCGCAAGACATGCACTGACGCGTGGCATTGACCAGAATATCCACCCGGTCGAAGGCATCGACCGTGGCCGATAGCAGATTGGCGATGGTCAGACGTTCGCGCAGGTCGCCCGCGAAGAAGATCGCCTGCTCATCCGTGCCCGACAGCTTGGCCACTTCGGATTTCAGCTTCGCCTCGTCACGGTCGGCCATGACGACATTCGCGCCCTGGTCGATGAAATGGCGGGCAATCGCCAGACCCACGCCATTGGCCGATCCGGTGATGATCGCGGTCTTGCCGGCAATCGAGAAGCTCATCGTTTTCCCCTGCGCGGTTGCTTGGCGTGCCAGACGCGGAAGCGGGTGTCTTCGGCCAGAACCGACAGATGCGCGAACCGCTCTTCCAGCATTTGTGCATAGGGCAAATGGCGGTTCGCAACCAGCCATAACTGCCCGCGCGTGCCCAGCGCCCGCGCCGCTGCCGAAATAAACGCCAAACCCAGCTCTGGCCGCGCATCGCGCCCGACATGGAAGGGTGGGTTCATGACAATGCCGCCAAGCGAGTCGGGCAGGCTGAACGCGGTCGCGTCGGCCCAATGGAATTGCGCGCGGGGGTCGGTGATGTTGGCGCGTGCGGCGGCGAGGGCGTCGGCCTCTGCCTCTACCAGGTGCAGCACCTCTGGCCCGTTGCGCGACAGGATCGCGGCGGACAGATACCCCCACCCCGCCCCGAAATCGGCCATCCGCGCGGGCAAATCCGCCGGCAGCACTTCGGCCAGCATCTCTGATGCGGGGTCGACCGCATCCGCCGAAAACAGGCCCGGCGCGGTTGCCATCGGGCCGAACCGGGTCTGCACGCTTTGCGCGCCCAAGGCCCAATCGGAAAAATCCACGCCGCGCGGGTCGAACCAGACCAGCTTGCCATGCGATTTCGACAGGCTTTCGACCGCCACCCGCGCACGAAGCGCTTTCAGGATCGAATCGATCCCGTCGGTCTTTTGCCCATCGACCAGCACCATCTGCCCCGCAAGGCTGGCGGCCTGCGCGATCAGCAAATGGGCGTGGTCCTTCGCGCGTGGTAGGCAGACCAGCACACTGGGCGCAGGTTCCGCGACGGTTCCAACGCTGTAGCCCGCCTGCACCAACGCGTCATGATCGGGCCGGTAGCCCTGCACTATGCGCAGGCGCGCGGGGTCGATCGGGTCGAACCGCTCGCCCGCGGCGGGGCGCAGAACGGTCACGGGGCCGTCGGGCAGGATCAGGCCATCTTCCACCGCGCGCACCAGTCGGTCGGCGCGCGGGGCCGGTGTGGCCAATGTCACGGGGTTATGAGGCAACAAGCGGATTTATTCTTTCTCGAGCGTGCATTGCAGCGGGTGCTGGTGGCGGCGCGCGAAATCCATCACCTGCGCCACCTTGGTTTCCGCCACCTCATGCGAGAAGACGCCCACCACCGCAACACCCTTCTTATGCACGGTCAGCATGATGTCGAAGGCCATGGCGTGCGACATGCCAAAGAAGCGCTCCAGCACATGCACGACGAATTCCATGGGCGTGTAATCGTCGTTCAGCAGCATGACCTTGTACATCGGCGGGCGTTGCGTGCGCGTCTTGGTCTTGGTGACGACCGCGCCATCATTTTCGACGCCATCGCCATCTGTCATGGTCGGTGCAATATGCATCGGGCTCTTCCGCTAGGTTTGTGCAGGCTGATATAGCGGCCAATATAGACCGAGTCACCCCTCTGAAAACCCCGCGCTGCGCAGGAACCGATCAGGCACCGACATGGACAGGATCACAACCATCGGCTTCGACGCGGATGACACGCTTTGGCATAACGAGCGTTTCTTTCGCCTGACGCAGGACCATTTCGCGGGGCTTCTGGCCGCGTATACCGAGCGCGAGACCCTCATGGCGCGCCTGCTGGACGCCGAACGCCGCAACCTTGCGCGCTATGGCTATGGCATCAAGGGCTTCATGCTGTCGATGATCGAAACCGCCATCGAGGTGACGGATGGACGCGTGCCGGCTTCGGTGATTTCCGACATCCTGAGTGCCGGGCAAGAGATGCTGCGACACCCGATCGAATTGCTGCCCCATGCCGAAGCAAGCATTCGCGCGCTTGCGCCGTCGCATCGTTTGGTGCTGATAACCAAGGGCGATTTGCTGGACCAGGAACGCAAGCTGGCGCAATCGGGTCTGGGCGACCTGTTCGACGCCATCGAAATCGTGTCGGAAAAGACGCCCGACACCTATGCCCGCATTTTCGCGCGCCATGGCGATGGGGCCGAACGCGCGCTGATGGCCGGGAATTCGATGCGCTCGGACGTGGTCGCGCCGATCATGGCAGGCGCGTGGGGCGTGCATGTGCCCCATGGGCTGGAATGGGAGATCGAACAGGCAGAGCCCCCCTTCGATCATGATCGGTTTCGGACCCTGCGACATTTGGGCGAGTTGCCCGAGCTGGTGGGCTGGATCGACGGCTGCTGACGCAGAATATTGCGGGCGCAAGCCAACATGCCCCTAAACCTGCCACAAGCTTGCATTAAGAACACAGCGAAAGGCGTTGAATAAACAACCTTTTCCCTGCGTGGCGTTCGTGCTACGCTTAACATGAGCAGAAAATAACCCGCATCCTTAAAACCAGCGGGACAAAACGACAGAGGCAACGAGATGCAGGCGCAGTTCATGCGACGTGTCGGGCTTGGCATTTTGGTGCTGGGTTGGGTGTTGTGGGTTTCCCTAGCACCCCTCCATGCAGCACCTTATGCGGCAATGGTGATGGATGCCCGCAATGGCGAGGTGATCCATGCCCGCAACCATGACACACGGCTGCACCCGGCGTCGCTGACCAAGATGATGACGCTCTACATTGCCTTCGAGGCGGTGAAACACGGCGAAGTCGGGCTGGATACGAAGTTCAAGGTCAGCCGCCGCGCCACGCGTACGGAATGCGTCTGCCTTGGGCTGCGCGAGGGGCAAACCATCTCGTTGCGCTACCTGATCCGTGCCGCCGCGCTACGCTCGGCCAATGACGCGGCTGTCGTCATCGCCGAGGGGATTTCCGGCAGCGTCGAGGCGTTTGCCGAACGCATGACCCGCACGGCCCGCGCGATGGGTATGAACAACTCCACCTTCAAGAACCCTCATGGTCTGACACAAGCCGGCCATATGTCGACCGCGCGCGACATGACCATCCTGGGCCGTCAGCTGTTCTTCGACTATCCGCAATATTTCAACATCTTCTCGCGCCGGTCCGATTTCGCGGGCGTGGCCAACGTGCCCAACACCAACCGCCGCTTTCTGGACGCTTATCAAGGTGCAAACGGGATCAAGACGGGATACACCCGCGCGGCGGGGTTCAACCTGACCGCTTCGGCACAGCGCGGGTCCAAGCATATCATCACCACGATGTTCGGCGGCAGTTCGACCGCCGCGCGCAACGCCCGCGTGGCGGAATTGATGGATCTGGGGTTCAGCCGTGCGAAATCGCGCGTAGCCGTGCGTCCGCCCGCGACCCCGGCCTATCAGGGCCGCGCCACGCTGGTGGCCGAGAAACCGCGCAACGGCGATGACGACCCCAATGCCGGTGCCAAGACGATTCGCATTGTCACCGCCGTGCGCACCAGTTTGCGCCCCCGCGCCCGCCCCGCTCCGCAAGTGCCCGAAGAGGTGCTGGTCGCCGTGGTCGAGGGGGTGGACCTGTCGGTGTCGCAAACGGCGGAAGAGTTGACCCTGACAGAGCTGGCCCCGGAAGAGCTGGACATCAGCCCCCCGCCACGCCCCGAAGCGGTCGCAGAGGCGATTGACCTGAGCGTGGCCGAAGCTGCGGGTTTCGGTATTGCCGACCCCGCCGATCTGGACGCGCTGGAAGACGCGGACGCCGCCGCCATGGACCTTGCCGAGGCAGAGGCCGCGGCCCAGCCCGAAGAGAGCGCCGAAGAGATCCCGGTCTTCTTGGCCGAAGCCGCCCCCTTGCCCGAACCGGACCCAGCCCCGGAAGCGGCGGCAACGCGCGTCGCGGAAGCGTCCGAACCTGTCCAGACCGAAGCGATCTTGCTCGAAACCGCGCCCTTGGCAGAGGCCACCGCCCCCGCGCCCCTGATCGTCGCCCAGAACGAAGGCCCACCGGCAGACATGCTGTGGACCGGCGCGCCCGAATCCTTCCTGCCCGGCGCAACCGACAGTGCGCTGGACATGAACGTGGATCTGGACGTGACGGTCGCGCCCCCTGTGATCGAGGAGTCGGGCATTATCCTGACCCGCTCTGAAGCGACGGATGAAGAGTTTCACACCGCCGTCATCGCCGAATCGTTCCACGCGCCTGCGACCCAGATCATCAGCCGGGTCTCGACCTCGGACGATGCGCGGCTATGGGGCATCTCTCTGGGCGCATTCAACAGCCGTCACGACGCGGAGCGCAGCCTGATTACCGTGAAGATGGCGGAAGCGCAGGCGCTGTCGAGCGGGATCAGCCGGATTCGCCAGACCAGTGGGCGGTTTGAGGCAAGCTTCGCAGGCCTGACAGAGGGCGAGGCCGACCGCGCCTGTGCCCGCCTGTCGGCGCGGGGCATGGATTGCAGCGTGGCGCGACCCTAACCCAGCTTTTCGGCCACCCGCGCGCGCTGAACCGCCAAGATGCCCGCCATGATGATGGCCACGCCCAGCACGTCATACAACCCAAGGCTTTCGCCCAGCAGCACTGCCGCCACGGCCACCCCGAAGAACGGGTTCAGGAAGTGGAAGGTCGCGGCGCGCACCGCGCCGATGCGGCCCACCAGCAGGAACCAGACCCATGTCGCGGCCAATCCGGGGATCAGCACCGTGTAGCTGAAGGCCGCGCCAAGCTGCCAGGACCAGGCCACGTCGAAAGTCTCTAGCGCTAAAGCGGGGCCAGCCAATAGCGCAGCACCAACCAGCATTTGCAGCCCGACGATCATCAGCAGGTTGCCGCCCCCCGCCGATGCCCCACGCACCGACAATGTGGCCACTGTCAGGGCAATTGCCCCGATGACACAGAGCGCCACGCCATACAGGTCCACCCCGCCGCCAAGCCGCGCGCCCATGATAAGCGCGACGCCGCCGAACCCGGCGGCAAGCCCGGCAACGGCCATAGGGCGCAGGCGCTCACCGGCAAAGGCCCATCCGGCAAAGGCCACGAGTAGCGGCATAGAGGATGCGATGATCGCGGCCAAGGACGCCTCGACCGTCTGCATGGCCACGAAGTTCAGCCCCAGATAGAGCGCGTTCTGCGACAGGCCGAAGATGAAGATCGCCCGCCATTGCGCCCGCGTCAGGTGCCAAGTCTGTCCCAGCGCCCGCGCGATCAGGATGCCGATCAGGCCAGAGATCAGGAAACGCAGCGACAGCGCCATCAGCGGCGGCGCGGCCTGCACGATAATCCGCGCCGAGGCAAAGGCCGAGGACCACATGAAGGCGAAGGCCAGCCCCATCATCAGCGCGCGAATATCCATGCCCGGCCCCTTCTGTCGGCTTGTTGCACATGTGAACCGATACAGGCTGGACAGCAGAGTTTCCAGCGCGCATCTGCGACGGAACCGGACGCGCGGCGCAAAAGGTATATTCATAATTTTATATTTAGTGGATTGTGAAACCGGAATTGTCGGGTATGGTGCGGTGGTTGTTCGGTATTCAACCGTATCCCGACGACTTAAAGCCAACGAGGAAAGAGAACCCGATGAAGCTGAAAGCCGCCACGATTGTTGCCCTTTGCGCCCTGCCTCTTGGGGCGAACGCCCAAGCCACCGGCGATGCCGCTGCTGGCGAATCCGAATTCCGCCAGTGCACAAGCTGCCATGGCATTGCCTCGCCCGATGGCGATGTGATCCACCGCGTCGCCCCCACCGGCCCCAACCTGTGGGGCGTGGCTGGCCGTGTTGCCGGCTCTTATGACGGCTACAGCCGTTACTCGTCGGCCATGCAGGCCGCAGGCGAAGCCGGGATCACCTGGACTGAAGAAAACTTCGTCGCCTATGTGAATGACCCGACCGGCTACCTGCGCGAAGTGACCGGCGATGCACGCGCGCGGTCGAACATGAACCACCGTCTGCGCGGATCCGCCGAGAACATCTATGCTTACCTGGCCCAGTTCGGCGCCCAGTAAGCCGCGATAAATTCACATGGAAAAGGGGCCGCCACGGCCCCTTTTTTCATGTCCGGCGAAAATGCCGGATCAGCCGTTGTCGCGCAGGATCTGCCCGGCCAGGTAAAGCGAGCCGCAGATCAACACCTGCGCCGTCGCGTCCTCGGCGGCAATGGTACGCAGCGCTTGCAGAACGCTTTCCGCCTCGACCGCGTCAATCCCTGCCTTGCGCGCGGCATTGGCCGTCGCCTCGGCGCTGAGCGTGGCTGCTTCGCCCGGAATGGACACCGCGAACAGCTTGCGCGCATGCGGCGCGAGCGGTTGCATGAACCCCGTCACATCCTTGGTGTTCAGCATTCCGCAGATCATCCACAGCGGGCGATCGCCGCGTTCCGCAAGCGTTGCGGCAATCGCCTGCCCCGCCGCCGGGTTATGCCCGCCATCCAGCCACAGCGTGCCGCCGGGCAGTGCCTCGACCAGCGGCCCGTGGCGCAAGCGTTGCATCCGCGCGGGCCATTCGGCGCGGGTGACAGCCGCCTCGGCCCCGGCGCCATGGCCCAGAGCCCGAAGCGCGGCAATCGCCGTGCCCGCGTTCTGCACCTGATGCGGCCCGGCGAGGCGCGGCAGCGGCAGGTCCAGAAGCCCGGTTTCGTCTTGATAGACCAGCCGCCCTGCTTCGCTCGCCACATGCCAATGCTGGCCCTGCACCAGAAGCGGCGCACCCAGACGCGCGGCGCGGTGTTCGATCACCTCCAGCGCGTCATCGGCCTGCCCAGCCACCACGCAAGGCACGCCGCGCTTAATGATCCCGGCCTTTTCGCCTGCAATCGCGGCCAAGGTTGTGCCCAGATATTGCTCATGGTCCATGCTGACGGGCGTGATGACGGTCAGCGCGGGCGCATCGACCACATTCGTGGCGTCCAGCCGCCCGCCAAGGCCCACTTCCAACAGCGTGTAATCAGCAGGCGTGCGCGCGAATGCCAGAAGCGCCGCGCAGGTCGTGATCTCGAAATAGGTGATCGCGCCCTCGCCATTGGCGCGCAGGCATTCGTCCAGCACATCGCTAAGTGCCGCTTCGTCAATCAAATTGCCCGCCAGCCGAATGCGTTCGTGAAACCGCGCGAGATGCGGGCTGGTATACGCATGGACCGACAGGCCCGCCCCTTCCAGCCCCGCGCGTATCATGGCTTGCGTGCTGCCCTTGCCATTGGTTCCGGCGATATGGATCACCGGGGGCAAGCGGCGTTCGGGATGGTCAAGCGCCGCCAGCAGACGCCAGACACGGTCCAGCGTCAGGTCAATGATCTTGGGATGGAATTCCATCATCCGCGCCAAAAGCGCGTCCGAGCCTGCGCTCATCTCAGCCAGCCTGCACAGGCGCGTCCGGCGGCGGTAGATCGCCATGCACCACGGCGCTTTGCCCGGTCAGCATCCGCAGGATGGTCGCGATCTCTGCCCGCTGTTCCTTGCGCGGGGTCACGCGGTCCAACATGCCATGTTCCAGCAGGTATTCGGCGCGCTGGAACCCCTCTGGCAGGGTTTCGCGGATGGTCTGTTCAATCACGCGCGGCCCGGCAAAGCAGATCAGCGCGCCCGGCTCTGCGATCTGCACATCGCCCAGCATGGCATAACTTGCGGTCACGCCGCCCGTGGTCGGGTCGGTCAGGACCACGATATAGGGCAGACCGGCCTCGCGCAGCATGTCGATGGCGACAGTGGTGCGCGGCATCTGCATGAGTGACAGGATACCCTCTTGCATCCGCGCGCCGCCCGCGGCGGAAAACAGCACAAGCGGCAGTTTGCGCGCGACCGCGTGTTCGCAAGCCGCGATGATCGCGTTGCCCACATACATGCCCATGGACCCGCCCATGAAGCTGAAATCCTGCGCGACGGCCACCAGCCGGGTGCGCAGCACCTCGCCCTCGGCGACAAGCATCGCTTCCTTCTCGCCCGTGTTTTTCTGGGCGGTCTTCATCCGGTCGGGATATTTCTTCTGGTCGCGGAATTGCAGCGGGTCAGCCACCGGCGCCGGCACGTCCAGTTCCTGATACAAGCCCCCGTCGAAAAAGGCAGCAAAACGAGCGCGCGGGGTCAGCGCCATGTGGTGGCCGCAACTGGTGCAGACCTGCTGATTGTCGGTCAGTTCGCGGTGAAACAGCATCGTGCCGCAGGACGGGCATTTCTCCCACAGGTTTTCCGGCATCTCGCGCTTGGTGAAGAACGAGTTGAGCGTGGGGCGAACGTAGTTGGTGATCCAGTTCATCGGGCAATCCTGCGAGGGCGCTTTGCGCCTGAAATAAGCAAAGCCCTCGGCAAATGCAATCAGCGACCCCGCAACCAGCGACGCAACAGCGCCCAGATCAGAACGAGGCCCAACAGGTCCACCAGCAGCAGGCCCAGCAGGCTGGACGGGTCAGCCAGCGAATAGGGCAACCGGAAAAGGGCGACACCGTCCAGCGCCTCTCCGGTGGTGAAGATCAGGATCGCTAGCGTGTTGTTGCCGAAATGCAGCCCCCAGGCCATGCCAAGAGAGCCGCTGCGCGCCGTCAGATCCGCCATCAGAAGCCCGAAAAAGCCGGTCAGCCCCACCAACAGCCACGCGCCTTGGCCCATCTGGTCGGGCGCGTAATGCAACAGGCCGAACAGCACGGACGGGATCACGAAGGACACCCAGCGCGCGGCAAAGCGTGCCGCCAGTTGTTGTTGCAGATAGCCACGAAAGACGATCTCCTCGGCACCGGTCTGCACGATCAGGCCCAGCAGGACCGGGATCGCGTAGATCGCCCAGACCTGCACCGGCACCCCCGGCGACAGCGTGCCCGACGCGAAAACCCAGACAACCCCCGGCACCGACACAGCCAGAAACAGGCCAAGCGCCACGGCGAAATCGCGAAGTAGCACGTCGCGCGGGCCGAACAGGCTGGCGACAGGGCGTTTATGCACCCAGCGCACCGCCGCGAAGGTGCCCAGCACCAGCCCCGCGAAGGTGAACAACAGCACCATGATCGAGGGCGGCGTCGCCCCAAGCCCGACCTGCCCCATGACAAGCGGCGCATCGTCAAGACCCACGGCGAGCGTCACCGCGAAGCCGATCGCGGCCATCCATGCAAGATAGATCACAAGGATCAAGCCGACCCCCAGCACCAGCCGCCACAGTTGCGGGCGCAGCCTTGCGGGTGCGATATATCGGTCCTGCGCTTGCGAAAACGGCATGTGCCCTGTCCATCCGGGTGAAAACAATCCTATATTTTGACAGTAGATAGCCCCTTGGGTTCGGCTTCAAGCGAAACCGGGGGCGCTGGTCCTCAACCTGGAGCGGTCATGCCCTCTGTCTGGGTCATATTGATGTTCATCGCGCAGGCGGCTTTCGTCGTGCGTGCGCTGCTGCGTCCGGGGCTGACGCCCTCGGCGCGGCTGGCATGGGTGACGATCATCCTCGCGCTGCCGGTGGTGGGCCTTGCGGCCTATGCACTGTTTGGCGAAATCCGCATGGCGCGCGCCCAGCGCGAACGTATCCGAGAGATTCGCAACCGCCTGAACGCCGCGCAGATCGGGCAAGGCGGCCCGCTCGTGCAGCCCAGCGGCCCCGCGCGGCCCGCCTTTGCCGCCGGGCACGCCACCAGCCAGTTCCCTCCCGTGGGCGGCAACCGGCTGACCCTGTTGCCCGAAGGCGATGCAATGATGGATGACATCATCGCGGCCATCGAGGCGGCACAGCACCATGTGCATGTGCTCTATTACATCTGGCTTCCCGATGACACCGGCACCCGCATGGCACAGGCGCTTTGCGCGGCGGCGCGGCGTGGGGTGGCCTGCCGTGTGCTGGTCGATGACCATGGCGCGCGGCGGATGATCCGCTCGGCCCTGTGGCGGCAGATGGGGGCGGCCGGTGTGGCGCTGGACCGTGCAGCACCCTTGGGCAACCCGCTGATAAGCCTGCTCTTCGGTCGCATCGACCTGCGCAATCACCGCAAGATCGTGGTCGTGGACAATCGCCTGTCATGGGTTGGCAGCCGCAATTGCGCCGATGCGGCCTTTGCCATCAAGCGGCGGTTCGCCCCATGGGTGGATATTCTGGTGCGGCTGGAAGGGCCGGTCGTGCGCCAGCAACAAGCCGTGTTCGTGCATGACTGGATGACCCACCACGCCGAAGACCTGAGCGCGGTCCTGACCGAACCGATGCCCCCCGATCCAAGCGGCACGGTGACGGCTCAGGTCATCTCGTCCGGGCCGGATGACGTGCAAACGACGCCCTCTGACGCGCTATGTGCCATGCTCTATGCAGCTACCGACCGGCTGGTGATGACGACGCCCTATTACGTCCCCGACCAGGCACTGCATGTGGCCATCTGCTCGGCGGCAGAGCGCGGGGTTGCGGTGGACCTTATTCTGCCCGCGCGCAATGACAGCGCCATCGTGGGCGCGGCCAGCGAAAGCCTGCTGCCCGAATTGCTGCACGCGGGCGTGCGCGTGCACCTGTTTCATCCCGGCCTGATCCATTCCAAGATCGTGACGGTGGACGGACAATTCGCCATGCTGGGCACGGCAAACCTGGACCATCGCAGCTTTGACCTGAACTATGAAAACTCGCTGCTGCTGGCCTGCCCCGATGTCACCGCCGAGCTGGATGCGCGACAGCAGACCTATATCGACAGGGCACATCCGATCACCCGCGCCGATGTGGCAGGCTGGCCGCTCTGGCGGCGGCTGCGCAACAACGTGATCGCGCTGGCGAGCCCGCTTTTGTAAGAAACCGCCCCCGCGTGGGAGGACGCGAAGGGCGGTCGGAGGTTTTGGAAGACATGGGCGCGCCGCTGGGAGACGGCGCACCCGGTAAGCACCTGCGCCTTATGGCAGCGCAGGAATTTCCACTTCGGGCATCTCGCCCGTCAGCGCATTCAGGAAGGCCACGATCGCGTCGTTCTCTTCCTCGGTGAATTCCTGACCCAGCATCTGCTCTGCCATCAGGTTCACCGCGTCGTGCAGGTTGTCGACTGACCCGTTGTTGAAATACGGATAGGTCACGGCCACGTTGCGCAGGGTCGGGGTGCGGAAGGCAAATTTGTCGGCCTCGTCGCCGGTGACAAGGAAGCGGCCCTCGTCCTTCGAGCTGGGCAACTCGAACCGGTAATAATTGCTGTCGGTAAAGGCCGGGCCGTTATGGCAGGCCACGCAACCGGCATCGACAAACAGCTTCATACCCTCGACCTGCTGGTCGGTCATGGCCTGCACATCGCCGCGCAGGAAGCGGTCCAGCGGCGAATTGGGCGTGTTCAGCGTGCGCTCGAAAGCGGCGATGGACAGGGCCACGTTCTCGGCGCGGATCGGGTCGGCGTCCTCCGGGAAAGCAGCGGCGAAATGCTGTTGGTAGACCTCGAATTCCTTCAGGCGCTGGATCGCTTCTTCCAGCGACATGTTCATTTCCACATCGGCCTGAATGGGGCCAAGCGACTGGCCTTCCAGATCAGGCTCGCGCCCATCCCAGAATTGCGCACCAAGAAAGCCCGAATTCAGAACGGTCGGCGTGTTGCGGTTGCCGACCTGGCCCGCATGGCCCACGGCGCGGTCGATCCGGTCGGTCCAACCCAGCGCGGGGTTGTGGCAGGTTGCGCAGCTAATCACGCCCGACGCGGAAATCCGCGGCTCGAAAAACAGCATCTGGCCCAGGTCGATCCGGGCCTGATCCATGCTGTTATCTGCCGGAATTGGCGGCAGGTAGGGTAGCGGCTCGAAGAAATCCATGTATTCGGCAATATCCTCGGCATGAACGGCAGTTGCGCCAAGCACCAGTGCAAGTGCCGTGGCACCAAGCCGGGGAAGAGTGCGGGGGGTCATGTTGGCCTCCATTAACGGTCATCTCCTGACGGTTCTGCGGCACCTGCCGCAAAACTTTCGCGCGTCTGAGATCACCATAATGTGAGGAGTCGTGAGCAGCCTTGACCCAGATCAAGTTTTAGAATGATTGTAAATCAATCAACTCTGATGCATCATTTCTCAGGGCTTTGGCGGCCATGGGCGGGTGGCATCCGCCGCGATCCAGGCCTGCACCCAATCGGGCAAATCGGGCGTAGGGCCGTCATATCCAAGCGCCTCCAGCACCTGCGCGGGCGGCACGATCCCCTTGGAGCTTGTGACGGCGGACCGGATCAGGATGTGGTTGGCGCAGTCCTCGCCTTTCCACATGGATTGCTCGGTGTAGATAAATCGCGCGTCCCAGCCGATGCAGCGGCTGCGCATCTCGAACCGCTCGAACGCGCGGATGCGCTTGCGGTAGCGCGTGGAATTGCCCGCAACCGTAATACCCCAGCCTTGCGCGCGCAGCACATCGCCCAGCCCGGTGCGCATGGCCATCGGGATGCGGCCCAGATCATACAGCGTCAGCGTGCGGCCATTGTTCAACTCGATCCACGGGTCCAGATCCCACGGCCAGCACCGATGGTGCGAGACATGCGTGTCTAGCAATCCCAAACGCGGGGCGTTGCGGTATTTCAGCATTTGGGCGGCAAAGCGCAGGATGGGATACATGGGCTGTCCTTTCAACGCCTTGCGTCGCGCGCTTGGGCGGCAGGGTCAAGCCCCGCCCCGACGTCATAGGCTGTGCAGACAGGTCAGGATCGCCGCGCCGAACCGGTCTAGGCGCGCGTCATCCATGCCCTTGATGCGGGCCAGCTCGCCCTCGGTGGCAGGCCGCCGCTCGGCAATCGCGCGCAGGGTCGCGGGCGAGAGCGTCAGCAGTTTGCCGGTGCCATCGTCGCCACGTTCCAACCCGCGCGCAAGCTCGGCCAATTCATCGAACAAGGCACCCGCCTCACGTCCGGCCAGCTTGCGGCGCTGGGGGTGTTGGGCGTCGGGCGTGGCCCCGGTGATAACGGCCAGAAATTCGGCCCCGTAGCGGTCCAGCTTCGTCGCCCCAACGCCAGAGATGCGCGCCATCGCGTCCATGCTGTCGGGGCGGGTTTCCGCCATCTCGATCAAGGTGCGGTCGGTGAAGATGACATAGGCAGGCACGCGCGCCGCTTCGGCCAATGCGCGGCGCTTGGCTTTCAACGCCGACAGAAGCGGCGCATCTTCGTCCGACACCAGCGCCTTGACCGCTGGCCCGTCGCGGGCGGTGGTGATCGTGTCCTCGCGCAAGGTGATCTCGGCCTCTCCGCGCAGGATGGGGCGGGCGGCTTCGGTCATGCGCAAGGCCCCGTGGCGCTCGGCATCCGGGCGCACCAGATCGCGCCCCATCATCTGGCGAAACACCGCCTGCCACTTGGCGCGGCTCAGCTCGCGCCCCACGGCGAAGGTGGGCAGGTGGTCATGCCCGCGTGCACGGACCTTTTCCGTGGCATTGCCGGTCAGAATGTCGACCAGATGACCCACGCCGAAACGCTCATCCGTGCGCAACATGGCCGACAGCGCCTTGCGCACGGGGGTTGTCGCGTCGAACAGCTTGACCGGCCGCGCACATAGATCGCAGTTGCCGCAGGGGTCCGACGCCTCGCCAAAATAGGATAGCAGCACTTGCCGGCGGCAGGCCGTGGCCTCTGCCAGCCCCAGAAGCGCGTTCAACCGCACATGGTCGGCTTCGCGCCGCTCGGGGGGGGCAAGGCTTTCGTCTATCTGCGCGCGGCGCAGGCGAATGTCGTCGGGGCCATATAGCGTGAAGGTGTCGGCGGGCGCGCCATCGCGCCCCGCGCGACCGATTTCCTGGTAATAAGCTTCGATGGATTTCGGCAAATCCGCATGCGCGACCCAGCGGATATCGGGCTTGTCTATCCCCATGCCGAACGCCACGGTCGCGACCACGATCAGGTCATCCTCGCGCTGGAACAACTCCTCGACGGCGCGGCGGGTGTCGGCCTCCATCCCGCCGTGATAGGCGCGGGCATTGTGGCCCGCGTCGCGCAGACCTTGGGCAAGCGCTTCGGTCCGGGCACGAGTGGCGCAATAAACGATGCCGGACTGCCCGCGCCGGGCGGCGGCATATGACAGGATTTGCTTGCGCGGGCTGTCCTTGACCGTGAAGTTCAGCGTGATGTTCGGACGATCGAAGCCGCGCAGAAAGATATTGGGGCTTCGCCCATCAAACAGCCGTTTCAGGATTTCGGCGCGGGTTTCCGCGTCGGCGGTGGCGGTAAACGCCGCCATCGGCACGTTCAGCGTGCGGCGCAAATCGCCAATGCGCAGGTAATCGGGGCGGAAATCATGGCCCCATTGGCTGACGCAATGCGCCTCGTCCACCGCGATCAGGGTGCAGCGCGCGCGGCGCAAAAGGTCCACCGTCCCCGACGACGCCAGCCGCTCTGGCGCGATATAGAGAAGCTTCAATTCCCGCCGGTCGATGGCATCAAATACCGCGTCGCGCTCTGCCTCGGTATTGCCGGATGTCAGCGCGCCCGCGGCCACGCCCAATTCCTGCAAGCCGCGGACTTGGTCGCGCATCAGCGCAATCAGGGGCGAGATGACGACCGTCAGCCCCTCGCGGCACAAGGCGGGCAGTTGGAAGCACAGCGACTTGCCGCCGCCCGTGGGCATCAGCGCAAGCGTGTCCTGCCCCGCCGCGACAGAGGCGACGATCTCGGCCTGACCGGGGCGAAACCCGTCAAAGCCGAAAACCTGTTTCAGGATCGCATGCGGGTCCGCCTCGTCAGAGGAAGATGGCTGCATTGTTGGTGATGACGATCTGAAGGGCATAGATGGCCAGCAGGGCCACCAGCGGCGCAAGGTCGATCCCGCCCAGATCGGGCAGGAACTGGCGAATGCGGCGATAGACGGGTTCGACCAGCCGGTTCATCCCGTCCCAGATCGACGCCACCATCGGCGAGCGCAGGCTGAGCACGTTGAAATTAATCAGCCAGCTCAGGATGATATGAATGATGATGATGAATTGCGCCACGTTCAGCACAAGCAAAAGTATCTGAAGGATCGACAGCATCTTGGGCCTTTTCGTGTTGGGTTGCCCAATATCTAAGGGCGGGCGCGGGCAAGGGCAACCATTTCGCCCATCTGGACACGGGCGGCACAATCGCTAGGTAAGGGGCAAGCCCAAACAGGACAGATTGACCGATGCTCGTTATCCTCTCGCCCGCCAAGAAACTGGACTGGACCGCCCGCCCCGATGCCACCACCCGCCCCGATTTTCAGGCGGATGCGGTGGCGCTGGCGGATGTGGCCAAGGATCTGGGCGCGCCGGGGCTGAAGAAGCTGATGCATATCAGCGACAAGCTGGCGGACCTGAACCTTGAACGGTTCGAGAATTTTGCGGCCGACCCGGAACCAGAGGCCACCCGCCCCGCCATCCACGCCTTTGCGGGCGACACCTATACGGGGCTGGACGCAAGGTCGCTGGATGCGGATGCGCTGGACTGGGCCAAGGGGCATCTGCGCATCCTGTCGGGCCTCTATGGCCTGCTGCGGCCCTTTGACGCGATGCAGCCCTACCGGCTGGAAATGGGCAGCCGTTTGGCGACGGAGCGCGGCAAATCGCTGTATGATTACTGGGGCGACCGTATTTCCATGGCTTTGAATGACGCGGCCAAGGATGCGGGGGCGGAAGTGATCGTCAATTGCGCCTCTCAGGAATATTTCGGCGCGGTGGATCTGGGTGCCCTGCGCCCGCGCGTGATTACGCCGCAATTTCTGGACAGCAAGGACGGGGCAGAGCCGAAGGTCATCAGCTTCTACGCCAAGAAAGCGCGCGGCGCGATGGCGCGGTTCATCCTTGAACGCCGCCTGACCGACCCGGCAGAGTTGCGCGAGTTCGACACGGGCGGCTACGCCTATGACCCAGAGCAATCGACCCCGGATCGCCCGGTTTTCCTGCGCGAGATTTGATGCAAGGGGCAAAGGGCAGTTGTTGCCACGCTGTTCAAGACGGCGTGACCCAAGCCGAACTCGCTTCACTATCGCCTTTGCTTTGCAGCATTTTGCCCCCATATCCCATTGGATAGTGCCTTAACGGCAATCAGTTTCATGCGGGCTTTCCGCGCATTACACGGAAAGACCGGCGCGACATGTTCGACCAACCCGAAAGACCGGACCAAATGGACCCCGCACGGAACGATTCCGCCAAGGCCATCGCCGCCGCCGACCCCCTTGCACACCGCCCGTTGCAGGAAATTCTGGACCGGTTGCGCGATGTGACCGACGCGCCCAAGGTCAGTTTCGCCGAGATCCTGCGCGCCATGGACCAAGGCGGTCAACCTGTGCTGCTGCTGATGCCGGCGCTTATCCTTGTCTCGCCGCTCAGTGGTATTCCGGGCCTGTCTTCGTTGGGCGGGCTGACGGTTGCCTTGATCGCGGCACAGATGCTTTTGGGGCGTGGCACGATCTGGCTGCCCGGTTTCATCCTGCGGCGCGAGTTTTCGACCGCGCGGCTGGAATGGTCCATTTCCAAGCTGGATGGCGCCGCCGCCTTTATCGACCGCAAGACCGTCACGCGGGCGGAATGGGTATTCGGATTTCCGGGGCGTCAGTTGCTTTTGCTGATCTGCATGGTCTGCGGGCTTATCATGCCCTTCTTCGAGCTGATCCCCTTCTCGGCCACGTCGCTGGCGATTGTCATCAGCCTGATGGCCAGCGCGCTTTTGGTCCGCGACGGGCTGATCGCCGGGCTGGGGTTGGGCGGCCTTGCCGCTGCCGGGCTGCTGATTGCGAAACTGGCCGCGACCTGAGCGGGCGCGGCCAGTTCCCTATTCCGCCGCGCGCAGCGGCAGTTCGGGTTGCAGATCGGGCGCAGGGCGCAGCGGTGGCAGGCCCGCATCCCAGATCAGTTCGGTATCGCGAATGCCCGACAGCTTCTTCTCCAGCGCCCGGTCCCGCCGCGCGGCGCTGCCACGCTTCGAAAGCAGCCAGCGCAGGCCCAGCGCGCCGCGATAGGCGCCCTTCTCGATCCAGACACGCAGCGCCAGCAACGCGGGCGTCAGCAAAAGCGTCAGGATGGTCGCCACGCCAAGGCCGAACACCACGGCGGTGGCCAATTGCTTCCACCACAGCGCCGTCGGGCTGTCGACGCTGTAGCCGCCATTGGCGAAATCAAGGCTGATCCCCAGCATCATCGGGGTCAGGCCGGCCATGGTGGTGATGGTAGTCATCAACACCGGGCGGATGCGCGCCTCGACCGTGCGGATGATCGCTTCAATCCGGGGCATGATCTTGGCATAGCTTTGGAAGGTGTCGATCAACACGATGTTGTTGTTCACCACGATCCCCGCAAGCGCCACGATGCCCGTCCCCGTCATGATGACAGAGAAGGTCTGCTCCATCACCAGCATCCCGATCAGCACACCCGCGCTGGACAGCACCACCGCAAGAAGCACCAGAACCGAGTTATAGAAGCTGTTGAACTGCGTCAGCAGGATGACGAACATCAGGCCCAGCGCCGCGCCGAAGGCATACATCAGGAAAGACTGGCTTTCCTGCTGGTCCTGCTGCTCGCCCGTCCATTCCCAGCCAATGCCAGGGGGCAGTTCGGCCTCGGTTTGCAGCCAGTCCGTCAGCGTCTCGATCCGCTCGGTCGCGGTAATGGGCACCACACGCCAGCCGTTTTCCTCGATCTCGGCCACGGTTTGCAGGGCAAGCTGGTGGGCCTCGGACCCCGGTTCGTTTTCATCCGGGTGGGTTTCGGCCCGCGTGACCACGCGCACCACGTTGCCATCGGCATCGACAAGCTGTTCCAGGTTCGGACGCACATCGGCCTTCACGTCGAAATAGCGCTGTTGGTCCATCCGGTCGATGCGCGAGCGGCTGGCAACCGTTTCGGTCGTCACGAAATTCGACAGCGGCACCAGCCCGTAATTGGTCTGCACGCGCAGCGTTTCGAGGGTGGACAACAAGCGGTCGCTTTCAGGCAGACGCACGCGGATGTCGATTTCCTCTTCCGAGGTGTCGACGCGCATCGTGTCCAACAACAACCCACGGGTTACAAGCTGAACCATGCCGCCGATGGTTTGCACATCGGCCCCGAAACGGCCCGCGATTTCGGTATCGACATTGATCTGCCAGTCGATGCCGGGCACCGGGCGCGTATCTTCCAGGTCGAACAGGCCGGGAAGGTCGGCGAATTTCGCGCGCACCATATCGACCGCGCTTTCCAGCGTGTCGAAATCCTGCCCCGTCAGGCGCAGATGCACAGGCTTCGCACCCGCAGGCCCGCCCGCCTGGATGAGCGTTTCAGCATAGATACCGGGGATCTGCGACAAGCGGTCCTGCATCCGCTCGACAATGCGTGAGCCGGCCATGTCCGGGTCATCGGTGCGCAGCTGCCAGCTGGTCAGTTCGAACTGCACTTGGCCCACGGCATCGGTGGGCGCACTTGTGCCGCCGGTATTGGTGTTCAGACCGCCATCGCCCGCGAAGGCAAAGACAGATTCCACGCCATCGGTGCTCAGCGCCACCTGTTCGGCTTGCCGCACCAGCGCGTCTTTCTCGTCCAGCGACAGGTTGCCGCGCGCACGGACATAGATGATGCCCTGCTCGGGTTCGGTTTCGACAAAGAACTCGACCCCGCGATTATTCGCGCCGTAATATTGGAACACCGCCATAACGAAGGCCACCACGGCAACGACCGTCACAACCGGCATGACCGGGTTGCCGACGATGAACCGCATGATCCAGCCGGTCAGGCCATAGCGGCGCTTTGCGTCGATGGTCTTGGGCGCGCGGCGAATGGCCAAAGCGCCAAAGGTGATAGAAATGCCGACCGCCGACAATGTCATCAGCACCGTACCGGGCACCAGTTGCATGGCAGATTGCGCGGGTGCCGTGCCGCCGGACAAATAGCCGGGGTTTAGCATTAGCATACCGCCCAGCCACAGCCCGACCATTGGCAAAACCGCCAAACCGGCACGCACCACAAGCGGGAAGCGGCGCAGCGCGTCCGACATCTGGCCCACGCGGCGGGCCATGCGGCCCGTGACACCGCCCATGACCGGCAGGAACACCAATGCCACGATCAGCGACGCGGTCAGAACGAAGATCAGCGTGACCGGCAGCATCCCCATGAACTCGCCCGCGACACCGGGCCAGAACAGCATGGGCAGGAAAGCGCAAAGCGTTGTCGCGGTCGAGGCGATGACCGGCCAGAACATGCGCTGCGCGGCACGGACATAGGATTGCATCGGCCCGTCGCCCGCCGCAATGCGCTTGTCGGCATATTCGGTCACAACGACCGCGCCATCGACCAGCACACCCACGGCCAGAATAAGCCCGAACATCACGATATTCGACACCGCGACGCCCATGATACCCAACAGGATGAAGCACAAAAGGAACGAGGCCGGGATCGCAAAGCCCACAAGCAGTGCCGAGCGCGTGCCAAGCGCGCCCAGAACCACGATCATCACCAGCGCGATGGCGGTCAGAACCGACCCTTCCAGCTGGCGCACCATCTCGTCCACCTGCACCGACTGGTCCAGCGCGGTGGTGATGTGGATGGAATTGCGCAGCTGCGTGTCCCAGCTGTCCTGTTCCAGCGCGATTGCCTCGCGCACGGCGGCGACCGTGTCGATCGCGTTGAAGCCTTTGCGCTTGACCACCTGAATAGCAAGGTTGTCTTCGCCGTTGAACCGCGCTGTGCCCTCGCGGTCGGCGAAGGTCAGACGGATCTCAGCCAAATCGCCCAAGGTCACGACCGCGTCGCCATTAACCTTGATCGGCAGCTTGTAAATGTCCTGCGTCGTCTCGAAGGTGGACGGCACGGTGACGGAAAACGCCCCGCTTGTGGTTTCGACCTGTCCCGCCGCAACAAGCTGGTTGTTCGCGCCCACCGCCTGAATCAACTCGCCCGCGGTGACGTTGTAGGCTTCCAGCCGCAGAGGATCGACCAGCACCTCGACCATCTCGTCGCGGGCGCCGGCGATTTCGGCTTCCAGAACGGAATCCAGCGCCTCTATCCGGGTTTGCAGGCTGCGCGTGGCGCTTAGCAGCGTGCGTTCGGACACGTCGCCAGACAGCGCCACGATCACGATGGGAAATTCGGAGAAGTTGATTTCGGTGATGGTGTAATTCTGCGCGCCGCTTGGAAATTGCGCTTCGGCGCGGGTCATGGCGTCGCGGATGTCGGCCATGGTCTCAGATTTATTCCAGCCGAATTCGAATTCCAGCACCGCCGCGCCGATGCCATCGGCGGAAAACGCGCCAAGGCTTTTCAGCCCGTCCAGCCCCGCCAGTTCGGTTTCCATCGGTTTGACGATGGCATCCTCGGAATCAATCGCGTTGATGCCGGGGAAGGGCACGGTGATGATAACGGCGGGCACCTCGATATCCGGCTCGCCCTCTTTGGGCAGGCCGAAATAGGCAGCGGCCCCGGCCCCCAGCGTCATCACGACAAGGGCAAGGACCATCCGCGCATGGGTCGCGGCCCAGTTGACGATGCCGATCATTGCGCAGGCTCCTCGGCAGAGGGCGCATCCTCGCGCCATGTGACGTCAACGACCGCACCTTCGCGAGTAAATTCCTGACCGACGATGATCGCGCCGATCTCATTGGGCAGCCCGGCCAGCCAGATGCCTTGGTCGGTGTCGCGCAGCACGGTGGCGGGGGCGAAGCTGACATGGCCCGCGTCATCGACCAGGCGCAGGCCCAGCGCGCCCGCGTCGTTCAATGTCAGCGCAGAGGCCGGAATCAAATGTCCCTCGCGCCCTTCGGCGGTAATCATGATGTCGGCGCTCTGCCCGTCGCGGATGCTGTTGTCGGGGTTCGGCACGGTCACTTCCACGCGGAAGGTGCGGGTTTGGGGGTCGGCAGAGCGGGCGATGAACGTCACCTGCCCCATCACCTCGCGCCCGCCAGCCAGCCGTGCGCCCGCAGGCGCGCCCTCGGCCAGACGCGCGACCTGCAATTCGGTCGCAAAGCCCACCAGCTTCATCGGGTCCAGCTGGATCAGCGTCGCGCATAGCCCGCCGGGCTGCAACAGGCTGCCAAGCTCTGCCGTGTCGGATTCCAGCAGGCCGTCAAAGGGCGCGTGCATCACCAGCCGCGCCATATCCTCGACCGCGCGGTCCAGCCCGGCTTGTGCCGCCTGAAGCGCGGCACGGGCGCTGGCAAGCCGGGTTTCCGGGGCGAAACCGCCCTCGCGCAAGCCTTCGGCGGCGCGGAAATTGATCTCGGCCTCGGCCAGACGGGCGCGGGCCTCGTCCAAGGCGGCTTGGCGCACGCCGGGCGACACTTCGCAGAGCGGATCGCCCGCAGCCACCTGCGCCCCCCGGCGCAGTGGTTCGGAAATGACTAGGCCAGAGGTTTCCGACCGCACCTCTACCGCGCGCGGCGCTTCGGTGCGCCCGCGCAGGATGACGGTGCTGTCAACCGACTGAGCGACCGAGCGCATGGCCACCACCTTGACGCGCGGCTGCGCGGTTTCGTCTTCGGTTTGGGCGCTGGCCTCGGTAACCACACCGGCAAAGCTAAGAAGCGCCGAGCGCTCCATCACGAGCATATAGAGGGCGACAACCACGGTCAGGGCCGTAATCAAGGGGAAAATGCGCATCGCGTCCTCTTGGTTCAAAGTCAAGTCGCGTATATAAGCCCAATACGCTAAACTGACCAGTTCAGATTTCTTTTCGTCCAAAAGAATTTCTGCGCCTGCGCAATAATCCGGCGCGCGCGGCACGGCCCGGCTGCGGCTTGCAGGGCTTGGCAATACCCCCCGCTTCACGCTAAGAGTGCCCAAGTTTCAAATGATAGGGGCCGAAGGTGAGCAATACCGACAGATTCTTCGAGGAAGTCACCGAAGAGCTTCGGCGCGACCGGGCCATGGATGCCTTGCGCAAATACGGCTGGATCGCGGTTCTGGCGGTGCTGCTGATCGTGGGCGGCACGGCATGGAACGAATGGCGCAAGGCCAGCGCGCAGGCCGAGGCCGAAGCCTTTGGCGAAGCCGTGCTCTCGGCACTGGAAAACAACGACAGTGATGCCCGTATCGCCGCCCTTGGCGAGATTGACGCCACCGGCCCGCAACAGGGCGTGCTGCAATTGCTGCGCGCAGGCGAATTGCTGGAAACCGACCTGGCCGCCGCGCTGGATGCGTTCCAAGCCGCCGCCGAAGATAACAGCCTGCCCGACGCTTACCGCCAATTGGCCGCGCTGAAGCGCGTGATGGCCGGTCAGGGCACCTTGCCGCTGGCAGAGCGCCAGACCGTGGTCGCAGGCCTTGCCCAGCCCGGCCAGCCCTTCCGCCCGCTGGCGCTGGAGCAAAGCGCCCTTTTGGCGCTGGAAGCAGGCGAGGCGGAAAGAGCGATTGAAATCATGCAGGATTTGCTGGCACAGTCTGATGTGTCCGAAGCGCTGCGCCAGCGCGTAACGCAACTTCTTATCAGCCTTGGGGCTGAAACCGGCGCCGCGTGACGCGCGGGCATAGCGAGATAGGAGCCTAAGGTGAGACTCTGGACTTCCGCAACTTTGCTTGCCATGGCGCTCGCCGTGTCCGGCTGTAACCGCGAATTCATCCTCGAAGGTGAGCGCTTTCCGCTGCGCGCGCCTTTCTCGGAAGACGCGGGCGAACCGCCAGCCAGCCGCGCCGAACCGATCCGCTTGCCCGGCACGCAGGTCAACGCCTCTTGGACGCACCGTCTGGGCACCCCCAACACGCGCATCGCGCACCCCGCGCTGAACGCCGTGCCCGTGCAGCAATGGGCGGCCAGCATCGGCCAGGGCGACGGGCGTCGCCATCGCATCACGGCCGAACCCGTGGCGGCGAATGGCATCATCTTCACGCTGGACAGCCGCGCGCTTGTGACCGCCACCAACACCGCCGGCGCAACCGTCTGGACGCGCGACCTGACGCCCAGTGCCACGCGCAGCGCCGACAGCGCTTCGGGCGGCGGTCTGGCCCTGTCGGATGGGCGTTTGTATGTCACTTCTGCCTTCGGCACGCTGACGGTGCTGGATGCCGCCAGCGGTCAGACCGTCTGGACCAAAACCTTCGACGCCCCTGTCACCGCGCCTCCCACCATCGCGGGCGATCGGGTGTATGTCGTGGCCTCTGACAGCACCGCATGGTCGCTAGAGACCCGCGACGGCAAGACGGACTGGGTGTTGCCCGGCACGCCGTCCACGGCTTCTATGGTCGGTGGCGCGGCCCCGGCGGTTGCGGGCGCGCTGGTCCTGTTCCCGACCCCGGCGGGCGAGCTGATCGCCGCACGGCGCGACACCGGCATGATCGAATGGCGCACCAATATCGCGGGCACGCGTCTGGGCGTGGCCTATGCCGCGATCAAGGACATCACTGGCGACCCGGTCATCGACGGCGGGCGCGTGTTCATCGGCAACCAGTCAGGCCGTGTCATGGCGCTGGATCTGGACGATGGGCGCAAGCTCTGGACCGCCGAAGAAGCAGCCTATGGCCCGGTCTGGCCCGTGGGCGGATCGGTCTTCCTGATGTCGGACCGCAACCGCCTTGTGCGGCTGGACGCGTCCACCGGCGAATTCATCTGGGGCCAGCCGATGCCGCTGCACACCGAAACGCGCGAGCGCAAGCGGGCAGAGATTTATGCCCATTTCGGCCCGCTTTTGGCCGGTGGGCAACTGATCGTTGCTTCCAGCGACGGTATGCTGCGCGGGTTTGATCCGGCCAATGGCGCGCTGCGGATGCAGGCGGAACTGCCCAGCGGCGCCGCCAGCGCGCCCATCGCGGTCGGCGGCTCTCTTTACGTTGTGTCGCGTGATGGCAGCTTGCTGGCCTATCGCTAAGGATTGGTCTATAGGCTGCGCGATCTGATTGGCCCCGCCCGCAGCGGGGCCGTTCTTCGTTTTGTCCCCGGAGGGGTTTATGAGCTTCACCCTTGCCATCATCGGCCGCCCGAATGTCGGCAAATCGACCCTGTTCAACCGGCTGGTCGGCAAACGGCTGGCGCTGGTCGATGACCAGCCCGGCGTCACCCGCGACCTGCGCGAAGGCGCGGCCAAGCTGGGCGATTTGCGCTTCACCGTGATCGACACCGCCGGTCTGGAAGACGCGACCGATGACAGCCTGCAAGGCCGGATGCGCCGCCTGACAGAGCGCGCGGTCGATATGGCCGATGTCTGCCTGTTCCTGATCGACGCGCGCGCGGGCGTGACCGCCAGCGACGAAGGCTTGGCCGAAATCCTGCGCAAGCGCGGGCGCAACGTGATTCTGGGGGCCAACAAGGCAGAGGGCCGCGCGGGTGATCCCGGCGTGCTGGACGCCTACGGGCTGGGCTTGGGCGAGCCGTTGCGCCTGTCCGCCGAACATGGCGAGGGGATGGACGAGCTGTATCACATGCTGCGCCCCCTCGCCGAAGGCTTCGAGGAACGCGCCGAGGCCGAAGCGCCAAGCGTCGATCTGGATGTGTCCGACGACACCGATGCGCCCGACCACACGCCGACCGCCGCGAAACCCTTGCAGGTGGCGGTGATCGGGCGGCCGAATGCTGGCAAATCCACGCTGATTAACAAGATCCTTGGCGAGGACCGTCTTCTGACCGGGCCAGAGGCCGGGATCACCCGCGATTCGATCTCTCTGACGCTGGACTGGATGGGCACGCCCACCCGCATTTTCGATACCGCCGGGATGCGCAAAAAGGCCCGCGTCACCGACAAGGTCGAAAAACTGTCGGTCGCCGATGGCCTGCGCGCCGTGCGCTTCGCCGAGGTGGTGGTCGTCCTGCTGGACGCCGCCATTCCGTTCGAATCCCAAGACCTGCGCATCGCGGATTTCGCCGAAACCGAGGGCCGCGCCGTGGTCGTCGCGGTGAACAAGTGGGATCTGGAAGACGAAAAGCAGGAAAAGCTGAAAGAGCTGCGCTACAAGTTCGAAAAGCTGCTGCCCCAGTTGCGGGGCGCGCCGATGGTCACGGTCTCGGCCAAGACCGGCAAAGGGCTGGACCGCCTGCACGCCGCCGTGCTGCGCGCCCATGACATCTGGAACCGCCGCATCGGCACCGCCAAGCTGAACCAATGGCTGGAAGCGATGGTCATCGCGCACCCGCCCCCCGCGCCGGGCGGCAAGCGCATCAAGCTGCGCTACATGACGCAGGCCAAGACCCGCCCGCCGGGCTTCGTTGTCATGTGCTCGCACCCGGAAGAGCTGCCCGCCGCCTATACCCGCTACCTTGTGAACGGGCTGCGTGACAGTTTCGACATACCGGGCACGCCGATTCGCATGTTCATGCGCTCGCAATCCGACAAGAACCCCTACAAGGGGCGCAAGAAGGCAGCCCCTTCGAAGCTGCGCAAACATCTGGAAGGGCGGCGGGACAGCTAGGTCAGCCTGTCAGGCCGCCATTCATAGACCACGTCCTGCACCCCTTCCTCGTTTTCAGAGCCATCGCGGAACGCCACCGGGCGAAACCCGTGGCCCTCGTAGAAAGCGCGCGCGCCGTAATTCTGGCGGAAGGTGACTAGACGCAATTCGCGCGGGCTCAGCCGCTTGGCATGGACCATAAGCGCGCCGCCGATGCCTTTGCGGCGCAGATCGGCGCGCAGGTAAAGCTGGTCAATCTCGCAAGTGTCGAGCGTCAGAAACCCGCAAAGCGCCCGCGCGCGCCGCGCCACCCAGGTGGTGTCGCGCGATAGCAGGGTGTCGCGCATCCAGTCCTGCGTTTCACGGGTCGAATAGGTTGATTGCAGGAAGGGCAAGGCCTGACGCCGTGTTTCAACGTAAAGCTCTGCAATCTCTGCGACATCAGAGACGCGAGCATGTTCGATTGTCAGATCGTCGGTCATGGCACAGGCAACTCCACCGCATCGACGCGGGTCAGAACCTGCGTCACATCCAGATCATAGGCAGCCGCGCGGACCTGCATCTCATGCAGCGCGATCCAGCCATCGGGGTCCAGCCAGTAACGCAGGAACATCTGCGCATCTTGCTGGCTGTTGGCAATATAGCGCCCCTCGACCAGTTGATACGCCACACCATCGCGCGTGTCGGCGCGGCAGGCCACGTCATACCGTGTTTCCGCCTCGCGGCGCAGCGTATCGCGCGCGGCCTCGCGTTGCTCGGGCGTGAAACGGCCAATCTCGGACCAGGTCTGCCCGCCATCGCCAGAGGAATACATCACCTCGCCGCGCTGCATGGACCATGGCAGGGATGCGGGGTCCACCGCCTCGCTCAGCCAATCGCCGGACCCATCCGCGCTGTGGCGCGTGACCGTGGGCGCGGCCCCGTTGAAGCTTTGCGTCAACTCTATGACGACCGGCACTTCCGGGTTTCCGTCCAGCATCAGGCGCAGGAACTGCGCATCGCACTCGTCAGCCTGCGCCACGGGCGCGGCAAGGATCAGCAGGGCGGCAAGGATGCGGGTCATGGCAGCACTCCTGCGACCAGCCTAGCGCACCGCCCGATTCGCAGCAACGGCGGCGGAGTTTACGTGTCGGCGCGCAAAACCGCGTCCATCAGCGGGCTCTGCGGGTCTTCAAGCGCCGCGATCACGTCGAAATGGTGCCGCGCCCCGTCCACGACCAGATCTGTGCCCGGCCATGCCTCGCGGATCAGCGCGGCCTGACGCAGGAATTCCGGGCGCTCGTTCCCGCCCACCCAAGCGGTCAGATGCGTGCCCGCGCGCGGCTTGAGCAGCGCAGGGCTTTCGCTGTGCGCCATTGCGTCGGTTAGCCCAAGGATCTGGTTCATGCGGGTTTCCAGCAAGGGCCGCAGGTCATGCAGGCCAGAGATGGACACAGCCCGCTCGGTCCCCGCCGGCATATCGGCACACAGCATCCGCGCGACCAGATGCCCCCCCGCCGAATGCCCCGCCAAGCGCAACGGCCCCGCAACGTGGCCCCGTGCGGCCACAATGGCGCGGGCAATCTGCGCCGTCATCTGCGCCAGACTGCCCTCAGGTGCCAGCGTGTAGCTTGGTATCGCCATGGCCCAGCCCCGCGCGATGGCCCCTTGCGCCAGATGCGACCATGTGGATTTGTCAAAGGCCTTCCAATAACCGCCATGCACGAAGACGACCAAACCTTCGGGCACGCCATCTGGCAGGAATAGGTCGAACCTCTCGCGCGGGGCCTGGCCATAAGGCAGGTCCAGCCGCGCGCGGGCGGTGGCGCGAAAAGCGGCGGCGCAGGCCTGCCAGCGGGCCGGATAACTTGCGCCATCAGGGATATATGCCCCGTTCTCGAACGCCGCGTCCCAGTCGATCGGCTGTGTCATATCCCCTCCATCCGGTCGCGTGACGGCGCGTGTTCAGATAGCTTCCTCGCGACTTGGGTAGCGCGCGCGACGCGACGCTTCAAGCCGGCAAGCATCTGGTAACTTTTGCGCGCTAAGGTGTCTGCACGGCGGCCCGTGAAAGGACAGCACATGCAAATGACGGTTGGCGAAGCAAGCGGCGCGCTTGTGATCGAACTATGCGAAACGCGGCTTGATGCGGCCGTGGCCATCCGCTTCAAGGACGCGATTCGCTCGGCGACCACACATCCCGGCAGCCCTGTGATCCTGAATCTCAGCAAGGTCGAATTCATGGATAGCAGCGGTCTGGGTGCGATCGTGGGGGCGATGAAATTGCTCGGGCCAGAGCGCCCTCTGGAAATTGCGGCGCTCTCGCCCGGCGTGCGCAAGGTCTTTCGCCTGACGCGGATGGACACCGTGTTCCGCATTCACGATTGCCCGCCTGTCGCCCAAGCGCTGCCCGCCACAGGCTGACATCATGCCCGATGACACGGACAAGACGGCTGAAACCGTCGCATCTAACAGGACCGGGACGCCCGGAACGCCGGCGCGGCAAGGCGGGTTGGGCTTCAGCCGGCTTGCAACCCAGTGCCGCAGTTCGCTGACAGAGGTGCGCGCGCTTTTGCAAAGGGTCGACGCCTATCTGTGCGCAACCCACGCACCCGACGATTGGCGCGAGGACATGAATATCATCCTGGCAGAGGTTCTTTCGAACATAGCGCGGCACGGCTACGCGCATGAGCAGGGGCTGATAGAGCTGGAAATCCAAATGGGGGTCGACCAGCTTGACTGCTGCGTATCCGACCATGGCCGCGCCTTCGACCCCGACATCATGGGCCGTGGCGCCCCGGAACCCACGTTGCTGCGCGAAGGCGGGTACGGCTGGTTCCTGATCCGAAGCCTTGCACATGGATTGACCTATCAGCGCGCGAATGGCGTCAATTGCCTGACATTCCATGTGCCGGTCGGCCACAGGGCGGCTGTGGCCACACCCTAGCCTGACACTGCGCACGAACCGCGAAACGGTCAGTTCATCTCGATCTGCAAAGGGTAGCGCCCGTTGCGAAACTCGCCGAACAGCTCCGGCAGGTCCGGATGCTCTACCGGTTCGCCCGATTCGTCGGGCAGCAGGTTCTGCTCGGACACATAGGCGACATAGAAGCTGTCCTCATTCTCGGCCAGCAGATGGTAAAACGGCTGATCCTTGCTGGGGCGGCTGTCTTCGGGGATGGCGCGATACCAATCCTCTGTGTTGGCGAATTTCGGGTCGACATCGAAAATCACCCCGCGAAACGGGTGTTTCCTATGCCGAACCACCTGACCCAGATGGTATTTTGCCCAAGTTCTTTCCATGCACACCTCTGCGGCACAGGTAACGTAACACTACCACAAGAGTCCATGCCATGCGCCCGGTTTCGCAGAAACAGTTTGTGACTGCGGGCGTGACAAATCCCGCTGCGCGGAAACGCCGCGAGACAGGGGCGCGAAACAATATTGCGCAAATGGTCAGTTTGGCGCATTGCAACGACACGTCATCATGTTACAAGCGCAAGGTGAAACGCGTGCAGCTAGTCCATTCGCGCGCGCCGTCAATGACAGAGGAGCACTCATGACCAATGTAGTTATCGTTTCCGCGGCCCGCACGGCTGTCGGCTCGTTCGGCGGCGCTTTCGCCAACACCCCCGCGCATGATCTGGGCGCGGCGATCCTGGAAGCCGTGGTCGCCCGCGCGGGCATCGACAAGGCCGAAGTGTCGGAAACCATTCTGGGCCAGGTGCTGACCGCCGGTCAGGGCCAGAACCCCGCCCGCCAGGCGCATGTCAATGCCGGCCTGCCCATCGAATCGGCCGCTTGGTCGATCAACCAGGTCTGCGGCTCTGGCTTGCGGGCGGTGGCGCTTGGCGCGCAGCACATCATGCTGGGCGATGCCGCCATCGTGCTGGCCGGCGGTCAGGAAAACATGACCCTTTCGCCCCACTGCGCCCATCTGCGCGCAGGCACGAAAATGGGCGACATGAAGATGATCGACACCATGATCAAGGACGGGCTGTGGGACGCGTTCAACGGCTACCACATGGGCCAGACCGCCGAGAATGTCGCCGAGAAGTGGCAGATCAGCCGCGACGAGCAGGACGCCTTCGCCGTCGCCAGCCAGAACAAGGCCGAAGCCGCGCAGAAGGCGGGCAAGTTCAAGGATGAAATCGCGCCCTTCACTGTCAAGACCCGCAAGGGCGACATCGTGGTCGATAGCGACGAATACATCCGCCACGGCGCGACCATGGAAGCCATGCAAAAGCTGCGCCCGGCTTTCACCAAGGACGGCTCTGTCACTGCCGCGAACGCCTCTGGCCTGAACGATGGCGCGGCCGCCGTCATGCTGATGAGCGCGGAAGAGGCCGAGAAGCGCGGCCTGACGCCGCTCGCGCGCATTGCCAGCTACGCGACCGCCGGTCTGGACCCGTCGATCATGGGCGTCGGCCCCATCCATGCCAGCCGCAAGGCGCTGGAAAAGGCCGGTTGGAAGCCCGAGGATCTGGACCTGATCGAGGCCAACGAAGCCTTCGCCGCCCAAGCTTGCGCCGTGAACAAGGACATGGGCTGGGATCCGGCCAAGGTGAACGTGAATGGCGGCGCCATCGCCATCGGCCACCCCATCGGCGCATCGGGCTGCCGCATCCTGAACACTCTGCTGTTCGAAATGCAGCGCTCGGACGCGAAAAAGGGTCTGGCCACGCTGTGCATCGGCGGCGGCATGGGTGTGGCAATGTGCCTCGAACGCTAAGGCGCTTTGGCGTGCGCAATATTCTTGCGCACGCATCGCTAGTTCGTTACCAGAAATTGCACAGCACATAAACCTAGAGAGGGGGACATCATGGCTAGAGTGGCATTGGTCACAGGTGGATCGCGCGGCATTGGCGCGGCGATTTCCAAGGAACTGAAAGACAAGGGCTACACCGTTGCGGCAACCTATGCCGGCAATGACGAAGCGGCAGCGGCCTTTACCGCCGAAACCGGCATCAAGACCTACAAGTGGAACGCCGCCGATTACGACGCATCCAAAGCCGGGATCGCGCAGGTCGAAGCTGACCTTGGCCCGATCGACATCGTGGTGGCGAATGCGGGTATCACCCGTGACGCGCCCTTCCACAAGATGACGCCAGAGCAGTGGAAAGAGGTGATCGACACCAACCTGACCGGCGTGTTCAACACCGTGCACCCGATCTGGTCGGGGATGCGCGAGCGCAAGTTCGGGCGCGTGGTCGTTATCAGCTCTATCAACGGGCAGAAGGGCCAGTTCGGCCAGGTGAACTATGCCGCGACCAAGGCGGGCGATCTGGGCATCGTGAAGTCGCTGGCGCAGGAAGGCGCACGCTTCAACATCACCGCGAACGCGGTCTGCCCCGGCTATATCGCGACCGAAATGGTCATGGCCGTGCCGGAAAAGGTGCGCGAATCGATCATCGCGGGCATCCCGGCGGGTCGTCTGGGCGAACCCGAGGAAATCGCGCGCTGCGTGTCCTTCCTTGTGTCGGATGACGCGGGCTTCGTGAACGGCTCGACCATCAGCGCGAACGGCGCGCAGTTCTTCGTCTAAGCCGATCGCACCGCAAAGCTCAGGCCCGATGGCACATCCCGCTGTCGGGCCTTTTTCATGCGAAAAGGCCAAGGCACCGGGGTGCCTTGGCAGTCAGAGGCGGCGCAGGAGAGCGCCCGAGGGAACAGGTTTTACCAGCCGTCGGCGGCACGGGTGCCGAATTTCTCGACAAGGAAGTCAATCAGCGCGCGAACCTTGGGCTGCGTGTAGCGCCCCGAAGGATAGACCGCATGAAGCCCCTGAATATCGCGCGGCAGATCGGGGATGACATCTTCCACCAGCCCGGTTTTCATGGCGTCGGCATAGAGGAAGCTGGGAAGATAGGCGATGCCAAGCCCATTGATCGCCGCCGTCAGCAGCGACTGGCCGTCATTGACAGAGAACCAAGTGGCAGAGCGCACCTGCCGCACCTCGCCCGAGGGGGCGGTGATCTTCCACATAGAAGAGGCGGCGTTGTGCGAATAGTACAGCAAGCGATGCGCGTTCAGATCATCCAGCCGTTCCGGGCGGCCATGTTCGGCCAGGTAGGCAGGCGACGCGATCAGGCGTTGCGTGGTCTCGCAAATCTTGCGGGCGCGCAGGGTGCTGTCATCCATCTCGCCCATGCGGATGGCCAGATCGAACCCTTCCGAGATCAGCTCGACATAGCGGTTCTTCAGCACCATGTTGACCGACACATCGGGGTAGCGGGTCAGGAATTCGCCAAGGATGGGCGACAGATGCGTCGCGCCGAAATCGGTCGGAACCGCCAGCCGCAACACGCCAGAGGGCGCGGATTGCATGGAAGTGACAAGGCTGTCCGCCTCACCCGCGTCGTTCAAAACGCGGCGGGCACGGTCGTAATAGGCAAGCCCGATATCGGTGGGGCTGACGCGGCGCGTGGTGCGGTTCAGCAGGCGCGCGCCCAGACGGGCCTCTAGCGAAGAGACGTGCTTGGACACGGCGGACTTGGAAATGCCCATCTTGCGGGCCGCATCGGTGAAACCGCCTTGGTCCACCACGGTGGCAAATGCTTCCATTTCGGTCAGTCGGTCCATCGTCACGCCTCAAGAAACCAATTCGATAATGATGCATCTTTGTCCTCAATTCGGGCAAGAATGCGGAGCGGGCGGGACATTCCCGCGACAAAGCCCCGGTCCGATTTGAAAAATCCACGCCACGTCTTGTGCCAATCTTGCAACAGTGCCGCGCGCTTCCCACATATATCCCGAGGCCCGCACAGGCCACCGCGCTGCATTTCAGGCGGGGTCACGAACCGGGTGCTTTATGAAAGGACGACACCATGAACATGGACAAATTCACTGAACGCGCCCGCGGTTTCGTGCAAGCCGCACAGACCATCGCGCTGCGCGAAGACCACCAGCGGCTAACCCCTGCCCACCTTCTGAAGGCGTTGCTGGATGACGATCAGGGCATGGCCGCAAAGCTGATTTCCCGCGCAGGCGGCGCGCCGGCGCAGGTTGCGCAATCCAACGATCTGGCGCTTGCCAAGCTGCCCAAGGTGCAGGGCGGCGACGGGCAGATCTACATGGACCCGCAGATGGCGCGCGTGCTGGATCAGGCCCAGCAGGTGGCCGACAAGGCCGGTGACAGTTTCGTCACGGTCGAACGGTTGCTGACCGCGCTGGCGCTGGTCAAATCCGACGCGAAAGAGGCGCTGGATGCCGGTGCCGTGACCGCGCAGAACCTGAACAGCGCGATCAATGACCTGCGCAAGGGCCGCACCGCCGACAGCGCCAGCGCCGAGGACAATTTCGACGCGCTGAAGAAATACGCCCGCGACCTGACCGAAGCCGCGCGCGACGGCAAGATCGACCCGATCATCGGCCGCGACGACGAGATTCGCCGCGCCATGCAGGTGCTCAGCCGCCGGACCAAGAACAACCCGGTCCTGATTGGTGAACCCGGCGTGGGGAAAACCGCCATTGCCGAGGGCTTGGCGCTGCGCATCGTGAACGGCGATGTGCCTGAGTCCCTGCGCGACAAACGCCTGATGGCGCTGGACATGGGCGCACTGATTGCAGGTGCGAAATACCGGGGCGAATTCGAGGAACGGCTGAAAGCCATCCTGTCGGAAGTGACCGCCGCCGAGGGTGAGATCATCCTCTTCATCGACGAGATGCACACGCTGGTCGGCGCGGGCAAATCCGAAGGCGCAATGGATGCCGCGAACCTTATCAAACCCGCGCTGGCACGGGGCGAGTTGCATTGCATCGGGGCCACCACGCTGGATGAATACCGCAAGCATGTGGAAAAGGACGCAGCACTTGCCCGCCGCTTCCAGCCCGTGATGGTCGAGGAACCGTCGGTCGAGGATACGATCTCTATCCTGCGGGGCATCAAGGAAAAGTATGAACTGCACCACGGCGTGCGGATTTCCGACAGCGCGCTGGTGACAGCGGCCACGCTCTCGCATCGCTACATCACCGACCGGTTCCTGCCGGACAAGGCGATCGACCTGATGGACGAGGCCGCCAGCCGCCTGCGCATGGAAGTGGACAGCAAGCCCGAGGAACTGGACGCGCTGGACCGCGACATCTTGCAAAAGCAGATCGAGGCCGAGGCGTTGAAGAAAGAAGACGACGCCGCGTCCAAGGATCGGCTGGAAGGGCTGGAGCGCGAATTGGCGGAGTTGCAGCAGCGCAGCGCCGAGATGACCGCCACCTGGCAGGCAGAGCGCGACAAGCTGGAAGCTGCGCGCCAGATCAAGGAAGATCTGGACCGCGCCCGGATAGAGCTGGAAACCGCCAAACGGACGGGCGATTTCGCCACCGCCGGGAAGCTGCAATACGGCCAGATCCCCGAGCTGGAGCGCAAACTGGCCGAGGCCGAAGCGCGAGAGACCGAGAAGATGGTCGCCGACGCCGTGCGCCCAGAGCAGATTGCCGAAGTGGTCGAACGCTGGACGGGCATCCCCACAAGTAAAATGCTGGAAGGTGAGCGCGAGAAGCTGTTGCGCATGGAAGACGAGTTGCGCAAGCGTGTTGTTGGCCAAGACGCGGCCTTGCGCGCCGTGGCCAATGCCGTGCGCCGTGCGCGCGCGGGTCTGAACGACGAGAACCGCCCTCTTGGGTCGTTCCTGTTCCTTGGGCCAACCGGCGTGGGCAAGACCGAACTTACCAAGGCGGTCGCGGCCTACCTGTTCGACGACGATCAGGCGATGGTGCGTATCGACATGTCCGAATTCATGGAGAAGCATTCGGTCGCACGGCTGATCGGTGCCCCTCCGGGCTATGTCGGCTATGACGAAGGCGGCGTTCTGACCGAAGCGGTGCGGCGGCGCCCGTATCAGGTGATCTTGTTCGACGAGGTCGAAAAGGCGCATCCGGACGTGTTCAACGTGCTGTTGCAGGTGCTCGATGACGGGGTGCTGACCGATGGTCAGGGCCGCACGGTCGATTTCAAGCAAACGCTGATCGTGTTGACCTCTAACCTTGGGTCGCAGGCGCTGTCACGTCTGCCCGAAGGGTCTGACCCGAAAGCCGCGCGCGACGAGGTGATGGAAGCGGTGCGGGCGCATTTCCGCCCCGAATTCCTGAACCGTCTGGACGAGACCGTGATCTTCGACCGCCTGGCTCGCAAGGATATGGACGCGATTGTCGATATCCAGATCGGTCGGTTGCTGAAACGCCTGCTGGCGCGCAAGATCACGCTGGATCTGGACGACAGCGCCCGCGCATGGCTGGCCGACAAGGGCTATGACCCGGTCTATGGCGCGCGCCCGCTGAAGCGGGTGATCCAGCGCTACTTGCAAGACCCGCTGGCAGAGTTGCTGCTGGGTGGCAAGATCATGGACGGCACCACCGTGACCGTCACGGCCGGGCCGGACGGGTTGCTGATCGGCGACCATCTGGCCAGCGACGAGGACGCGCCGAAAGCCGCCGTTCACTAACCCAAGGGCGCGCAGGGCAATGGCCTTGCGCGCCTTTTCTCAGGGTGGGTCGGTCCGAACCGGGATCTGCAAAACCACCCGCAGACCGCCAAGGGCAACCCCATCCTCCAACACAAGCTTTCCGCCATGCGCGCGCGCGATGTCTTGGGCGATTGCCAAGCCAAGGCCCACATGCGCCCCCGCATTCTGGTTGCGCGACTGGTCCAGCCGCACGAAAGGTTCGCAAACCCGAGCGCGGTCTTCGGGGGCAATGCCCGGCCCGTCATCTTCGACCGCGATTGTCAGGCTGCTGCCATCCAAGGACATGTCCACGCGGGCCACCGTGCCGTATTCCAGCGCGTTGCCCAGAATATTGTCCAGCGCCCGGTCCAGTTGCCCCTCGCGTAGTTGCATCTGCCGGGGCAGGCCATCGGCCAAGTGCAACTCGACCTTACGCCCCGCACTATGATAGCGGGCCACCAGATCGGCCACGATCTGCGCGGGGTCCAGCAGGGCAAGGCGCGCCGCCTCTTCCCCGCGGGCGTAATCCAGAAAACCGTTCAACAGCTTTTCCAGATCGGCGATTTCCGTTTCCAGCGCGTCGCGATCCTCTGACGGGTCGGCCATGGACAGCATAAGCCGCATTCGCGTCAGCGGCGTGCGCATGTCATGGCCCAAGCCCGACAGCATCATCTTGCGCTGCGCATTCTGCCGCTCCAGCCGGTTGCGCATGTCGATGAACGCCAGCGCGGCGGCGCGAATCTCGCGTGCGCCTGACGCGCGCAATTGCACCGACTGCCCGCGCCCATATGCCTCTGCCGCCGCCCCCAGCCGCCGAATGGGGCGGATTTGCAGGCGCAGATATTGCAACGCGATCAGCACCAGCACGATAGAGGCTGCGAAGACAAGCACCAGCAACTGGTGCGGATTTGTAGGCGCCAGCCGATAGCGCGGGATAGACACTTGCAATGGCCCGTGCCCTGTCTGCGCCCAAAACACGGCACTGTCCGGGTCGTTGCGCAGCATGGCTCCCAGATACTCCGGCACGCCAGCGGCCAGCACCGACAGTATCTCGCGCCCAGCCAGATCATACCAAGCGGCCCCCGGCTGGTTATTCTCAGGGGGCGCGGTGCCAAGGGTCAACTGCATCTCCAGCGCGCGGGCAATGTCGGATTGCATGATCGCGGGCAGATCGGAATCGGGCGCGGCATCTATCCGCGCGATCACCACGCGGGCCGCGTCCAGCGCGCCGCCGGTCATCTGTTGCGTGACCCGCTCGTAATGGCGCTGCACGAAAACCACCGACAGCACGATCTGCAAAAGCAGGATCGGCACGACCACGATCAGCACTGCGCGCCCGAAAAAGCTGCGGGGCAAAATGGTCTTGATCGCGGGCAACGGGTTCAGCATCGGGCAGGTCCAATCGGGTCGGGGCCAACATACACGCTATACAGCCCCATCGCACCGCGATATTTTCCCGGCATATGAGCAGCCTGACCCACCTTGCCCCCGACCTGCGCCTGATCCGCTGCAACAACCCGTCGCCGATGACGGGCGACGGCACCAACAGCTATATTCTTGGGTCGGGTGATCTGTGCATCATCGACCCCGGCCCGGACGATCCCGACCATCTGGCGCAGCTCTTGGCCGCGGTTGGGGACGACAAGGTGGCCTGCATACTGGTCACGCACAGCCACAAGGACCACTCGCCGCTGGCCCCTGCCCTTGCCAGCGCCACGGGTGCCCCGGTTTTGGCCTATGGCGACAGCCGCGCGGGGCAAAGCGCACTTATGCAGCGCTTGGCCGCCGAAGGTGTATCGGGCGGCGAGGGTGTCGACCCCGCCTTTCGCCCCGACCGCGACCTGCAAGATGGCGAGGTCGTGGGTTTCGGGCAGAACCGGATCACCGCCATCTGGACACCGGGGCATATGGGCAATCACATGTGCTTTCAGTGGCGCGACATGATTTTCACGGGCGACCATGTGATGGGCTGGGCCCCGTCGCTCGTCTCGCCGCCCGATGGGGATATGGGGGCGTATATGGCCTCGCTTGCGAAACTGGCAGACTTGGGCGCGCGGGTGTTTCACTCGGGTCACGGCGCGCCGATCACGGACCCCGCCGCCCGAATTGCAGAGCTTACGACCCACCGCAAAGCCCGCGAGAGCGCAATCCTCGCGGAACTTGGCGAAGGCCCGGCGACAATCGACAAGCTGACCCGGCGGATCTATACCGACCTGAACCCCGCCCTGCACAAAGCCGCCGCGCGGAATGTCTTTGCCCATCTGGTCGACCTGCATAACCGAGAGGTGGTCAAGGCCCACAAGTCCCTGCACCCGATGGCAGAATTCAGCTTGTTGCAAAGCTGACAATTTTCTTGCCGATTCCCACTTTACGCCCCCAAACGCAGTTGCTATAGCGCGCCCATGGTCCGGCGTAGCTCAGCGGTAGAGCAGTTGACTGTTAATCAATTGGTCGTAGGTTCGATCCCTACCGCCGGAGCCATCTTCCTCTGAATAACCCTTTATCACGCCCTGCCTAGAGCAGCCCTGCGCATTGCAGGATCTGGGGGATTTTCTGTTTGACCTTGAAGAATCCAGCCGTCGCATGGGGGCAGACCAGTCGGTCCCAGTCGCGCTGGACCTCTGTCAGGGTCACGCCTTGCGCGGCCATAGCGGGCGACGCGCTGTCCAGCCAGTCGCGCAGCGGGCCGCGGGGGACAAAGCCTGTCACGATCTGTTCCGCGCCCGCTTTGGCCGCCCATTTGGCCAAGTCACCCGGCACGCCTGCGCGCAGGGCCGTGGCGTCAGGGGCAAGCCGGCTGGCCGAGTCCTGAAGCGCTGCGCGTTCGAAATCGGCGACCACGTCTGACACCGGGCCGAGCGAGCGCAGATGGCTCGCTTCCAAGGTTGCGCTTGCGACGATGTTCAACCCTTCCGGCACGGCCAGCGTGCAATCCTCTTCCGTCAGCAACAAGGCCGTAGGCCGTGCCATGTCAGGCGAGGAGGGCGTGCGCAGGCCCAAGCGCGGCGGCAGGCCGTCAGGTTCTTCATGCTCCAGCGCCGGGGCGTCTGGGGCCAGATCCGCTTCGCGCGGGGAAAAGCGGCCATCGGTGAATTTGGCGATGTTCCACGCCTGCGCGGCATAGGTCTTGCCACGCGTGTGCAGCCCGGCAACCCAGCGCCAGCCGAGCGTGTTCGAGGCCGGATCGCCATCCAACAGGTGGCGCAGGAAGAAATCCGCGCCCAAGCGCCATGGCAGGCCGAAGGTGAATATCCAGATGGACGCGAACCACATCCTTGCGTGGTTGTGCAGATAACCCGTCTCTGTCAGCTCCTGCGCCCAGGCGTCGAAATAGTCCAGCCCCGTGCGCCCCTCGGTCGCGGCTTGCACCTGTGCGCGTAGCTTGCGGTCTTCGGCGACAAGCGCCAGATCGCGCTGCAGCCCGTCGCGGTAGCTGTTCCATGTGGTGGGGCGCTGTTCCAGCCAGCCTTTGAAATAGCTGCGCCAGACGACCTCTTGAATGAATTTCTCGGCCCCCTCTGGCCCATGCGCGGCCAAGGCGGCGGCGATCACCTCGTCCTCGGACACCAAGCGGCGGCGGATATGCGGCGAGAGCCGTGACACCGCCCCATGCCGCCCCGGCCCATAATCGGTGTTGCGGCGCTTGGCGTAGCGCGCGCCCATCTCTGGCGTGAAGGCGGCCAGACGGGCAAGGGCGGCATCGCGGGTCGGTTCTATCTGGGTCATGCGGTCCTCTTTGGCTTTGGGCGGCAAATGGCGCGCCCAAGGCCAAAGTCAAAGCCACAAGACCTAGAACAGAACCCCCGGCAACCACAGCACAAGCTGCGGGAACATGAACAAGAGCACGATGGCCGTGATCTGCAACAGCACGAAGGGGATCGCGCCCTTGTAGATCATACCGGTCGTGACCGAATTCGGGGCCACGCCGCGCAGGTAGAACAGCGCGAAGCCGAAGGGTGGCGTCAGGAAGCTGGTTTGCAGGTTCACCCCGATCATCACGCCCAGCCAGACCGGGTCGACCCCCAGCATCAGCAGCGTCGGCGCGGTAATCGGCAGCACGATGAAGATGATCTCGAACGTATCAAGGATAAAGCCCAGAACGAACATCAGCACCATGACGGTAATCATCGCACCCATCGCGCCGCCCGGCATGGCCGACAGGAATTCGTGCACCAGATCGTCGCCGCCCATCTGGCGGAAGACGATGGCGAAGACCGACGCGCCGAAGAGGATGATGAAGATCATCGAGGTGATGACCGCCGTGCGGCGCGCCACATCGACGAAAACCTGACCGCTCAGGCGGCGGCGCAGCGCGGCCAGAATGGTGGCCCCGACGGCGCCGACCGACGCGGCCTCTGTTGGTGTCGCGATACCGCCCAAGATCGACCCAAGCACGGCGAAGATCAGCAAAAGCGGCGGGATCAGCGCGGTCACGATTTCGCGGCCCAGTCCGGCCTTTTCTTCGGGCGGGATGGGCGTTGCGGGGCAGCTTTCGGGCCGCACCACCGCCATGAACAGGATATAGGTGATATAGAGTGCTACCATCACCAAGCCCGGAATGAACGCACCCGCGAAGAGGTCGCCCACAGACACCGTGGTGGGTGCGAAATTCCCAAGGCTCATCTGGACCTGGCTGTGCATCCCCGCGATCATGTCGCCCATGAAGATCAGCACGGTCGAGGGCGGGATGATCTGCCCAAGCGTGCCGCTGGCGCAGATGGCCCCGCAGGCCAGCTTGGGGTCATAGCCCGCGCGCATCATCGCGGGCAGCGAAATCAGGCCCATCGTCACCACGGTCGCGCCCACCACGCCGGTGCTGGCGGCCAGAAGCGCGCCCACAAGGATAACCGATATGCCAAGCCCGCCGCGCATATTGCCAAACAGGCGGCCCATGGTGGACAGAAGCTGTTCTGCAATATTCGAGCGTTCCAGCATCACGCCCATGAAGATGAACAAGGGCACCGCGACCAGCACCTCGTTCAGCATGTAGCCCGTGTAGCGGCCTGCCAAAGAACGCAGGTTCGACATGTCGAACACGCCGAAATAGAGGCCCGCGAAGGCAAACAGAATAGACGTGCCCGCCAGCGTGAAGGCCACCGGAAAGCCCAGCAGCAGGAAACCGATCACGCCAAGGAACATTGTCCCGGCGAGGATCTCGCCAATCAAAACCGGATCCATGTCAGGCGTTCTCCGTCTCGTATTGGTAGCGGTAGTCTTCGGGCACAAGGTCTTCGCGACCCGCGATAATCAGGATCGACCGGATCGCCATCGCGATCCCCTGCAACCCGATCAGCGCCGCGAACACCAGAATGAAGCTTTTCAGCACGAACAGACCCGGCATCCCGCCGGGGTTCGCCGAGCCCTCAAGCAGGCCGATGGAGCGTTCGACAAAGGTGAAGGAATAAATCCAGACCACTGCGGCAAAGGGCATGAGGAAGATCGCGACGCCCAGCAGGTCCATCCACGCCTTGCGCAGCGTGCTGGCGGGCCGAAAGAAGATGTCCACGCGCACATGGTCGTTGCGATACAGGCCATAGCCCGCCACGGCGGTGAACATCACGCCGTTCAGCCATGGGTAAAGGTCTTGCATCCACAACCGGGTATTGGCGAACAGGTAGCGTTCGACCACCACCCAGAAACACACAAGGACGATCCCCACCGACAACCACATGAAGGTGTTGCCGACAAGGCGGTTCAGCGCGTTGATCGCTTTCATGAGTGCGGCGAGTGCGGTCATCATGGCCCTCGTGATCGGATGCTTGGTTGCCCAAAAGGCCCCGGATCACGTCCGGGGCCTTCGGGATTGGCTTTGCGATTGGCCTTAGCCCAGGTCGGAAATATCGAAATATTTCTGACGCGCCAGGGCGTAGGTCAGGTCCGTGCGCTCGGTGCGGGTGCGCAGCACGTTCAGGTTGCTGACATAGCTTTGCGCGACCTTCTTGGTCAGCTCGTCACCACCTTCGAGGATTTCGCTCAGCAGCTCTTTCGCAGCATTCGCGCCACCCTGCCAGATTTCTTCCGGCCAGTTCTCGTGCACGATGACGCCATGGTTCTCGACCATGTCGGCCAGCGCGATCGGGTCATTGGCATAGAATTCCGACGGAACCTGATCGTATTCCGCTTGGCAGGCATCGCGAACAATGGCTTGCAGGTTCGCGGGCAGCGCCTGAAACTTGGCCTTGTCCACCACAACCTCGGTCGCCAGACCCGGCTCGTTGAAAGAGCTGGTGTAGTAGTGCTTGCGCAGCTGGTGGAAGCCCAGCGCACGGTCATTGTAGGGGCCGACGAATTCGGCGGCATCCAGCGCGCCCGATTGCAGCGCTTGGAAAATCTCGCCACCAGCAAGGTTCGTGACCGATGCGCCCATCTTCTGCCAGACCTGACCACCAAGGCCGGGGGTGCGGAAGCGTAGACCCTGAATATCGGCCAGACCGGTCAGCTCTTGGTTAAACCAGCCACCAGCCTGCGTGCCGGTATCGCCCGACAGGAAGCCCTGAACGCCGAACTGGTCATAGATTTCGTCCCACAGCTCCTGGCCGCCGCCGTAACGCACCCATGCCGCCAATTCGCGCGAGGTCATACCGAAGGGAACGCCGGTGAAGAAGGACAGGCCGACGGACTTGTTCTGCCAGTAATAGGCGGCACCATGGCTCATCTCGGCAGAGCCGTCGATGACAGCGTCCAGCGATTGCAGCGCCGGCACCATTTCGCCGGCAGCGAACACTTCAACCGTCAGCGCACCGTCAGAGGCCGCGGTGATACGGTCGGCCACGCGCTGCGCGCCGGTGCCCAGACCGGGGAAATTGCGCGGCCATGTCGTGACCATGCGCCAAGTGATGTTGCCTTGCGCCACCGCGGGCGCGGCAAGGGTCGAGGCTGCGGCAGCCGTGCCGCCCAGCGCCGATGTCTTCAGAAAAGAACGACGATCCATTCTTACTCCTCCCGAGTTATCATTCAGGCAGTGTTCTGCCCGTGCGCGAACTTAGACCACAGCCCGCGACCGGAGTGAACAAAAAACCTTACCAATGTTATCGATAACACGCCGCATCATTGCCTCAGCGGCCCAGATGCAATTCGCCCCGCTCTGCGGCCAAGGCGATCTGGCGCTGGCGTTCGCGAAATCCCTCGCGCCGCTCGGGGCTGAATTCATCGACGCAATGGTGACACTGCACGCCCTCTTCGTATTCGGGGCGCTTGGTGTCTTCGGGCCAAAGCGGGCGGCGGCAGGCATGGCACATGATATGCGGGCCGGGCTTTAGCCCATGCTCGACCGAAACACGCTGATCGAACACGAAACACGCGCCCTTCCACAGGCTTTGCTCTGGCGGCACGTCCTCCAGATATTTCAGGATGCCGCCCTTTAGATGATAGACCTCTTGCACCCCCTGCCCCAGCAGGTAGTTGGTCGATTTCTCGCAGCGAATGCCGCCCGTGCAGAACATGGCAATCCGCTTGTTGTGAAAGCGGTGGCGGTTTTCCTCCCACCATTGCGGGAATTCGCCAAAGGCCTTGGTGCCCGGATCAATCGCGCCTTCAAACGTGCCGATGGCAACCTCGTAATCATTGCGCGTGTCGATCACAGCCACATCGGGCGCGCTGATAAGGTCGTTCCAGTCGGCGGGGTCCACATAATGCCCGGTGCCCGCGCGCGGATCGACATCGGGCTGGCCCATGGTGACGATCTCGCGCTTCAGCCGCACCTTCATGCGGCCGAAGGGCATCTCGGGCGCGTGGCTTTCCTTCCACTCCAGCCCGGCACAGCCCGGAAGTGCGCGAATATGGGCTAGAACCGCATCAATCCCGTCGCGCGTGCCCGCAATCGTGCCGTTGATCCCCTCTTGCGCCAACAAGAGAGAGCCCTTGACCTCTTTGGCGCAGCACAAGGCCGCCAACGGCCCTTTCAACGCCGAAGGGTCATCGAAACGGGTGAAATGGTATAGCGCGGCGACGGTAAACATGGCGGCTCCATAAATCCCGATCCGTGTCATCGCAAGACTGAAGGCAGCGGTGTCAGGCCTCCAGCCACGAATCGACAACGCGGCCCAGATCGGCCCAATCGGTATATTCGTGATCCACGTCCAGATCGGCATCGGGGTCTTTCTTGGCCACGATCCGCCGCATGATGAACCTTGTAAGCATGTCGTATCTCGACGGCGTGTAGGCCCCGGCGGTATGTTCTACCCGCGACGGCGTCCAGCCTGTTGCCTGCGCCAGATCCTGTTCGATCTTGGCCAAGGCCCGCCAATCGTCGGAATCGTGCCCGGCTGCGGCCAAGGACACCGGCAGGAACAAGGTCGGATGCGCCCCAAGCCAGCCAGCATGGGCCGCCGCGAACTCTGCCAGCGCGGGCTTGAACTGACCGACATGGATGGAGGCCACAAGAACGGCGCGGTCGAACCGGGCCATCTCCAACCCATCCGCATCGTCTAACGCCAAAAGCTCGCTCGAGTGTCCCGCATCCGCGGCCCGGTCCGCGATCCAGCGGGCAATCTTGCGCGATTGCCCTTCCTTGGTGGCATAGCCGACGAGAATCTTCATATCCGACCCTCCTGAACGTGATGGCGGCAAAATAGCAGCTATGCGGCCCGCGGGGATTGATACACGTCAAAACGACCCCGTTGCAGATATGGCTTCAACGCTTAGGATAGGCGCGACCGCATAAGCGAAAGGCCGAACATGCACGCCCTGATCGTCATCGACCTGCAAAACGATTTCTGCCCCGGCGGCGCTCTGGCCGTGACAGACGGCGACCAGATCGTGCCCGGCGTGAATGCCCGCATGGCAGAGGCCGAGGCCGTGATCCTGACGCAAGACTGGCACCCGGCCGATCACAGCTCTTTCGCCAGCCAGCACGCAGGCCGCGCGCCGATGCAGATGGTGGACATGCCCTATGGCCCCCAAGTGCTGTGGCCGGACCATTGCGTGCAAGGGTCACACGGGGCGGCATTCCACGCGGGGCTGAACACCGAGCACGCCGACCTGATTATCCGCAAAGGGTTCCGCCGCCAGATCGACAGCTATTCGGCGTTTTTCGAGAATGACCAGAAAACCCCCACCGGGCTGGAAGGGTATCTGCGCACGCGTGGGCTGACCGAGTTGGAATTCGTGGGCCTTGCCACCGATTTTTGCGTGGCATGGTCGGCGATTGATGCCGCGAAGCTGGGCTTCAAGGTGCGCGTGCTGACCAGCCTGTGCCGGGGGATCGACCTGAACGGGTCCATGGCCAAGGCCGCAGAGCAGATGCGCGGTGCCGGCGTGGAGTTGGCCTGACCCATGGACATCGCCACCCGCGTCTATAACCACCGCTGGAAGCTGGACCCGATCGTCCGGTCCCTGATCGACACCGATTTCTACAAGCTTCTGATGTGCCAGTCGGTCTTTACCAACCGCCCCGACACGCGCGTGACCTTCAGCCTGATTAACCGCGCCAAGGATGTGCCGCTGGCCAAGCTGATCGACGAAGGCGAACTGCGCGCCCAACTGGACCATATCCGCACGCTGCGCCTGTCGCGCGGCGAATCGACCTTTCTGCGCGGCAATACGTTCTACGGCAAACGCCAGATGTTCCGGCCCGATTTCATGGAATGGTTCGAGAATTTCCAACTGCCCCCCTACCATCTGGAACGCGTGGGCGATCAGTATGAACTGACCTTCGAGGGGTCTTGGGCAGAGGCCATGCTGTGGGAAATCCCGGCGCTGGCGGTGCTGATGGAGCTGCGCTCGCGCGCCGTGCTGGGCCAGATGAAACGGTTCGAATTGCAGGTGCTTTACGCTCGCGCCATGACGCGCGTCTGGGAAAAGATCGAAGGACTGCAAGGGCTGGAGGGGTTGCGCATTGCCGATTTCGGCACCCGCCGCCGCCACAGTTTCTTGTGGCAGGACTGGTGCGTGCAGGCCATGATGGAAGGTCTTGGAGAGCGATTTATCGGCACCTCGAATTGCCTGATCGCCATGCGCCGAGAGGTCGAAGCCATCGGCACCAACGCGCATGAATTGCCCATGGTCTACGCCGCCCTTGCCCCCGATGACGCGGCGCTGGCGCAAGCGCCCTACCGCGTGCTGGCCGATTGGCAGGCAGAGCATTCCGGCAACCTGCGCATCATCCTGCCCGACACCTACGGCACCCAAGGTTTTCTGGACCGCGCCCCCGACTGGCTGGCCGAGTGGACCGGCATTCGCATCGATTCGGGCGCACCCGAAGCCGGGGCCGAAGCCGCGATCCGCTGGTGGCAGGCCCATGGCCAAGACCCGCGCGAGAAGCTTGTCATCTTTTCCGACGGGCTGGACGTGGACCGCATCACCGCCCTGCACCGCCAATTCGCGGGCCGGGTCAAGGTCAGCTTCGGTTGGGGCACGCTTTTGACAAATGATTTCCGCGGCTTGGCCGAAGGCGACGGGCTGGCCCCGTTCAGCCTGGTGTGCAAGGCCATCAGCGCCGACGGCAAACCCACCGTCAAACTGTCAGACAATCCGAACAAGGCCATGGGGCCAGCTGCGGAAATCGAACGCTACAAGCGGGTTTTCGGTGTGGGCACCCAACAGGCACAGGCGGTGACAGTGTAAACTTGCCGGAAACCATTCCGGCAGGAATCGGCGCAGGACGCGCGCGCTCACTCCGATTTTTGGTGACAGGTGCCCTGACCTGTGGTGCAATCATTCTGTCGCAATCAGAGAAGGAGGACACCTGAATGTCACTAACCTCGCATCTAACCGCGCTCCGCGAAAAACACGCGCATCTCTCTGAACAGGTCGACATGATCCAGCGAAGCCCGGGCAGCAGCGACCAGGAAATCGCCACGCTGAAGAAGCAAAAGCTACGCCTGAAAGAAGAAATCGAACGCCTGTCGCACGCCTAGGGCGACCAGAACAGTTTCACGGAACGGCCCGCATCGCGCGGGCCGTTTTGCGTTCGGGCACTGCGCCCTAGTTGCCGCCCAAAAGCCCGCGCAGGCCGCGCCCCAGTTCTTCGGTAATACGCCCCTCGACGCCACGGCGCACGGTATCTTCCAACGATTCGCCCTCTTCGCGCTGCACGCCCAATTCGCTCTCGATGCGGGCTTCGGCCTCTGCGCGGGCGCGCTCTTCCAGACGTTGCGCTTCCTCGCGGGCCAAGGCTTCAAGCCGTTCGCGTTCCTCTTCCAGCCGTTCGCGGGCGAGTGCCTCCATGTCCAGCCGGAAGCGCGGCGCGCTCCAGGGGCCGGTCACGATCAACGGCACACGCAGGGCATTGCCTTCGGCATCACGCAGCGCCGATGGCACGATCCGGTAGTCCAGCGTCTGCGCCCCGACACCGACCTGCCCGCGCCCGTCAACCTGCACGCGCTGCGAGTCGAGCTTGAGGTCGTCATTGCTCAGAACCCCGCCCGCCATGGTGAAGCTGCCGGTAATGCTGTTGTAAATGGTGCTTGTGCCTTCTCCGACATAACCAAGGTCCAGATTGCGTAGCATCCCGGCCAGATCGAGGCCCAGAATCTCACCCTGTGAGAAGGTCATGGACCCCTGCCCCTGCAAGCTGTTCATGATCGCATGCAGGCTGTTGCCCGACCCGAGCACATCAATACTCGCTTGCGCGGTGCCATTGAGCCGCTCGAAGTCGGCGGTATCACGCAAAAGCTGCATCAGGCTAATTCCCGCTGCATCGAGCACGGCACGCATCGATAATCCGTTGCGATTGTTGAGGATAAACTGTCCCGACACATCGCCGCCGAACAACCGCGCTTCGCGGATTTGGGTCACGGCGCGCGCGTTCTCGATCTCTGTGCGCAGGCGGATCGGGCCGAACGTGCCGCTGTCGCTGCGGATCTCGCCGATACTCAGCGCGATTTCACCGTCGATCAGGCCCACGGCAGAGGCATCTATCGGCTCTCGCGACCAGCCCGACGCCGCCGCGCCGCCGCTATCTACGCCACCGCCCGTGCCGCGCGCATTCAGAACCGGAATGGACAGCTGCGCATTGACCACCGGGCGCGCGCCACCAAGCGTGACATCCGCCGCGCCCGTCACCGCCAGATCGCCTGCATTGGCCGCAACCTCGCGCAGGAAAAGCTGGCCACTGGCGGTGCGCGTGACCTGCCCGTCAAACCGGATGGGGCGGTATTGCGCCGGCACTTCGCTGCCCGACTGCCCCAAGGCCGCAAGCACTGGCGCAAGCGCCGGCAGCGCGCCTTGCGCGCGCCCTTCCAGCACCAGATCGGTCAGCGCCGCGCGCCCTTCGAAGCTGGCCTCTGCCCCGGCGATCTCGGCCTCTAGCGCAAGTGCCGTCAGCCCCCCGGCCAGAAGCGTGGCCGCATTGCCCGCCCGCAGGCTGATGGTGACGGGTTGGCGGTTCAGCAGGGCATCCGCGTCCAGCGACAAGGGGCCGTTCATATCGGGCATGGACAGCGAGGCATTCAGCCCGGCCAAGTCCAGCACCATGTCACTGGTTTCATCCACAAAGCGCAGGGTACCGTCCACGATCCGGGCCTCTGCCAGCGACAACTCGCGCATGGCCCCACCAGACGGGGCGCTTTGCGGGGCTGCTGCCGCAGCACCGGGTTGCGCGAAATCAAATGTCGCGCGCCCGTCCGCCGCGCGGCGCAGGGTCACGACGGGCGATTGCAGCACCACGCGTTCCACCGCGACCCGGCCGGAAAACAGCGACATCAGATCGACCCCAATGTCCATTTCCGCCGCGCGCAGCAATTCGCCCTCGCCCGCCCAGTCTGGGTTGCCGATGGAAATATCCTGCGCCCGCGCGCCCAGCACGGGGAACACGCTCAGCCCCACCTCGCCCCCGATATTCAGTTGCCGGCCCGTGGCGGTCTCGAACTGATCGGCGGCAAGATTGGCAAGCCGCTCTGTCGGGACAAGGAAAATCGCGGCCCCCAGAAGGACAACAAGGCCCAGAATGGCCACGAACAGGGCTTTGACAAGGCGCATACACCACTCCACTTCCAGCTTTGCCCCAAGCCTAACGGCCCGACAGGTGCTTGTCTTTCACAAATTCGATGGCAAAACTCGCGCCACAGGCCAAGGGAGGAAAACATGGCAGAGCAGAAACTGGCGCTGGTCACAGGGGCCGCGCGCGGCATCGGGCTGGCGACGGCGCAGGATTTCGCGGCGCAAGGCTGGCGCGTGGTCCTGCTCGACCGCGACAGCGAGGAGCTGGCGCAAGCCGTTGCGCAAGTGCCCGGCGGGTCCGGCGTCGACTGCGACATCGCGGACCCAGATGCGGTGGCACGGGTCTTCGCCGCGCTGCCCCGTCTGGATTGCCTTGTGAATAACGCGGGCGTTGCGCATTTCGGCCCGATCGAGGCGTGCGATTTCGCCATGTGGCGCACGGTCATGGCCACCAATCTGGACGGCACCTTCCTGTGTTCGCAGGCCGCGCTGCCGCTGCTGAAGGCCAGCCGGGGCAGCATCGTGAATATCGCCTCTATCTCTGGTCTGCGCGCTTCTACCTTGCGGGTGGCCTATGGCACTTCGAAGGCTGCGGTCATCCAGTTGACCAAGCAGCAGGCGGCGGAACTGGGCGAATATGGCGTGCGCGCCAATTGCGTCTGCCCCGGCCCGGTGCGCACCAAGCTGGCGATGGCCGTTCACAGCCAAGAGATTATCGACGCCTATCACGACGCGATCCCGCTGAACCGCTACGGGTCAGAGGCCGAAATCGCGGCCGCGATCACTTTTCTGGCCTCGGACCGCGCCAGCTACATCACGGGCCAGGTTCTGGCCGCCGATGGGGGCTTTGACAGCACCGGCGTGGGCCTGCCTGCCTTGCGAAAGGACAAGCCATGAACCTTGCACGACTGGCCGCAGAGCGCGACCACCCCATCCGCGTGGCCCTGATCGGGGCGGGCAAATTCGGGTCCATGTTCCTGGCCCAAGTGCCCACCATCGCGGGGCTGGAGGTCGCGGTCATCGCCGATCTGGACCCCGACCGCGCCCGCGCCGCCTGCCGCAACGTGGGCTGGGATGACGCGCGTATAGCCGCCACTCGCTTCACCGATAGCGGGCTGGACGCCGCCCGCGCAGAGGTCGATGTCGTGATCGAAGCCACCGGCCACCCCGAAGCCGGGATCACCCATGCACTGGCCGCCATCGACGCGGGCCGCCATATCGTCATGGTCAATGTCGAGGCTGATGTGCTGGCGGGCGCGGAACTGGCGCGGCGTGCCGCGCGGGCGGGCGTGGTCTATTCCATGGCCTATGGCGACCAGCCCGCGCTTGTGGCCGAAATGGTCGATTGGGCGCGCGCGACCGGGTTTCAGGTTGCCGCCGCAGGCAAGGGCACGAAATACCTGCCCGCCTACCACCATGTCACGCCCGATGATGTGTGGTCGCATTACGGCCTGACGCCAGAAGCCGCACAAGCGGCGGGCATGAACCCGCAGATGTTCAACTCGTTTCTGGACGGCACGAAATCCGCCATCGAGGCCGCGGCCATGGCCAATGCCTGCGGGCTGGACGTGCCCGAAGCAGGCTTGGGCTTTCCCGCCTGCGGGGTTGACGACCTGGCCAATATCCTGCGCCCCCAAAGCGTTGGCGGACAGCTTGCCCGCGATGGCATGGTCGAGGTCGTCTCGTCGCTGGAACGCGATGGGCGACCCGTGTTCCGCGATCTGCGCTGGGGCGTCTACGTGGTGCTGAAAGCACCCAACGACTACGCCGCCGCCTGCTTCAAGCAATACGGCCTGCCCACCGACACAACCGGGCGCTACGCGGCGATGTATAAACCCTTCCACCTGATCGGGTTGGAGCTGTCAGTCTCTGCCCTGTCGGTCGCCTTGCGGGGGGAACCCACCGGCCAAACCCGCGACTGGCGGGGCGATGCTGTGGCCGTGGCCAAGCGCGACCTGCGCGCAGGCGACATGCTGGATGGCGAAGGCGGCTGGACCGTCTACGCCCGCGCGACCAGCGCCCAAGCCAGCCGCGCGCAGGCACTTTTGCCGATTGGCCTTGCGCATGGCGTAGCGCTGACACGCAACATTGCGAAAGGGACAACCTTGCGCATGGAGGACGTGGTCTTGAACGACACCCTGAACGGTGTCCAGCTACGCCGCCAAATGCTGCGTTAAAACCACATCCAGAGGGGGGCGACCGCCCCCTTTTGGATAGAACAGACCCCATTCAGGGCATGGCGACAACCGCTTCCACCTCGACCAACATTGGCGGGATGGCAAGGCAGGGCACAGGCACCAATGTCTGCGCAGGCAATCGCGTGCCGAACACCTCGGTGACTGCTTGTGTCAAGAGCGGCAGTTTGGAAGGCTCATGATCCACAACATACACGCCCAATTTGACCACATGCTCGGGTCCAGCGCCGCACGCTTTCAGAACGGCAAGCAGATTGGCATAGGCTAGCTGCAACTGCGCCATGAAATCTGGCGGGAACTGTCCTTGGGCATCGACACCCGCCTGACCGGAAATAAAGGCAATCGACCCGGCAGGCGCGATTGCGGCAACGCTATAGCCCAAAGGGCGCGGGTCGGGCATGTCAGCGGGGTTCAGGATCTGGGGCAGGTTTTTGGCTGTGTCCGTCATTGTCGAAGTCCTTTCTGATCGACAGATACTGCGTAAAACCTAAAGGTGCCAAAATATGGCACCTTTTATATTGAGCCGATCAGATGCAGCGCAGCGAGCGCCACGAAACAATCATCCGCTACTTGCGTCGGAACCACGGCACCACGTTGCAAGCGCTTTGCTCTGAAACCGGGGCTGCGCGCCGAACCGTGCTGCGTGACATCGCATCGCTGCGCGACCAAGGCTTCATCATCCAATCAGAAGTCGGGCGCGGTGGCGGGGTGCGGCTTGATCCCAGCTCTGTTCAGACAACGGCGCGGCTAGCCGTTCCAGAGGTGTTCGCGCTGCTTATCACGGTCGCAGCACAGCGGGCGACGCAACCGATTCCCTTCTCTGACCTTGCAGATTCCGCGCTTGCCAAGATCGAACGCGCCCTGCCCACCGACAAGCTGCGGGACCTTCGTGCGTTTTTGGAATGTCTCTATATCGGCGAGTTGCCAGCGGGGCAGGATATCAGCCAACTTGGGCCGATTGACCCGACGCTGCTGCCAGTGTTCGAGGCCGGGTTTCTGAACCAAACCCCTATTGGCTTTGACTACCGCGATGCCAAGGGACATGTCACCTCTCGCACGGTAGAGCCGCAAGCCATGCTGATCCTGCCGCCGCTTTGGTACATCGTCGCGTGGGACCCCGCCCGCGATGGGTTTCGGCATTTTCGTATGGATCGGATAGATGCGCCCGCTGTCTGCGATGGCCCCCGCTTCCGGCGTCGGCATGTGCCCTTCAACCGGAATGTGCAATCCTATACCGGCCTTGTCCCGCAGCCTGCGGTCCAGACAGACTAGCCCCAGATTGCCCCACATCCGGAAATTCCGACGGGCACCAAAAGGGGGTGTCGCACGGGCGCAAAGAGCATTACCTATCGGCGCATGACCTTGCGCCCCGAATTCTGGCACAAAGTGCCCCTGTCCGAGATGACAGCCCCCGAATGGGAGGCGCTTTGCGACGGCTGCGGGCGCTGCTGCCTGAACAAGCTGGAAGACATCGACACGGATGAGCTGATCTTCACCCGGGTCGCCTGCCGCCTGTTCGATGACAGCACCTGCCGTTGCGCCAGCTACGAGAACCGCAAATCGCTGGTGCCCGAATGCGTGGTTCTGACGCCCAAGACGCTGCCCGAGATCGCCTATTGGATGCCCGAGACCTGCGCCTACCGGCTGCTGCACGAAGGCTATCAACTGCCGCTCTGGCACCCGCTGATTACGGGCGACCCGAATTCGGTACGGCAAGCTGGCGTGTCCATGCATGACCGCACCGTGTCGGAAAGCTCTGTTCCGCTGGACGATTGGGAAGACTACCTGCTGGAAGACTGAGCGCGCCTGTAGCGCATCAAGACCCACAGGTTCGACACCAGCAATACCGCCAGCACCACCGCGCCGCCCACCAGTGCCCAGATGCCCGGATCTTCGCCCAAGGCGGCCCAGACCAGAAGCGGCGCCAGCACCGATTCCAGCAAGATCAGAAGCGACACTTCTGCCGAACTGATATAGCGCGGCCCCAAGGTCATCAGCGACGCGGCCATCGCGATGAAAAACCCATGCCCCATAAGTAGCGGCCATTGGGTTGGGAACGACCCGGCAATATCGGCGAAAGGGGCCATCAGGATGGCCGTACCGATAAACGACAGCGGGATCGCGGGCAGCATGGAGCGCGCGCGCAAGGATCGCACCGCCGTCAGCGCAGCGGCAAAGCAGGCGGCGACGACCAGCGCGAACAAATCACCCGTCCAATGCGCGCCCGCCGTCTCGTGCGAGCCGCGCAGGATAATCCCAAGCCCCACGAACACGCCCAGCATGGTCAAAACCATGCGGGTTGACAGCGGCTCTGCCAAGAAAACCCGGCTGAAGAGCGCCGCAAAGACCGGCATCGCGGCAAGGATGAACACCACATTCGCCACGCTGGTGTTGGCAACGGCCATGACAAAGCTGATCGATGCGATCCCGAACAGCACCACATAGGCCAGCCCCGCGCGGCCCGTCTGGCGCAACGAGGTCACGGCGCGCGGTCCATCCGTCAGCAGCACGAAAGACAGGATCAGCACCCCGGCCAGCAGGTTGCGCCAGAAGGAAATCGTGATCGCGCTGGCGTCGATCAGCCGCACGAACAGCGAATCGGGCACGATGAATAGCACGCCGATCGCGGTCAGGGCCAAACCTTTAACATGTTCATTCATGGCTTGCTTGTCGGCCCGGCCCGCGCGCTAGTCAAGCGCCCGGTGCGTGGCCTGCCAGCTTTTCTGTGTCAGCCGCGCAGGTGGCTGGGCATGATAGACCGCGCGCGCAATGGCACGGGCCAAACAGGTCGCGGCGGCATGGCCAAGCGCCACCATGTCCAAAGGCGTGGCCTCTGGCCCGGCGCCCGTGGATACCGCGAAGACAAGGTCGCCGTCGAATTGCGTATGCGACGGCACGATCGCGCGCGCCATGCCGTCATGCGCGGCAACGGCCAGCCGGGTCAGTTGCGCTTGGGTCAGCCGCGCGTCGGTGGCGACAATCGCGATGGTCGTCGCCTCGCGCGCCAGTTTGGTGACGGGCGGCAGGGCATAGGCCGCGCGTGGGGCCGGGCCCAGCCCGCCGAATTCGTCCTGCCATTCGAACGGCGCGGCCCAGAAATGCGGGCCGTCGCCCACGGTCACGCTGCCCACCGGGTTGGCCGCGACCAAGGCACCAACGGTCGCGCCGCCCTCAAGCACCCAAGATGCCGACCCAAGCCCGCCCGCCACAGTGGCCGTTGTCGCGCCAAAACCCGCGCCATGGCTGCCCAAGGCGAAATCGGACGCAGCAGTCGCCAAAGCCGCGCGGCCCAAGGCCGGATAAGGGTTCGTAGCCCAATCCTTCGCGCCGCCATTGGCCAGATCAAACAGGATCGCGGCGGGCACGATGGGCACATATTGCCCCGCGACGGCAAAGCCGCGCCCCTGGGCGCGCAAACCGTCCATCACACCAGAAGCCGCGTCCAACCCGAAGGCAGAGCCGCCCGACAGCACGATGGCATCCACCTCTTGCACCAAGCGGTCAGGGGCCAGCAGCTCTGTCTCTCGGGTGCCGGGCGCGCCGCCCATGACATGCACGCCCACGACAAGCGGGGCATCTGCCACCAGAACCGTTGTGCCAGAGCAAAGCTCCGCGTCCTGCGCATTGCCCACGCGCAGCCCCGCGACATCGGTTATCAGGTTGCGGGGGCCGGGCCGGGTCATTCGGCGGCGTCTTGGGTCAGGAAAAACGGGTCTTGGGTTTGCCAATAGGCCAGAATATCGGCCGCGCGCGTGCCCTGCCCGCCCAAGGCCTGCATGGCGCGCAGGTCGGTCGCGATCAGCGTGGCCACCTGCCAGCCCTCGCGCGCGCGCCTGCCGCTGGGGCCATCCATGCCGAACATGCGTTCGACCTCATCGCAAGCCGTCGCAATCGCAAGGACAAGGTCCAGCACATCGGCCTCTGGCCAGCCACGCGCAAGGCGTTCGGCTATACCGCGCACCGCGACGCCTTCGGCGCAAAGCGTCTCAATCACGGCCTCTGCCATGTCCTGAAGCATTGTCCCGACGCACTCACAACCAAACCGAGCTGCGCAGCGGTCAAGACCGACCGCCAGCACCCCTCACCCAGCGGTAACTATGCCGCAGGTCGGCGCGCCGATCAATCCGAACTGCTGTCCTGGCCCAGATGGCCTGCCCAGCGCGTGCCCTCGCGCGCAGGATTTGGCAGGTCACGCTCGGCCACATGGTTGCGCAACTGCACCCGCGCGATGAAAAACGCGGTGATGGGCGCGGCGAGGAACAGGAACAGCGTAATCATCAGCTCGTGAAAGCTGAGCGTGCCTGCAACGCCGAAGAAATAAACCATCGACGCGATCAGCACGCCGCCCACGCCCAGCGTGGTGGCCTTTGTCGGCGCGTGCAGCCGGGTCATCTGGTCGGGCAGTTTCAGCAGGCCGAACGACCCCACCAGACCGAAAAAGCCAGCGATAACCAGCAGCGCCGCGATAACGTAATCCAAAATCATGGGCCTGCCCCTTATTCGATGATGTTGCCGCGCAGGATGTAGCGGCAATAGGCCACGGTCGAGATAAAGCCCATCATGGCAAACAGCATCGCCGCCTCGAAGAACACGCCGGTGCCAAAGGCCATGCCGTAGATCACGATCAGCGCGATGATGTTCACGACCATCGTATCCAGTGCGAGGATCTTGTCGCCGGTGCTGTCGGCGCGCACAAGGAACCACAGGTTCATCAACAAGCCCAGCCCGAAACAGGTGGCGGCGAAAACCAGAGCATAGGTCAGGATCATTCGAAAATCTCCTTCAGGCGGCGCTCGTAGCGGGATTTGATGTCATGCACCGTGCCGACCGGGTCGGGCGCGTGCAGGCAATGCACCAGCAGGCTGCTGCCATCTTCCGACAGATCGGCCGATACCGTGCCCGGTGTCATGGTGATGGTGCCCGCCAGAACCGTGATCGCTTCCGGCGTGCGCAGTTCCAGCGGGACGGTCACGAAGGTCGATTTCAGGTCGGCATTGCGCTTGAACAGGATCAGCATCGCCACCTGCACATTGGCCACGCAAATGTCCCACAGCACGACAAGAATGTATTCCACGATCTTGACCGGGCTGCGCAGCTTCGGGCGGTCGGGCCAATAGGCGGCTGTCACCAGCGGCACGATGGTGCCAAGGATCAGGCCAAAGACCACCGCGTTCAGCGTCAGCACGTTGACCAGCATGACCCAGACGGCTGTCAGAACCAGCGTCAGCAGCGGATGGGGGAAAAGTTTTCTGAGCATGGCTTACTCCTCCGCCCCCAGAACCGCGCCGATATAGCCCTCGGGCGCGTAAAGCTGCGCGGCGGTATCGGTCAGGTAATCGGTCAGCGGACCGGCGACGATGGTCATCAGCACGATCAGCGCCAACAGCCCGCCCACACCGGCCAGCGCCACACCCGTGGCGGGGGCGGCGGGTGTGCTGTCCGCCTTCACCGCATGGGCCTTCCAGAACACGATGGACCCGGCCTGCGAGAAGCCGACCACCGCCACCAGAGAGGTGACAAGCACCACGCCCCAGACCCAGACCGCCAGCGCATGATCGCGCAGCGCATCCAGCACGAACAGCTTGCCGATGAAACCCGACAAGGGCGGCAGGCCGGTCGTGGCGATGGCTGCGGCAAAGAACAGCGCCGCCACCAGCCCCGATTGCGCGATGGGCGCGCGCAAGTCCAGCGCGCAAGTGCCACGCCGCGCCTGCACCATGTCGATGACAAGGAACAGCGCGCCCGCTGCAAGGGTCGAGTGGATCAGGTAGTAAAGCGCCGCGACCGTCGCCCCTTCGGTAAAGGGCGCGATGGCGATGAAGAGCGTGCCCATCGACCCAACGGCTGCGAAGGAGGCAACCCGCGCAAGCGACCCGCCCGCCATGACGCCGACCATGCCGATCACGGTGGTAATCAGCGCCGCAGGCATCAGCAGGTCCGAAAACAGCGTGCCCGTTAGCGCCAAGGACGGGCCGAAGATCAGCGTGAACACGCGCAAGATGGCATAGGCGCCGACCTTGGTCATGATCGCGAACAGCGCGGCCACCGGCGCGGGCGCGTGTGTGTAGGTGTTGGGCAGCCAGAAATGCAGCGGCAAAAGCGCGCCCTTCACGGCGAAGACCAGCAGCACCATCGCGCCCGCAGTGCGCACAAGTGCGGCATCCTCGGGCGGCAAAGTCGCGGCTTTTGCGGCCATGTCCGCCATGTTCAGCGTGCCGAAGACCGCGTAGATCGTGGCCAGCGAGAACACGAACAGTGTCGAGCCTGCCAGGTTATAGATGATGTATTGCACCCCCGCGCGGGTCCGCAAGCGCCCGCCGCCATGCACCATCAGGCCATAGCTTGCGATCAGCAGCACCTCGAAGAAGACGAACAGGTTGAAGATGTCCCCCGTCATCATCGCGCCGAACAGGCCGAATAGCTGGAACTGATAAAGCGGGTGGAAATGCGCGCCGCGCTCGTCCCATTTGGTGCCGATGGAATAGATCAGCACGCCCAGCGCCAGCAGTGCCGTCAGCGTAATCATCAGCGCCGACAGCCGGTCCATGACCATGACAATGCCGAAGGGCGCATCCCAGTTGCCCATCTTGTAGACGGTGACTTCGCCCGTCGCGGCCTGCGCCATCAACATGGCACAGATCACGACCAGCAGCGCGGTCGTCGCCACCGACAGGGTGCGCTGGATGACCAACTGACCCCGGACCAACAGAAGAGTGGGTGCCATGACCGCCGTGATAATCAGCGGCAAAACCATGAAATGCGTCATTGGCCGCGCTCCTCTGGCGTGACCTCTGGGGCCTCATTCTCCATGTCCAGCTTGTCGGTGCCGCCGTTCAGATAGGCGGTCAGCGCCATGATGACCGCAACCGCCGTCATCCCGAAAGCGATCACGATTGCCGTCAGCGTCAGCGCTTGGGGCAGCGCGTCGGTGTGGGGCCCTTCGACATACAGCAAAGGCGGAGAATTCAGCATCAACCGCCCGCTGGCGAACAGGAAGAAGTTCACCGCATAGGCCAGCAGCGACAGGCCCACAATGACCGGAAAGGTCCGCATCCGCAGCATAAGGTAGGTGCCCACCGCCGTCAGCGACCCGATAATGATTGCAACCAGTAGTTCCATGATCTCAGCTATCCTTGGTGGCAGAGCGGATCGCGCCGCCATCCGTGACAATATCCATCGGGTCGGTGTTGACCGGCTGATCGGGGTCGGCGGCCACGCCCATGCGCGACAGCTCTGCCAACGCCAGCATGACCGCGCCCAGAACCGTCAGGAACACACCCACGTCGAACGCCATGGCAGAGGCCAGTTCGAACTTCGACAGGGGCGGGATGGTGACATAGCCGAAGGTGCTTTTCAGGAACGGATAGCCGAAGAACCAGCTTGCAATGCCCGTCGCCGCCGCCGTCAGAATGCCCACCGCGATCATGCCGTGATAGGCAACCCGCTGCCGCGCCTGTGCCCATTCCAGCCCCGATGCCATGTATTGCATCAGCACCGCGACCGCGACGACCAGACCGGCGATAAACCCGCCGCCCGGCTCGCTATGCCCGCGCAGAAAGATGAACGCGCCCACGACAATGGCGATTGGCAGCACCGCGCGCGTGGCCACGACCATCATCAACGGATGGCGGTCGCCGATCTTGACCTGATCTTTCGCCATCTCGCGCAGGCGCTTGCCGCCCGCGCTGCGCATCAGCGCCGCGACCATGGCGAAGATAGAGATACCGGCAATGCCCAGCACGATGATCTCGCCAAAGGTATCGAAGCCACGGAAGTCGACAAGAATGACGTTCACCACGTTATTACCGCCGCCGCCGGTGTAGGAGTTCTCCAGGAAATACCAGCCGATATTGTCGGGCTCGCGCCGCAAAAGCGCATACATCAGCGCGCCGATGCCAAGGCCCGCGCCCGCGCCGATGACCGCGTCGCGTGTGCGGCGGGCGGGGCTGCTTTCCTTGGGTGTCTCTTTCGGCAGGAAATAGAGCGCCAGCAACAGCAGGATGACCGTCACCACTTCGACCGACAACTGGGTCAGGGCCAGGTCGGGCGCGGACAGGTAAGCAAAGCCCACCGACAGGATCAGCCCCACCACACCCATCAGCACCAGCGACAGGTAGCGGTTGCGGTGCAAAAAGGCCAAGGCAATCGTCGGCACCATGATCAGCACGAAGCCGATGATCGACGCGTTGGTGATCGGCAGCATGGGCCGCGTGCCTTGCAGGTAATCGGCGCTGAAGAACGCCCCCGCCACGATCACCACGCAAGCGGCGGTGAAAATCGCCAGATAGCGCGACATGGCCCCGTCATGCAGCAGGTCGGTGAACCAGCTGAAGAAGCGGGTGATGGCCCCGATCAGGGCATCGAAAATCTCTTTCGCCTCTGGCCGGGGCGCCGCGATCCAGGCGCGATCCAAGCCCTTGTGCAGCAACAAAAGCACCGCCCCCGTGGCGACCGCGATGATCGACATAATCAGCGCCGCGTTCACGCCGTGCCACAGCGCGAGCGAGTAATAGGGCAGTTCGTCCGTCTGCGTCACGGCCTTCGACACGGTGGCGACCAAGCTGCCGACCATGGTTTTCGGGAACAGACCGATCAGGACAACCAACACCACCAGCAGCGCGGGCGCGGCCCACATGCCAAAGCCCGGATCGTGCGGTTTGGCCGGGTAGTCGTCGCGCTTGGGGCCAAAGAAGACGTGGAACACGAAGCGCAGGCTATAGGCCACCGAGAAGGTCGCGGCGATGGTCGCCATGACCATGAACAGCGTCGAGGTATGCGCGGCCTCGTGCAACATCATCTCTTTCGACAGGAACCCGTTGAAAGGCGGCAGGCCCGCCATGGAAAACGCCGCAATCGTGCCGATCACGAAAGTCACGGGCATCAGGAACCGCAAACCGCCAAGGCGCTTGATGTCGCGTGTCTTGGCCTCGTGATCGACGATGCCAGCCGTCATAAACAGCGCGGCCTTGAAGGTCGCGTGGTTGATGATGTGGAAGACCGCCACCACGGCGGCAATCTCGGTCCCCATGCCCAGAAGCATGGTAATCAGGCCCAAATGGCTGACGGTCGAAAAGGCCAGCAAACCTTTCAGGTCATCCTTGAACAGCGCGATCACCGCGCCCAGCGTCATGGTTATCAGGCCCGCGCCCGCCACAAGGTAGAACCACAGGTCGGTGCCCGACAGCACCGGCCAAAGCCGCGCCATCAGGAACAGGCCCGCTTTGACCATCGTGGCCGAATGCAGATAGGCCGACACGGGCGTGGGTGCGGCCATGGCGTGCGGCAGCCAGAAATGGAACGGGAATTGCGCCGATTTGGTGAAGGCCCCCAGCAGGATCAGCAGCAGCGCGGGCACATAAAGGTCGCTTTGCTGGATCGCCTCGCGGTTTTCCAAGATCACGGTCAGGTCGTAGCTTCCGGCGATATTGCCAAGGATCAGCATCCCCCCGATCAGCGCCAGACCGCCCATGCCGGTCACGGTCAGCGCCATGCGTGCGCCTTGGCGGCCTTCGGGCAGGTGCTTCCAATAGCCGATCAGCAGGAAGGACGAGAGCGAGGTCAGTTCCCAAAAGATCAGCAAAAGCAAGATGTTGTCGGACAGGACAATCCCCACCATCGCGCCTTGGAACAACAGCAGATAGGTGTAGAACTGGTCCATCGGGTCGCTTTTATACAGGTAAAAGCGCGCGTAGATGATGATGAGTAAGCCGATCCCAAGGATCAGCCCGGCAAACATGAAGCCCAAGCCATCAAGGAAGAAATTCGCGTTCAGCCCCAGCATGGGCAACCATTCGAAGCGGGCTTGAACGACTTCGCCGCGCAGCACGGCAGGCAGGTGCGACAGCAGGCCCAGCAGGGCCAGCAATGTCACCGCGCCGGTGGCTGTGGCGCAGGCATTGCGCCCGGCGCGCAGCATCAGGCCGGGAAGGAGCGCACCCAGAAATGGAAGCGCTGCGATCAGGGCAAGAGACATCGGCGTTTTTTTCCGTTTGTTATGATCCGCGCGCGTGCGGGCACGCGGTGCAGAGGGAATGGGCGAGTAAAAGAGTTCGCCTTTCATCAAATACGGGGGTGATGAAAGTCAAGGCAAACCGGTTCGATTCCGGATAAAACCGGCGTCAGGCGGCGGGTGCCGCGGCCATTTCTGGCCCCGTGCCGTGGCGTTCGCGCTGAAGCGTGCGGAAATGCGCCATCTCGGAATGGGTCCATGCGGCGATGTCCCATGTCCGGGCCGAGCGGCGGAGCGCGGCCATGCGGGCGCTTGCCTCTTCGATGCCCATGGCAAGCGCCTGTTCCAGACCGGAATCCATCGAAGAATGCGAAAACGGGTTCACCGGGATCGCGCCGTCCAGCAGCACCGCGCAACCCGCGAATTCCGACAGGATCAGTGCACCGGGATGGGTCAGGTCGCGCGCGGCGCAGAATTCTGACGCCACAAGGTTCAACCCATCGGCCAAGGGCGTGATCGACGCGATGTCGGCGGCGCGGTAATAGGCTACAAGCTGCGCCAGCGGAATGGCCGTGCTGACCAGCGTGACCGGCTGCCAGTCGAAACTGCCGAAGGTGCCGTTGATACGCCCCACGAGTGACTCAATCGCTTCCTGCACCTCGGCATAGGCGGTCATGTTGCGGTTCGCGCCGACAGAGACCAGCATCAGCCGCACCTTGCCACGCAGGTCTTTGCGGCGCTGCAACAGGCGCTCGAACGCTTCCAACTGTTCGATATTGCCCTTGGTGTAATCGGTGCGCGACACGGACAGGACCAGTTTCGTCCCGCCCAGCTCGGCGCGAATTTCCTGCACCCGCTCGGCCACCTCGGGCTTGTTCGCCAGTTCCTCTATATAGTCGAAATTCACGCCCACCGGGTTCGTGTGCACGCAGGTCGTGGCACCCATATGCTCCAGCATCAGCGGCATCCGCCGGTCGTTCAGTGCCACGCCCGTGGCCGACAGGGTGCTGGGCGTTTCGGCCTCTGACACCAGCCGCGCGCCCTTGATGGAGCGCACCACCGCCGCGAAATTCTGTGCATAGCGCGGGATGTGAAAGCCTACGCTGTCACAGGTCATCAGGCTGTTGATGATCTCTTCGCGCCACGGCAGCACATTGAACATATCCGGCCCCGGAAAGGGCGTGTGATGGAAAAAGCAGATCGTGGCATTGGGTTTCAGCTGGCGCAGATAGCCCGGCACCAGCCACAGGTTATAGTCGTGTATCCAGATCACTGCATCGTCGGTGGCTTGCTTTGCGGCGGCTTCGGCAAAGGACCAGTTCACCGCGCGGAAGGTCGGCCAATCGACCGGGTCATAGTTGTAGCGTTCCTTGAAGCCGTGCAGGATCGGCCAGAAGGCTTCCTTGCTGGTGACGTGGTAGAAGCTTTTCACCTGCTCCTTGGTCAGCGGCAGGCGACTGACCGTGTAAGTGCCGAAACTGTCCGAAATCTCGATCACCTGCTCGAAATCGGGGTTCGCGGGGTCTTCGGCTTCTTTCCAGGCGACCCATGCGCCACGATCCGCCTTGCCCAGAAAGCCCTTCATCGTCGGCACAATGCCGTTCGGGCTGGAGTTTTCGCGGTAGCGCACCTTCCCGTCCTCGATCACCTCTTCATAGGGTTGGCGATGGTAGACGATCACAAGATCCGATTTCATAGCGGCATCTCCGGTGGTGTTGGGTGAAGCGCATGGGCGTGGATGGCTTCTATGATGCCGCCCGCACCGATATGGCGGCACCGATGGGCGCGGGGCAGATGGGCGGTCGCGTCCAGCAACTCTGCCTCTGACCCGCCGACCAGCGCGCCATGCAGCCCGGTTTCAAACATGGACAGGTCATTAAGCGTGTCGCCCGCGACCAGCACGCGCTCGGCATCCAGCCCCAGATGGTCGATCAGCCGCAGAAGCGAGGGGCCTTTGCTGACACCCTTGGGCAGCACATCGACAAAACAGCCGTGCGAGACGATGAGATCCACCGCCAGCCCGTCCAGCACGGACAGGGCGGCGCGATCGAAGCGGTCGTCATATTCATACGACAGGCGGTGCCGAAATTCCGCCTCTTGCAGCCACAGGCCCGGCACATCGGCCAGCCGCGCGCGGATTTCGCCGTCCAGCCCGCGCCAGGCTTCGGCAATCGGGGCTTCCAAATCGGGCAGCGGCTGGACGCGGCCCGCATCGAACCGGGCAATCGTCGTGCCGACATCGCCGACCACGAATTCGGGGGCGGGCACGTCGCCCTCTTCCACCAGACGCCCGATAAACGCGGGATCGCGCCCGGTGACGAAGACCAGCCGCACATCAGGCTGTGCGCGCAACCATGTGTAGAGTGTCGCACGATGCGCAGCGCTGCCCCCCAGAAAGGTTCCGTCAAGGTCCGTCGCCAGCACCATGCGCGTGCTTTGCCCCGCATGGGGGCGCTGTGTCGCTATATCCATGCCCTTAAGATGGGACGAGAGCGGCGCAGGTCCAACCACCGGGCCGACGGAAGTGCCCGCTTTCCAACCAAAAACAAAAGCCGCCCAAAAAATGGGCGGCTTCCGAATAACATGCCAAATAATTTGGCAGCTGGATTAGGCGAGTGCCAGGTTCGACGCGGATTCGCGGCCGTCGCGGCCTTTTTCCAGGTCGAAGGTCACTTTCTGACCGTCATCCAGACCGCGCAGACCAGCGCGCTCGACAGCCGAAATGTGCACGAACACATCTTTCGAACCGCCATCGGGTTGAATGAAGCCAAAACCTTTGGTTGCGTTGAACCATTTCACGGTGCCAGTGGCCATGTGAAGTCTCCTAAATGTATCACTGCCCACGACATTGCGGCAGTTCGGCTCAGTCAGTGCAAGATCGAGATCACTGTGGCCGATAAAGGAGAACAGGGGTCGATAGAGGTAACGTCGCAGGCTTCCCAATACAGGGCTGCACGGATTCGGGCAAGGAAATTCGCTTACGCCCAAGCCGATAGTCGCGCCGCCATGTCCAGCATCCGGCACGAAAAGCCCCATTCATTGTCATACCAGCCAAAGACCCGCAGCATCCCGCCATCGGTTTGCTGGGTCTCTGGCAAGGCCATGACAATGCTCTCGGGGCGCGCGCGCAAATCGGTCGACACAAGCGGCCGGTCGGTCCAGCCGATGACACCACCCGCCGCCTTCAGCGCCGCGTTCACCTCTGCCACGGTGGGGCGCCGGTCGAGCATGACGCACAAATCCACTGCCGACACAGAGGCCGTCGGCACCCGCACCGCCGCCCCCAGCAAGCGCCCTTCCATTTCCGGCAACACGCGTTCCACCAGTTTTTGCGCGCTGGTCGTCGTGGGCACCATCGACAGCGCCGCCGCACGCGAGCGCGCCAGATCGCCGCGCGGGGCGTCGACCGTGGGCTGGCTGCCGGTGTAGCAATGCACCGTGGTCATGAACCCCGTGGCAATGCCCCAGCGGTCGTGCAGGAACTTGGCCAAGGGCGCCAGCGCGTTGGTCGTGCAGGATGCGTTCGAGATCAGTTCCAACTCGGGGCGCAACATGGCGTCATTCGCGCCCAGAACGATGGTTTCTTCGGCCGCCTCTGACGGGCCGGAAATCAGCACGCGGCGCGCACCAGCCCGAATGCCCCGGCGCGCGACCTCGGTGCGGTCGGCGCGACCCGTGCATTCCATGACAAGGTCAATATCGGACAGGTCCAGTTCGGACAGGTCGGCCTTTTGTGTCAGCCGCAGGGTGGTGTCGCCCACGCGAAACTGCCCGTCGCCTGCGGAAACGGGCTGCGCCAAGCGCCCGAAAACACTGTCATATTCGAACAGATAGGCGCAGGTTTCGGCATCGGCGATGTCGTTGATCGCCACGATCTGCACATCGGGCCAGCCGCCTTGCAGCCACGCCCGCAGCACGGTCCGCCCAATCCGGCCGAACCCGTTGATCGCCACCCGTATCATGTTGCTGCCCCCTGCCCTGTCGGCACTTGCGCGCAGTTAGCCCCTGCGCGCGCCGGGGCGCAAGGGCCAGAAACACAGGGTCAGAGCGCGACCTCGATCGCGGTGCCATTGGCGCGCGCCAGGTCCACGGCCTTGCTGGCGACCGCGATATCCTGCAAGCCAACGCCGGTGCCGTCGAACAGCGTGATCTCGTCAGCGCTCGTGCGCCCCTTATGCGTGCCGTTGATGACCGCGCCGATGGGCGTGATGTCCTCGGCGGCGATCAGCCCTTGGGCGATGGCGTGTTGCGCCTCGCCAATGGTGATGGATTGCGCGACCTCGTCAGTGAAGACCGTGGCGCGCACCAAAAGCGCCGGCTCCACCTCTTGCTTGCCGATGGTGTCGGTGCCCATGCAGGCGATATGCGTGCCGGGGCGGACATGCGCATCCATCAGGCTGGCGGCGGGGCTGGAGGTGATGGTGATAATCACATCCGCCTGCGCGCCCAGATCGTCCAGGCTGACTTCCTCGAAGGGCAGCCCTTCCTCAGCCACGGCGCTCGCCAGGCGGTCCATCATGTCGGGGTGGTAGTTCCACGCCACGACCTTCTCGAACTTGCGCTGGCGCAGCGCCGCACGCATCTGGAACACCGACTGGTGGCCCGCGCCGATCATGCCCAGAACTTTCGAATCGGGCCGCGACAGATGCGCGATGGAAATGGCAGATGCCGCCGCCGTGCGCAGCGCGGTCAACAGGTTGCCGCCCACCGCCGCCTGCAAGATGCCGGTGTCGGGATCGAACAGGAACACGGTGGACTGATGGTTGATGATGCCCTTGGCGGCATTGCCAGGGAAATAGCCGCCCGCTTTCACGCCAAGCTGACCGCCCGCGCGGTCCAGACCCGATTTGAACCCGTATTGCCGCCCCTCGCCCAGTGCCTCGCGCACAACGGGGAAGTTATAGGCATCATCGCGCGCCATGGCGGCGAAAGTGGCTTCAACGGCGTCGAATGCGCTTTGGTCATCGACAAGCCCGCCAATGGCGGATTCGGGCACGATCCACATGGGACAGCCTCCTGTAAGTTCGGGTCGCAGGGGAAGAGGCCCCGGATCAGGTCCGGGGCACGGGGAGAGGGGGGGGCACAAGGCTCCGGACTTGATCCGGAGCCTCGCGGATCACTGGGCTGGCTTAGTAAGCTTTGCCACGCGCGCTAACGGGCCAAACGGTTTCAACCTTGCCGTTCCGCACGCCGACATACCAGTCGTGCACGTTGCAGGTCGGGTCGCAATGGCCGGGAACCAACTTCAGCTTGTCGCCCACTTTCAGCGCACCATCGGGGTCAGAGACGACGCCGTGTTCGTCCGAGCATTTGATGTATTTCACATCGTCGCGCCCGTAGATGAAGGGCAGGCCGCTATCGACCGACTGTGCTTTCAGACCGGCATCGACGATCGCCTTGTCGGCTTTGGCGTGGCTCATGACGCTGGTCAGGATGAACAGCGCATTCTCCCACTCGCCCTGGTCGATGCGCTTGCCGTCTTTGTCCAGAATCCGACCATAATCGGCATCCATGAAGGCGTAGGAACCGCACTGAAGTTCGTTATACACGCCCGAATTCGATTCGAAGTAATACGACCCGGTGCCGCCACCGCCGACGATGTCGCACTCGAGCCCTTCAGCTTTCAGCCCCTCGACCGCGTCGCGGACCATGCCGATGGCGATGTCGACCTTGGCCTTGCGCTCGTCATAGCTGTCCATGTGCTGCATCGCGCCCTGATAGGCCTGGATGCCGGCGAATTTCAGGCCCGGTGCGGCGTCAATGGCTTTCGCGATTTCCACCACTTCGGGCGTGGTGGTCACACCGCAGCGGCCCGCGCCGCAGTCGATTTCCACAAGGCACTCGATCTGGGTGCCATGCTTGACCGCCGCCGCCGACAGATCGGCCACGTTTGCCACGTCATCGACACAGCAGATGGCGCGTGCGCCCAGTTTGGGGATGCGCGCCAAACGGTCGATCTTGGCCGGGTCGCGCACCTGGTTCGACACCAGCACGTCCTTGATGCCACCACGGGCAAACACCTCTGCTTCCGACACTTTCTGGCAGCACACGCCGCAAGAGCCGCCAAGGCTTTCCTGCAGTTTTGCCACATCGACCGATTTGTGCATCTTGCCGTGGACGCGGTGGCGCATCCCGTGCTCGCGCGCGTAGTCGCCCATTTTCTTGATGTTGCGCTCCAGCGCGTCCAGATCCAGCACAAGGCAGGGCGTCTGGATGTCTGCCTCGTCCATGCCCGGAAGCGCCGGGATGTCATAGCCGACTTCAAGACCTTCGAATTTCGTCTGCAAGTTCATTTCTCTAAACCCCCTGTTATACGGTCAGCCTGCCATCCACGGCAGCTTGTCCAGGTCTACATTGCCCCCGGTGATGATAACGCCGACACGCTTGCCGCGGAATACCTCGGGGTTCTTGAGGATGGTCGCCAGCGGCACGGCGCAAGACGGCTCCATCACGATTTTCATACGCGCCCAGGTCAGGCGCATCGCGTCGATGATCTCCTGCTCGGTTGCGGTCAGGATATCGGTCACATGATGCGACACGAAATGCCAAGTGTTCTCTTTCAGCGGCACTTTCAAGCCATCGGCGATGGTATTGGGCGCGTCATCGGCAATGATATGCCCCGCCTTGAAGCTGCGATAGGCATCATCCGCCTGCTCTGGCTCTGCCGCGTAAATCTCGACATGCGGCGCGATATTCGACAGCGTCAGGCAGCAGCCCGACACCATGCCGCCACCCCCGATGGGTGCGATCACGGCATCAAGCCCCTCGACCTGTTCCATCAACTCGCGCGAGCAGGTGGCTTGGCCCGCGATCACGCGCGGGTCGTTATAGGGATGCACGAAATCCGCGCCGGTGCGTTCCTGCACCTCGGCAAAGACCGCCTCGCGGCTGGTCGTCGACGGCTCGCATTCGGTGATGGTGCCGCCATAACCGATAACGGCGTCCTTCTTGGCCTGCGGCGCGGTGCGCGGCATGACCACGTTGCACGGAATGCCCCGGCGGCCGGCAGCATAGCTGAGCGACAGCGCATGGTTGCCGCTGGAATGGGTGGCCACGCCACGCTTGGCTTCCTCGTCGCTCAGCCCGAACACGGCGTTCGACGCGCCGCGCACCTTGAAGGCACCGGCTTTCTGGAAGTTCTCGCATTTGAAGAAAAGCTCTGCCCCGGTAAGCTTGTTCATGAATTCCGAGGTCAGGATCGGCGTGCGATGGATATACGGCTTGATCCGCTCATGCGCTGCGATCACGTCGTCAAAGGTCGGAAGCGGTCTTTCGGCTTGGTCTTTCATGTCACCCCCTGCTGATGCGATGTGGCCAGTGTGTCCGGGTTTGCCTGCCCCGTCCACACTGGCGATATGTCATTAGGCAGCTTTGGCAATCGGTGCTGCCGCTGTCCCACGAAGATAATCCTGCGCGGCGGCAACGCCACTGCCAAGCTTCACGGGCCAGCCCAGATCGGCCATGCACATCTCTGCCGTGGCCAGACCCGACAGCAACATGACATCGGTCAGGCTGCCCAGATGGCCGATGCGGAACAGCTTGCCCGCAACCTCGCCAAGGCCAACGCCAAAGGCCACGCCGTATTTGCTAGCGGCCAGTGTCACAAGGTCGGTGCCGTTGAAGCCTTCCGGGGCCATGACCGCGCTGACGGTATCGGAATAAAGATCGGGGCGCGCGGCGCACAGTTTCAGACCCCAGCCATCGACGGCGCGGCGGGTGGCTTCGGCCAGACGGTGGTGGCGGGCATAAACATTGTCCAGACCTTCGGCCTTCAGCATCTCGATACTGGCGGCCAGACCGTTAATCAGGCCAACCGGCGGCGTATAGGGATAGCCGCCTGCGGCATAGCCCTTCAGCATGTCGCCAAAATCGAAGAAGGTGCGCGGCAACTTCGCGCTTTCGCGCGCGGCCAGCGCCTTGGGCGAGACGCCCAGAATGGCCAGACCAGCGGGCAGCATGAACCCTTTTTGCGACCCCGAGACAGCGATATCCACGCCCCAAGCGTCCATCTCGAACGGCATGGACGCGATGGAACTGACACCATCGACCAGCAAAAGCGCCGGGTGGCTTGCCTTGTCCATCGCCGCACGCAGCCCTGCGATGTCAGAGCGCACGCCGGTTGCGGTCTCGTTATGCGTGGCCAGAACGGCCTTGATGGCGTGGTCCTTGTCGGCAGCCAGTGCCGCGCCCATCGCATCGACCGGGCAGCCTTCGCCCCAAGGTGCCTCGATGATCTGCACATCCAGCCCGTGACGCTGGCACAGGTCGATCCAGCGGTGGCTGAACATGCCGTGACGCGCGGCCAGAACCTTGTCACCGGGCGACAGCGTGTTGCTGATCGCGGCTTCCCAGCCGCCGGTGCCGGTCGAGGGCAGGATAATCACTTCGCCCGCGCCCATGCCCAGCACTTCTTTCACGCCCGCAACGGCAGGCTTGAACACCGCCGCGAAAGCGGGCGAACGGTGGTCGATGGTCGGCATGTCGCAAGCCTTGCGCAGGCTTTCGGGCATATTGGTCGGGCCGGGAATAAAAACCGGGTTCTGCAAGGACATTTGATCCCCCTCCATTAAGTTGGGGCTGTCATCCCACCTTTACAGGCATTTTTCAATTTTTTTGAAAAATAATTACCATATATGAAAAACTCAGAATTCGTGTTATATATCAGGTAGTAAGCGTTTTTCACTCTGCTTTCTGCGCTGCGGCGTGGGCCAAAAAAGGTGGGACATGACACAGGTATCGCGGCGCGGGCGGCCCCGTGCGTTCAATGACAAGACTGCTCAGAACACCATCCAGTCGCTGGATCGCGCGATGGCGATTCTGGAAACCCTGTCGCGGTCAGAAGGGATGACGCTGTCGAACCTCGCCGCCGCTTGCGGGCAGTCCACGGCGACCGTCTACCGCGTGCTGGTGACGCTTCAGCAACGTGACATGGTCGACCTGGACCCGGCCGGGCAGGTCTGGCATGTGGGCGTCGGCACGTTTCGGGCAGGCACGTCGTTTCTGCGGCGCACCTCGCTTGTGGAGCGCGCGCGCGCACCCATGCAAGCGCTGATGCGCGAAAGCGGCGAGACGGCCAATCTGGGCGTGGAACAAAAGGACGAGGTTCTATTCCTGACACAGGTCGAAACCCATCAAGCGATTCGCGCCTTCTTTCCGCCCGGCACCATAGGTCCGATGCATGTGTCTGGCATTGGCAAGGCGCTGCTGGCGTGGTTTGACGATGCGCGCGTGGCCCAAGTTGTGGAACGCCGCGGCCTGCGCGCGTTTACGCCCGCGTCTCTGACCACGCTGAGCGATCTGCGCGCCGATTGCGCCAAAACCCGCGCGCGCGGCTTTGCCTTTGACGACGAAGAACGCGCGCCCGGAATGCGCTGCATCGCGGCCCCCATTTTTAACCCGTATGGCGAACCGGTTGCTGGCGTGTCCGTCTCTGGCCCGGCGTTTCGTCTGGACACTGATAATCTGGACCGGATCGGCGCACTGGTGGTCGAAACTGCGACAAAAATAACCGCGGCGACGGGTGGCGTGGTGCCGATGGCGAAAGCGGTTTGACAAATCCGATTTATTTTGTCAGGTTTATCCCGAAGCCAGCCGCGAGGCCAGCCAGCCCCGTTTCTGACCCATGAGAGTGACCATGAACGCCTACACCCGCTTCGTTCCCGAAACCGAACCGTCGGCCCCCGTGCATGATGTCTACACCCTGACACGCGGCGGCAATCTGGCGCAGATCGTGCTGGACGGCAAAACCTACCAACTGCGCATCACGCGCGCGGGGAAACTGATCCTGACGAAATGAAAACGGGGGCCGCGCGGCCCCCGTTTCCGTTGCAAAGCTGACTTTTGTCAGTGCCCCAAAATCTGGCTCAGGAACAGCTTGGTGCGGTCGGATTGCGGGTTGTTGAAGAACTCTTTGGGTTCGTTCTGTTCCACGATCTGACCTTGGTCCATGAAGATCACCCGGTTCGCCACCGCCTGCGCAAAGCCCATCTCGTGAGTGACGCAAAGCATGGTCATGCCTTCCTCGGCAAGGCTGATCATGGTGTCGAGCACTTCCTTGATCATTTCCGGGTCCAGCGCAGAGGTGGGTTCGTCGAACAGCATGATCCGCGGCTTCATGCAGAGCGAACGCGCGATTGCCACACGCTGCTGCTGACCGCCCGACAACTGGCCGGGATACTTGTTAGCCTGTTCGGGGATCTTGACCTTCTCCAGAAAGTGCATCGCCGTTTCCTCGGCCTCGCGCTTCGGGATCTTGCGCACCCAGATGGGGGCCAGCGTGCAGTTTTCCAGAATCGTCAGATGCGGGAACAAGTTGAAATGCTGGAACACCATGCCGACCTCGGAGCGCACCTTGTCGATATTCTTCAGGTCGCCCGTCAGCTCTGTGCCATCGACGATGATCTGCCCCGCCTGATGCTCCTCCAGCCGGTTGATGCAGCGGATCAGCGTCGATTTGCCCGACCCCGACGGCCCGCAGATCACGATGCGCTCACCGGCATAGACACTCATATTGATGTCGCGCAGCACATGGAACGACCCGTACCACTTGTTCATACCGTTGATCTGGATCGCCAGCTCGTCGCTGACCTGCATCTTGCTGGTGTCGATATTGCGTTCTGCGGCAGCATTCTCTGACATGTGACAGACTCCTTACCTGTGGTCGGTCTTCAGCTTGCGTTCCAGATACATGGAATAGCGCGACATGCTGAAGCAGAAGATGAAGAACAAGGCTCCGATGAAGATGAACAGCTCCCAGTAGATGCCGGTCCAGGCCGTGTCGGCGCGGATGGCATTGGACAGCCCAAGCGGGTCCAGAAGCCCGATGAACACCACCAGCGTGGTATCCTTGAAGAGCGAGATGAAGGTGTTCACGATACCGGGGATCGAGATTTTCAGCGCCTGCGGCATAATGATAAGGCGCTGCGCCTTCCAGTAATCCAACCCAAGCGCATCCGCCGCCTCGTATTGGCCCTTGGGAAGCGCCGCCAGACCACCGCGAATAACCTCTGCCATATAGGCGGCGGCAAACAGCGTCACCATGATGATGACGCGCAGGATCAGGTCGAAATTGGTGCCCGGCGGCAGGAAGTAGTTCAACAGCAGCGATGCCGTGAACAGAAGCGTAATCAGCGGCACGCCCCGGATGAATTCGATGAACACCACGCAAACGGTTTTCACGAACAACATGTCCGACTGCCGCCCCAGTGCCAGCAGAATGCCCAAGGGCAGCGACAGCGAAATCCCGGTCACGCCGATAACCAGCGAGATAAGGAACCCCCCGAAGGATTCCGAGCGCACGAATTCCAGCCCGATGGGGGCTACGGAATACATGGCCGCGTCAAACGGACCGGCGATGAAGAACCACCAGACAAGCGTTGCGGCAACCGCCCCGATCACGCTGACCAGCGCCGAGACCTTGGCCAGTGCCCGAAAGGCGATATAGCCCGCGACAAAGCCCAGGAAGACCGAAATCGGGAACCAGACCGACCCGCCCCACAGCAAATGATAGCCGATGAACGGAAACACGGCCGAGAAATACAGCATCTTGCGCGGCAATTCGGCAAAGAGGATCGGGGCCAGCGCGATCAGCAACAAGACAAGCGCCAGAACCGGGCGCCAGTAGTGTTCCGGCGGGTAGAAGCCGAACAATAGCTGGTGCCAGCGGTCGGTGATGACCGCGAAACAAGCCCCCGGCGTGCCATCCAGAATATCGCGGCATTCGCGCAGCGATTCGGCATCCCAGATGGAATTCAGCAGCCACGGCCCGACAGAGGTCAGGATCAGGTAGATCGCGACCAGCGCCGCCAGCGTCAGGATACTGTTCAGCCAATTAGAGAACAGGTTCTCGCGCAGCCATTTCACGACGCCGCGCTGGGTGGCCGGCGGTTCTTGCTGGCCCAGCATGGTGTCGCGCACATAGCTGATGGGTTGGGTATCGCTCATCTTACCGCTCCTTCAGCTTTACGCGATTGTTGTAGACATTCATCAAGCTGGAGATGGTCAAGCTCACGATCAGGTAGATCGCCATCATCAGCAGCATCCCCTCCAGCTCTCGGCCCGTTTGGTTGATGGTGATGCCCCCAAGGGTCGAGCGCAGGTCCATATAGCCCACGGCCAGACCCAGCGAGGTATTCTTGGTGATGTTCAGGTATTGCGAGATCAGCGGCGGGATGATGACCCGCAGCGCCTGCGGCAGGATCACAAGGCGCATGGTCTTGCCCGGTTGCAGGCCCAGCGCGGCGGCGGCTTCTGACTGGCCGCGCGAAATGGCCAGAATGCCCGAGCGCACGATTTCGGCAACGAACGCCCCGGTATAGATACCAAGGCCCAGCCACATCGCGATCAACGAGTTGCGCATATGAATGCCGCCCTGGAAATTGAAGCCCCGCAATTCGGGATATTCCAGATGCGCGCCGAAGAAGATGAACAGCAGCACGACCGGACCGGCGATGACGGCAATGGTTTTCCACCATGTCTTGGGACGCTCGCCGGTCGCGTTTTGCACAGCGGTTGCGTGCGCGACGATGCGCTTATGGGCAAAGATGCCGCCCAAGATCGCCAGAAGCACCAGAATCCAGTTGATGGACGGGGACACGACCCCAAGGTTCAGGTTGCCAAGGTTGTTGTCGAACAGAATGGCCGGGATGTAGACGCCGCGATTCGTCATCGCGACAGCATCGCCCAGCAACATGCTGGCAGATGGGTCATCGCCCCGGAATGCCGATGGCGCGGGCATCGATTCGGACATGATCGCGCCGAAGATGATGATCCAGACCAGCGTCGGAATGTTGCGGAAGATCTCGACATAGATGGTCATCAGCCGCGCCACGATCCAGTTGTTGGACAGGCGCAACACACCCGCCACAATGCCCAGAACGGTCGCCAGAGCGCAGGCCATGATGGCCAGAAGGATGGTGTTCAGCAGCCCCACCAGCGCCGCGCGCCCATGAGTCATCTGGCTGTCATACTCGATCAGCCGCTGGTTGATGTCATACCCCGCCGGATTGCCCAGGAACGCGAAACTGAAATCCCGGCCCAGCGCCCGCAGGTTGTTGATGGTGTTGTCCACCAACCACGCGATGCCCAGCATCAGCGCGAACAGAAAGACGATCTGGATCGTGATCGAGCGGTATCGCTGATCGTAGAGCAACATGCTCAGTTTGAATGCCGCTTTCGGGGCGGCAGATTGCATACGGGCGTCGCCGGTGCTTGACATGGAACTCTCCTGTCGCTGCGAAACGCAGCGCTTCACCAAATGGCGGTCAGGCAGGGATTTGGAAAAGAAATGACCGCGCCCGAAGCGGGGCGCGGTCAAAGATGTGGATTAACGGAAGGGCGGTGCGTAGAGCAGGCCGCCTTGGGTCCACTGTGCGTTCAGGCCACGGGCCAGACCGATCGGGGTCTGCTCGCCAACATTGGCCGCGAACAGCTCGCCATAGTTGCCACCGGCGGAAATCGCACGAACGGCCCACTCGCTGTCCAGACCGATCATCGCGCCCAGATCACCCTCTGCACCGAGGATACGGTTGATCTCGGGGTTGTCGGTGCCTGCCTTCAGCTCTTCGATATTGGCCGAGGTGATGCCCAGCTCTTCAGCTGCGATCAGCGCGTTCAGGGTCCAGCGGACGATGTCGCCCCACTGGTCGTCGCCATGACGCACAACCGGGCCCAGCGGCTCTTTCGAGACGATTTCCGGCAGGATCACATGCGCACCCGGCTCGGGGAAGGCGGCGCGAACGGCGGCCAGTGCCGACGCGTCGGTGGTGTAGACGTCACAAGCGCCAGCCAGGTATTGCTGCTGTGCTTCGGCGTTGCTTTCAACCGGAACCGGCTCGTAGGACATGCCGTTGATGCGGAAGAAGTCAGCCAGGTTCAATTCGGTGGTGGTGCCGGTTTCGATGCAGACGGTCGCGCCGTCCAGCTCGGTCGCAGAGCTGACGCCCAGCTCACGCGGAACCATGAAGCCCTGACCGTCGTAATAGGTCACGCCGACGAAGGTCAGCTGCAGGTCGGTGTCGCGCGAATAGGTCCAAGTGGTGTTGCGCGACAGCATGTCGATCTCGCTCGACGCCAGTGCCGAGAAGCGGGTCTGGCTGGTCAACGGAACGAAGCTGACGGCCATCGGGTCGCTGAGGACCGCGGCGGCAACGGCGCGGCACACGGCCACGTCAAGACCCTGCCAAACGCCGTTTGCGTCGGGAGCCGAGAAGCCAGCAAGGCCCATCGACACACCGCAGATCAGTTCGCCACGCTGCTGAACGGTTTCCAGCGTGGTTTGCGCGCTTGCTGCACCGGCCAGAACAGCGGTAGCGGCAAGGGTGCCGTAAAATACGGATTTTTTCATGTTATCCTCTCTGTTGACGCCGCCTTTGCGGCGGTCTGCCCTTGGGGCACTTAGCATTCGGCACAGAATTGCGCCATTTGCACAAATAATCTGCGCCGAGCAGCGTCCGAGGGTCAAGTCGTTAATCGAATGAAACGCCGCAATTCGCAACATTCGCCCGGTGAATGTGCGCTTTGCAGTTCAAAATGATCGCGATGCGCTTTCTGCACGCGCAGGAAACCGACTTGGGGCATTGGCGCGGCTTGGTCGGTAGATCCGCGAAATGTCGAATGCCCAGCCTGAGAGCGCCATTTTGGGCCGTTCCCGGATCATGGCCCGTGAATGATCTCGCGCGAGGCAGAGGCAAATTCACGGCTCCAGACCACCCAGGCCGTGACCGCCACACCAACCAGCAAAACCCATGCCCCTGCGACCCAGGCCAATCCGCAAAGCGCGAAATACATCGACCGCAGCCCGGCATTGAAATTCAACGCCGCACGCGCGTTCAGATGTCCGGCCTTCATCGCCAGCGGCAAGGTTTGCGGATCGTCCGGGTCATTCGGCACCGCCCCCATGACAACGGAACAATAGCCAAAGACCCGGTTGGCCCAGACGAATTTCAGGAACGCATTGCCCAGCATGAACAAGGGCAGGAACAGCTTGATCTGAAGCGCGGCGCTTGCACTTTCCATGTTGGTCAGCCGCGTGGCCAGACCTTGCAGCGGGTCCACGTTGCCGATCAGCGCCAGAAGCCCTCCCATCGCCAGCAAGCAGGTCGAGGCAAAGAACGACGTGCTTTGACGCAAGCTCATCATGATCTGCGCATCGAAGATTCGGGGCTGCCGCGCGGCCATGACCCGCATCCATTGCAGCCTGTAATCCTGCATCAGCACCGACACCGAGGGTCGCGCCGCCGATGGATGCCCGATCCGCCACCCCAACCACAGCCAGACGGCGAAAAACAGCGCCACCGCAAGAAGATCGAGCAGGGTCAAGCCGCCCGCGTTGTTGAATAGTGCCATGCCTGCCGCTCTGCTTGCGCGTCTACCTTGGCTGAGAAGACCATATCGGCGCGGCTAAAGCCAGATACAGCGGGCGGGTCGTTGGCCAAGATATACGGCACAACAAGCCCGATATGCGCCCGTTGGTCGGCGCAGGCCAAGTGCGGCAGCTTTCAAGGCTTGGCTTCGCATAGGCCAACATAAGCAGCTCAGGCCAAAAACATCGGCCCCCGAGAACGACTCGGGGGCCAAGCTGTCATGTTACATCTGGCAAAAGCCCGGCTTCACGGCACAGTCAAAGGCCGCTGAGCGAAACCATGCCATACCCAACGGCGACGGCAATCAGACCGACGACCACGATGAAAGCACCCCACCGTGAAACGAAGGTCTCTGTCGTCTTTCCTTTCGAGACCATCACGACAGTCCCGGAAACGCGTTTGGGTGATTACTGGGCAGGTGCCGCGATCAGTTCAGCCTCAAGCGCGGCCGAAAGCTCAGCCTCGTCCACCATGCTATCCGCATTGGCGTCGACCGCGGCAAACTCTGCCTCGGTCATCTCGGGATACAGGACTGCCATTTCGGCAAAGGAAATCAGGCTGTCGCCATCGGTGTCGACATCGGACACGGTCAGGGCAAAAGCCGGGGCCGCGAACAGGGCCACAAATGTGGCTGCAAGTGCTGCACGACGCATTTCGAGACTTTCTTTCAATAATGCCAGACGACCCATTCGTCTGGACGCCGCTGAAATCAGCATCGCGCAACGGTGTTTCAAGTGGCGGGTGCGGGCGTTGTGAAAATAATTCCGACCGACGAAAGCGGCCCCTCACGGGGCCGCCTCAGCGCGCGAGGATCACTTGCCCAAATCGCAGCCAAAACGCCCCGATGCGATCGCAAGACAATCAGATGGCGTGGTAGGCCCGGAGGGACTCGAACCCCCAACCAAAGCGTTATGAGCGCTCTGCTCTAACCAATTGAGCTACAGGCCCGCCAAGCGTCTGCTACGCAGAATGCACCCGCGCGTCAAGCGCGCGCGCTCAGCGCGGGTCGAACCGCCCGATGGGCTTTTTCAGGTAGCTGCGCCCATCCGCCTCTGGTTCGGGCAAACGCCCGCCGCGAATATTGACTTGCAGCGCTTCCAGCATCCGCGCGGGCAGCTTCAGCGTGGCATCGCGCGCCTCTCGGGTGGCGATGAAATCGGCCTTGCTGATGCCGTCTTTCACATGGCGGTTGTGTGCGCGATGCTCTGCGACCGTGGCCATGTATTCCGGCTCTGCATCGGCTGCCGGGTAATCATGCCCGATATACAGCCGCGTCTGCGGCGGAAGGTCCAGAATGGCCCGGATCGAGTTCCACAGGTCTTCGGTGCTGCCGCCCGGAAAATCGGCGCGGCTGGTGCCGGAGGCGGGCATCATCAGCGTGTCATGCACGAAGGCCGCGTCGCCCGCGACATAGGAAATCGACGCCAGCGTATGACCGGGCGAGAACATGACCTTGACCGGGATCGTGCCGACCATGAATTCCTCGCCCTCGGCAAACAGGCGGTCCCATTGGCGGCCATCGGTGGGCAGGTCGGGCAGATGATACATCTCGGCCCACAGCTTTTGCACGCCCGTGACCTTTTCGCCAATGCCATGCGGCGCGCCCAGTTTTTCCTTCAGGTAGGGGCCAGCACTGAAATGGTCGGCATGGGGGTGGGTGTCCAGCACCCAATCGACCGTCAGGCCTTGCTCTTCGATATAGGCCAGGATCTCGTCGGCACTTTCGGTGCTGACCGCGCCAGCTTCGGGGAAATAGTTCCAGACCGGGTCGACAATGGCGGCGCGCTTCGTCGCGGGGTCGTGGAACACATATTGCAGGCTGCCGGTCGGGCGGTCGAAAAACGCGCGCACAAAGGGGGATTTCAGCTCGGCGGACATCGGATCACTCCATCATATTCTATTATCTAGATGTGACATAAGCTTCCGACCCCGCGCTTCAACCCCGCTCTGTTGCCCTGCCCGCAGATTCAGGGTATCGCGCGGCAAGGCATGGCTTGGCAGGAGTGCGCGCATCATGGCAGACGACAAGAACGGGCTGAGCTACGCAGCCGCAGGCGTGGATATCGACGCAGGCAACGCGCTGGTTGACGCCATCAAACCCGCCGCCAAAGCCACCACGCGCCCCGGCGTCATGGCCGGGCTTGGCGGCTTTGGGGCGCTGTTCGACCTGAAGGCTGCGGGCTATAGCGACCCCATCCTTGTGGCCGCGACCGACGGTGTGGGCACCAAGCTGCGCATTGCCATCGACACCGGGCATCTGGACACGATCGGCATAGACCTTGTCGCCATGTGCGTGAACGACCTTGTCTGCCAAGGTGCCGAACCGCTGCTGTTTCTGGACTATTTCGCCACCGGCAAGCTGGATGTGCCTGCCGCCACCCGCATCATCAACGGCATTGCCGAAGGGTGCCGGCGCTCTGGCTGCGCGCTGATCGGGGGCGAAACCGCCGAAATGCCGGGCATGTATGCCGCCGAGGATTTCGATCTGGCCGGTTTCGCCGTGGGCGCGATGGAACGCGGGCAAGACCTGCCCGCGAACGTGGCCGAGGGCGATGTGCTTCTGGGCCTTGAATCCGACGGGGTGCATTCGAACGGCTACAGCCTTGTGCGCAAAGTGGTCGAGCGTGCGGGCCTGACATGGGATGCACCCGCCCCCTTCGCCGAGGGCAGCCTGGGCGCGGCCCTTCTGGCCCCGACGCGTCTGTATGTGAAACCCGCACTTGCGGCGATCCGTGCGGGCGGCGTGCATGCGCTGGCACATATCACCGGTGGCGGATTGACCGAAAACCTGCCGCGCGTCCTGCCCGAAGGTTTGGGCGCGGACATCGACCTTGGCGCGTGGTCGCTGCCCCCCGTCTTTGGCTGGCTGGCGCAAGAAGGCGGCATCGCGCAGGCCGAAATGCTGAAAACCTTCAACGCGGGTATCGGCATGGTGCTAGTGGTCGCGCCGGAACAGGCCGACGCACTGAAAGCCCTACTGGCTGATGCAGGCGAACGCGTCTGCACACTGGGCTGCGTGACGCAAGGCGCGGGCATCCGCTATAGCGGGCAACTGGCATGAGGGTCGCCATCCTGATCTCTGGATCGGGGTCGAACATGGTGGCGCTGGCGCAGTCCATGACCGGCGATCACCCGGCGCGCCCGTGCCTTGTGCTGTCGAATGACCCTGCCGCGAGCGGGCTGGCCAAGGCGCAAGCCATGGGCATTGCGACCGCCGCCGTGGACCACCGCCCCTTTAAAGGCGACCGCGCGGCGTTCGAGGCTGCACTGCTAGAACCGCTTCTGGCCGCCAAGCCCGACCTGATCGCGCTGGCGGGCTTCATGCGCGTATTGACCGCCGACTTCGTGCGCCGCTTCGAGGGGCGGATGCTGAACATACACCCCTCGCTTTTGCCGAAATACAAAGGGCTGCACACCCATGCCCGCGCGATAGAGGCGGGCGATGCCCAAGCCGGCTGCACCGTGCATGAAGTGACCGCAGCGCTGGATGACGGCCCGATCCTGGGCCAGGCCCGCGTGCCCATCCTGCCAGGCGACACGCCCGACACCTTGGCCGCGCGCGTCTTGCCGATGGAGCATCAGCTTTACCCGCTGGTGCTGCGCCGCGTGGCCGAAGGCAACCGTGCGCCGGTCAGCCTGCCCTGAACTCTGCCACGGCGCGGCGGGTGCGGGCAGCCTCGGCGCGGGCGAAACCCAGTTCCAGTTGCAGGCGCAACAGTTCGGATTCGTTGCTGCGCAATTCCTGCCGCAAAGACGGATCGCCCTTGACCGCGAGCGCCGCCCTGATCTGCGCATTGCGCGCCTCCAGCCGCGACATCTCGCTCTCGACGCGGCGCACCTCTTGGCGGGCGTCGTAATCGGCCTCTCCGACCCGGTAGCCACGCAAGAAGCCCGCCTCGGACCCGACGGGGCAGACATTGCTGTAGCTGCGCCCCGCGCGCCCCTCTTCCAACCCCTTGGCTGGCGTGCAATAGCTGCGCAAACCCTCGGTATAGCCTTGCTGCCACGCCGCGCGTTGCGGAGTGATCCCTGCCTTTTCGCAGGCTTTCACATGACGGGCGAATTGCGCGTCCGCCACTTGGCCCGCCGTGCCGTCGCGCAGACCGATTCCGCGCCAATCGCCCGACAGGCACTCTTCCTCGCTAAGCGTTGCACAGCCCGACAGGAGCAGCGCAACCCCGAGAACCGCCCAGTATTTCATGTCTCTTTCCCCCCTGAATGGCGCGCGGCGTAAAGTGCGACCGCCGCCGCGTTCGACACGTTGAGTGAACCGAACGCACCCGCCGCCGGAATGCGCGCGATCATATCGCACGTGGCGCGTGTCTTGTCGCGCAGCCCCGGCCCTTCGGCCCCCAGCACCAGCCCGACCGGGCCGGGCGGCAGGCTGTCCAGCGCCGGGCCAATGTCTTGCTCGCCATCGCCATCCAGCCCGATCAGGACATAGCCCATCTGTTGAAGCGCCACCATTTCTTCGGCCAGGTTGCGAACGCGCAGATAGGGCTGGCGTTCCAGGGCACCGCTGGCGGTTTTGGCCAGCGCCCCGGTTTCGGGGGCGGCATGGCGCTGCGTGGCAATGACCGCGCGCGCGCCGAACACTTCGGCAGAGCGCAGGATCGCCCCCACGTTATGCGGGTCACTGACATGGTCCAGCAGCACCACGATGTCGCGCCCATCGGGGCGGCACACATCCGCCACCCGGCCCCAATCCAGCGCCTGCACTTCAAGCGCGGCGCCCTGATGCACCGCGCCGGGGTCCAGCGGGGCGGGGAATTTGCGCGGGTCGGCGATCTGCGCCTCTATGCCCGCGACGGCGACCGCGTCAGCCAGCTTCGCTTCGGCATTGCGGGTCAGATACAGCGTCAGTTTCTTGCGTTTGGGGTTCAAAAGCGCATCGCGCACCGCGTGCAACCCGAAGAGCCACACGGTTTCCTGACGCCCCTCGCGCCGGGCCTTTTCTTTCTCGATGACCCAAGCAGGCTTTTTCACGCGCATTCCCTCGGCTGGTTCCGGGGGCCAGCTTTGCGCAAGGAACCATGGCTGCGCAAGGGCGAACCGTGGGCGTGGCGCGTTTTCGATTTGCGGGCATTTCCGCCCTTGACGCGTCCAGATGGCTCGCGTAAGTCACGCCGCATTAGGGCGACGGGCTGCAAGGTGCGGCAGCGGACTGTAACTCCGCCGGGGAGACCCACGCCTGGTTCGATTCCAGGGTCGCCCACCATTCCCCCAGCGGGAAATCCCCAAAGACTAGTAAATATACCGGATCTGGTCGCCCCAGAAACGTTCCAGCCGTTTCAGCGCGCGGACCGTTTCGTCAAGCGTCGCGAAGCCGATCACACCCGCTTCATCCAGGTCTGCCGCGTGGCGTGCGAACAGATCGGCCACGCGCCCGCGGATGGCCTGTCCCTTGGGCGTCAGCCGCACACGCACAGAGCGGCGGTCGATGCCACAGCGCTGGTGGTGCATATACCCCAGTTCGACCAGCTTTTTCAGGTTATAGGACACGTTCGACCCTTGGTAATAGCCGCGCGATTTCAATTCGCTCGCCGTCACCTCGTGATCGGCGATGTTGAACAGCAACAGCGCCTGCACCGGGTTGATATTCACGATGCCCAACCGTTCGAATTCGTCCTTGATGACATCCAGCAGCAGCCGATGCATCCGTTCCAGCAGCGCGACACTGTCAAGGTAGCGCGCCATGGTCTGGTCGCGCAGGGGCGCGCCAATGTCTTGTTGAATGCTCACACCAAGCTCCGTCTTTGCCTTTCACAGGCAGAGAATGGCGAAAACATGCGAAAAAAGGGTTAAGCCGTCAGCGATTGAGCGCGGCGATGGATGCGCGGATGGTTTGCAGCATGGGAAGGTGGTCGGCAGGTGCCTCTGCCGCGCCCGTCACCCACAGGTACAGATCCTGATCGTTCACTTCCATCAGCCGCTCGTAGGCGTCCAGCTCTGCCGGGCTCAGCGCGGCAAGCCCCGCATCCGCGAACGGCCCGAGGATCAGGTCCATTTCCTTCATGCCGCGCCGCCACGACCGCATCCGCAGCCGCTTCAGCCGCGCTTCTTCCGGGGTGATCTGCATGTCAGATCGTTTCCTTCACAATCACGCGCAGGCGCTTCTCCATCCGTCCCAACTCTGTCGAGATCCGGTTGAGTTCGGTCCGCAACCCGCGCAGGTTTTTCAGCACCGCTTCGGCATCTTCGGCAAGGGTTTCCTGGCTGACAGGATCGGCCACACCATCGCCCTCGCCCGTCAGCAGCCACACCAAGGAAACATTTAGCAAGCCCGCAAGCATTTGCAACTTGTTGGCGCGCGGCGCTGACGTGTCATTCTCCCACCCCTGAAGGCTGGGCAGGCGCACCCCCAGCCGCTTGGCCAGTTCCGACTGGCTTAGTCCTTGGGCTTCACGCGCGGCGGTCAGGCGGTCGCCAAAGGTGGCATGGTCGCCCGAATACCAGTCGGTCGTGTCAGAGTTTTCCGTCATATCACTTCCTTCCGGATTTGATTGTGCTTGAACGCCCTTGGGGCGCAACCTATGACAAGGACGCCCGAGACACAAACCGGAGAACCCATCATGGCCTTCCTGTCCGACTCCCTTTCACGCGTCAAACCCTCGCCCACCATCGCGGTGACCATGAAAGCCGCCGAATTGAAGGCCGCGGGAAAAGACGTGATCGGGCTGGGCGCCGGGGAACCCGACTTTGACACGCCCCAGAACATCAAGGACGCGGCAAAAGCGGCAATTGATGCGGGAAAAACGAAATACACCGCCGTTGACGGCCTGCCAGAGCTGAAGAAAGCCATCTGCGCCAAGTTCAAGCGCGACAACGATCTGGACTATACGCCCGCGCAAGTCACCGTCGGCACCGGCGGCAAGCAGGTCTTGTATAACGCGCTGGTGGCCACGCTTAACCCCGGCGACGAAGTGGTCATCCCCGCGCCCTATTGGGTCAGCTACCCCGACATGGTGCTGCTGGCGGGCGGCGAGCCGGTGATCGCCGAAGCCACCGCCGACACCGCCTACAAGCTGACGCCAGACGCGCTGGAAGCCGCGATCACACCGAAAACCAAGTGGCTGATTTTCAACTCGCCGTCCAACCCCACGGGCGCGGGTTACACTTGGGACGAGCTGAAGGCACTGACCGATGTGCTGTTGCGCCATCCGCATGTCTGGATCATGTCGGATGACATGTATGAACACCTTGTTTACGACGATTTCAAATTCTGCACCCCCGCACAGGTCGAACCCGCGCTCTATGACCGCACGCTGACCGTGAACGGTGTGTCCAAGGCCTATGCCATGACCGGCTGGCGCATCGGCTACGCGGCGGGCCCGCAAGAGATCATCAAGGCGATGGGCAAGATCCAGTCGCAAAGCACGTCGAACCCCTGCTCGATCAGCCAATGGGCGGCGGTAGAGGCGCTGACCGGCCCGCAGGACTACATTGCCGAGAACAACAAGACTTTCCAGCGCCGCCGCGATCTAGTGGTCGAGATGCTGAACGCCGCCGAAGGCGTGACCTGCCCGGTCCCCGAAGGTGCGTTCTATGTCTACCCGTCCATCGCGGGTTGCATCGGCAAAACCTCGGCAGGCGGCGCCAAGATCGAGGATGACGAAGCCTTCGCAACCGCCCTTCTGGAAGAAAAGGGCGTGGCCGTCGTGTTCGGTGCGGCCTTTGGCACCTCGCCCGCCTTCCGCGTCAGCTACGCCACCTCTGACGATGCGCTGCGCGAGGCCTGCACCCGCATTCAGGATTTCTGCGCGGGGCTGAAATAACCATGGGCGGCGGGCGCGAGTATTACTTCCGCCCGCGCCCCGGCGGCGCGATGATGCTGCGAATCGTCTATGATGCGCGGCTGCGCCGGTCCGAGATGCACCGCGTGGCGGGCATAAACGCCAAAACCGGCGACATTGACGTGACATCTGGGCATGAGCTGACCGAGACCGAACGCGCGCTGATCGACGCGTGGCTGGTGCGCGGCAACGGGCTGGACGGCGACGCCGCCAAGGCTGCCGAACAGATCGGTCATATCGCGCATTGGGCGCAGTTCCGCGCCAGCCCGGCGGAACTGGACGCCGCCACGGAAGAGCTGCTTCTGGCCATGCAGGATCTGCGCGAAGTGCTGGTGCGCAAGGCCGCGCAGCGGGCGCGCGAATCCGATTAAGGTCTTTTTGTGGCCATTGCGTGAAAAAACTTTGCCTTGGGCGCGTTTCTTTACCAGCCTTTAACTATCTGCGGTCAAATTCGTGAGTGAATGAGACGAGGTAGGACGGATGGCGAAAGATATGTTTTCTTCTCACCCACCCTTCACCCCACCCACGACGGAAGAGGACAGGCTATCCTGGCTTCGTCTCATTCGCTCTCCCCGCGTTGGGCCGACCACCTTTCACCGCCTGATGGCCGAACATGGCAGCGCAGGCACCGCGCTGGACGCGCTGCCACAGGTGGCCAAGGCTGCGGGTGTCGATAGCTACACGCCCTTCACCGTAGAACAGGCGCAGGCCGAAATCGAACTTGCCCGCGCCAAGGGTGCGCGGATGCTGTGCTTCGGGACAGATGCCTACCCGGCCAGCCTTGCCAGCATTTCGGACGCGCCCCCGGTCCTGTGGTGCATGGGCGGGCGCAAACCGCTGGCGCAACCCATGGTCGCGCTTGTGGGCGCGCGCAACGCCTCCAGCCTTGGCACGCGCATGGCGCGAATGCTTGCCGAAGGGCTGGGGCTGGCGGGCTACACGGTCGTGTCGGGCCTTGCGCGCGGCATCGACACGGCGGCGCATCAGGCCAGCCTGAAAACCGGCACGATCGCCGTCATGGGCGGCGGGGTCGATGTCATTTACCCCGCGGAAAACGCCGTTCTGGCCGCCGCGATTTCCGACCAAGGCCTGCGCCTGTCGGAACAGCCCATGGGCACCTATCCGCAAGCACGCCACTTCCCGCCGCGCAATCGCATCATTTCGGGCCTGTCCATGGCCGTCATCGTGGTCGAGGCGGCGGAGAAATCGGGCACCCTGATTACAGTGAAAGACGCGCTCGACCAAGGGCGCGAGGTGATGGCGGTGCCCGGCCATCCCGTCGATGGGCGCGCGGGCGGCTGCAACCGGCTGATCCGCGAGGGCGCAACCCTGATCCGCAGTGTCGAGGACGTGCTGGAAGTGTTGGACCGTTTGCGCAGCGCGCCCCCCGTGCCGCGCCCCGACGCGGCACCTCTGGCCCAGCCCGCTGCGCCCGATGCTGACAAGGTGACAGCCGCGATCCTGCGCCTTTTGGGTCCAACCCCCATTCACGAGGATATGGTCATCCGCGACATGGGTCTGTCGGCGGCGATCATCTCGCCTGCGCTGGTGGCCTTGGAACTGGATGGCGCCGTGCAGCGCCACCCCGGCGGCCTGGTCAGCCGCGCTTAGGCCGCTTCGACATCCAGACCCTGCTCGGCCAGGAATTTCTCGGCATCGAGCGCGGCCATGCAGCCCATCCCGGCGCTGGTGACGGCCTGACGATAGGTGTGATCGGTCAGATCGCCCGCCGCGAAAACGCCGGGGATAGACGTGCGCGTGCTGCCGGGTTCGACCCAGACATAGCCACCGGGCTGCATCTTGAGCTGGTCCTTGACCAGATCGCTTGCCGGGCTGTGACCGATGGCGATGAACACGCCGTCGCAGCTCAACTCTTGCGCAGCACCTGTTGTCACATGCGCCAGCCGAACGCCTTGCACACCGCCGCCATCGGTATCGCCGATCACCTCTTCCAGCGTGTGATCCCAGATCACCTGCACTTTTGGGTGGTTCAGCAGGCGGTGCTGCAAGATCTTCTCGGCCCGCAGGCTGTCGCGGCGGTGCACCAGCGTGACCTTGGTCGCGAAATTGGTCAGGAACAGCGCTTCTTCCACCGCCGTGTTGCCGCCGCCGATGACGACGACTTCCTTACCCCGGTAGAAGAACCCGTCGCAGGTCGCACAGGCCGAGACGCCCATGCCCTGAAACTTCTGCTCGGACGGCAGACCCAGCCAGCGCGCCTGTGCACCCGTCGCCAGGACCACGGCATCGGCAGTGAACACCGCGCCGCTGTCACCCACCGCGCGGAACGGCCGCTGCGACAAGTCGAGCGAGGCGATATGCTCGCTGATGATCTCGGTCCCCATCTCGCGGGCATGGGCTTCCATGCGGACCATCAGCTCTGGCCCCGTGACCATCGTGTCGCCCGGCCAGTTCTCGACCTCGGTGGTGATGGTCAACTGGCCGCCGGGCTGAATGCCTTGCACCAGAACCGGCTCAAGCATGGCGCGCGCGGCATAGACCGCCGCCGTGTAGCCAGCCGGTCCGGAACCGATAATCAACAAGCGGGTGTGGCGCGGGCTGGTCATGGCATGTCCTTTCAACGTTTCCTGCATCGCAATCTAGGCATTCGGGCCGACCACACAAGAGGACATTCCGCGCGCGACCCTCGGGAATTATTCTTGCCGAATATTGAAATAATATTGCGCAACCCGCCGGGACGGCTTACATAAGTGCAAACCTTGAGGAGTGGAAATGTCGGGCGGCAAGCTAGATCCGATTGATCGCAAGATTCTGGCCGAATTGCAGGCCGATGGTCGGATGACCAATGTCGAACTGGCAAAGCGCGTCGGCATCTCTGCGCCGCCCTGTCTGCGCCGTGTGCGCGCGCTGGAAGAGGCCGGGTTCATCCGCGGCTATCACGCGCAGGTCAACAGCCGCGATCTAGGCTTCGAGGTGCAGGTCTTCGCGATGGTCGGCCTGAACAGTCAGGCCGAAGCCGATCTTGCCCGCTTCGAACAGCGGTGCCGCGACTGGCCGCTTGTGCGCGAATGCCACATGCTGAACGGTGAAATCGACTTCATCCTGAAGTGTGTGGCCCCGGATCTGTCGACCTTCCAGCGCTTCCTGACAGAGGAATTGCTGGCCGCCGATAACGTGATAACGGTCAAAACCTCGCTCGTCATTCGCGGCGCCAAGCTGGAACCCGGCGTGCCCTTCGACGTGCTCGAAGCCCGCGCCGCAGAGATCGAATAACGCCTAGCGCGTGATCTTTTCCATCTCGACAAACATGTTTTTCCACGCCCGGTCGATCAGTTCGGGCGTCATGCGGCGGCTTTTGCCCTCGAAATCGCAGATCGCGATCATCTGGTCGATCAGGAAGATCGGCTGATAATTCGCATAGACATTGTTGATCGTCGGATATTTCTTCTTGATGAGGTGGATGATCGCATCTTCGTTCAGCGGAATGCCGCGCTTCTTGGCCACGAGCGCGAAGATCTTCAGGAAATCCTGCTGGCTGGGCCCGTCGATCTTGATCTTGTAGAAAATCCGGCGCAACGCCGCCTGGTCGAAAATCTCGTTCGGGTGGAAGTTGGTCGAGAAGATCACCAGCGTGTCGAAGGGGACCACGAATTTCTCGCCCGATTGCAGGGCCAGAATGTCATAATTCATCTCCATCGGTACGATCCAGCGGTTGACGATGGCCTGCGGCGGCTCTTCCTGGCGGCCTAGGTCGTCGATGATGAACACGCCCCCGGTGGCCTTGAACTGCAACGGCGCCTGGTATGTCCGCGACACCGGGTTGAAGGTCAGGTCCAGCATCGACAGCGTCAACTCGCCGCCGGTGATAACCGTCGGGCGTTCGCAAAAGACGTAGCGCGCATCGAACCGGTTGCCGGTCTGGCGCAGCAGGTTCGGGTCATCGACCCAGGTTTCGACCATCGTGTGCACGATCGGGTCGTAGACGCTGATGACCTGCCCGGCATGGCACACGGCGCGGGGCACGTAAATCCGGTCGCCCATGGCCGCGCGAATACCGTTCGAGATCGAGGATTTCCCGTTCCCCGGCGGCCCATACAGCAAGATGGACCGCCCTGAGCTGACCGCGGGGCCAAGATCGTCCATCAATGTCGGCGGCAGGATCAGGTCGCCCATCGCGATCTGCAACTGGCGGCGCGTGACCTGAATATTGCGGATGGATTGCTTCTTGATCTGCTCGGCATAAGCTTCCAGCGGCACCGGCATCGCGCCGTAATATTCCGATTGCGACAGCGCATTCAGGGCGCGCGCCTTGCCGGCCTCTGTCAGCTGGAACCCGGCCTCTCCAGATCCGCTTATGCTGCTGCTTGCCGTCGCCTCCAGCAAGCGCTCCTTGCGGCAAAGGTCAATCAGTTCAATCGTTTGCGGGATGGGCAGGCAAATGTTGCGCGCGATCTCGGAAATGCGCGACAGCGACATGCGATACATCGTCTTCAGCAGGATGTCCCGCATCATGACATTGGTCAGGCCGGTGGCGTCCAGATTACGCGGAACCGGCGGGGCAGCGACGGGCGATGCATGGGCGTTCATATCCGATACTCCAAACCCGCAAGGCGCTGCGGGCGCGTAACAAGCTAAGCGGTCGCGCCGATCCCGGCCGCGAGAGCAAGGTAGAACAGCAGGCTTGGGCCCAAGGCCAAGCCAAGCGGAAACTCGCGGCGGTGCCAGCTTTCCCAAGCTGGGGCCATGCCGACAATGGCCGATGACCGCCGGGCAAGGCGATGTGCGATGAAGCTGACCATGATGACGCTGGCTAACAACATCAGAAAACTGCTCAAGTCACCAAGCGCGACGAAAGGTGCCATGGCGGCGGCGAATTTCGCGTCGCCCGCGCCCAGCAGGCCGACCATGTTCAGCACGAAGCCGACGACAAGAACCAGGCCAAGGCTGGCCCAGCCCCAGGCCCATGTCTCTAGCGGCAGGGCCAACGGGCCGATCAGCAAGTAGACGGCGGCCAGCGCCAGCACCGCGTAGTTGTGGATCTTCATCCATTTCATATCGCTCCAAGCGACCCAGACCGCGATCGGGGCGACGAAGGGCAGGAACCAGAGCGCTGCCTGTGCCGAAAGCGCCATCACCCTTGCCCCCCTTCAAGCGCTCGCAATGCGCGCACGGCCTCGTCGTAATGCTGCGGATGGGTGTCGATCGCCTCTTGCAGAAGCGTGCGGCCGACATTCACATCGCCCTTGCGGATCGCGGCAATCGCCATCGTGTGCAGCAACATCGCGCGTTCCTGCTGGCTCATCCGGACCAGCGGCAGGCTGTAATTGCCTTGAGCCGCGCGCGCCAGCGCCATGTTGTTCTTGGCCGTGAACAGGTGCGGATCGTGCTGAAGCGCCTGCGTGAACAATTGCTCCGCCTCGCGCGGGGCACCGCGCGTCAGCTTGGAAAAGCCCCAGTTGTTGAACACACCAGCGGGGCGCGTCGTCAGCCCGGCGGCGGTTTCATAGAAATGGTCGGCCTTTTTCCAATCCTTCTTGCCGTCGGCGATCATCGCTTCCAGCCGGTAGCGGTCGAAGGTTTCATGCGTGGGCGGGACCGTGTTCAAAACCGCCTCAGCCTCGGCCCAGTCATTCGCGCGGATATGCGCTTCTGCCAGCATGACCTTATCGTCTTGGGTCGCCTCGGGGTGTTGCGCGACCTTGCGCCATGTCGGGATCGCTTCGGCCAGGCGGCCCGCGCGCACCAGCGACCGGGCCAAACCGCGCTGGTTGGCAATGTCCTCGGGGTTGCGGTCTACCTGCTCGGCGAAATAGGCCACCGCCTCGTCCGGGTTGCCCGATGCCAGCATCAGCTCGGCCACGTTCTTCTGGTCGACAGCATTCACCGCATCTATGGCGCGGGTGACGTTTGCCTGTCTGCTGCCGTCACAGGCCGACAGGACGAACACGCTGCCCGATAGCAGCGTCATCAAGATCAGTTGGCGCATTTTTGCGTCCTCATTGCTCGTTATAACGGCGTTTCCAGCAGCAGGAACCTGCCCTGTCCGCGCCGCACCAGCGAAAGCTGGTGTGCCTCACCTTCAAGATACCCGGTTTCTTTGGTTTTTTCGATTGCCAAACGCAGATTTTCGCGAATTTCGGACGATCTTCCGCTATCAAATGCGAAAGCGTTGCGAAAATGCAGCCCAGCCTCGCCCCATTTGCCCTGTTCGGCCAGCGCGACACCCAGATTGTTATGCGCCGGAACAAAGGTTTCGTCCTGTTCCAGCGCCCGGCGCAGCACTTGTTCGGCCTGTTGCACGCGGCCTAGGCGCAAATTGGCAGAGCCGATGGCGGACAGGATATCGACAGTCACGCCACGTTCCGCAGAGGCGCGGTAATAGGCACGCAACGCCAGTTCGAACTCGCCTGCCGCCATCAGCCGGTGCCCGACCACAAGCCCGTCCACCGCCTCGGAGATATCGCCGCGCCGCGCCGCGATCTGGTCCGGCCCGGAGCCAAGCGCCGCAACGCCGTCACCGCCCCCCGGAGAGGACGGTGCACAGGCCGAAGCGAGGCCTAAAAGCGCGAGCGCAAGGGTTCGATGCAGCATTACATGCCCGTTATGTTACTGCCGCTCAGTTCGGTCATGATGCCCACAACCGACGGGCCGATCAAGATGATGAGCAAGGGCGGGACAGTGAACATCATGGTGCCCAGCGTCATCTTGGTGGGCAGGATATTGGCCTTTTCCTCGGCCCGCATGATCCGCTTGTCGCGCATCTCTGCCGCGAAAACCCGCAGCGCGTCGGTGATCGAGGTGCCGTAGGCCGCGGCCTGGATCATCACGGTCGTGAAGCTGGTGATGTCGGAAATATCGCAGCGCTTGGCCAGATCCTTCAGCACTTCGCTGCGTTCGCGCCCGGCTTTCACCTGCTCGCTGACTGTGCCCAGTTCTTCGCCAAGCGCCGGATAGGTCGCGCCGATCTCCTGCGAGACACGCTGGATCGACTGGTCCAGCGACTGCCCCGCCTCGACGCAGATCAGCATCATGTCGAGCGCATCGGGAAAGCCGGAGATGATCTCTTCCTTGCGGGCCTCTACGCGGCGTTCGATCCAGCGGCGCGGGCCGTAATAGCCCACCAGCATGGGCAACACCAAGGCCGCGGCGCGCATCGGCATACTCTCGAACTTCTCTGGCAGCAGGACGAAGACAACCAGAAGCGAAGCCAGCAACATACCAACCGCAAGGATGAACTGAAGCGCCTGGAAATCACGCACCGCGTGTTTGCCATGGTAGCCCGCCTGGATCATGCGCTGGCGCGCCGCCGACAATTCCTTCTCGTTTTCGGGTTCGAGGAATTTCGCATATTTCTCAAGCCCCGCAAACCCCGCGCTTTCCTTGCGGCGCAGCGCCTTGTTCGCCTCTGCCCGCTTGCTGGCACGGCCCGCGGACTGGGTTTGCTCCTTGAGTTTGCTCATCGGGTCGTCGGACGTGTCGCGCAGGGCGGCCAAGCCGGCGATAGCCACCAGCACTAGGCCGGCAACCCCCAGAAGCATGATCGTCCCGAACCCACCTGAAAACATGTCGAACATCTTACTTTTCCTAACTTTTCAGCGGGTTACACTTTGATGTCCGTCATCTTGCGCATGTAAAGCACGTTGATGACAAGGAACATGCAGACCACGATCGCCAGCGGAATATAGAGCGGCGTGCCCTTCACCGGGTCGTAATAATCCGGCTTGATGACCTGAATCATGATCATCGCAAGGATCGGAAAGCCCGACAGGAACATGCCCGACCATTTCGCTTCTGCCGTGATCGCACGCACACGGCGGAAAAGCTTGAAACGCGCGCGGATCACCTTGGCCAAACCATCTAGGATTTCCGCAAGGTTGCCGCCGGATTTCTGCTGGATAGAGACCGCGACCGACAGGAAGCCGATATCGGGCAGGCCAACGCGTTTGCCGAATTCGCCCAAGGCCTCGCCCGCGTCACGGCCATAGGCAACCTCATCCGCGATCAGGCCCAGTTCGGTGCCCAGCGGGTCGGCAATCTCCTCTGCGGCGATGCCAAGCGCGGCGCTGAACGGGTGACCAACGCGCAGGCTGCGCACCATGAGGTCCACTGCTTCGGCCAATTGACTCTCGATGGCGGTGATGCGCTTCTTCGCCTTGCTGGATACCCAGAAAAACACGCCGCCCACACCCATGCCGATCGCGATGGCCAGACGCACGGCGACGGGGGCACTGGTGCCCATGGTCAGCATGACAAAGCTGAACACGCTCAGCCCGCCCATCAGCATGATAAGCTGCGTGGGGCTAAAGGCGATATTGGCCTTTTGCGCGCGTTCCGACAGCAGACCATAAAGCGGGATCGAGAACCCTTCGCCATGGACCGAGCGCTCCTTGCGCAGCTGTTCCAGCACGTCTTTCTTGGATTTACCCTTGGACATCAGGTCCAACCGGCGGTTCATCTTGGAATCATGTTCGATGCTGCGCCCGAACATGACAAGGTAAAGCCCTTGGATGACCAGCAGGACAGAGCCGAAAATAGCAATATAAATCAGTGGGCTAAGCGAGAGTTCCATGGGATTACGCCTTTACCTGGTCATAGATGGTCGAGGGCAGATCGAAGCCCCAGCGCTTGAAGCGGTCCGCGAAATGCGAGCGCAGCCCGGTGCCGGTGAAATGGCCAAGGATTTTGCCGTCGGGTTCGATGCCCGTGCGCTCGAAACGGAAGATTTCCTGCATCGTGATGATCTCACCCTCCATGCCGGTGATCTCTGTGATCGACATCATCCGGCGAGAGCCGTCCTGCAGGCGCGAGACCTGCACGATCAGGTTCACAGCCGAACCGATCTGGCTGCGCACGGCTTTCAGCGGCATTTCGATGCCCGCCATCGCAACCATGTTTTCCAGACGGCTGATCCCGTCGCGCGCAGAGTTGGCGTGGATCGTGGTCATGGACCCGTCATGGCCTGTGTTCATGGCCTGCAACATGTCGATCACTTCCTCGCCCCGCGTTTCGCCCACGATGATGCGGTCCGGACGCATCCGCAGCGCGTTGCGCAGACAGTCGCGCTGGGTGACGGCACCCTTGCCTTCCATATTGGCGGGGCGGCTTTCCATACGCCCGACATGTTCACCCTGAAGCTGCAATTCCGCCGTATCCTCGATGGTCAAGACACGTTCAGAATGGCCGATGAAGCTGGACAAAGCGTTAAGCGTGGTGGTTTTACCAGAGCCGGTCCCGCCAGAGACGATGACGTTCAGGCGCGTAGAGACCGCGGCTTCGAGATAGAGCGCCATCTCGGGCGAGAAGGCACCGAAATTCACCAGGTCATCGACGCTGAGCTTTTCCTTCTTGAACTTACGAATGGAGACCAGCGAGCCATCCACCGCGACCGGCGGCACCATGGCGTTGAAGCGCGAGCCATCGGCCAGGCGCGCATCGACATAGGGGTTCGATTCGTCGACCCGGCGGCCCACCGCCGACACGATCTTGTCGATGATGCGCAGCAGGTGGCGTTCGTCGCGGAAGGTGACATCTGTCAGCTCCAGCTTGCCCGCACGTTCCACGAACACCTTTTTCGGGCCGTTCACCAAGATATCGTTCACACTGTCGTCCTGAAGCAGCGGCTCCAGCGGGCCAAGGCCCATCACCTCGAAGAACAGGTCACGGTTCAGCGTCGCGCGCTCTTCGCTGTTCAGCACGACATCCATCTCGGCCAGCGCTTCGGCGACGATCGCGTTAATCTCTGAGCGCAGCTCAGATTCGCTGGCATTGTCCAGCGCGGACAGGTTCAGGTTGTCCAGCAGGCGGCGGTGCAGGTCGGATTTGACCTTGTTCATCCGCAGTTGGCGCTGCGCTTCTTTCGAGGACATCTCGGGCGTTGCCGGAACCGCCTTGGCCACGGGTTTGACCGGGCGCGCGTCGGTTTCCGGCTTGCGCTGCTCTGGCGTGGCGTTGCGCGCGGGGCCGACGGCAGAGGGGCGAACGGGCGTTGCCGTTGCCTCGGCATTCTTGCGATAGCGTGAAAACATGGCTTTCCTCGTTACTCTGCGGCAAGTTTATGCGCCGCGGTCGTTGCATCGTGCAATTCGGTGGCAAGCTTGCGAATTTCTTTCAGAAGCGGGTTCTTGGCGGCGAATTCGGCCAGCGGCAGGCCGTGGTCATTGGCGTCGCGCACCTGCGCGCCGCCATCGGGCAGGTTGCCGACAAGGGTAATGCCCAGGCTTTCCGACATGCGCTTGGCACGGGATTTTCCGCTCAGATCGGTGAATTTCGGCGCGCGGTTCAACATGAAGCGGTGCTTGCTCAGGTCGATGCCATCGGCTTTCAGCGCGCGCAGCATCCGCAGCGTGTTCTGCGCCGAGCGCATGTCCAGTTCCAGCAGCGCGAAGAACACGTCCGACATGTTCAGCACCGTCTCTGTCCAGTGCATGACCGCGCGCGGCAGGTCGATCACGACATAGTCGAAATGCGACTTGGCAACGCTGATGATGCGCTCGATCTCGTCGGGGCTGAGCAGGTCCAGCGGCAGCATGTCCGACGGGGCGGTCAGGACATACATCTTCTCTTTGAACACCTGAAGCGCGGCGAAGAAGGCGTCGCTATCCATGCTGTGAGTTTGCGACAACAATTCGTAAACCTTTTCCGTGCGGGCAAGGTCCAGGTAGGTCGCGACAGAGCCGGACTGGAAATCGAAATCCAGCACGCAAACGCTATGCGTGCGGTTCTTCGCAAGCTGGCACAATTCCCAGCCCAGGTTGACCGCGAAATTCGTGCCGCCAGCGCCGCCGCACAAGGCTTGCACCACCAGAACCGCGCCATCCTTCGCGCCGGCGCTGCCCTGCGCGCCAGGGGCCGCGGCGTTCAGGTTCGCGGCCTGTTGCGCTTCAGCGCGGTGCAGCCGCTCGATCGCGTCATGCAGGGCGTTTTCCGGCAAGGGATAAGGCACGAAATCCTCTGCCCCGGCCCGCAGCAATTGGTGCAGCAGGATGGGCGAAAGCGCTTCGGCAATAAGCAGGATGTGAATACCGCGCGCCGATGCCTTCTCGATAATGCTGCGCACCAGCGGCGTCGACGGCTCATCCGCGTCATCGAGCGCGATGGCGATCACATCCAGAGCGCCGGCCTCTGGCGCATCCATGAACGCATGGGCCTCTGCGAATGTCAGATCGCCCCAATCCTCGCCATACTCGGTTTCCATGTCTTCGATCAGCAGATCAAAATTCTGAACGTCACGAGAAACCGTGCAGGCCCGGATCAAATTCGCTTTTGCTTGTGACTGTGCGCTCATGGCATTCGTCCTGATGATCTTTTTGCGCCCCGGCCCCAACCGACACAGAATCGCGTGCAGGCAGGATAGGGCTAAAAGTGTTGAGACAAGATTGTCGATAAATCGGGCGAGAATTGGGCCAAATGGCTATAATTGTTCGGCAAGTGATGAAACGGAAATAAAAAACCCGGCCAAGGCGGTCGCGTCTGGCCGGGTTTTTTTCGTCTTGGTCAACATGCGGTTACTGGGCTGTCCCGTGAACCTCTGTGGCCGAGGCGACGTATTCACGCTGGATGACGCGGGCATATTCACCGTTCATCACGTCACGACCGCGCCGGATTGCGCCCGAAATCTCTGTCACGGTGCGGCGGTTGGCCGGTTCGCGGCCTTCGCTGACGATCAGCGGCTGACGCTCGCCACGCGAGACGACCGCGATGATGCTGCGATGGGGCACGCCCAGCGAGACAAGATAGCGCCGCACCGCCTGCGCCCGGCGCAGGCCAAGGCGCTGGTTGAACGCGTCGGACCCGACGGCATCGGTATGGCCATAGATCGTGTAGCGCAGCTCCGGGAACTGCTTCATCCAGTCGGCCTGTTGGCGCAGGATGGCGTGGGCTTCGTCGGACAGCGTAGCGCTTCCGAAGTCGAAATTGACCATCGACTGCACTTCGTCATGGAACCGTCGGGTCATGATCTCTGCCAGGCTGATGCGCCCGGTTTGCACAAGGTGGTTGTGCATGCTTGGGTTGCCGAAGCCGCCCTCGTCCAGCGTGATCCCGGCTTCGCGGTTGAACGACCCGCTACAGGCCGATAGCCCGACGCTCGCCGTACCCAGTATAAAAAAACGTCTGCTAAAGCTCATGACACGCTCCTGCATCACCTGAATGGGCGACGGTCATTCCATTACATACCCGTAAGACCCGCCGAATTCCTGCCGGGCCACTTCGCCCACGGCACCGCTGCTGCGCGACGTCATCTGACCGTTCAGGAACAGCTCACGCTCGGTCGGCGGGCGCACACGGTCGGTCGGCAGCATCAGCGCCTCGCCCCGCGTGGGTGTGACCAGATGCGCGGTAATGATGATGACAAGCTCTGTCTGGCTACGCTGGTAATTGGCGCTGCGGAACAGCGCGCCCAGGATGGGCAGTTCCGACAACCACGGCACAGAGGTCGATCCGGCGCGGAAATCATCCTCCAGCAGGCCCGCGATGGCAAAACTCTCGCCGTCGCGCAGCTCTACCGTGGTCTGGGTTTCGCGGCGGCGGAAGGCGTTCACCACTGTGCCGCCGATGGACACCGTGTTGGTCCCATCGAGCGAGCTGACCGCCGCTTCCAGCGCAAGGTTGATGATGTTGTCTTCCAGCACCCGCGGGGTAAAGGTCAGCTCTACGCCGAAGGGCTTGTATTGAATGGTGACATTGCCGTCCTCAAGCACCGGGATCGGGTATTCGCCCCCGGCGAGGAAGGACGCCTCCTGCCCCGACAGCGCGGTCAGGTTCGGCTCCGCCAGCGTGCGGGCCATGCCTTGAGTTTCCAGCGCTTCGATCAGAACCTGCGCGGTCAGGCTGCCGCCGCCGATGGTAAAGCCAAGCGTGCCCGCGGGGCTGGTCGGCGAGGGTGTGGCGTAGTTGCCGCTGCTAAGCGTGTTTGTGCCGCTGTTGACACGAACGCTTCCGCCCAGCGTCTTGCCGATGCCGCGCTGCATTTCGGCAAAGCGCACCTTCAGCATGACCTGCTGCGTGCCGCCCACGCTCATCAGGTTCGACACACGGTCGGGCGCGTAGCGCTGCGCAAGCTGGAACGCGGCATCCAGACGCGCGGGCGTCGAAACCGTGCCCGACAGCACGATCCCGTCATTCGCGGTGCGCACCTCGATTTTTTCGTTCGGCAGTATCTGACGCAGCCGCTCGCGGAATTCCGCGATGTCGGGCGTCACCTGCACCTCGACATTCGACATCAGCCCGCCATCCAGCCCCAGAACCGTCAGGGTCGTGCGGCCCGGCGTTTTGCCCAGCACGTAGATGGAACGGTCCGACAGGGTCGAAATATCGGCAATGCCGGGGTTCGCAATCGACAATTCGGCAAAGGGTTGTTCGGTTTCGACCACCACGGCCCGGTTCATGGGAACGCGCAGGGTCGACGCGGAATCGCCGTCGATCACCCGAACCGTTTGCGCCGAAACAGGCGCGCCTTGCGCCAGCGCAAGGCCGGTGACGGCCAGCAGTACGACTGCCAATCTCTTGAAACGCATTGGTTGCCTGCCTTTGAAAACTGCTCGGGCTTTGCCCATTATTTTGCACGACTATGCCCGAACTGGCATAACTTATCAAGAATCCAGATGGTTGCGGTGCTTTCTTTATGTGAAAACTGCAACGCAACCGTCTTGCAACCCGAGATATTGTAGCCACAGGGTGACGATATGGCCGATCTAGCAGCGCGATCTTAACCAAAAACCGGCCCCGTGCAGTGGCACAGGCCCGGTTGGTGGTGAATTTCGGCCAAGATCAGTTGGTGCACGGGATTTCGATACGCACCAGTTCATTGCCGCGACGGGTGCGGATGTGGCAGGTTTCTTCCACCACTTCTTCTTGGCGCACCACGCCCAGCAGGCGGTCCTGCGTCATCTCGACATCGCCCGACACTTCGGTATCGCCCACGCCCACCAGCGCCAGCGACAACCGGCCCGAGCCTTGGGCCAGCGCCAGCGCGGCAGCCTGTTCCGGGGTAGCCTCGACCGTCACGTTGCTGGCCACGCGCACCTTGTCGGTGCGGTCCATGTCGGCGGATTGGTCCACCGCGATGATGCGCAGTTGCGACTGGATCAGCTGGGTGAATTCCTCGTTGCCATTGCGGCGGCCCGACCAGAACACATCGACATGGTCGCCGGGGCGCAGGAAGCCCGCGACACCGCTGATCTGGTTGACCGGGATGGTAAACGCCCGCATCCCCGCGCTGAGATGCGAGGTGATACCCGCTTCCTTGCCCGGTGCCGTCAGCTTGCTGGCAAGGATCATTTCCTTTTCATCCATGGTGCGCAGCACGATGCGTTCGTCGGTATTGCCGGGGAAAAGCTGCGCGACATCGGTCAGCGCGTTTTCGGGCACGGCATAATCCGGGAAGGGCGCGACCAGCACGTCCTCGCGCGTCAGCACCTCGCCATAGGTCATGGGGCGTTTTGCAAGGAACACGTTGACCATGGTGGCGGTGTTCGCGTTTGCCCGCGCCTCGACCAGTTCTGCTTGCATACCAGAGATGTAGTTTTGGGTCTGATACGCCGCGACGCCGGCCAGACCCAAGCCCGCGACAAGGACAGCTCCGAAAACGATGCGCATAATCATATCCTTTCAACTCACGTGATCCGACGTGATGCGGACCTCTTTACCCAGAAACGATGCCCGCCGAATGTGGCGGATTGTTGTTCGGGACGAGACGAAAAATCGGAGATTGCCGCCGATTCGACTGTCGAGGCGCGCGTCGGGAAAGTCGCACGGCAAAAGTGAAAAGGGCGCCCTGAAGTCGGGCGCCCAGCAAGACATGGCCTGAATCAGGTTACTCGGCAGTAACCGTGCCGTAACCCAGTGTCCCGAGACCAGGCACAGTCGCACCCGACAGCGAGGTCTGGATGTCGGTTGCCAGGTCGGTGGTGCCGGTACGAACCGAAGCGATCACGGCGATGCCCAGACCCACGATAGCGGCGGTCAGCACAACCCAGTCGACGGTCACGGCACCAGATTCGTCAGCGGCGAAGTTTTTGATGTTTGCGAACAGTTTCATGTTAAGTCTCCAACGTTTGAACAGTTTCTACTCAGCCGAACCGGTTACTCTAAAATGGTGTTTGGTCGTTCACCGCTTGGCTGAGACCCATATAGCCCCCGAACCATGGCGGGATTTGGGCACGTTTCTGACCATTTCAGAACCTTTGCACGGCTCGACTCAGGAAGAGTTCGGGAACGCGGGACAATCGCGTGAATAGTAAGAATTGTTTCGGTCAGCCGCCCAATTGGCGCGGTTTTGGGGCCACACCCGTCGGCGGGCCATTTCGATTCTGCTGGATAAATCGGCACCATATGGGCATCTTTAGGCACAAAATATAAAAGAGCAGTAAACCCGATGACGTTGGATCGCAGCCTTTTGGCCGCCCTTTGCGTGGTGGCATGGCCAGCCCTTGCGCCCGCGCAAGAGCAGCCACAAGAGCAGCCACAGGGCGATTTCACCTTCCGACGCATCGCGGTGGGCGAAGGTGGCGCCGGGCGGCGCATCACCGTGCAGATCAACCCCGAAGAACAGGCCGCGCGTCTGGCGGCAGCCCCGCGCGTGCCGCAAACGCCGCCCTCCGCCGAAGCGGCGCGGCCCGAAAGCGGCCCCGTGGGCCAATTCGCATGGTTCTGGGACCGCGTGCCCCCCAGCGGCGGGCCGGATGTTGGGCGCTTTCTGGCCGCGCGCGACGTGCTTTCGGCCCCGCCCCCCGGTGCCACGACGCGCGCCCCCCGCCTGCAAGACCTGCAAAACATCGCAGAGGCGCACGCCCCCGCCATCCTGCTCGCCACGGTCGGCACCCGCGTTTCGCCCGCGCTGGCGCTGGCGGTCATCTCTGTCGAATCGGCAGGGCGCAGCGATGCGGTCAGCTCCGCCAATGCCCAAGGGTTGATGCAGCTTATCCCCGCCACCGCCGAACGCTTCGGCGTGACTGACCCATTCGACAGCGCGCAGAACATAAAGGGCGGCGTGCAATACCTACACTGGCTGATGGAACGTTTCGGAAATGACGTGGTGCTGGCGCTGGCGGGCTATAACGCGGGCGAGGGCGCGGTGGACCGCAATGGCGGCGTGCCCCCCTATGCCGAGACCCGCGACTACGTGCCAAAGGTGCTGGCCGCGTGGCAGGTCGCCCGCGGCCTGTGCGCCACTGTGCCGGAATTGCCCAGTGACCCTTGCGTGTTCAAGATCGCGCAGTCGGGTTAATTGACGATCGTCGCCTCGGTCGCCGCGCGAATTTCATCCTCTGTCACGCCATCGGCGCATTCCACGATCTTCAGGCCGCCTTCGACCACGTCCAGCACACCCAGATTGGTGATGATGCGCTTCACGACGCCCGTGGCCGTCAGCGGCAGGGTGCATTGCTTCAAAAGCTTCGATTCGCCTGCCTTGTTGGTGTGGTCCATCACCACGATCACGCGCTTCACGCCCGCGACCAGATCCATCGCGCCGCCCATGCCCTTCACAAGCTTGCCGGGGATCATCCAGTTCGCGATGTCGCCATTCTCGGCCACTTCCATCGCGCCCAGGATCGCCATGTTGATCTTGCCGCCCCGGATCATGGCGAAGCTTTCGGCACTGTCGAAATAGGCGGTATGCGGCAGCGCCGTAACGGTCTGCTTGCCCGCGTTAATCAGGTCTGGGTCGATTTCATCCTCGGTCGGGAAAGGGCCGATGCCCAGCATCCCGTTTTCCGATTGCAGCGTGACCTGCACGCCTTCGGGAATGTAATTCGCCACCAGCGTCGGTATCCCGATGCCGAGGTTCACATACATCCCGTCTTCCAGTTCCTGCGCCGCGCGTGCGGCCATCTGGTTGCGATCCCAGGGCATGAGCCTTCCTTCCAGCGTTCAGGACTCGAAATTCACCGGCACGTCCAGCAGCACCACGGACCCCGCGGCACCGCGCACCACGTTCAGCGTGGCGTCCAGCCCGTCCAGCAGGCCGCGCACCAAGCGGCCACCGGCGTATTTCTCGCTGGGCCAGTTCACATCGGCGGGCAGACCTTCGCCATCGTCGCTGACCATGATCCGCACGCCCCCACCCGACAGGTTGGTGACGCGCATCTCGATCCGACCCTCGTCTTGCAGGTTGAAGGCGTGAGCAAAGGCGTTGTGCAGGGTTTCGGACACGATCATGGCAATGCGCGTGGCGTGGTCCAGCGTGATCTCGGCACGCTCGACTGTCTGGACAAAGCGGATGCCCGCGCGCCCCTCGTCATGCGCAATCGCGGCAGAGACGCGGCCCAGCAATGTGCCCAAATCAATCTTGCCGCGCCCGTCGGCCCCGCCGGTCAGGCGCATTTCCTCATAGACCAGTTGCAACGTCTCCAGTCGGCGCGGCAGGGCTTCCAATTCGCGCCGGGTGGACATGTCGTCATTCGCGGCGGGTTCGCGCAGGCTGGTCAGGATCAGCGCCAGATCGCGCTGCACAAGGTTCTGAACCACCGCCAGATTGTCGACCGTGATGCGGTTGTCGGCCCCGCGGTCGGTTTCGGTCAGTTCTTTCTGGATACCGAAGAAGAAGACCGGCTCGCCCTCTTCATCCATGATCGGCGCGATAATCAGCCGGTTGAAGAACGGAGTGCCATTGGCGCGGTAATTGACAATATCGACCGACACTTCGCGCCGCGCCTCGATCGCCGCGCGAATGCGGTCCACGTCGCGCTTGTCGGTCTTTTCGCCTTGCAGGAAACGGCAATTGCGCCCCACGGCGGCGGCGCTGCTGTAACCGGTCGTGCGCTCGAACGCGTCATTGACGTAAACGATGGGGTTGTCGTCCTGGTTCGGGTCGGTCAGCACCATTGCAATGCTCAGCCGTGAGAAGCCCGAAAAAGCTTCATTCGTGCCCAATGCGCTTGAAAGCGTTTGTCCTTCCATCGCCTTCCCTCGTTACGCCGCGCGCGTGGTGCGCTGTTCAATTCTCTTTTCGTGTTCGCCTTGAATCAGGCGGTGCACGTAAATCCCCGGCAGATGGATCGCATCCGGGTCCAGCGTGCCCGGTTCGACAATTTCCTCCACCTCAAGCACACAGACCTTGCCACATTTCGCGGCAGGCGGGTTGAAATTTCGGGCAGTCTTGCGGAAAATCGCGTTGCCAGTCGTGTCAGCCTTCCAGGCTTTCACGATGGACAGATCGGCGAAAATGCCTTCTTCCAGAATATAGGTCTCGCCGTTGAACTCTTTATGTTCCTTGCCTTCGGCGATCTGGGTGCCCACGCCGGTCTTGGTATAGAACCCGGCAATTCCCGCACCGCCCGCGCGCATCCGTTCGGCCAAAGTGCCTTGGGGGTTGAATTCCAGCTCCAGCTCTCCCGACAGGTATTGGCGCATGAATTCGGCGTTTTCGCCCACATAGGACGACATCATCTTCTTGACCTGGCGGCTTTCCAGCAGCACGCCCAAGCCAAACCCGTCGACACCGGCATTGTTGGAGGCAAAGGTCAGATCCCTGGTGCCCGCGTCGCGAATGGCGGCGATCAGCAGTTCCGGGATACCGCACAGCCCGAACCCGCCCGATGCGATGGTCATCCCATCGAACAGCAAGCCATCAAGGGCTTCGGCGGCAGAGCCGAAAACTTTCTGCATGACATTCGTCCCCGAGTTTTTTGTTCCCTCATCACTGACCTGCCCCAAGGGCAGAGTCAATATGAAGCAACCTGACAGATCAACTGTCAGGTGTAATTGTCAAATTTCACTCGGCCTTTTTGGCCTTTGCCTTGGTGGCGGCTTTCTTCGGGGCTGCCTTCTTGGTAGCGGGCTTCTTTGCGGGGGCTTTTTTCTTGCCCTTGGTCGCGGCCTTGGCGTTCACCAGTTCCAGCGCCTGTTCCAGCGTGATGCTTTCCGGCTCCATATCCTTGGGCAAGGTCGCGTTGATCTTTTCCCATTTCACATATGGCCCATAGCGCCCCTTCATCACGGCAATCGCGCCGCCATCGGGGTGGTCACCCAAGGTTTTCAGCGGTTCCGCCGCCGCCGCGCGACCGCGCTCGGGCTTGGCGGCCAGCACCTCGACCGCGCGGTTCATGCCGATGGTGAACACCTCGTCCACCTCGGGCAGGTTGGCGTATTTCTTGCCGTGCTTCACGAAGGGGCCGTAGCGTCCGATCCCCGCTTCGATCATCTCGCCGTCATCGGGGTGCGGGCCGACGGGGCGCGGCAGCGACAGAAGCATCAGCGCCTTTTCAAGGTCGATGCTGTCAATCTCCCACCCTTTCGGCAAGGACGCACGGGGCGGTTTCGGGTCTTCCTTCGTGGCCTCGCCGCGCTGCACATAGGGGCCGAAACGCCCGGTGCGCAGGCTGATCGGGTCGCCCGCATCATGGCCCAAGAGCTTGCCGTCGCCCGAAAGTTCCGCCTCTGCCTCGTCCGTCACGCCAATCGGGCGAGTGAAGCGGCATTCGGGGTAGTTTCCGCAACCGATGAACGCCCCGCCAGAGCGCGCGGTTTTCAGATGCAACCGCCCTTCGCCGCATTTGGGGCAGATGCGCGGATCGGTCCCATCCTCGCGCGGGGGGTAAAGCTGCGGCGCCAGAACCTCGTCGATCTTGTCCAGCACCTCTGTGATGCGCAGATCGGCGGTTTCGGAAATCGCGGCCGAGAAATCGCGCCAGAACTGGTCAAGCACTTCCTTATAGTCAGCCTCGCCCGCCGAAATGTCGTCCAGCTTCTCTTCCAGCGCGGCGGTGAAATCGTATTCCAGGTAGCGCTTGAAATAATTGACCAGAAAGATCGTGACCAGGCGGCCCTTGTCCTCTGGCATCAGGCGGTTCTTGTCCTTGATGACATAGCCCCGGTCCTGAATGGTCGTCACGATGCTGGCATAGGTGGACGGACGCCCGATCCCCAGCTCTTCCATGCGCTTGACCAGCGTCGCCTCTGTGTAGCGGGGCGGCGGCTGGGTGAAATGCTGCTCGGGCGTAATGCTGCGCTTGGTCAGCTTGTCGCCTTCGGACAATTGCGGCAGGCGCTTGTCGTCGTCATCGACCACATCGTCGCGGCCTTCTTCGTAGACCTTCAGAAAGCCGTCGAACAGCACCACCTGCCCCGTCGCGCGCAGACCCACCTGCCCGTCTTTCGAGCCGATCTCGACCGTCGTGCGCTCCAGCCGCGCGGCTTCCATCTGGCCCGCGATGGTGCGCTTCCAGATCAGGTCGTAAAGCTTGCGCTGGTCGGCATCCGTGACCTTCAACTTGTCGGGGCTGACCGCCATGTCGGTCGGGCGGATACATTCATGCGCTTCCTGCGCATTCTTGGCCTTGTTCTTATACATGCGCGGCGAGGACGGCACATAATCTGCCCCGTAGCGGTCCTTGATGACATCGCGCGCGGCCATCACGGCTTCGGGGGCCATGTCGATCCCGTCGGTCCGCATATAGGTGATGTAACCCGCCTCATACAGGCGTTGCGCGGTGCTCATGGAGTGCTTCGCGCCCATGCCGAATTTGCGGCTGGCTTCCTGCTGCAACGTGCTGGTCATGAACGGGGCCGAGGGGTTGCGGCTGGCGGGCTTCGCTTCGACCGAGGTGACGGTCAGATCGCGCGAGGTGACGGCCTGAACCGCCATTTCCGCCGCCGTCTGGTTGTTCAGGTCGAACTTGTCCAGCTTCTTGCCCGCAAGGCTGACCAGTTTCGCGCTGAACTCTGCCCCGCGCGGGGTGGCAAGTGCGGCGTCCACGCTCCAGTATTCCTGTGCGCGAAAGGCCTCTATCTCCATCTCGCGCTCGACGATCAGGCGCAGGCACACCGATTGCACCCGCCCCGCCGATTTCGCACCGGGCAGCTTGCGCCACAGCACCGGCGACAGGTTGAAGCCCACCAGATAGTCCAGCGCGCGCCGCGCCAGGTAGGCGCGCACCAAGGGCATATCCACATCGCGCGGGGCTTTCATCGCCTCTGTCACGGCGGTTTTGGTGATCGCGTTGAACACCACGCGCTTCACGGGCGTCGTTTTCTTCAGCGCCTTCGACTTCGTCAGCGCCTCGGTCAGGTGCCACGAAATCGCCTCGCCCTCGCGGTCGGGGTCGGTCGCAAGGATCAGTTCGTTATCGTCTTTCAGCGCTTCGGCAATGGCTTTGAGGTGCTTGCGCGAATCGCTCGCCACCTCCCATTTCATGTCGAAATCATGCTCGGTATCGACCGACCCGTCCTTGGGCGGCAGGTCGCGCACATGCCCGTAAGAGGCGAGAACCGTGTAACCAGACCCAAGATATTTGTTGATTGTCTTGGCCTTGGCAGGCGATTCGACGACGACAACGGCCATGAATTCCTCGAAATGACTTGCGCGATGCGCTTTCCAGTGATGCGGGCTTACATGTGAGACCCGGACAGGGAATGTCAATGCAAAGCCAATCCAGCCCCGCCCGCGCTACAGCACAATCGGCTCTAGCGGGTCATAAAACGCGCTGGCCGCATCCCCATCGCTGCCAAAGGCCAGATCGGGCAGGCTGTCGGGCTTGAAGCGCAGGCCGCGCAGCTCTGCCTCTGTCACGAAACGCCGCGCAGTGACCACGCCTTCGGGGTCGCGCCACGCGGGGTCTATCTGGCCGCCGATGATCGTGGCGTGGAAATAGATGTCCACCTGGTGAAAACTGCCCTTGGGGTCGTGAAACTCGTTCACAAGGCAAGGCGCGCCCACGGCAATCTGCAAGCCGCATTCCTCGTGGATTTCGCGCTTCAGGTTGTCGGGCAGCGATTGCCCGCGCTCGACCCCGCCACCGGGCGCGCACCACAGATCGCTTTTGCCATCGGGCCAGGCATTGACCAACAGCAAGCGGTTCTGGTGCAGGATCAGCGCACGCACGGCAAGGCGCGGGGTCGGCATGGGGCACTCCGTTCTTCTGGCACATCCCCTTGTGCCACCATATATGTGGCACATGAAAGCCATTGCCCTGATCGCCGCCCTTGCCCCCCTGCCCGCCGCCGCCGATTGCGTGCTGCTGCTGCATGGGCTGGCGCGGACCGAAACCTCCATGCTGGTGATGGAAGAGGTGCTGGACCTGCACGGTTTTCAGGTGGTGAACCAAGGCTACCCGTCGACCGCCGCGCCGATTGCCGAGCTTGTGGACCATGTCGGCACCGGCGTTGCGCAATGCGGCGCGGGCCCGGTGCATTTCGTCACGCATTCCATGGGCGGCATCCTTGCCCGCGCTTGGCTGGAGCGCAACCGCCCCGAACAGATGGGCCGCGTGGTCATGCTGGCCCCGCCCAATCACGGGTCGGAACTGGTGGACGTGTTTTCCGACATTGACGCGTTCGAATGGATCAACGGACCAGCGGGGTTGGAGCTGGGCACTTCGCGCGATGCAACGCCCAACCAACTGCCCGAATTTCCCGATTACGAACTGGGCGTGATCGCGGGCGATCTGTCGCTGAACCCGCTGACCTCTGCGCTGATCGACGGCGCGGATGACGGCAAGGTGTCGATCGAGAGCACCAAGCTTGCCGGCATGACCGACCATATCGTGCTGCCCACGTCCCATACCTTCATCATGTCGAACCCGATCGTTCTGGCCGAAGTGCTGGAATTCCTGCGCTACGGGCAGTTCGACCACGGCATCACCTTCATGGGAGCGGTGCGCAAGCTGGCAAGCCCCTAGGCGGCGGGCCTAGCCGTCCCGTCGGAAGGTCAGGTAATGCGGCCGCCGCCCCTCGCGCAGCGCCTTTTGCTCGTAGCGCGTGGACAGCCAATCGTCCCATGGCTGCGCCCAATCGGCCGGGTCGGGCGTCAGGCAGGTGAACCCGGCTTGCGGCACCTCTTCCATGGTCTGGCGCACGTAATCGGGAATGTCGGTCGCCACGCGGAAAATGGCACCGGGCGTCATGACCCGCGCCAAGGGCAACAGGTGATCGGGCGTAACAAAGCGGCGGCGATGGTGGCGCGCTTTGGGCCACGGGTCGGGATAGAGAAGAAACGCGCGGTCCAGACAGGCATCGGGCAGGACATCGAACAAGTCACGCACATCCCACGAATACAAGCGCAAGTTCGCAACCCCGGCGGCGCGGATCTTGCCCAGCGCCATGGCAACGCCGTTGATATACGGCTCGCAGCCAATGATGCCCACGCCGGGGTTGCGCGCGGCCTGATGAACCAGATGCTCGCCCCCGCCGAAGCCCACTTCCAGCCACAGGGGCCGCGCGTCGCCAAAGAAACTGGCCGGATCCACAGGATTGCGCTCAGGGTTTTCGTCACGGGATACGCCCCGCAATTCCAGCGCGGGCAGGTCTTCGTCCAGATACCGCCGCTGCGCGGGCTTCAGCGCCTTGCCCTTGATGCGCCCGTAGAAATTGCGTTCCTGCTCGGCCATGATGCCCCCCTGTCGCGGCGCGGGGTATGGCGGCTTGGCGCTGACCCGTCAAGCAGGCAAAGGCGGCGGGGTTTACATTCGGGCGCGCTCTTGGCAGGTTTGGGCCAAGAGCAACCGCGCGAGACTGCGCGCCTCGAGCAATCCACTCCCGAAATCGGAAGGAAACCCCATGACGCACGCAACCGCGGGCAAGACCGTTCGCATTCACTACACCGGCACGCTGGACGACGGCACCGTCTTCGACAGCTCCGAAGGCCGCGATCCGCTGGAATTCACGCTTGGGTCGGGCCAGATCATTCCGGGGCTGGACCGCGCCATTGACGGCATGGCCACGGGCGAGACGAAATCCGTGACCATCGCCGCCGCCGAGGCCTATGGCGACTACCACCCCGAAGCGCGGCAGGAAGTGCCACGCGAGCAGATCCCGGCAGAGATTCCGCTGGATCTGGGCACGATGCTGAACATGCAGACGCCGGACGGGCGGCAAATTCCGGTGCAGGTGGCCGAGGTGACAGAGACGACCGTGACGCTCGACGCCAACCACCCTCTGGCCGGCAAGGCGCTGACCTTTGCGGTGGAAGTGGTCTCGGTCGCCTAAGACACAGACAAGAAACGACAAAGGCCGCCCGATCAGGGGCGGCCTTTTGCTTGGGGCTCAGACCCCGCGCGAAATCGCGGCGACCCCGGTGCGCGCCACCTCGATCAGCCCCAAGGGCTGCATCAATTCGGCAAAGGCATCGACCTTTTGCGGCGTGCCCGTCATCTCGAACACGAAGCTTTCCAGCGTCGAATCCACCACATTGGCGCGGAAAATCTCTGCCAGACGCAGCGCTTCGATCCGCGCCTCGCCCTTCCCCTTCACCTTGAACAGCGCCAGTTCGCGCTGCACGTTCGGCCCTTCCAGCGTCAGGTCATGCACGCGGTGCACGATGACCATACGCTCAAGCTGCGCCTTGATCTGCACGATCACCTGCGGCGTGCCGCTGGTGACAACCGTGATGCGCGACAAATGGCCCAGATGGTCCACCTCTGCCACGGTCAGGCTGTCGATGTTGTAGCCGCGCGCCGAGAACAGGCCGATCACGCGCGCAAGAACGCCGGATTCGTTATCGACGATCACCGCAAGCGTATGCGTCTCGATCACCTCTGCATTCGGGTCGCGCAGGTCATAGGCGCTATGTTTCGACGCGCCTTTCTGGATATTGAGGGGGGACATATCTCTTCCTTACACCAAAACCGCGCCCTTGGCGCCAATCACGCCTTGGGTTTCCGCGTCGCCCAGCAGCATGTCGTTATGCGCGTTGCCCGAGGGGATCATGGGGAAGCAGTTCTCGTGCTTTTCCACGATGCAATCGAAGATCACCGGGCCGTCATAGGCCAGCATCTCGCGGATCGCGTCGTCCAGATCGGCCTCGTTGTCGCAGCGGATGCCCTTGCAGCCAAAGGCCTCTGCCAGCTTCACGAAATCGGGCAGCGCTTCGGACCAAGAGCTGGAATAGCGCTCGCCATGCAAGAGTTCCTGCCACTGGCGCACCATGCCAAGGCGCTCGTTGTTCAGGATGAACTGCTTCACCGGCGCGCGATACTGGATCGCGGTGCCCATCTCTTGCATGTTCATCAGCCACGACGCTTCACCCGCCACGTTGATGACCAGCGCATCCGGGTGCGCGATCTGCACGCCGATGGACGCGGGCACGCCGTAGCCCATGGTGCCCAAGCCGCCCGATGTCATCCAGCGGTTCGGCCCTTCAAAGCCCAGATATTGCGCCGCCCACATCTGGTGCTGGCCCACTTCGGTGGTGACATAGCGGTCCATTCCTTTGGTAAGGGCTTCCAGACGGGCAATCGCGTGTTGCGGACGAATGGCATGGGTACCGGGCTTGTAGGCCAGGCAATCCACCGCGCGCCATTCGTCGATCTGCTTCCACCACTTGGCCAGTGCTTCGCGGTTCACCTTGGCCCCGCGCGATTTCCACAGCGCCAGGGCTTCTTCCAGCACTTCGGCCACGTCACCGATAATGGGCACATGCGTGTGGATGACCTTGTTCAAGGACGATGGGTCGATGTCGATATGCACCTTGGTAGAGCCGGGGCTGAACGCGTTGATCCGCCCGGTGATGCGGTCGTCAAACCGCGCGCCGATATTCAGCATCAGGTCGCAATCATGCATCGCCCAGTTGGCCTGATAGGTGCCATGCATCCCCAACATGCCCAGCCATGCCTTGCCCGATGCCGGGTAACAGCCCAAGCCCATCAGCGTGGATGTGACCGGAAAGCCCGTCGCCTCTGCCCATTCGCGCAGCAATTCGGTGGCACGGTCGCCCGAATTGATGACGCCGCCGCCGGTGTAGAAGACCGGGCGCTCGGCCGTCTCGATCAACTCGACCATGCGGGCGATCATTTCCGGGTCGCCCTTGGTGCGCGGCGCGTAATGGCCGGTGCGGGTGTCGGCTTTTTCGGTATAGGTGCCGGTGGCGAATTGCACATCCTTGGGAATATCGACCAGCACCGGGCCGGGGCGGCCCGTGGTGGCGACATGGAACGCTTCATGGATGGTGGCCGACAGCTTGTCGGTTTCCTTCACCAGCCAGTTCATCTTGGTGCAGGGGCGGGTAATGCCGACGGTGTCGCCCTCTTGGAACGCGTCGGACCCGATCATGAAGGTCGGCACCTGCCCGGTCAGAACCACGACCGGGATCGAATCCATCAGCGCGTCGACAATACCGGTCACGGTGTTGGTCGCACCGGGGCCAGAGGTCACAAGCACGACGCCCGGCTTGCCGGTCGAGCGTGCATAGCCTTCGGCCGCGTGGATCGCGCCCTGTTCGTGGCGCACAAGGATGTGCTTGATGTCGTTTTGCTGGAACAGCTCGTCATAAATCGGCAGCACGGCGCCGCCCGGATAGCCAAAAATCACTTCCACGCCCTGATCCTTCAAGGCTTCGATCACCATCTTGGCTCCGGTCATCTGACGTGTCATCGTTTGCTCCATCCACCGTCATGTCAAAGGCGCTTTAGCGCGGGTCGCGGCAATAAAAAAGCCCCCGGTTCCGTCGGGGGCGCATGGGGTTCCGTTATGGAAGTCCGTTACCGGCCCATGCGCATCTTTCCTACTACGATTACAAGTGCATTCCGCATTGCCGCTTTCCCTTGCATTGCAGGGCGCAACCTAAGTTGCGAAGCTTGGCGGGTCAATGCCAAAATTGCCAGAAACTTGCGCAAATCCGCCCGAAAGCTTTTCACATGTTGCGCATTCGGGCACGGCAGCGCAGCAAGCCCGATCCATGACCTTGCCGATCCGCCACCCAAGCCAAGCCACAGCCCCCAATCCCTTGCGCCTGTGCGCCTTGGGTGGTCTACTGGTGGTGTTCCCACACAGAAATGGAATCGTGCGCCCATGTCCGACCTTTTGCCGCAAGCCGACAGCTATGACGCCTCATCCATCGAGGTGCTGGAAGGGCTGGAACCCGTCCGCAAACGCCCCGGCATGTATATCGGCGGCACCGATGAGCGCGCGCTGCACCATCTGGTGGCCGAGGTTCTCGACAACTCCATGGACGAAGCTGTGGCAGGCCACGCCAACCGCATAGAGGTGGAACTGCACGCCGATTACTCCATCACCATCCGCGACAATGGCCGCGGCATTCCCATCGACCCGCACCCCAAATTCCCCGACAAATCCGCGCTGGAGGTCATTCTCTGCACGCTCCACGCAGGCGGCAAATTCAGCGGCAAAGCCTATGCCACATCGGGCGGTCTGCATGGCGTGGGCGCGTCGGTCGTGAATGCGTTGTCGGACACCATGCGCGTCGAAGTCGCCCGCAACCGCGAGCTTTACGCGCAGGAATTCTCGCGCGGCATCCCCCAAGGCCCGGTGGCCAAGGTCGGGCCTGCGCCGAACCGGCGCGGCACCTCTGTCACCTTCCACCCGGATGCCGAGATCTTCGGCGCGCTGAAATTCCGCCCTGCCCGCCTGCTCAACATGGTCCGCTCCAAGGCCTACCTGTTCTCGGGCGTGGAAATCCGCTGGAAATCCGCCATCCCCGATGGCGACACCCCGACCGAAGCCGTCTTCCACTTCCCCGGCGGTCTGGCTGATTACCTGAACGAGCAACTCACCGGCAATGTCACCTATTCCGACAAACCTTTCGCCGGCAAGGTCAGCTTTCAGGACAAGTTCAACCAGCCCGGTTCCGTCGAATGGGCCATCAACTGGACACCTGCGCGCGACGGGTTCGTGCAATCCTACTGCAACACCGTCCCCACCCCCGAAGGCGGCACGCATGAGGCGGGCTTTTGGGCCGCGATCCTGAAGGGCATCCGCGCTTACGGTGAACTCGCCAACAACAAGAAAGCCGCCCAGATCACGCGCGAGGATATGGCGGCGGGCGGCTGCGCGCTTGTGTCCTGCTTCATCCGCGAACCCGAATTCGTGGGCCAGACCAAGGACCGGCTGGCCACCACGGAAGCCGCGCGCATGGTCGAAGGGGCCGTGCGCGACCATTTCGACAACTGGCTGGCCGCCGACCCCAAATCGGCGGGCGCGATCCTCGATTTTCTGGTGTTGCGCGCCGAAGAACGGCTGCGGCGGCGGCAGGAAAAGGAAACCTCGCGCAAGACCGCGACCAAGAAACTGCGCCTGCCGGGCAAGCTGGTCGATTGCTCCGCCACCAACCGACAGGGCACAGAGCTGTTCATCGTCGAGGGCGACAGCGCGGGCGGCTCTGCCAAGATGGGCCGCGACCGCCGCACGCAAGCCCTGCTGCCCTTGCGCGGCAAAATCCTGAACGTGCTGGGGGCGGCGTCGAACAAGCTGAGCACGAATGCAGAGATCAACGATCTGTGCCAGGCCATGGGCGTGGGCCTCGGGTCCAAGTTTCGGCTGGATGATTTGCGCTATGACAAGATCATCATCATGACCGACGCCGACGTGGACGGTGCGCATATCGCGGCACTGTTGATGACCTTCTTCTACACCCAGATGCGCCCCATGATCGACGCGGGCCACCTGTATCTGGCCTGCCCGCCCCTGTTCCGGCTGACCCAAGGGGCCAAGCGGGTTTACGCTTTGGACGAGGCCGAGAAGGATAGGCTGCTGGCCGAGGGCTTGGGCGGCAAAGGCAAGATCGACGTCTCCCGCTTCAAGGGCTTGGGCGAGATGGACGCGAAGGATTTGAAGGAAACGACGATGGACCCGGCCAGCCGCCGCCTGATCCGCGTGTCGGTCGATGACGACATGCCGGGGGAGACATCGGACCTTGTCGAGCGGCTGATGGGCAAGAAGCCGGAATTACGGTTCCAGTATATCAGCGAGAACGCGCGGTTTGTGGAGGAGTTGGATGTTTGAGAGATAGTTTTGCATGAACGGGGAATTAAAAAGCTACTCATTTTCAATGAGCGGAAAGGTTGCGCTCAACTTGCTTTTTGTTGAGATATATTTTCTATTTCGCGCTGGAAAGTCTCCATTCTTCTTTACACTTTCGGACTTTGTTGATCGCTTCTCCATTGAAATTCTCTATATCTCTCTGGTTCTTTTCTTAATAACTGGATTTTTATTTCCAATAGCTTTTATAGCCTACCACTCGGTATTTTGGCTCCTTGATGGCATCAGGGGAATCGCGTTTGGAACTGAGGGAGTGAGCATCTGCCCTTGCGGATGACGACGGGATCGATTCTGGATGGGGGATTCATGTCCTGGAGCCT
>NZ_JAFMPR010000007.1 GCF_020667835.1 Roseibaca sp. Y0-43
GAAGCAGAGGAGGCGTTCTATGCAAACCTGAACACACTCGATATGGTCGCCTGAAAAATGAACAAATCACCCTCCGGTAAACCCGGGGCGGTTCAGTTTGCGTTTCATAAGCCCATGATAAGATGGGCGGATGAGCCGCGTCAGGGACAACCCTAGAAGGTTTGCAGGGTTTTGGATCGGCCTGTGCTGGATCGAGATACCCGTGTGGTCTTCGGCGTCCGTGGGTATCGCTGGGGTAGCAGGAGCGGTGTGCTTGAATGCTCCGGCGCGAGACGGGTCGAGACGATCTGCCAAGCGCAAAGCTCAAGGTTTTCAACCGGCTACGTTATGGGTTGAGCGATCCTGAGACAGCGTGCGCGGATCAACAGACCAATTGAAAATCCTCGTGTCGGTGGTTCGATTCCGCCCACGGGCACCACTTTTGAACTCACGACAATTGCAAGCTGACGTTGTTTTTCGACCATGTCCAGCTAGTGGTTGGCGCAAATTGTCCGGCTGGCCGTGCAGCGAGGCAACAGGCGAGGTTGTCTAGGCCGGGCGCTTAGATAGATACCTCTGCCAGCAGTTTGTCGCGCGTAACCTCTGATGAGGGCGCGGACAGGCGCACTTCGCCCCGGTTGATGGCGACGAAGTCATCGGCCAGGTCATAGGCGAAATCGAAGAACTGCTCGACCAGCACAATGGCGATCTCGCCTTCGTCGCGCAGCAGTTTGATGACCTCGCCGATCTGCTTGATGATATTGGGCTGGATGCCTTCTGTCGGCTCGTCCAGCAAAAGCACGCGGGGGCGGGCGATCAGCGCGCGGGCGATGGCCAGTTGCTGTTGCTGCCCGCCCGACAGATCGCCCCCGCGGCGCGTGCTCATCTGCTGTAGCACGGGGAACAAGTCGTAAATGCGCGGGGGGATGTGGTGCTGGTCGCGGGGCAGGCAGGCAAAGCCGGTTTGCAGGTTCTCGGTCACGGTCAGAAGCGGAAATATCTCGCGCCCCTGGGGGACATAGGCAATGCCCGCGCGCGCGGCCTGCGCGGCGCTCAGATGGTCGAGGGGGCGGCCATCCAGCGTGATCGTGCCGCCCGAATAGGGGTGACGGCCGGCAAGCGCCTTCAGCAGGCTGGTCTTGCCTACGCCATTCGTGCCCATGACCGCCGTGACAGCCCCCGGACGGGCCACAAGGTCGATACCGTAGAGGATTTGGCTGGCACCGTAATGCAGGGTCAGGTTCTCGACTTTCAGCATGGTTTACCGCCCCAGATAGACATCGATCACCTGTTGGTTCTGCGTGACATGGTCGAGACTTCCCTCGGCCAGAACCGACCCTTCATGCAGCACCGTCACCTTGCAGTTCAGGCGACGAATGAATTCCATGTCATGCTCGATCACCACGACCGCGCGGGTTTGGGCCGCGCGGGTCAGCAATTCGGTGGTATGTTCACGCTCTGCCGGGGTCATGCCGGCGGCGGGTTCGTCGACCAGCAAGAGGCGCGGGTCTTGCGCCAGAAGCATCCCGATTTCCAGCCATTGCTTTTGGCCGTGGCTCAGGTCGCCCGCGCGGCGCGGCAGATGGTCCGAGAGGCCGATTTCCTCGGCCAGTTCGGCAATCCGGGCGCGGGCGTGGCGGTTGGGCTTGTAGAACAGCACATCGAACGGCCCCCGCTTGTTGCGCAGCGCCATGGCCAAGTTTTCGCGCACAGTCTGGTCTTCGAACACGGTGGGTTTCTGGAACTTGCGGCCAATGCCCGCGCGGGCGATCGCGGATTCGGACATGCCCAGCAGGTTCATCGACGTCTCGCCCCAAAGCACGCGCCCCTCATCGGGCTTGGTCTTGCCGGTGACGATATCCATGAAAGTTGTCTTGCCCGCGCCATTGGGGCCGATGACCGCGCGCAGCTCCGGCTCTCCGATAGAGATGGACAGGTTGTTGATGGCACGGAACCCGTCGAACGTGACCGACACGCCAGAGACTTCGAGAAGCGCGCTCATGGTTTCCTCACAAGGTAGTCGAACAAGCCGCCAATGCCCTTGGGGAAGAACAGCGTGACCGCCACAAAGCCAAGGCCCAGCAGCACCAGCCACCAGTCGGTCCAGACGATCTCGTAAAACCCAAGGTCGATATTCGGCGCGCCGCCGCCGGTGAACCAGCTTGACAGCAGGCTGACCGTGGCCGCGCCGATGACCGCGCCGTAAAGCCGCCCACGCCCGCCGATGGCGACCCAGACGGCAAGGTAGATGGACGTGATCGGCGCGATTTCGGCGGGGTTAATGATGCCCGCCTGCGGGTAATAGAGCGCCCCCGCGATGGCAGAGACAATGGCCGTCACGGTGAACACCACCAGCTTGTAGCTTTCGACATGGTAGCCAAGGAAGCGCACGCGGCTTTCATTGTCGCGGATGGCGCGCACCACCGACCCGAACTTGCCCGACACAAGCCACGCGAACAGCAGGTAGCCCAAACCAAGTGCCAGGGCAGAGGCCCAGAAGAACCACAGCGCAATGGTCGATTGCGGCAGGTGCAATAGGCCTGGGATGTTCTGCAAACCCGACAGGCCATTGTTGCCGCGCAGCCCCGTGTCGTTCTGGAACAGGTAAAGCGACAGCGCCAGTGTCATGGCTTGGGTCAGGATCGACAGGTAAACGCCGGTTACGCGCGAGCGGAAGGCCAGCCAGCCAAAGACCAGCGCCAGCAGGCCCGGCACCAGCACGATCATCAGCAATTGCAGCGTCAGGCTGTGGGCAAAGCCCCAGATGAACGGCAACTCGGTGCTGCCCACCACGCTGAAAATCTGCGTGGCTATGGCGTCGCGTACCTCGCCCTCGGTGGCCGGGATGGGCGCGTTGGCCAGGGATTCGCGGACGATGCCCTCTGTGCGAGCATACATCAGCCACATGCCGATGCCGTAGCCGCCCAGCCCGAAAAAGGCAAAATGCCCAAGGCTGAGGATGCCGCAATAGCCCCAGACCACGTCCATCGCGACCGCGATCAGGCACAGGCACAGCGTCATGCCCAGCACCTTCAGAAATGAGGTCGAGACGATGCCCGCGCCGAACCCTTCGGAAAGCGCCGTGACGATCAGCGTGAAGACGGTGAGCAAGCCCAGAAAGCGCAAGACGGACGGGTTTTCTGACAGGAAGCCTTTGCGCGGGGCGAGGGTGACTTTCGCCATTGTGTCAGTCCTTTGCCAAAGCCAAGGTGTAATAGGTGCTGTTTGCATCTTCGGTATAGCTGCCGAAGGGCGGGCAGGTGACGAAACCGAAGCGCTCATACAGGGCACGCGCCGGGGCAAAGGCGGCGTTCGACCCGGTTTCCAGCGAAAGACTGCTCAGCCCGATCTCGTGCGCCTTGGCAATGATGGCCTGCAACAGCGCCCGCCCCACGCCCGCGCCGCGCGCGGTGGCAAGCGTGTGCATGGATTTCACCTCTCCCGCCATGTCGCTCAGGCGTTGCAGCGCACCAATGCCCAGCAAACTGTCGCCCCGCCACGCGCCCCACAGGGTGACAGACGGATCGTCCAGCTTTGCGCCGGTGAAATAGTGGCACGATCCGGCGGGCGTCACCGCCTCGCAATACCCTGCATGGCTGCGGATAAGGGCGGCCACCTCTGGCACGTTCGGATGGGTGATACGGATGTCGAGCGTCATGACTTCAATCTCCCGCCGCGCGGCCTTTGAGAGCGACAATGCCCTTGGGCCGGAACTGGATGAACAAGATCACGAACAGTACCATATAGGTTTGTGCGGCCAAGGTATTCGATGGGTTGAACCATTCGATCCCCTTTTGCAGAAAGCCGATGAGCGACGCGCCCGCAAGCGTGCCCCAGACATTGCCCACGCCGCCCACAACGACCGTCATGAAACTTTGCACGATGTAATTCGACCCCATTTCGGACGTGACCTGTGCATAAAGCCCGATGGCCACACCCGCGATGCCCGCAATCCCCGACCCAAGCCCGAAGGTCAGCATGTTGATGCGGTCGGGGTTGATGCCCATGCTCGCGGCCATTCCGGGGTTTTGCGTGACCGCGCGCACTTCCAGCCCCAGCCGGGTGCGCTTCAGGATATACAGCAAAAGGCCCAGAAAGATCAGCGCCAGCACGAAGATCGCCACGCGAATCGTGCTGATACCCACAATGTCGTTGAAGGTGATCGCCCCGCCCAGCCAGTCGGGCGCGGTCAGTGGGCGCGCCTGCGTGCCGAAGATGTTCTTGGCCAATTGTTGCAGCGCGATGGAAATGCCGAAGGTCGCCAGAAGCGTTTCCAGCGGGCGGGTGTAAAGATGGCGGATAACAGAGCGCTCCATCGCGACACCCGCGCCGAAGGTCACGAGGAAGGCCAAGGGCAGCGCGACCAGCAGGCTGATCGTGTAATCGGGGATGAAAAGCTGCACGACATAGCCCGTATAGGCCCCCATCATGATGAACTCGCCATGCGCCATGTTGATGACGCCCATCACCCCGAAGGTGATGGCAAGCCCAATGGCGGCCAGGAAGAAGATCGACGCCAGCGATAGCCCGTCCAGCACCAGATCGGCCACCTGATAGGCCGCAATCGCCTGAGAAGTGCTGTCAAGCGCGGCCTGCGCGGCGGCGGTGATCTCGGGGTCATCCAGAACGTAGCTCTCGTAGAAGACATGCGCGGCCACGGCCTGCGCGGCTTCATCCGGGGCAGCGCGGGGCGGCACGGTGCCCGCGGCTTCCAGCGCCTCATAGGCCTCTATCCGGGCGGCGGGGTCGCTCAGCCGCCCGATGGGCACACCGCCCACGCGGCCATCGACGATATTCTGCGCCAGAACCTCGCGCAGCATGGCCGGGGTCTGGGCGGGTTCGGCCAGACCGGCGGCGACCAGTTGGTCATAAGCCTCGGCCTCGGTCAGGTCGGTGCCGACCTCTAGCACGCGGGCGATATTCGCGCCCTCGGGCAGGGTGGGCGCGACTTCGGTCTGCGTGGCCGTCAGGCGCGCCAGCACGCCCCGCGCTTCGATGCTGATATCGCCGCCAAGCGCCTCGATCGCGGCCAGTTGCACGGCGCGGTCCTCGGAGAACTGCGCTTGCAGAAGCAATAACAGCCGTTCCTTGCGCGTGGCGAGCGTGGCGTCCTCTTCGCGCGCGATGCTGTCTTGCAGGGGCGCGATCTGGCTGGCATCGGGGCTGCGGCTGATCGCGTCAAGGGCGGCGGCACGGCGCACGCGCTCGGGCGCGTTCAACTCCAGCGGCACGAGGGCCGCGGCAATCACGCGCTGCACGCCCGAATTGGTGCGAATCTGTGTCACGTCACGGCTGGACACTTCGGCCACCGTCGCGCCGCTGTCGATGTCGATCAGGCGGACAAGGTCGCCTGCATCCTCGGCGTAAAAGAACAGCCCGTCTTCTGGCCGTTGCACGACCTCGCGGGCGCTGTAGCGGCGCAGGAATTCGCCGATATTGGGCTGCCCGCCCTCGATCAGGGCGGTCACGACGCTTTCGATGGTTCGCCGTGATGGGCTGGCCAGTTCCTCGGCAAACGCTTGCAGCGCGGGTTGCAGCGCGTCTTGGGCGCGGGCCGGGCCGGGCAGGGCGGCAAAGGCCAGCGCCACACAGGCCAGCGCGCGGAATATCAGGGTGCGAAGGGGCATTTCAGGTCCAGTCACAGGCAGGACGAAACCGGGCGCGCGAGCCATCTGCCGCGCGCCCGCACATGCTTAGTAGTTCGAGGTCAGCTGGACGCAGGTCGAGGTCTGCGTGTTATACATGCCGCATTCCAGCTCTTGCCAATCGCTGGTCAGCACAGAGCTTTCCGGCAGGTAGTCGGTCCAGGCATCGCCCGGCACTTCCTCGGTCTGGCTGATGATGTCGAACTGGCCATCCTCGCGGATTTCGCCGATCAGCACGGGCTTCGACAGGTGGTGATTGGGGTTCATCACGGCGGTGCCGCCGGTCAGGTTGGGAAATTCCTGCCCCCACATCGCGGCGCGCACGGCGTCCACATCGGTGGTGCCGGCTTCGGTCACGGCGTTCACCCACATGTTGAAGCCGATGTAATGCGCTTCCATCGGGTCGTTGGTCACACGCTCGGTCGTGCCGATGAAATCATGCCATGCGGCGATGAAGGCTTCGTTTTCGGGCGTATCGGCGGACATGAAGTAGTTCCACGCGGCCAGATGGCCCGCCAGCGGCCCGGTATCCAGACCCGACAACTCTTCTTCCCCGACCGAGAAGGCAACGACCGGGATGTCATCGGCGCTGACGCCTTGCGCGGCCAATTCGGTGTAGAAGCCCACATTGGCATCGCCATTGATGGTCGAGATCACGCCCACCTGCTTGCCGCCCGCACCCAGCGCCACCACGTCCGACACGATGGTCGACCAGTCGGAATGGCCGAAGGGCGTGTAGTTCACGAAGATGTCCTCGGCGGCAATGCCCTTGGACAGAAGGTAGGATTCAAGGATCGCGTTCGTGGTGCGCGGATAGACATAGTCGGTGCCCAGAAGCGCGAAGCTTTCGACGCCAAGTTCCTCAAGGAAGTAATCCACCGCAGGGATCGCCTGCTGGTTCGGGGCGGCACCCGTGTAGAACACGTTGCGCGAGGATTCCTCGCCTTCATACTGCACCGGGTAGAACATCAGCCCGTTCAGCTCTTCCAGCACCGGCAGCGCCGATTTGCGGCTGACAGAGGTCCATGACCCGAATATCACATCTACCTCGTCGACCGTCAGTAGCTGGCGCGTCAGTTCCGCGAAAAGCGGCCAATCCGATGCCGGGTCGACAACCACGGCTTCGATCTGGCAGCCCAGCAGGCCACCGGCGGCATTCTGCTGCTCGATCAGCATCAGCATCACGTCGCGTAGGGTAGTTTCGGAAATGGCCATGCTGCCCGACAGCGAATGCAGCACGCCGACCTTGATCGGCTCGGCGCAGTCCTGCGCAAGGGCGGGTGCGGCAACAAGGGCAGTGCTGGCAGCAAGGGCAGAAAGCAGAGTTCTGGGTGTCATTTATAAAGCGCTCCTATGTCCGTGCCGTGCGGTCTGTACGACCTGTTTCCACTCGATTGCACTGGGACACACACGGCAGAAGGTTTTTGTCGGCCTGTTGGTCCGGTCGCCCGGTCGCCCGGATGCGGGGGCAACAACCCCGCCAAGGCACCTTGAGCAGAGGACAGCTATGCAAAGCTGCCAAGCGGCGCGCTGGCTTGCGCCCCTGCGACTGGGACAGATCGCGCGGCGGTGGCGAAAAAAGATGCGTTGCGATGAATTTCTTTGCAGTTGCAGAAGCATCGCGCGCTGCAATGCCGCATCAGGCAGCGGTCAAGCCCCCGAATCCGGCTTTGGCCTGAGTCTTGTTCGTGGAACAGCCGAATGACGGACGCGGTTCTCTTTGTTTCCCCCTCGCTTTTCCATTTCCGATTTTTCTTGCAACACGTTGGTCCAGCGGCTTTCTTAGGCACAGGTGCCAGTTCAACAACATGTCAAAACGGAGCTTCCATGCGGTGCATGTCCTTATTGCGTTGTCTGGTAACGACGAGGCCGATGGCTGTGATTGCGCCAATTTTTCTAGGGACACGCTTGCCCTCGGCGCTTTCTTCCGTGTGCACCTGCCTGACGCTGATCTGCTTCACTTTAGCGCCCGCAGCGGCGCAAGACCGCGATCCGATGCTGATTTACCAGCAGGATGGCGCAACCTTGCGCGGCCATCTTCAATTCGGCCTGAATGCCGTTGCAGAGCGCAATCTCTACTGGGATCTTGCGGCAACGACCGCGCCAGCAAGCGGCTTCGACCCCGACACGAATTGGCTGGAGGCCTATATCAAGCCCGGTATCAGCTTCGAATACAAACTTGATGCCGGGTCTACCCTCTATGGCAAGCTTTCGGCCGTGTCGTCCTACACGCTGGGGACAGATGCGTTCGATACCGGCAATACCGGTGCCTCGACCTTGGAAGAGGCATTTATAGGCCTGAAGGGAGAGTTGGCGAACGGCCTGTCCTATGACTTTTCCTTGGGGCGTCGCGAATTGGTGCTGGGAACCGGAATGCTGATTGCAAATGGCGCGACCAGCGGTTTCGAGCGGGGCGCACTGAAATTCGGCCCGCGCAAGGCGTGGGAGATGTCCGCGATTGCGCGTCTGTCACTTGGCAACGTGACCGGCACGGCGTTCTATCTGGACCCGAACGAATTGCCGTCTACAGATGGGCAGAACGAGTTGGCTGGGGTCGACCTGCGCTACGATCATCCCGATGGTGGCTTCCTCGGGGCGACCTATGTCGACGTGTTGCGGTCGAACTCGTCTTATCCCAGTGCGGCACCGGGCGGGGTCGGGCCGCCTACGGTCACGCCCGGCGCGCGCGAAGACACCAAGACCATTGGCCTTTATGCCAAGACCAGCCCGATGGGCGGTGCCCTGGCCAACTGGACCTTCACGGGTGACATCGCGTTTCAGTGGAATGACAGGATCGATCTGAGGGCATGGGCCGGGCGCGTGACCGCCGCCTATAGCTTTGCCAACATGCCATGGTCCCCGAATCTGACGCTTGGCTACCAGACCTTTTCGGGCGACGATCCGAACACGCCGCAACTGGAGCGGTTCGATCCGCTTTACTATCAAGGCAGCCCAAGCGCTTGGGCGACAGGGTCCAAGTCGGCCTCGACCTTCATCAATTCCAACGTGAATGCCGTTACGCTGGCGCTGCGGGTAAAGCCCACACAACAGGACACCTGGACATTGCGCTACGCGCATATCCGGGCCAACGAGCTAAACAGCCCGGTCCAGTTCGGGCAGGCGACCCGTGTCACCATCAACGGGAACGTGGTGTCCGGCGTCACGGATGCCCATCTCGCCGATGACCTGTTTCTGGAATACAGCCGCGTCATCAATCGCAACACCTTTCTGACGGCCGGGGTCTCTGTCTCGTTTCCCGGCGCGGGTATCGACAATGTCATCGGTCGGCAGGCAGGGCCATGGACGGGAGGATTCGTAAATGTCGTCTTCAATTTCTAGGCTGACCGCACTGACCCTTGGCGCATGTCTTGCGACCGGACTGGCGGGCGCGGCCGGCGCACAGACAGCACCGCTAAGTGCGCAAGACTCCGACCCGACTGTTTTGGGCTGGATGCAAGGCTTCCCGCCGCCTGCGGACAAGTTGATTACCCAGCCGGACAGCAATTATTTCAGTTTTCCGAAACTGCGCTGGTCGGTCTGCCACCTTCGCGAATTCCTGCCGACGGAAGAAATTAGCCGTGGTTTGGGCGCGCCAGTGCCGCTGGAGTATCCAAGCCCCGCTGAATTCGCGGAGCTGCGCGCGCAGATAGACGCGCTGACCTTCCTGCCGATGAATTCAGACACAGAGATGACTTGGGAAGAGTCGCTCTACGCCAATTATACCGACGGTATGCTGATCCTGCATGAAGGGAAGGTCGTCTATGAGCGCTATTTCGGCTGTCTGGAAGAAGATGGCAAACACGCGATCATGTCGATGACCAAGTCGATCACCGGCTTGCTGGCAGAGATCCTTGTTGTCGAGGGCGCGCTGGACGACACACTCCTCGTGCGCGACCTAATTCCGGAAATCGGGGACAGCGCCTTCGCGACCGCCACGGTCCGGCAGGTGATGGATATGACGACGGGCGTGAAGTATTCAGAGGATTACTCTGACCCGAATGCGGATATCTGGCTGTATTCCCGCGCCGCCAGCCCGCTGCCGAAGCCCGCCGACTACGACGGTCCGGATGGCTATTGGGAATACCTTCAGCAGGTGCAGCCAGATGGCAATCACGGCGACGCATTTCACTACAAAACCATCAATTCCGACATGCTGGGCTGGATCATCAGCCGTGTGACAGGCCAGTCGGTGACAGAGCTTGCCTCTGAGCGGCTTTGGCGGTCCATGGGCGCGGAAATGGACGCATATCAGACCGTAGACGGCAAAGGCGTGCCCTTTGCCGGTGGTGGTGTCACCGCGGGCCTGCGAGACTTGGGGCGACTGGGCCAGCTTATGCTGAATGGCGGCGCAATCAACGGCGAGCGCCTGTTCCCGCAACAGGTTGTGGACAAGATCGCGGCTGGTGGCGATCCGGCGAAATTCGGCGGGTTCGCAACCATTCCGAATGGCAGCTACACCAGCCAGTGGTGGGTGTTCCACAATGACAACGGCGCATTCGCGGCACGGGGGGTGCATGGGCAGACGATCTATGTCGACCCGACGGCACAGATGGTTCTTGTGCGTTTGGCCTCTTTCCCGCGGGCACAGAACGGGTTTATAGACCCGACATCGCTGCCGGCCTACCAAGCGGTCGCCGACTACCTGATGTCACGCTGACGCGCAGGGGCCAAGAACATCCCGTTCGGGTGGACCCTGCTTTGGTCAGGGCAGGGCATATGCCCGTTCTACGCGCAGAAATGCGTGTCACCGGGCGCTGGACAGATCGTAGGCTCTAGACGTTTGTCCAAGCGCGCGCCATTCTCGGGCCTGTGAGGGCGGGCGCAGACCCGTCGCACGCCCCAGCCGGGGCTCCAACATATTCGGGAGAAACTCGCGTGACCAAACTGAAACTAGCGGTATCTTTTGCAGCCCTTGCGGCGGCGACACCCGCGCTGGCCGAAGGTGAACTGCGTCTGTTCATCTGGTCGGATTACATCACCGACGCCGCCATCGAACGCTTCGAGGCAGAGACCGGCATCGACGTGACGGTCGATGTCTATGACAGCAACGAAACGCTGGAAGCACGGCTGCTGGCCGGCTCTACCGGGTTCGACATCGTGGTTCCCACGGGCAATTTCATGGCCCGCCAGATCGCGGCAGGTGTGCACCAGCCGCTGAACAAGGACATGCTGCCGAACCTGTCGAACATGGACCCGGCATTGATGGAGCGCTCTGCCCGGTTCGATGCGGGCAACGAGCATTCCACCATTTACATGTGGGGCACGACCGGGATCGGCTACAATATCGACGCGATCGCCGAACGTCTGGGCGCGGATTACGAGGTCAATAGCTGGGATCTGGTCTTTAACCCGGAAACCGCGGCCAAAGTGGCCGATTGCGGCATCAGCTTCCTTGATTCCGCCGACGAGATGCTGCCCCCCGCGCTGGCCTATCTGGGCCTGAACCCGGAATCGCGCGAAACCGCCGATCTGGAAGCGGCGGCGGAACTGCTGGGGTCGGTGCGCGAGCATGTGCGCTATTTCCACTCGTCGCAATATATTTCCGACCTCGCCAATGGCGAAACCTGTGTCGCGGTCGGCTTTTCGGGCGACGTGTTCCAAGCTGCCGCCCGCGCCGAAGAAGCAGGGCAGGGCGTGAATGTCTGGTATGCCATCCCGCAGGAAGGCGCGCAGGTCTGGTTCGACATGCTGGTGATCCCGGCAGACGCGCCGAACGTGGAAAACGCGCATCGTTTCATCAACTACCTGATGGAACCCGACGTGATCGCAGAGATCACCAACTATGTCTGGTATGCGAATGCCAACCGCCCGTCCTGGCCGCTGGTGGACGAAGAAATCACCTCTGACCCGGCGATCTTCCCCACCGAAGAGGTGATGGCGAAGCTCTTCACCTCTGTCACTGCCGATTCGCGTACCGACCGGACGATGACGCGTCTGTGGACCACCGTTCGCACCGGCCAATAACCGCAAATAGCCCCGCCCGGCACTCCGGGCGGGGCCATTTCTGAAAGGCACGCCATGTCCAGCCAAGCCCAACCCGCTGTGGCCGCAGACCTGCGCCCGTGGACCGACCCCGATGCGACGCCCTTCATCTCGGTCAAGGGCGTGTCGAAGCGCTTCGGCACGTTCACCGCCGTCAGCGACGTGTCGCTCGACATCTACCGGGGCGAGGTGTTTTGCCTGTTGGGCGGGTCCGGTTGTGGCAAGACCACGCTCTTGCGTATGTTGGCAGGGTTTGAGTCCCCCACCGAGGGCAAGATCCTGATCGACGGCAAGGACATGGCCAATGTGCCCGCGGACCGTCGCCCCACCAACATGATGTTCCAGTCCTACGCGCTGTTTCCGCATATGAGCGTCGAAAAGAACGTAGCCTACGGGCTGCTGCGCGAAGGCAAATCCAAACCCGAAGCCATGGATCGCGTGGCCCAGATGCTGAAGCTGGTCAAGCTGGAACCCTATGCCAAGCGTAAGCCGCATCAATTGTCGGGCGGCCAGCGCCAGCGGGTCGCGCTTGCGCGCGCGCTGGTCAAGCAACCCAAGGTGCTGCTGCTCGACGAACCCTTGGGTGCCTTGGACAAGAAACTGCGCGAGGAAACCCAGTTCGAACTGATCCGCATTCAGGAAACGCTGGGTGTGACCTTCATTGTCGTGACCCATGACCAGGAAGAGGCGATGACGCTCGCCACCCGCATCGGCGTCATGACCGAGGGTGAAATCCGCCAGATCGGTGAACCGCGCGAGATTTACGAATCCCCCAACAGCCGCTTTGTTGCCGATTTCATCGGCTCGGTGAACCTGTTCGAGGGCACGGTCGCCTCCCTGAACGGGGCGCAGGCCGTGGTCGATACGGCAGACCTTGGGCCCGTCACCACCACCGCGCCAGAGGGGGTGAGCGTGGGCCAGACCGTGACCTTGGCCATCCGCCCCGAACGCTTTGCGCTGACACGCGCAGCACCCGCCGAGGGCACGCCCAACACCTGCCGCGCGATGGTGCGCGATATGGGCTATGGCGGGCATATCAGCAGCTATCGGCTGAAATTGGGGAATGGGCGCATCGTCTCTGCCACGCAATCGAACCGGCTGCGCGACGAAGACCCGATCATGTGGGACGAGGAAATCAGCATCACCTTCCCGCCCCCCGTCGTCCGGGTGCTGACGCGATGAGCGCGGGCGCGCTGGACAGGGCCGGGGCAGGGCGCTTCGCGCTGCCCTTGCCACTCAAGATCACGTTCGGGCTGCTGGTCCTGCTGGCGGCGGCGGGCGCGGTGTTGTTGCCGCAGAACGCAGCCCTTCTGCTGGGCGGCCTGGTCGCGGCGGTGTTGGTGGCCTTTGGCTTGGGCCGCGCGGCGGGCATCAGTGACCGCTGGCTGGTCATCGCCATTCCCATGCTGTGGCTGTTCGTCTTTTTCCTTGTGCCGTTTCTGGTCCTAGGCCGGATCAGCCTGTCAGAGGCGATGATCGCGCGCCCGCCCTATTCGCCCTTGTTCGAGCAAGGCGCGGATGGCTGGGAATACGCCGGCAGCTTCGGCAATTACCAGTTCCTCGCCGAGGACCCGCTCTATGCCAGCGCCTATATCTCGTCGATCCGCATCGCCGCGACTTCAACGCTTCTGGCGCTGCTCATCGGCTATCCGCTGGCCTATTTCATCGCCCGCTCGCCAGAGCCGCGCCGGTCGATCCTGCTGCTTCTGGTGATCCTGCCCTTCTGGACATCGTTCCTGCTGCGTGTCTACGCGTGGATCGGGCTGTTGCGCCGCGATGGGGTTATCAACGGGTTCCTGATGTGGACGGGGATCATCGACCAGCCCTTGGTCATGCTCCAGACCGATTTCGCGGTCTATCTGGGCATCGTCTATACCTATCTGCCTTTCATGATCCTGCCGCTTTACGCCAATCTCGTGAAGCTGGACGGCGCGCTGCTGGAAGCGGCATCCGACCTTGGTGCATCGCCCATCTTGACCTTTTTCACGGTCACGCTGCCCTTGTCGCTGCCGGGCATCATCGCGGGGTCGATGCTGGTCTTCATCCCCGCCATCGGCGAATTCGTGATCCCGGCATTGCTGGGCGGCCCCGATACGCTGATGATCGGCCGTGTGCTGTGGGATGAGTTCTTCTCGGCCCGCGACTGGCCCGTCGCCTCTGCGGTGGCGATCGTCATGCTCTTTCTGGTCGTGGTGCCCATCATGTGGCTGCAATCGGTGCAGAACCGGCAAGAGGGCGCGCAATGAGAGGGTCTTGGTTCCTGCCTGCCGCCAGCTTTCTGGGCTTTGCGTTCCTCTATATCCCCATCCTGTCGTTGATTATCTACTCGTTCAACGACAGCCAGTTGGTCACGGTCTGGGGCGGGTTTTCGACGCGCTGGTATGGCGAGTTGCTGAATGACGCGCAAATCCTTGGCGCGGCATGGATCAGCCTGAAAGTGGGCGTGTTATCCGCGACCATCGCGACCGTGATCGGCACATTGGCCGCCTTCGTGCTGACCCGCTTTGGCCGCTTCCGGGGGCGTCTGCTGATGACCGGCATGGTCACGGCCCCGCTGGTCATGCCCGAAGTGCTGATCGGCCTGTCGCTGCTCTTGTTGTTCGTGTCGATGGAATTGGCGCTGGGCTGGCCGTCAGAGCGTGGCATGGTCACTGTCGTGATCGCGCATTCGACCTTTTGCGCGGCCTATGTGGCGGTCATCGCGCAATCGCGCCTGCGCGATATGGATGACAGTCTGGAAGAGGCCGCCCGCGATCTGGGCGCGGGCCCGGTGCGGGTGTTTTTCGACATTACCCTGCCGGTGATCGCGCCCGCGCTGGTGTCGGGCTGGCTGTTGGCCTTCACCCTGTCGCTGGATGATCTGGTCATCGCGTCTTTCGTATCCGGCCCCGGCGCTTCAACCCTGCCGATGGTGATCTTTTCCAAGGTGCGGCTGGGCGTCAGCCCCGATGTGAACGCGCTGGCGACGCTTATTATCCTGATCGTCGCCGTCGCGGTCAGCGTGGCGGGCTGGGTGCTTTATCGGCAGTCAAAGCGCGGGTAATCACCCCGCGCGTTTGATGCCCGCAAACCGCGCCCGCGCGCGCGGGTCTTTGTCGAACAGCGCGGCAAGCTGTTCGGTCATGGCACCCGCAAGCTGTTCGACATCGGTAATCGTGACCGCGCGATTATAGTAGCGCGTCACGTCATGGCCGATGCCGATGGCCAAAAGCTCCACCGCCCGACGCTTTTCGACCATGGCGATCACGTCGCGCAAATGACGTTCCAGGTAGTTGGCGGGGTTCACCGATAGCGTGCTGTCATCGACCGGCGCCCCGTCCGAGATGACCATCAGGATTTTCCGCGCCTCGGGCCGTGCCAGCATCCGCTTATGCGCCCATTCCAGCGCCTCGCCGTCGATATTTTCCTTCAGCAAACCCTCTTTCATCATCAGCCCAAGGTTCGGGCGCACGCGCCGCCAAGGTGCGTCGGCTTGCTTGTAGATGATATGGCGCAGATCGTTCAGCCGGCCCGGTTGCAGGCTGCGGCCCTCGGCCAGCCATTTCTCGCGCGACAGGCCACCCTTCCACGCGCGGGTGGTGAAGCCAAGGATTTCGACCTTGACGTTGCAGCGCTCCAGCGTGCGGGCCAGCACATCGGCGCAGATCGCAGCAATCGAGATCGGCCGCCCGCGCATGGACCCGGAATTGTCCAGCAGCAGCGTAACCACGGTGTCGCGGAATTCGGTGTCTTTTTCCTGCTTGAAGGACAGGGGCGTGGTGGGGTTGGCCACCACGCGCGCCAGGCGCCCGGCATCGAGCGTTCCCTCTTCCAGATCGAACAGCCACGACCGGTTTTGCTGCGCTTGCAAGCGACGTTGCAGCTTGTTGGCCAGCCGCGACACGGCCCCTTTCAGCGGTTCCAACTGCTGGTCCAGATAGGCGCGCAGGCGTTCCAACTCGGCTGCTTCGGCCAAATCCTCGGCACGGATTTCCTCGTCATGGGCGGTGGTGAAGACCTTGTAATCCGCGCTTGCCTCGGAATGCGGCGGGGGTGGCGGCGGGTCCATGGGCGCTTCGCCCTCGGGCAGTTCCGCCTCGTCCGACATCTCGTCCTCGGCATCGTCATCGACGGCCATATCGGCTTGCGCCGCGTCCTGCGATTGGCCGTCCTCATCGGCGCTGTCGTCGTCGTTGCTGTCGTCCTCGCCTTGGCTGTCGGGGTTTTCCGGCTCTTCGGGCTGGTCTTCGCTGTCGTCCTCGGTGCCCTCGTCCTCGTCGCCAGTGTCGTCGGGGTCGTCGCCCAACTGGTCGCCAAAGCCCAGATCCTCGATCATGCGGCGGGTGAAGCGGGCAAAGGCGCCTTGGTCGGCCAGCACATCGTCCAGCCCTTCCAGCGTGCTGCCCGCGCGCTCTTCGATAAAGCCGCGCCACAGATCCAGCACATGATCGGCCCCCTCGGGCAGATCGCGGCCCGTGGCCAGTTGGCGGATCATGTAGCTGGCCGCGACGGGCAGCGGCGCATCCTGACGGTCGCGGATCTGCGCATAGCCCTTGCGCCGCGCGTCATGGGCGATGCGCGCGTCTATGTTTCCCGCCGTGCCCGGCATGTGCTGCGCGCCCACGGCTTCGCAGCGGGCATCTTCCATCGCCTGATACAGCTCGCGCGCCATCTCGCCCTGCGGCATGTAGCGGGCATGGGTCTTTGCGTCGTGAAAGCGGCGGCGCAGGGCCAGGCTGTCGGCGGTGCCGCGCGCCAGAAGCACCTCGTCGCGGGTCATGCGGCGGGTCACTTGCGGCAGGCGCATCGCATCGCCCGACAGACCCGGCGGATCGACCGAATAGGTGACGGTCATGTCACGGGCATCGGCCAGCGTGCGGGCGGTTTCCGACAAGGCTTTCTTGAACGGGTCGGCCGGGTTGTCGGAAGGCTTGCTCATGCGTCACCAAGGCGTGGGAAATCACTGTCCCCAACAGATAGACCAGCGCCCCCCGAAAGAAAAGCGCAGACCCCGCGCGGGCGCACATCGACTGTGCGCAAACCGGCCTTTCCGGGCACGCGGCCGCGGACAATATGCGCTTATACAAAACCCCACACCGGAGAGCACACCATGACCACCACCCCCCGCATTGGCGTCATCCTTGGCACCACCCGCGACAGCCGTTTCGGGCTGGCCCCCGCAGAATGGATCGTGGCCCGCGCGAAAGCGCGCGGCGATTGGCAGGTCGACCTAATCGACCTGAAAGACCATCCGCTGCCCCTGTTCAACGAAATGGCGTCGAACGCATGGATGCCCAGCCAGGACGCCGCCGCCGTGAAATGGCAAGAGACGCTGGCGCAGTATGACGGGTTCATCTTCGTCACCCCCGAATACAACCGCTCGATCACCGGCGCTCTGAAGAACGCGTTGGACCAAGCCTATAACGAATGGAACCGCAAGGCGTTCGGCATTGTCAGCTATGGCTCTGTCGGGGGCACCCGCGCGGCCGAACACCTGCGCACCATCGGGATAGAGCTGCAAATGGCCTCGACCCGGTCGGCGGTTCATATTGGCGGCGGCGATTTCTTCAGCGTGCATCCGCTGGGCGGCGACCCCAAACCGATCGAGACGCTGGAAGCCAGCATCGGCGCATCCGCCGACGCCATGCTGTCGGAACTGGATTGGTGGACCCGCGCAACCATGGCCGCGCGCGCGGTAGAGGGACAGCGCGAAGCCGCCTGATGTCGCTATCAAGAAGACCCCCGTCACCGGTCTGGTGGCGGGGGGCACTGTTTTGTCTGGCGAGCGGGTCAGAAACGCGGAGACGGGGCCACGCAATTCACGCCGCTATGCTCTGAGCAGCCAAGCATGATGCCGGTCATGCCGCCGCTGTCATTGCCGAAGCCGAAGGTGCCAGCGGCTTCTTCCGCATTCGGACCGTAAAAGGCGCCGTCCAATTCGCCCCAAGCCTGCGAGCCGTTATAGGAAAAGCCGGTGTCTTCGGTGTTGTAGAACCGGCCATCAGGGCCGATCACCGCATCTTCGAAGCCCGCGGTCAGCTCTACATAGGTGTCGCGGCTTTCGTCGTAGATATGGCCGTTGAAATCGCCCGACAGGCTGCCCGCGTTGAAATCGGCGTTCAGGTCCATCGACCCGTTCGCGCGGCCTTCGTATGTGACACCGTTGCGGGTTACGCCGGCGCCTGCCTGAAAGCGGCCAGAGTAATTCACATCATCGCCCGGCAGTTGGACGAATTCGTCCTCTGACATGCCGGGGCCAGAATGGATGGCGACAAAGCTGTTCTGGTCGCCATTCGGGCCATGCCCCTCGATGGCGAAAGAGCCGGCATAGGCATAGGTGCCGCTCAGCTCATTTACCAGATAGGCGCGCTCGGCATTCGCGACCTCGCATTCGGGCACGGTGGCACCGCCGCCCGCGCGGGAGCAGTTCACCGACACACCGGTCAGATCGCCATTGTGGAAGTTCACGCCAGCCCCGTTCGCGCGCATCGGTGCGCCGCGTCCACGGTAGCTGTTGTAATACATTGTCGCCTCGACCCCTGCGGCGACATCGCCATCGCCAGCCAGAACACCGCCGGAATTGCCTTGGCCCGATTGCGGCAGGGTGTTCGGCGGGTTCCCGGTGCTGGGGGTTGTGCCGGGCTCGGAGCTTGGTTCGGTGCCGATGGGGCCGCCACTGCCTGCCGGGGCAAATTCGGCACCGCCACAAGCGGAGAGAAGGGCGATGACGCACAGGGCCGGGGCAAGATGAAAGCGCATGTTAGGCAATCCTCAATTAACCATCTTGCGCAAGTGATGCCCTCGCATTGGGGCCGGTTCACGAAATAAATATGGCCAGAAAAAGGAATTGTTCGCAGGCCCGCAACGATAGAACAGGGGCCGGTCAGTCTTCCAATTCCGGGTGCCAATAGCGTTGCATCACCAGGTAGGTGAAGGACGCCGACCACGTAATCAGCAGGAACCCGTTGAGAGAGGCCATGGCCACGACCAGGCGCAGGGGGCCGGTCGGGTAGACCTCGCCAATGCCAAGGGTGGTGTAGCTGGTCATGGCGAAATAGATCAGGTCTGTCGCGGTGCCGGTGAACAGCCCCTCTATGCCGCCAAGCGTGGGAAAGCGCAGGATCAGCCCGAAGGCCGCCGCGTAGATCAGGATCTCGACCAGATGCGCGGCAAGACAGCCAAGGATAACCAGAAGCACCTTGATCCGCGGCTGAATGCGACTGCCTGCCATGGCGCGGCCCAACTGGCGCAAGGCTTCGTAATGCACCGCGACCGTGGTCAGGATCAGCGCCAGCCCGATGGCCCCCGCCAGCGCCGGCATCATCGCGTTAGCCCAAGCTCATGCTGGCCGCCGATTCCGGCAGTTCCTCGTCGAAACAACGCTGGTAGAACTCGGCGACGGTCTGGCGCTCCAACTCGTCGCATTTGTTCAGGAAGGACAGGCGGAACGCGTATCCGATGGACCGGAAGATGCGGGCATTCTCGGCCCAGTTGATGACGGTGCGGGGCGACATGACGGTCGACAGATCGCCATTCATAAATGCCGTGCGCGTCATGTCCGCGACCGTCACCATCTGGCTGATTTCCTTGCGGCCCGCAGCGGTGTTGTAAGCCGGATTCTTCGCCAGCACGATGGCCGCTTCGGCATCGTGGCTGAGATAGTTCAGCGTGGCCACCAGCGACCAGCGGTCCATCTGCGCTTGGTTGATCTGCTGCGTGCCGTGATACAGGCCCGTCGTGTCGCCCAGACCTACGGTGTTCGCGGTCGCGAACAGCCGGAAAGACGGGTGCGGCGTGATGATCTCGTTCTGGTCCAGCAGTGTCAGCTTGCCGTCATGTTCCAGCACGCGCTGGATGACGAACATCACATCGGGGCGGCCCGCATCGTATTCGTCGAACACGATTGCCACCGGGTTGCGCAGCGCCCAAGGCAGGATGCCGTCCTGGAATTCCGTGACCTGAACGCCGTCGCGCAGCTTGATCGCGTCCTTGCCGATCAGGTCGATCCGGCTGATATGGCTGTCAAGGTTCACCCGCACCGAAGGCCAGTTCAACCGCGCGGCCACCTGTTCGATATGGGTGGATTTGCCGGTGCCGTGGTAGCCCTGGATCATGACGCGCCGGTTATAGGCAAAGCCTGCCAGGATCGCGAGCGTCGTATCGGGGTCGAACTTGTAGGTCGGGTCCATCGCGGGCACGCGGTCGGTCGCCTCGGCAAAGCCCTTGACGGTCATGTCACTGTCAATTCCGAACACGTCGCGGACGGAAATCTCTTCGGTGGGCTTCATCGGGTTGGTCATGCCTGTGGTCCTGCTTGTCTCTGGCGGCGGTGGGGTGCGGACATCACCGGGCCGCAGCTTGTGCCGTGTGTGTAACATATGGCGCCAAGGTTCAAGGGGAAGCCCTAATCCAAGGCGACCATCAACCGCTCCAGCCCGTGAAAATGGTAGATATTCGCCATGCGCGGCGGCTCTGTCAGGCTCAGGCGCGGCAATCTGGCGCAAAGCGCGCTCAGGGCGTGGCGAAGCTCCAGCCGGGCAAGGGGCGCGCCAAGGCAGAAATGCAGCCCCGCGCCAAAGCCTGCATGGGGTTTGGCCGGGCGGTCTGGGGTGAACAGATGCGCATCCTCCCAATGGCGCGGGCAGCGATTGGCCGCGCCGAGCAGGCAGGCGATTTGCGCCCCACGCGGGATGGTCACGCCCATCACGTCGATGTCGTCATAGGCCCAACGGGTGAACAGATGCAGGGCAGGGTCAAAGCGCAAACATTCCTCTATCAGCGCGTCGGTGATGGGGGCGGGCCACAGCCCATGTTCCAGCAGCGTTTTCACCGCCAGCCCAAGGCTGTGCACTGTCGCCTCGTGCCCCGCGTTCAGCAAAAGGATGCAGGTCGAGATCATCTCGTCCGTGCTCAGCTTTTGCCCGTCCTCTTCCGCCGCGATTAGATGGGTTATCAGGTCATCGGCAGGATTGGCGCGGCGCGCGTCAATATAGCCGCGCAGGAAATCGGTGAACTCGGTCGCGGCAAGGCTTGCGGCGTCTTCCATCGCGCGGCTGCGCCCGGCCTGATACATGCCGACCATCGCATTCGACCAGCGCAAAAGGTCAGGGGCCATGGATTCGGGCACCCCCAGCAGACGCGCGATGATGATGACGGGCAGGGGCTGGGCAAAGTGTTCCAGCAGATCGAACGGGCCGCGCGGCAGCCTGTCGATCAACTCATGCGCCAGCGCGTCGATCTGGGGGCCAAGCGCCGCGATCCGACGCGAGGTGAACGCCCGCAGAACCAGCGCGCGCAGCCGCGTGTGGCGCGGGGGTTCCAACTCCAGCATGGAATGCGCCTCGACCGCGTAGAACGGGGCCAGATGCGGCGCGATCTCGGGTGGGGTCAGCGGCACCCGCCCGAAGCGACGGTCGCGCAGCACCGCGTTGGTGGCGGCAAAGCTTGTGGTGCAGATCAGGCCGTAATCCTGCCAATGGACCAGCGACCCGAGTGCCCGCATCCGGTCGTAAGCGGAATAGGGATCTTGCACAAATCGAACATCTGTCGGATTTTGCGCAAAAACCGGCAAGCCCTCAAGTTCCACGTTCAAGCCTTTGAAATCGCGTCGATGATCCGTGCCCAAGACCGGATGCCTCGGTGGAAGCTGTCCAGATCATACTTTTCATTTGGCGAGTGTATGGCGTCATCATCCTTGGCAAAGCCGATCAGCATGGAATCCATGCCCAAGATCGTTTTGAAGTATCCCGCGATCGGGATCGACCCGCCAGAGCCGATGAACGCCGCAGGCTTCGGCCATTCCGCGCTGAGTGCCTGACGCGCCGCCTCGAATGCCGGGTGGTCGGTGGCCATGACCGACGCCCCGGACGCGCCATGTTCGGCAAATTCGGCGCGGCAATCGCCGGGCAGGCGGTCTTGCACGAACTCGCGGAATGCCGCGCGTATCTTGTGCGGGTCTTGGCCGCCCACCAGCCGGAAGCTGACCTTGGCGCTGGCCTGCGCGGGCAGCACGGTCTTGAACCCCGCGCCGGTATAGCCAGAGATCATGCCGTTGATCTCGCAAGTCGGGCGCGCCCAGATCATTTCCAGCGCGGTGCGGTCCTGTTCACCCGCGGGCAGACGCAGGCCCACCTTGCCAAGGAAGGCTTCGGCATCGAACCCCAAACCCGCCCATTGCGCACGAATATCCTGTCCCAACTCTGGCACATCGTCGTAAAAGCCGGGTAGGGTGACACGGCCCTGATCGTCATGCAGATCGGCCAAAATACGCGCCAGCACGCGGGCGGGGTTCATCGCGGCGCCGCCGAACATGCCCGAATGCAGGTCGCGGTCGGCGGCATGGATCGTCACCTCTTCGCCCAGCAGCCCGCGCAGCATGGTGGTGATGGCGGGGGTCTCGGCGTCATACATCGTCGTGTCGCAGATCAGCGCGACATCGGCCTTCAGTGCCTCGGCATGCTCTTTCATGTAGGGCACAAGCGAGGGCGAGCCGCTTTCCTCTTCCCCTTCCAGAAAGAAGGTCAGTTGCACCGGCAGGCTGCCATGCACCGCAAGCCACGCGCGGCAGGCTTCCACGAAGGTCATAAGCTGGCCCTTGTCGTCTGACGCGCCGCGCGCGCGGATCACTTTTCCGCGCGGCGTGTCCTGCACTTCGGGGTCGAACGGGTCGCGGTGCCACAGGTTCAGCGGGTCGACGGGTTGCACATCGTAATGCCCGTAGAACAGCAGATGCGGGCCTGCCTGCGCGCCGCCCGTGGCAACAACCATCGGGTGGCCTGTGGTTGGGTCTTTGCGGGCCGAAAAACCCATTGCGGCCAAGTCCTTGACCAGCCAGTCGGCGGCGGCTTCGACATCTGCCTTATGCGCCGGATCGGTCGAGATGGACGGGATGCGCAGCAGGTCTGACAACCGATCCAACGCCTGCGGCAGGTCGGCGTCGATCCGGGACAGGACAGGGGCGAGGGGGTCGGTCATCACATGCTCCGCTTTTTGCGATTTTGACGAAGGGTAACACCTGCCTTGGGGGTGTCCAGACCCCGCGCGCGGGCTATAACCCCGCCCAGCAACTGGATTCGAGTTTGGAGTGAGCGCGTATGAAAACCCCGAGCATGATCGCAATCGCGGCGGCACTGATGGCCGCACCGCTTCAGGCGCAGGATGTGCCGCGCGAAACCTACACGCTGGACGGGGTGCAGATTGCGCTGTCGCTGCACAGCTTCCTGTCGCCAGAGGGCGTGGCGATGCTGCGTCTGGTCGGGCAGAATCGCGATGCGCTGGCGCTGTTCGTGCCCGATGGCGCGCGGTTCGCGGCCATGGCGCTCGCGCCAGAGGACGGCTTGGTCAAGGACGGGCTGTTGGCGGAATCGGCGGTTGCGGTTGCCGATCTTCCCTCGCTGGACGAGGCGCGCGCGGCGGCGCTGGACGGCTGCAACGCCGCCAGAAGCGGTGGCCCGGATTGCGTTATCGCCTTGGAAATCCAGCCAGAATAGACGGCGCGACGATTCGGCGCGCCGGTATGCGGCGGTATTCGGTATCCTTCGGCTTAGACTTGATCTAAGTCATGGGAAGTTCGCAAATTGCATGGGAATTGTGCAGTCAGGGTAATTTGGTTTGCATGAACCAAGAATATCTATAAAAGCGAATATACCGAGCCGATGCCAGGGAGTGGGTAGTGAACTACGAAGCCGCAATCGATGCCGCCCTTAACCAGCTTCATGTAGAGGGGCGTTATCGCACCTTCATCGACATCGAACGGCAAAAGGACCATTTCCCCAAGGCTGTCTGGAACCGCCCCGATGGTACCAAGCAAGACATCGTGGTGTGGTGCGGCAACGACTATCTTGGCATGGGGCAGAACCCGGCGGTTCTGAGCGCGATGCATGAAGCGCTGGACGCGACCGGTGCAGGTTCTGGCGGCACGCGCAACATTTCCGGCACGACGGCCTATCACAAGCGTCTGGAAGCATCGCTTGCCGATCTGCACCAGAAGGAAGCGGCGCTGCTGTTCACCTCGGCCTATATCGCCAATGACGCCACGCTTTCGACCCTGCCCAAGCTGTTTCCGGGCCTGATTATCTATTCGGACGCGTTGAACCACGCCTCGATGATCGAGGGCGTGCGCCGCAATGGCGGGGCCAAGCGCATCTTCCGCCACAATGATCTGGCCCATCTGCGCGAGCTGCTGGCCGCCGACGACCCTGCCGCGCCCAAGCTGATCGCCTTCGAATCGATCTATTCGATGGATGGCGATTTTGGCCCGATCAAAGAGATTTGCGACCTTGCCGATGAATTCGGCGCGCTGACCTATATTGATGAGGTGCACGCGGTGGGCATGTATGGCCCGCGCGGCGCTGGCGTGGCCGAGCGTGACGGGCTGATGGACCGTATCGACATCATCAACGGAACGCTCGCCAAAGCCTATGGCGTGATGGGCGGCTATATCGCGGCATCGGCCAAAATGTGTGACGCGATCCGCTCTTACGCGCCGGGCTTCATCTTCACCACCTCGCTGCCGCCGGCGATCGCGGCGGGGGCAGCGGCCTCTGTCGAGTATCTGAAGACCGGGCAGTATCTGCGTGATAAACAACAGGAAAATGCCCGCATCCTGAAAATGCGGCTGCGCGGGTTGGGCCTGCCGATCATCGACCATGGCAGCCATATCGTGCCGGTCCATGTGGGCGACCCGGTGCATTGCAAGAAGATCTCGGACATGCTGCTCAGCGAATACGGGATCTATGTGCAGCCGATCAACTTCCCGACCGTGCCGCGCGGGACCGAACGCCTGCGGTTCACGCCCTCTCCGGTGCATGATCCGAAGATGATCGACCGTCTGGTTCACGCGATGGACGGGCTTTGGGCGCATTGTGCGCTGAATCGTGCCGAAATGTCTGCCTGACGCTTGTTATCACTTCAAATCGAAGTGAAACCCCTTATACTGCAAAATCATAGCGGCCCATCAGAGGTCGGGTTTGTGTGCAAGTTGGGGCTCAGGTGAGCAATCAAGCGGTCAAAGGGCGGGCAATGGACTGGTTTGGCGGTAAATCCAAAGACATGCCGGTAGATGATACCCAGCAACCGGGCTTCGATGATTTCGAAGTGCGGCTGGGTGACATCATTCGCGGCGAACGCGCGACAATGGGCAAGTCGCTGCTGGATGTGCAGCGCGAATTGCATATTCGCGCGACCTACATCGCGGCAATCGAAGCGGGCGACCTGTCTGCATTCGAAGCGCCGAGCTTCGTGGCAGGTTATGTGCGTTCCTACGCGCGCTATCTGGGGATGGACCCGGATTGGTGCTACCAGCGCTTCTGTGCTGAAACGAATTTCGCCATCAACCCCGATCTGGAACGCAGCCCCGTGTCGCGCCCCCGTGCAGAGCTGGGCGGCACAGGAGAGTTGTCTCAGGGCTTGCTGTCGCGCACCCGTCTGGCCGAGGGGCCAGAGCCGTTCTGGCGCAGCATGGATTACGGCGCGGTCGGCTCTGTCGCGGTGGTTCTTGCGCTTGTCATCGGTCTGGGCTTTGGCGGTTGGACCGTGTTGAAAGAGGTGCAGCGCGTGCAACTCGCACCCGCCGACCAGTCGCCAGAGGTGATGGCGGAACTGGACCCGGTGATCGCCAATGCCGCGCCGCGTGTCGATACCGCTGATGCGGGCGCGCTTTTGCCCGCCGCGCGCTTGGCCGAAGACCCCATCGCGCAAACCGCGTTGCCGGGCGATGCTGCCCCGGCGCAGGGCGTGGTGCGCAGCTACCAGCCCGAAGCGCTGGACGCGCCCATCATGGTATCGCGCGACGGCCCGATCGGCGCCATTCGCATGGTGCAGGATGAAGCGACACCCACCGAGATTGACGAGGCCATCGGTCTTGCCCTGAACGACGCGGGCAGCGCCCCGCAAATTCAGGTGCTGCGCGATGGTCCGCCGCAGGTCGAAGTGCTGGCCGTGCGCCCAAGCTGGATCCGCGTGCGCGCCGCCGATGGCACCGTGCTGTTCGAAAAGGTTCTGGACGCGGGCGAGCGCTACACCGTGCCGCAAACCGAAGAACCGGCTGTCTTGCGCGCGGGCAATTCGGGGTCCGTCTACCTGCTGGTCGATGGACAGCCTTACGGTCCAACCGCGCCGGGTGCACAAGTCGTGGACCGCATTGCCCTGACGCCAGAGGCCGTGACCGAAAGCTTCACGACCGCCGATCTGTCGGGCGACCAAGACCTGCGCAATTTCGTGAACGTGGCCGAAGCGCAGCAATAACGCACGCTGATTGGCTCTAACCTACAGAGGGGCGTTGCTTGTCGCAGCGCCCCTCTTGGTTTATGTCTTTGGGCAAACCCGCATGGCACAAGGCTTGCATGATGGACCACAACCATATCCGCCCCTGGCGTAATATCGAGCGCCGCAAATCCCGTCAGATCATGGTCGGGAAAGTGCCGGTGGGCGGCGGCGCGCCGATCAGCGTGCAGACCATGACCAACACCGATTCAGGCGATGCGGCGGCAACGATCAAGCAGGTGCTGGCCTGTGCCGAAGCCGGGGCTGACATCGTCCGCGTGTCGGTGCCTGACACCGACGCCAGCCGCGCGCTGCGCGAGGTGGTGCGTGAAAGCCCGGTGCCCATCGTGGCCGACATTCATTTCCACTACAAACGCGCGATCGAGGCCGCAGAGGCCGGTGCCGCTTGCCTGCGTATCAACCCCGGCAATATCGGTGACGCATCGCGCGTGCGCGAGGTCATCAAGGCCGCGCGCGATCATGGCTGTTCCATCCGCATCGGGGTGAATGCGGGATCTTTGGAGCGGCACTTGCTGGAAAAATACGGCGAGCCGTGCCCGGATGCGATGATCGAGTCGGGCCTCGACCATATCCGCATCTTGCAGGACAATGATTTCCACGAGTTCAAGATCAGCGTGAAAGCCTCGGACGTGTTCCTGGCCTCTGCCGCCTATATGGGGTTGGCCGAGGCGACGGATGCGCCGATCCATCTGGGGATTACCGAAGCAGGCGGCATGATTTCCGGCACCGTGAAATCCGCCATCGGCCTTGGCAACCTACTGTGGATGGGGATCGGCGACACGATCCGCGTGTCGCTGTCGGCCGACCCGGTGGAAGAGGTGAAGATCGGCTACGAGATTTTGAAATCTCTGGGTCTGCGGCACCGCGGCGTGAACATCATTTCCTGCCCGTCCTGCGCGCGGCAGGGGTTTGATGTCATCAAGACCGTCTCGGTGCTGGAAGAGCGCCTTGCCCATATCAAGACCCCGATGAGCCTGTCGATCATCGGCTGCGTGGTGAACGGGCCGGGCGAGGCGCTGATGACCGATGTGGGCTTTACCGGCGGCGGGGCCGGGTCGGGTATGGTCTATCTGGCGGGCAAGCAAAGCCACAAGATGAGCAACGACCAGATGGTCGACCATATCGTGGAACAGGTCGAAAAGAAGGCGGCCGAGATCGAGGCGGCGCGCGCTGCTGCCGAGGCTGCCGAATAGTCTGACGATGTTTGATCCAACGGAAAAAGGGCGGCCCGCTGGGCCGCCCTTTTAAGTCTATTCCCAGGGAAAGGGCGCGCTGGCGCGCGGCCCCTTCATTTCAGCAGCGATTTGACCTTCGCGACCACATCTTCCGCCGTGATCCCGAGCTCTTTGTAAAGCGTGGGGGCCGGGGCGGATGCGCCGAAATCATGCATCCCGATGAAGCCCGATTTCTCGCGCCGACCGCGCTCGCCATAAAGCCAGCGGTCCCAGCCAAAGCGGATCGCGGCCTCGATCGCGACACGCACCGGGCCTGCGGGCAGAACCTTGCGCCGATAGGCCTCTGGCTGCTCTTCGAACAGCTCCCAGCAGGGCATGGACACAACGCGCGTGCCGATCCCTTCGGCGTGCAACATCTCGCGCGCATTCATGGCGATTTCCACCTCGGAGCCGGTCGCCATCAGGATGGCCTGGCGCTTGCCGATCGCATCGGCCAGCACGTAAGCGCCTTGGGCGGTCAGGTTCTTGACCTTGTGCTCGGTGCGGTAGGTGGGCAGGTTTTGCCGTGTCAGCGCCAGAACCGACGGCGTGCGGGCGTTGGTCAGCGCGAGTTCCCACGCCTCGGCGGTTTCCACCGTGTCGCAGGGGCGGAAGACGTTCGTGTTCGGCGTCGCGCGCAGCATGGCCAGATGTTCGACCGGCTGGTGCGTCGGGCCATCTTCGCCCAACCCGATGCTGTCATGCGTCATGACATAGGTCACGGGCACGCCCATCAACGCCGACAGACGCATCGCGCCGCGCGCGTAATCGGTAAAGCACAGGAAAGTGCCGCCATAGGGTTTCAGCCCCCCATGCAGCGCCAGCCCGTTCATCGCCGCCGCCATGCCATGCTCTCGGATACCGTAATAGACATAGCGGCCCTTGCGGTCGTCAGCCGAGAACACGCCCAACCCTGCTGTCTTGGTATTGTTGGACCCGGTCAAGTCGGCAGAGCCGCCGATGGTTTCGGGGCAAACGCTGTTGACCACTTCCAGAACCATCTCCGAGGATTTGCGGGTGGCAACCGAAGGCGCGCTTTCCGAGATCTGCTTTTTGAAGGCGCGGATTGCGCTTTCCAGCTTTTTGGCGGGTGCACCCGTCATGCGGCGAGTGAATTCGGCCTGCTTGGCGGCGGAAAGGGCGGCGAAGCGGGTTTTCCACTCTTCATGGGCTTTCGCCCCGCGCGACCCGATGGCGCGCCACGCGTCCAGAACATCGGCCGGAATCTCGAACGGGCCATGTTCCCAGCCATAGGCGGCCTTGGTCGCGGCGATCTCTGCATCGCCCAATGGCGAGCCATGCGCGCCAGAGGTGTCGGCCTTTTTCGGGCTGCCAAAGCCGATGACGGTCTTGCAGTCGATCAAAACAGGGCGGTCGCTGCCCTTGGCTTCGGTCAGCGCGCGGTCGATATCGGCCGCGTCATGCCCGTCGCAGGACAGCACTTTCCAGCCAGCGGCAGCGAAACGCGCGCGCTGGTCGGTGCGGTCTGACAGCGATACCCGCCCGTCGATGGTAATGTCGTTATTGTCCCACAGCACGATCAAGCGGCCCAGCTTCTGGTGGCCCGCCAGACCGATTGCTTCGTGGCTGATCCCCTCCATCAGGCAGCCATCGCCCGCGATGACATAGGTGTAATGGTCGACCACCTTCGGCCCGAATTCGGCCCGCAGCTTTTCTTCGGCCATGGCAAAGCCCACGGCGTTGGAGATGCCCTGACCCAAGGGGCCGGTCGTGGTTTCCACACCGTCAACATGGCCATATTCCGGGTGGCCGGCAGTGATCGCGCCCCATTGGCGGAAATTCTTGATCTGATCGAGCGTCATCTGCTGGTAGCCGGTCAGGTACAAGAGCGCGTAAATCAGCATCGACCCGTGACCTGCCGACAGGATGAACCGGTCGCGGTCGGCCCAGTCGGGGGCGCTTGCGTCGAATTTCAGGTGCTTCTCGAACAACACGGTCGCCACATCGGCCATGCCCATCGGCATCCCCGGATGGCCGGAATTGGCGGCTTGCACGGCATCCATGGCCAAAGCACGGATGGCGGTGGCCTTTTTCCAATGGTCGGGATCGGCGGTTTTCAGGGCAGCAATATCCACGTCTGGTCTTCCTCGGCTGGACAGGGCGATGTTAGCGGTATCAATCCGCGACGGCGATCATACGGGCTTGCGCCTTGAGTGCAACCAAGAGCGGCCCGAAACCGCGTGTCGCCTGCCTCTGAACTTGGCCCAAGGTTGGAAAGCCAAAAGTTTGGGGGTAGGCTTGTGCGGCGTGGGTTGCCATACCCTGCATGGAATGATTCGGCCATGTGAAAGCGCTATTTGGGAAAGAGCAGGCATGACGGATATAAAACAGATGGAAAGCCGGCTGGCACGCGCGCTGGACCGGATTTCGGCGGCGGCGGGCAAATTGTCGGCCGCACCCGCAGCCCCGGCGGGCGACGGCGATAGCGCTGCGCTCCAAGCCGCGCTGGAGGCAGAGCGCGCCAAGACCGCGCAACTGACAGAGCGGGTGAATGCCGTGCGCCAGCGTCAGGACAGCTCTGTCGCCTCGCTCGAGCGGCGGCTGGCGCGGATGACCGAACAGCTTGATTTGCAAAGCCTGGAGATGCTGCGCCTGAAGAAAGCCAATTCCAAGCTGATCGAAGCCAATCGCCAATTGCGCGAAGGGGTCGAGGCGCAGGTCGTCGAACCCAGCGCCATCAACCGCTCGCTCGTGGCGGAACTGGAAGCCTTGCGCGCCGAGCGCGCCGCCGAACTGGCCGAGATGGAAGATGTCTTGGGCGAATTGAAGCCACTGATGGGGGCAGGGGGGCGCGATGCCTGAACAAGTAATCACGATCGGCAACAAGGATTTCGAAGTCGCCTGTCAGCCCGGTGAAGAGCAGTTCCTGCTGGCAGCCGCCGCCATGCTGGATGCCGAGGCGCGCACATTGCTGGAGCAGATCGGGCGCGTGCCGGCCGAGCGGATGTTGTTGATGTCGGGGCTGATGCTGGCCGACAAGACCGCAGCGGTCGAGGACAAGCTGAAAGAGGCCGAGGCGCAGATCGACTCCATGCGCGAGGAAATCTCGCGCCTGCACGCGCGCCCGGCGCAAAAGGTCGAGGTGCCGGTGGTGCCGCAGGACCTGACCGACGCTTTGTCGGAACTGGCCGCGCGCGCCGAAGCGGTGGCCGAGGATATGGAAAGCCGCGCCTCAGCGTAAGGCGCGGCGCAGGGCGGGCACGAGTTCCGGGTGGTTGTAGATGTCGTTATGGCCCGCGTTCAGGCGGGTCATGGAGGCGTTTGGAAGGGTATCGGCCAGTGCGTTCGAGCGCGGGGCCGGGATCACCTCGTCGCGCGTGGCGATGAACAGGGTGACGGGCGCTTGATTGGCCTGCATGTCCTGTGCGGCGGGCATGTCGTGCCGGAACAGCCAGCGCACGGGCAGGAAGGGCAGGCTGTCTGATGCCACCTTGGCCAGACTGTCGAAAGGCGTGACGAGGATGACGCGGTCCAGCCGCCGCGCGCCCGCCAGATGGGCCGCCACGCCGCTGCCGATGCTGAACCCCACCGCCGCCACCGGGCCAGTCAGGCTGTCATGGATCGCCAGCGCATCGGCCATCAGCGCTTGGGCCGAAGCGCTGCCGGTCGAGGGCGCATAGCCCCGGTAATGATAAACGACCACATCCTGTGCGGGCGCGATTTGGTGCAGGAACAGCGCCATCGCCTCTGCATTCCACGCGTTGCCGGGAAAGCCAAGGATCGTGGGGCGCGCAGGGTCGCGGCCCGGAATGCGCACGCCATGCAGGGTTGCGTCGCCCAGATTCAGCGTCAGGCGTTCGGTTTGGTTGGGCAGCGCGGGGGGCGGGCCGACCATCTGGCGCGGGAAAACAAGCGATTGTTGAAAAAATGCAAGTGCCGCCACGAAAGCGACATAGAGAACCGCGCCAGCGATCAAGATTTTCATCAGCAATGACAATTGATTATGCCCAACTCTGTGGCGCAGGGCGCGCGACAGCCAATGCCGCCAAAAATCGCGAATCTTTAAGCCGTGTCGTCCTCTGCACGGCCTCGGAACCCGGTTGCGACGACGTATTTCTCTGACGAATCCGACCGGCTGGCAGGCGGTTTCACATTGGCGACCTTTCGGAAATTCTGCTTCAGAAGTTGCTGCAACTCGCCCTCGGCCCCACCGGCCAGAACCTTGGCAACGAAGGTGCCGCCCTCTTCCAGCACGTCGAAGGCGAAATAGGCCGCCGCCTCACATAGCGCCATGATGCGCAAATGATCGGTCTGCTTGTGACCAGAAGAGGCCGCCGCCATGTCCGACATGACCACATCGGCGCTGCCGCCCAGCCAGTCCTTGACCTTGGCGTCGGCACCATCTTCGAGGAAATCCAGCACATGGGCCGTGGCACCGGCCAAGGGTTCCACCTCTTGCAGGTCCACGCCCAGCACGGTGCCCACGCGTTTGCCCTTTTTCTCGCCCAAGGCATTCACGCGCACCACGGCCACTTGTAGCCAGCCGCCCGGCGCACAGCCCAGATCGACCACCCGCGCGCCGGGCACAAGGAAGCGATACTTGTCGTCCAGTTCCAACAGCTTGTAGGCCGCGCGCCCCCGGTAGCCATCGCGCCGCGCGGCGGCGACATAGGGGTCGTTCAACTGCCGTTCCAGCCAACGGGTCGAGGACAGCTTGCGCCCGCGCGCGGTCTTGACCTTGACCTTCAGGTCACGTTGCCCGCGCCCGGATGTGTTCTTGCCCGTCATGTCTCAACTCTCAATTCTGGGTCAGGTCCAGCGCGCCATCGCCGCTCATCTGCGCGTAAAGCAGCCCCTCGCGCAAGCCGCGATCGGCAACCGACATGCGTTCCGTCGGCCAAACCCGCATCAGCGCGGTCAGAATGGCCGCGCCCGACATGATCTGGGTGTGCCGCTCGCGCCCGATGCGCGGGTCTTGCCGCCGCCCGATGGGGCCGAGCGCAAGGTATTCGCGGATCACGCTATCGACCTGCCCTGAGTTCATCACCAGCCCGTCGACCTTGTTGCGGTCATAGCGCTTCAGCCGCAGGTAGCTGGCCGCGACAGTGGTAATGGTGCCGGAGGTGCCGATGATCTGGAACGCCTTGTGCGGCGTCGCATCGGCGTAGGGGGTGAAGGCCTCTAGCTGCTCTTCGAAATACCAGCTCATCAGCGCGAAGCGCGCGGCGTCGTCATCGACATCGGCGAAATAGTCTTTCAGCGTGGCCACGCCCAAGGGCACGCTGATCCAGTCGACCACGCGCGGCTTGCCGGGCAGGCTCTCGCGGTTGAAGGCACCTTGATACATGGACAAGATAGCGTTGCGTCGCTCGTCCGGGGCCACGCGCGACAAGTCGATCCAGACCAGTTCGGTGGACCCGCCGCCAATGTCGATGACTAGCAATTGCTCTGTATCCTGCGCCACGAGCGAGGCACAGGACACAACAGCCAGCCGCGCCTCTTCCTCTGCGGTGATGATGTCCAGCTTCAGCCCGGTTTCGCGCTGCGCACGGCGAATGAAATCGCGGCTGTTGCGCGCGCGGCGGCACGCTTCGGTCGCGACCAGCCGCATTTTTCGCACATCATGGCGTTCCAGCTTGGACCGGCAGATGCGCAAGGCTTGCAACGTGCGTTGCATGGGTTTGTGCGACAGCAGGCCAGAGCTTTCCAGCCCCGTGCCCAGTTCGACGGCTTTGGAAAAGCTGTCCACGACTTCGAATTGCCCGCCCTTGGGGCGCGCAATGAGCATGCGACAACTATTCGTGCCCAGATCCAGGGCCGCGTAGAGCGGCGCAGATCCGGGGTGGCGCGGGGCCTTTGACGATGTCCGGGCCGCGCCGCTTGGCGGGCCTTCTGGTGTCGGGGGCGTGCCCGCGCCTGCGGGACGCTGGGGCGTCATCTATCGCCCTCCAATTCATGTTAGGCTCAAGGTAGTCCAGCGCCGCCCCTCGCGCAAGGCTTAGCTTGGGTCGCCCCTGCCGGGTGCAAGGTCGGATTTGGCACGGGCCGTCTTGGCCATCCGCGCTAACAAGGGGGCATGAATGCGAAAAAGGGCAGGGCATGGCACAGCTTGTGATCGTCTATTGGCGCGACATTCCGGCGCAGGTTATCGCGGGGCAGGGCCGTCGCGCGCGCAAGCTGCAACTGTCCGAGCGGTTCGAGCAAGCCATCGACCGCTGCGCCATGAAGGTGGGCGCGAAAGATGCCGACGCTTACCTGGCCGATTGGCGCAAGGCCGACCCGGTCGAGGTCGCTGGCAGCGATGAAGAGGTCGCAAGCGCCACCGCTGCCCGGCTGGAACAAGAGTATGACGCAGACAGGCTGCGCGCGCTGATCGCCAATGATGGTTGGGCATAGGCGCTCAAGGTGGCACGGCTTTCGCTTGGGAGGATGCTGATGGGACTGTTGAATTTCCGCCGCCCGGTAGAGATGGCGCCGCCCGTGACGGGCGCGGTCGCCGCGCTGATGCGGGGCTTTTCACTGGAAGTCATGCCGCGCACGGCTGAAAAGATCGCGGATTTCCGCGCGCTTCTGCCCTTGGGCACGCGCGTTTATGTTGCCCATATAGACGGCACGCCCATTGCCGAGATGGTCGCCACCGCTGCGCGCCTTCATGCCGAGGGCATGGCGCCCATGCCGCATTTCCCCGCGCGCATTATCCACAACCGGGCAGAGCTGGCCGATTGGGTTACGCGCTACCGCGATGTGGGTGTGCGTCAGGCGCTTATGCTGGGCGGCGGTGTTGCGACGCCCGCAGGTGTGTATGACAATTCCATGCAATTGCTGGAGACGGGCCTGTTCGACGGGTTCGACCGCCTGCATGTCGCGGGCCACCCCGAAGGCAACCGCGATATCGAACCCGCAGGGCAGGACCGCGTGGTCATGGACGCGCTGCGCTGGAAGCAGGAATTCGCACGCAGCACGGGCGTGGAGATGGCCATTGTCACCCAATTCGCCTTCGAGGCCGCGCCGATCATCGCTTGGGGCAACCGCCTGCGCGAGGAAGGCATCACCTTGCCCGTGCATCTGGGCGTGGCGGGACCGGCGAAGCTGCAAACGCTGATAAAATTCGCCGTGGCTTGCGGGGTTGGGCCGTCTTTGCGCGTGCTGCAAAAACGCGCGAAGGATGTCTCTAAGCTGCTGTTGCCGTTCGAGCCGACAGAGCTGGTGCAGGCCTTGGCCGCCCACAAGTCTGCGCATCCCGATTTCGCGGTCGACAAGCTGCATGTCTTCCCGCTGGGCGGCATCAAGGCCAGCACCGACTGGACCGCAACCCATGGCGGCGCGGCTGCGCGCCCTGCCATCTAACCCTTTGCGATTGGACCGAGCATGACCCGCACCGTCATCGAATCCGCCACCAAAACCGTTGTCATCGGCTTTGACGAGCCGTTTTGCGTCATCGGCGAGCGCATCAACCCCACGGGCCGCAAGAAGCTGGCGGCAGAGCTGGAGGCGGGCGATTTCACCACCGTCGAGCGTGACGCGCTGGAGCAGGTCGCCTGCGGGGCCAATGTGCTGGACATCAATTCGGGCGCGGTGTTTTCCAACAAGATGGCCGAAGATCCGCGCTATGCCGATAACAACTTTGTCGAGCCGCCCTTGATGCGCGATCTGTGCGCGCGGGTGCAGGCGCTGGTGGACGTGCCCTTGTGCATCGACTCTTCCGTGCCCGCCGCGTTGCTGGCCGGGTTGGAGACCTGTAACGGCCGGCCCTTGTTGAATTCGGTGACGGGTGAAGAGGAACGGCTGGAAGCGATCCTGCCGCTGGTCAAGAAATTCAACGTGCCCGTGGTGGCCATTTCCAACGATCACACGGGCATTTCCGAAGACCCCGATGTGCGTTTTGCCGTGGCCAAGAAGATCGTCGAGCGCGCTGCCGATTACGGCATTCCCGCGCATGACATCGTTGTGGACCCGCTGGTCATGCCCATCGGGGCCATGGCGACGGCGGGGCATCAGGTGTTCACGCTGGTGCGGCGCTTGCGCGACGAGTTGGGCGTGAACACGACCTGCGGCGCGTCGAATATCAGCTTCGGGCTGCCGAACCGGCACGGGATCAACGCGGCGTTTCTGCCCATGGCGATCGGCGCGGGTATGACCAGCGCCATCATGAACCCGGTGCGCGCGCAGGAAATGGAAGCGATCCGCGCGGCGAACCTGCTGATGAACCATGACGCGAATGGCGGCGCATGGATCGGGCTGACCAAGGTGATGGACGCGATGGGCGAGGGTGTCAGCTTCGCCGACGCTTCGCGCGCGGCGATGGACGCGGGCGCGCGCACCGGCGGGCGGCGCGGCGGGCGGCGCGCGCGGGGTTAAGCCACCCTCTGGATTGTAAAAAAACCGCCCGGACATGTCCGGGCGGTTTCTTGATGTCTGGGGCAGGGCGTCGGTCAGCTTGCGCTGGCCGCGCCTTTCTTGCTGTCGGCATAGATCAGCAGCGGTTTCGCGTCAGAGGTGACGGCCTCTTCGTTCACGACCACTTCGCTGACATTGTCCATCCCCGGCAGGTCGAACATCGTGTCCAGCAGGATGTCTTCCATGATCGAGCGCAGCCCGCGCGCGCCGGTCTTGCGTTCGATGGCGCGTTTGGCGATGGCGCGCAGCGCTTCATCCGTAAATGTCAGGTCGGTGCCTTCGATGTCGAACAGTTTCTGATACTGCTTGACCAGCGCATTCTTGGGTTCGGTCAGGATCGTGACCAGCGCATCCTCGTCCAGATCGGTCAAGGTTGCGGTCACGGGCAGACGGCCCACGAATTCCGGGATCAGGCCGAATTTCAGCAGGTCTTCGGGTTCCAGCTGTTTCAGGCGCTCGCCCACGGTGGTCTGGCTTTCATCCTTCACATCGGCCCCAAAGCCGATGGCAGACCCTTTGCCGCGCTGCGCGATGATCCGGTCCAGACCCGCAAACGCGCCGCCACAGATGAACAGGATGTTCGTCGTGTCCACTTGCAGGAATTCCTGTTGCGGATGCTTGCGCCCGCCCTGCGGCGGCACAGAGGCGACGGTGCCTTCCATCAGCTTCAAGAGCGCCTGCTGCACGCCCTCGCCCGACACGTCGCGGGTGATGGACGGGTTGTCGGACTTGCGGGTTATCTTGTCGACCTCGTCGATATAGACGATCCCGCGCTGCGCGCGCTCGACATTGTATTCGCTGGCTTGCAACAGCTTGAGGATGATGTTCTCCACATCCTCGCCCACATAGCCCGCTTCGGTCAGCGTGGTGGCGTCGGCCATGGTAAAGGGCACATCCAGAATGCGCGCCAGCGTTTGCGCCAGCAGCGTCTTGCCGCAGCCCGTCGGGCCGATCAGCAGAATGTTCGACTTGGACAGTTCCACCTCGCCGGCTTTGCCGGAATGGTTCAGCCGCTTGTAATGGTTGTGCACGGCCACGGACAGCACGCGCTTGGCCTGTTCCTGCCCGATGACGTAATCGTCCAGCACGTTGCAGATGTCGCGGGGCGTGGGCACGCCATCGGTGGTTTTCAGCCCGCCCGATTTCGTTTCCTCGCGGATGATGTCCATGCACAGTTCGACACATTCATCGCAGATGAACACCGTCGGGCCCGCGATCAGCTTGCGGACCTCGTGCTGGCTTTTGCCGCAGAACGAGCAGTAAAGCGTGTTCTTGCTGTCTGTTTCGGAAGTCGGCATCACTCACCTCTGCGGTCTGGTCTGCGATAGGGATCTTGGGTCGAGCCGTTGACCGGCCTTCTAGCTGGCAAGCCTAGGTCACTCGCACGGCAGGGACAATGCAAAACTGCATTGCCCCCGATGTTTGCGCGCAAGGCCGAGTGCGCCTTGGGCATCAGCCCTCTGCGGCGTCGGCGCGCGAGGTCACGATCTCGTCGATATGGCCCCAGTCCTTGGCTTCTTCCGGGGTCATCCACTTGTCGCGGTCCAGTGCCTGTTGCACGGTTTCATAGCTTTGGCCGGTATGGCGCATGTAAAGCTGGTAGAAGCGTTCGCGCGTCTGTTCGATATGGCGCGACTGGATCAGGATGTCCGCCGCCGTGCCCTGGCTGCCGCCAGAGGGCTGGTGCACCAGGAATTCCGAGTTCGGCAGCGAGAAGCGCATCCCCTTTTGGCCACCCAGTGCGATCACGGACCCCATGGACGCGGCCAGTCCGCAGACAAGCGTGGACACGGGCGGTTTGATATATTGCATCGTGTCATAAATGCTCATCCCCGCGATGACGGATCCGCCCGGGGAGTTGATATACATCGAAATCTCTTTCGAGGGGTTTTCCGCTTCCAGATGCAGAAGCTGCGCCACGATCAGCGACGCCATGCCGTCATGCACCGGGCCGTTCACGAAGATGATGCGTTCCTTCAGCAGGCGCGAGAAAATGTCATACGCGCGCTCGCCCCGGCTGGTCTGTTCCACAACCATCGGGACAAGGTTCATATAGGTTTGGACTGGATCGTTCATTGCGCCTGCTTTCCTCTTGGCCCTGTCAGGGTCGGTGATACCGTCTATTGGTTGATTGAATCTTAGTGCTGCGTCGGGCGGGTCGCAAGGGGCGCTGGCCAAGTTTGACCCGGCGCAACACTGCGCTACCCGGCCGCGTCGAAAATCGCGTCGATCATGGCCTGGTTGCCGCGCGAAAACTCCAGCGGGCAGGCGAAAGGCGCGCCTGTTGCGGCGCTGGCGGCGAAATTCTCCAGCATCAGCGCATATTGGTCGACATTGTTGAAGCGCTGCATGTGCAACACGCCGCCTGACAGCCATTCGACCCGCGCATCGCCATAGACATGGCCATTGAAGGGCGCCGACAGTTCGATCCAGCCGTCTTGGCCGTGAAAGACCATGTGCTGGCGGCGCGTCTGCATCATGCCGCAGTAAAACGACATGGTGAAATCCGGGAAATCGGCCCAGACACGGGCGAAGATATCGACCCCGTTTTGCAGCCGGATATCGGACCGCAGCCGCGTGGGTTCGGCACCCGTGGCCATGCGCGCGGTGATGCACGGGTAGACCCCCACATCGCGCAAACCGCCGCCGCCCTTGGCCGGGTCATGGCGGATATTGCCCAAGTCGCGATTGGTATAGGTGAAGCAGCCCTCGACATGTTCCAGCCGCCCGATCACGCCTTGTGCCAGCAGGTCACGCACAAGGGTCCATTGCGGGTGGTGGGCGACCATGAACGCCTCTGCGATCAGCTTGCCCGTCGCGTCGCGTGCGGCAATCAGGTGGTCGATCTGCTCGGCCCGCAGCGCGATGGGCTTCTCGCATAGCACATGTTTGCCTGCCTGCGCGGCACGGATGGACCAGTCCACGTGCATGTCATTGGGCAAGGGAATATAGACCGCGTCCACATCCGGGTCGGCCAGCAGCGCGTCGTAGCTGTCATGCACCCGCAAACCGGGGGCAAGCGCCTGAAAGGGGCCAGCCTTGGCCGGGTCGCGCGTGGCGAGGGCGACAAGCTCTGCCCCGCGCGCCAGTTGCATGGCCGGTGCCAGATCGGTGCGCGCGATCTTCGCGGCCCCCAGAATTCCCCAACGCATGACATGCCTCCCGCTACGTTGGCGCTACCATAGCGGGGCCAAACGCCTGCGCAAGGGCGGGGCAGACCATTGACGCTTGCGCGCCTGCCGGATAGGGCAAGTCGCAAGACAAAGGATGGCCGCAGATGAACCTGTTTACCGAATTTCACGCCTGTGTTCTGGACAAGCTTGCCGCGCTGACCGCCAAGGGCGCGCTGCCCGAGGGGCTGGATTTCGCCAATGTCACGGTCGAACCCCCACGCGACGCGGCCCATGGCGATCTGGCAACGAATGCCGCGATGGTTCTGGCCAAGCCCGCGGGCCTGAAGCCCCGCGATATTGCCGAAGCCTTGGCCGCTGAATTGGCCACCGATCCGCGCATTGCCAGCGCCGAGGTGGCAGGGCCGGGCTTTCTGAACATGCGGCTGGAAAACGCGGTTTGGGCCGATGTGTTGGGCAATGTGCTGACCCAGGGCGCGGAATTCGGACGCTCTACCATGGGGCAGGGCACCCGTGTGAACGTGGAATTCGTCAGTGCCAACCCGACGGGGCCGATGCATGTCGGCCATACGCGGGGCGCGGTTGTGGGCGACGCGCTGTCGAACCTCTTGGCCTATGCGGGCTATGACGTGACGCGCGAATATTACATCAACGATGGCGGCGCGCAGGTCGATGTGCTGGCACGCTCTGCCTATGAACGTTACCGCGAGGCGCATGGCCTGTCCCCCGAGATTGCCGAGGGGCTTTACCCCGGCGAATATTTGATCGAGGTGGGTGAAGCGCTGAAAGCCGAATTCGGCGACCGCTTTCTTGACAAGCCCGAATCCGACTGGCTGGAGACAATCCGCAATTTCGCGACCGAGCGCATGATGGCCATGATCCGCGAGGATCTGGCCGCGCTGGGCGTGACGATGGATGTCTATTCCTCCGAGAAGGCGCTTTACGGCACCGGAGAGATCGAGCGCGCGATCGACAGTCTGCGCGCCAAGGGGCTGATCTATCGCGGCACGCTGGAGCCGCCCAAGGGCAAGACCCCCGAAGATTGGGAGCCGCGCGAGCAGACGCTCTTCAAATCTACCGCTTATGGCGATGACGTGGACCGCCCGATCATGAAATCGGATGGAAGCTGGACCTATTTCGCCCCCGACATTGCCTATCATTCCAACAAGGTGAACCGGGGCTTCGATCTGCTGATCGACATTTTCGGCGCCGATCATGGCGGCTATGTCAAACGTATGAAAGCGGCGGTTGCGGCACTGTCCGAAGAGCGCGTGCCGCTGGAAATTCGGCTGATCCAGTTGGTGAAGCTTTATAAAAACGGCGAGCCGTTCAAAATGTCGAAACGTGCGGGTACGTTCGTGACCCTGCGCGATGTGGTCGACGAGGTGGGCGCGGATGTCACCCGTTTCGTGATGCTGACGCGCAAGAATGACGCCACGCTGGATTTCGACTTTGACAAGGTGCTGGAACAGTCGCGCGACAACCCGGTCTGGTATGTGCAATATGCCAGCGCCCGCGTGCAATCGGTGTTGCGCAAGGCCGAAGATATGGGCGTAAGCGCCGACACGCCCGCCGATCTGTCCACGTTGACACATGACGCCGAACTGGGCTTGATCCGAAAGCTGGCCGAGTGGCCGCGCCTGGTCGAACTGGCCGCGCGCGTGCACGAGCCGCACCGCGTGGCTGGCTACCTGTCGGAACTGGCTGCCGAATTCCATGCCTTCTGGAACCGGGGCAATGACACGCCCGAGCTGCGCTTCGTGCAAGAGGGCGATCCGGCCACAACGGCGGCCAAAACGGCGCTGGCGCGCGCGACAGGGATTGTCATCGCCAACGGGCTGGCTATCTTGGGCGTGGCCGCGATGAGCGAGATGCGCTGAAAAGGCTGCATTTTTCGCGGGACGAAACCGCCCATGCATGTTATGCTGGGCGGACAAATCGAGAATAAGCGCAAAAACGCGCATAATATGGCAATGTCGAGCAGACGCTTGCCACCATGAATTCAGACGACGGGCAGGGGCACTCCCTTGCCGCGCATGAGGCAGGTATGGGTGACGGCAGATATTTCACTGCGCATGGGGCCTATCCGCAAGGCGGGTATCGGCCTGAAGAGGGCGTTCGGGAACCGGCGCATGCAGCGGGCTACCATGACGGGGCGGCTTGGGCCGCGCCGCAATGGCCCGCGCAGGCGCCCACGCATCCCGACCTGACGGGCGGTTACGCGCATCAGCCCTCGGCCCCGCAGGCACATGGCGGCTGGCCGCAGCCGACGGCCGGGCCGCGCCCCGGCCCGCGTGCAGAGCCGCGCTTGTCGGCGGCCCCGCAAGCTGCACCGACCCAGCCTCAGCCTCAGCCGCACTCTGCCTATGCCAGCGCTGCACAAGCGCCGGGATATGTCGCGCAGCCCTATGGCTACGCCGCCGATGAGGCCGCGACGCAGGTCTATGGTTCCGCTCAGCACTACACCCAAAGCTGTGCCTATGATGCGCAGATGCCGCCCCAGCGCCCCAGCCTGCCGCCCCTGTCCATGGGGGGCATGGCGCGCGGTTTCGGTGCAGTCATGTCGCTTGTGCTGATGGTCGGCGGGGGCGTCTGGACATGGCAGATGATGCAGCGCGATGTCTCTGGCGTGCCAGTTGTCCGCGCGCTCGAAGGTCCGCTGCGCGTGGCCCCCGACGATCCCGGCGGGGTGCAGGCCGCGCATCAGGGCTTGTCGGTGAACGAGCTTGCCGCCGATGGCGAAAGCGGCCTGCCCAATGAGATCGTGCTGGCCCCGCAACCGCTGGATCTGGACAGCGACCTGTCGCGCCCCGCCCAGACACAAATGCCCGTGGCGCAGCCGGAAACCTTGATCGAGGTCGGCCTGCCCGTGCCCGCGGGGGACACCGCATTGGCCGATGCGGCCCCCCTCGGCTTTGTCACGCCGAACCGCTCGGCCGTCACCCGCTCGCCCCGCCCGGTGGGGCGCTCGTCCCAAGTGGCTGGTGCGCCGCAACAACCCGGTTCGGGTGCCGCCGTCCCAAGCGATAGCGCCGCCGATGCCGCCTTGGCCGCCGCCGTGGCCAATTCCGTCGCCGCCGACCTGTCGCGCGGCAGCGGCATCGACGTGGACCCGGCCAGCATCGGCCCCGGCACGCGCCTTGTGCAACTGGGTGCCTATGACAGCGCAGCAGAGGCCCGCGCAGCCTGGGACACGCTGGCGCAACGTTTCAGCCCGCTTCTGGACGACCGGGGCCGCGTGATCGAGGCCGCGCATAGCGGCGGGTCGGTTTTCTACCGGCTGCGCGCGCATGGCTTTACCGATGAACGCGATGCGCGGCGGTTCTGCGCGGCGCTGATCGACCAGCGGCTGGATTGTATCCCCGTGCTGATCCGATGACCGCGCGCGCGGTCATCTTCGGCTGCGAAGGCTTGCGGCTGACGCCCGAGGAGAAGCGCTTTTTCGGACAGGTCCAGCCATGGGGCGCGATCCTGTTCGCCCGCAATATCGACATGCCCGAACAGGTGCGCGCCCTGACCGCCGACTGGCGCGAGGCCGTGGGCCGCGACCTGCCCATCCTGATCGACCAGGAAGGCGGGCGCGTGCAGCGCATGGGGCCGCCGCATTGGCGCGGCTGGCTGCCCGCGCTCGAGCAATGCGCTAGGGCCACGGACCCCGCGCGGGCGATGTATCTGCGCGGACGGTTGATTGCCGATGACCTGCGCGCCGTGGGCGTGGATGTGAACTGTGCCCCCTTGGCCGACATCGCTCGCGCCGAGACCCATGCGATCCTGCGCAACCGCTGCTATGGCGAAACGCGCGCCGATGTGGTCGCCCGCGCCCGCGCCATGGCCGAGGGGCTGATGGCGGGCGGGGTGCTGCCGGTGGTGAAACACATGCCGGGCCACGGGCTTGGGACGCTGGACAGCCATCTGGATTTACCGGTAGTCGACGCCGATGCAGACACGCTTCGCAAGCAGGATTTCGCGGCCTTTCGCGCGCTTTCGGACCTGCCCTTGGCGATGAGCGCGCATATCGTCTTTGCCGCCTTCGATGCGCAGCACCCGGCCACGACATCCCTCATAATGCAACGCCTGATCCGCGAAGAGATCGGCTTTGACGGCGCGTTGATGACGGATGATCTGTCGATGCAGGCGCTCAAGGGCAGCTTGGACCAGCGCGCGACCGCCGCTTTGCAGGCAGGCTGCGATCTGGTCTTGCATTGCAACGGCGTCATGGCCCAGATGCAGCAGGTGGCCCCGGTCTGTCCGGCGCTGGATGGCACGGCGCGCGCCCGCTGCGACCGCGCGCTGGCGCAGCGCCGCTTCGCGGACGGGGCCGATATAGCCGCGCTGGAGCATGAATTTGCCCAGCTATTGCAAGGAAACGTGGCATGAGCCTGGAAGCTTGGGACGAATTGCGCACCGCGTTGCACGTGGCCCGCTCTGGCACCGTCAGCGGAGCCGCGCAGCATCTGGGCGTGCATCATGCCACCGTCATCCGCCATATTGACGCGCTGGAGGACCGGCTGGGCGTGAAACTGTTCCAGCGCCACGCCAAGGGCTACACCCTGACCGAAGCGGGCCGGATGCTGACCGACAGCGCTGCCGAGGCAGAGGCGCGGTTCGACAACCTCGCCTCGCGGCTGAGCATGTTGCAAAGCGGGATCGAAGGCGAGCTATGCGTGACCACGCTGCCGGAACTGTCCGAACTGGTGCTGCCCGTGCTGATGGACCTGCGCGCAAGCCACCCCAAGCTGCTGCCCTGCCTGCGGGTCGAGGTGCGACTTGCCCGGCTGGAATATGGCGAGGCGCATCTGGCCATTCGCGCCGGCAGCCGCCCGCAGGAACCCGACAATGTGGTGCAGCCGCTGGGCAGCTTGCAGACCGCGCTTTATGCCTCCGAAAGCTATGTCGAACAGCATGGCCTACCAGAAACCGATGCCGACCTTGCCCGGCATGACGTCCTGACGGTCGAGCCGGGCCAATCCCGCGCCCCGTTCGACCTTTGGATGGAAGCGCACGCCCCGCGCGTCAGCCTGCACAGCAACGACCGCGCCACACTCAACGCCGCGCTGCGGGCGGGGCAGGGGATAGGTTTTCGGCCCGTGGGTTTCGGCGAGGACGGGCTGGTGCAAGTCATGCCGCCGCGCCCGGAGTGGACGTCGGATCTATGGCTTGTCACCCATGTCGACCTGCACCGCAGCCCGAAGGTGCAAGCCGCCGCCGCCGCGCTGAAAGACCGCTTCGCCGCCGTCACCACGCAAATATCGGGCGATGCGACGAAAACCTGATTTTCCGGTTGCGGCGACCCGCGCGCTTGATTAGACGGGTCGGCGGAGACGTGGCCGAGTGGTCGAAGGCGCTCCCCTGCTAAGGGAGTAGGCGGGAAACCGTCTCGAGGGTTCGAATCCCTTCGTCTCCGCCATTACAGATTGATTTTATTTGATAAAATCGAACCTCTGCCAATCCACCCACGAACTACCCACAGCCTGAAAGGGCCTTGGAATGGCCGAAACCTTCGATCTGGACGACTTCGAGAACCCGCCCCCGCCGCCGCGATATCTGTACAAATACCTCTCCGCAGAGCGTGTCGGCAACGTCTTGGAGGGTGGAACGGTGCGTTTCACGCCTCTTATGAACACGAACGATATCTTTGAGGTACGTTCGACGTTCGAAAAGCTCGCAGGCCCTAAGTTCATTGCGATGCTATCGGAGCAGATGGACAATACAGTATCCGAGGCAAACGTGCGCGATATGATCGCGGAGGAACTAAAGAAATATGGGCTCGGTTTCCTTCCCCCAGACGATGCAATAAAACTTGTCGAGCAACAGACGGGCCAGAACCTTCTTACGACGCTGCGCAATCAGATGCAGTCTTCCGTTGATACTATGCTTGTCCCAACGTTCAACGACCCAAAGAAAATTGAAGATCTACTCGAAAAGTTGGGCCGTGAATTGCTTTGTTTTTCGCTGTCCGAGCGTATGGATGTGGCTCCGATGTGGGCACACTACGCCGACAACAATAGCGGTTTTGTAGTCGCCTTTGACACCGCGCACGAATGGTTGCAGCGTAGAAAGGACGGACAGAAAACCCGCTTGCAAAAGGTGACTTACTTCGACGGTAAGGTTGAAGAACCCTTGGCAGATATTCAAGCCGCTCTCATTTCAAAAACTACGGCATGGGCTTACGAACGCGAGTGGCGGCTATATGTGAAAAAGGATCAGGTCGATAGAATCGTTGGTGATCCCGCCGACCCAATTCATCTAGTGGACTTTCCGCCCGACGCCGTTGACCGCGTGATTTTGGGGCCGAAGACGCGCGAGGAAACTGCTGAGAGAATACGCAATGCTTTGGCCGCAAGGTATCCGAATGCCCGGCTTGTTCGTGCCTTGCCGAACCGTGCGAACCATACCTACGACGAAGTGTCAGAATGAAAAGAAACCCCGGTTGCGACGGTGAACGCAAACCGGGGTCAGTTGCCCTCGGCTCCTAGGGAAGGGTCGTCAGGCAGCGGTATAGGACGCGCGGCAAAGCTGTTGTGCCCGACTACGGTCCTTGCGTATATCTTTGCTTGCCGCGTTTCACAGCACGGATTGCCCCAATAGCAGGGCGTTGGGCGGCGAGGGTTTCGCCGCCCGTCCCGTCAGCGCAGTGCCGCTTCGATATTGCCGCCGTCCACGGTCATCACATGCGCCGTGGTGCGCTCAGAAAGTGCAAGCGCCACGAAGGCATCGGCGACGTGGCGGGCTTCCACCTCTGATTTCAACAGATTGCCGCCCAGATAGGTTGCCACATCGACACCGCGCGCCGCCGCGCGGTCCGCGATCATCTCGGGCGTCAGCAGGCCCGAGCGGATGCGGTCGGCATTGATGCCATTGACCCGGATACCCTCGGCCCCAAGTTCCAGCGCAAGCTGGCGCAGCAGGAAGAAGGTGGCCGCCTTGGGCAGACCATAGGCGGCAAAGCCCTTGCCGGGGTTCACCGCCTGTTTCGAGACGTTGAACAGGATCTGCCCGCCGCGCCCCTGCTTGCGGAATACCGCGATGGCCGCCTGCGAGAAGGCGACATGTGCGAAGAAGTTCAGCTCGAACGCCGCGCGCAAGGTCTGGTCCGGCAGTGTGGCAAGCTCGTGGTTGATCGCGGCGCCTGCGTTATTGACCAACAGGTCCAGCCCGCCGAACCGCGCGACGCAGGCGTCCACCGCCGCTTGGCCCGCGCCGGGTTGCGTGATGTCCAGCGCGATGCCGCCGTGATCCGGCCCAAGCGTGGCCAATGCGCTGTCGAGCGCGTCCTGGCTCAGATCGACCAGAAAGACCGTCGCGCCCTTGGCCTTGAACGCTTGGGCGGTCGCCAGCCCGATGGCCCCGGCACCGCCCGTTATCAGCACGACCCGGCCCCGCAGCGCGGGCGCGGCGCCTTTGCCAAGCTTGGCCTGTTCCAGCGACCAGTATTCCATGTCGAAGAGGTCCGCTTCCTCGATCGGGAAGAAGCCCCCGGCCGCTTCGGCGTCGATCATCACGCGGGTGTTCTGCTCTCCCAGATCGGCTGCGATCCGTGCGGCCTTGGCATCGGTGCCGATGCCCACAAGGCCCAGACCCTCTATCCAGGCTAGGTTCGGCAGGGGCGAGAGCATGATCTTGGCACCCCCGTAGCGCGGGGCCTGGCGGTCGAAATAGGCGGTATAGGCATCTTTGAACGCGGCGACCTTGGCGGCGATGGCATCGGGACCGGCGGCAATATCGGCAGCGGTCAGGTGCAGGGGGCGGCCCTTGATGCGGATCACGTGGTCAGGGGTGGCCACGCCACGGGTGGCAAGCGTGGCAAGGTCGTCGCGCATCAGGAAGCTGCGGATCGCATCATTGTCGCGCGTGTCGAACACCGGCATGGCCGCGCCTTCGGGCAGATGCGCGCCGATTGCGCCGCGCAGCGCCGAGAGGGTCGCGGCGCGCGGCGCGTCGGGCAGGGCGGCGGCGGGCTTTAGCGGTGCGGGGCGGCGGTCAGCGAACCAGTCCGCCACAAGGTTGGTATGCGCGACGATCCTGTCATAGGACGATTTTGCATCGGGTCCCCATGCGAAATGCCCGTGCTTGAGCAGCAACAGCCCTTCTGCATCCGGGTTGGCGTCAAACGCGGCGGCGGCGCGCTTGGCCAGCTCGAATCCCGGCATGACATAGGGCACCAGCGTCAGCTTGTCGCCGAACAGCTCTCGGGTGACGGCATCGACCTCTGGCAGGTCGGCAAGTGCCAGCATGGCCGTGGCATGGGTGTGGTCGACATAGGTATGGGGCAGGTAGGCGTGCAGCAGCGTCTCGACCGAGGGGTTGGGCGCGGTCGAGTCCAGCAGGTTCGAGCGCTGCACATTGACCATGTCCTCGTCGGACAGCGCATCCAGGCTGCGCAACCGCATCAGCGGGGCCATGCGGACCGCGGGCATCCCGCGCGCTTCCATCGTTTCCAGATCCCAGCCCGACCCCTTGATGTGCAGCACCTCGACCTCGTCGCCGTAAACGTCGCGCGCGGTCAGCTTGACAGAGGTGTTGCCGCCGCCATGCTGCACAAGGTCGGCATCCGCTCCGATCAGACGCGAGCTATAGACCCGCAGCGCCAATTCGCGCGCGCCCGCATCATCCCCGGCGGCATCCTGAAAGCGCCGCGCATCTGCGTCTCGCCATCTGTTCACGATCATCTTAAACTCCCTTGCAGCGTGACGCCCGGCATGGCCCCACTTGATTTGTCGGGATACTTATACAAAAGTCATGTAGGGTTGTCATAAATAAAATATTGGAAGCGGGATGGCAGGGACAAAACGTCGCTCGAAAGGCCGGATCAGCGGCGAGAACGTCGTGATCGAGGTGTCGTGGCTTTATTATCAGGAAGGGCTTAACCAGAAGGACATCGCCGACAAGCTGGCGATTTCGCGCGCGACGGTGGTGAATTACCTGCAAGAGGCGCGCGAGAAGGGCATGGTCAACATTTCCCTGACCGCACCCGCCTTCACCACCCATCGCGCGGCGGTCGAACTGGTCGAGAAATTCGGCCTGACCTCTGCCTATATCATGCCCGATGAAGATGCGGACATGGAAGAGATGTTCACCCGTGTCGTGCGTGGGGCGGCGTCGTGGTTGCCTGAATTGCTGGTGCCGGGCGACCGTATCGGGGTGGCCTGGGGAAAAACCATGTATGACATGGCCGAGGCGATGGAGCGCCAGCGCATCGACGATCTGGCGGTGCTTCAGCTGATCGGGTCGATGGCCACGCCCTATGGTTTCACCGCAGAGGCCTGCTCGACCCGGCTGGGCCAAAAGCTGGGGGCAGAGATCCTGAACCTTCATGCCCCCGCGATCCTGTCGAATGCCAAGCTGGCGGATGAATTGCGCCAAGAGCCGATCATCCACCGTCAGCTTGACCGCCTTGGAAGCTGCAACAAATTCGTGTTTTCCGTCGGCACGGTCGAGCGCGACAGCCATATCGTCGGCTCTGGCCTTGCCACGCAGGACGACCTTGCGTGGTATCTGGAACAGGGCGCGCGCGGCGTGATCTGCGGCCGCTTCGTCGATGCCGAGGGCCATGCCATTCACGGCCCGCTTGACGACCGCATGATCGGCATTCCGCTGGAACATCTGGTCGGGCTGGAAATGGGCATTCTGGTCACGCCGGGGCCGGACAAGATCGACGCGTCGCTGGCCGCGATCCGGGGCGGCTATGTCACCCATATGGTCACAAGCCTGTCGGTGGCTGACGCGCTGCTGGCGGCGGGATAAGGGCACATGGCCCGGACAGACATCCGGGCCATTCCGGTCAGTGCCTAGCGCTTTGCGTGTTCGGGAAAGGCTGCGGCCATCGCGTCGGCCGTCGCCGCGACCACGCCGCGCTCGGTAATCAGCCCCGTCACCAGCTCTGCCGGGGTCACGTCAAAGGCGGGGTTGCGACCGGGCGTGCCGTCGGGCGAAATCTGCACCGAGATGATCTTGCCCTCGGGGTCTTTGCCCTGAACATGCGTCACCTCTTCATCGGTCCGCTCTTCGATCGGAATTTCCCGCACGCCGTCCCACACCGTCCAGTCGATCGTGGGCGAGGGCAGGGCGACATAGAAGGGCACATCATTGGCCTTGGCCGCCAGCGCTTTCAGATAGGTTCCGATCTTGTTGGCGACATCGCCGCGCGCGGTGGTGCGGTCGGTGCCGACGATGACAAGATCGACCTCGCCATGCTGCATCAGGTGGCCACCGGCATTGTCCACGATCAACTGGTGGCTGACCCCGGCTGAATTCAGCTCCCATGCCGTCAACAAGGCGCCCTGGTTGCGGGGGCGGGTTTCATCGACATAGACATGCACGTCGATCCCGGCCTCTACCGCGTGGTAGATGGGCGAGGTGGCGGTGCCCCAATCGACCGTCGCGGGCCAGCCGGCATTGCAATGGGTCAGGATATTCACCCGCCCGCCATTCTTGCGCTTGGCGATCTCGCGGATCAGCTCGATACCATACACCCCGATCATGCGGTTGGTCTCGACATCCTCGTCGCAGATTTCCGCCGCGCGCCGAAAGGCGGCTTCCGCGCGCTCTTCGGGGGCGAGCGGTTTCAGCACGCGCGTCATCTCGTCCAGCGCCCATTTCAGGTTGATCGCCGTCGGGCGGGTGGCGTGCAGCAGGTCGTAGGTTTCCCCAAGCGACGCATCGGACGGGTCCGCCGCCATCTGAACCGCCATGCCATAGGCTGCGGTTGCGCCGATCAGCGGCGCGCCCCGGACCCACATCTCGAAAATCGCGTCGGCGAAATCCTTGCGGTCCTTCAGCTCTACGATGCGCAGCTCATGCGGCAGCCAGCGCTGGTCGATAATCATCACCCGGCCATCGGCGTCACGCCAGATAGAGCGATAGGGTTTGCCGTTGATCTTCACAGGTATTCCTCCTTGTTGACCTGTCGGGCAAGGTCAACGACCTGCGCCATCGAGGTGATCTTCTCGCGGCCCACGGCCAGCATGCGCCCCATCATCAGCGCGCGCGCTTCCAGCCGGGCGCGGGTCGCGTCATCCGCGATGGATTCGAAATCGGCATTATGCGCGAGGCCAAGGATCCGCCGGTGCATCTCTATCCCGCAAAAGCCCAGCGTATCGCGCCAGATCGCGGCCAGCCGCTCAATCCGGGCCTGTTCGGCGCCACGGGCATGGCCTTGATCCTCGAACAGGCTGGCCTGATACAGGATGCCGTGGCGCTCGCTGCGCCACAGGCGCGTGAACTCGGCTTCGAAAGCGGCCCAGATGTCGGCGGTGACGGTCAGGATCCAGCTCTGGTAATCGTCGCGCGCGCCCTCTGTTGCGGCATGGCCGGGCTGGGCGAAATAGGCGTGCAGGAAATTGGCCAGCAACATCCCCACATCGAAACCGATGGGGCCGTATGTGGCGAATTCGGGGTCGATGACCTTGGTTTCGGTGTCCGTCACCATCACCGACCCGGTGTGCAGATCGCCATGCAGCATGGTCTCGGCATTCGACGCGAAGGCCCATTTCATATGCTGCGCCGCCACTTTCAGGTCGATATCGTCGCGCAAGATCTTGACGACCGGGTCTAGTCCGGGCGTGTGGCGGTTCAATTCGGCCTCGAAATACGGGTCCGAGAAGACAAGGTTCTCGGTGATGTCGCAAAGCTCGACATTGCCTAGGAACAGCGCCGCATCGGCTTTGCGCTGCGCGGTCGGCATCGCCAGGTCAGAGCCACGGAACAGCGTGCGCGCACAGAATTTGCCAAGCGTGTCGGCCAGCCCTTCGACCCGGCCGCCGTCGATCAGCACCTTGCGCAAGATGACATGCGGCGACAGGAATTCCATCGCGATGATCGCCTGCGCCTCGTCGAAATGATAGACTTGCGGCACCGATCCGGGATCGCGGGCCTCTTGCCGGATCAGCGCGTTATATTCAAAGAAGGCGCGTTTCAGGGGCAGGGGCCAGCTATCGCCGACCAGCCGAACATAGGGCAAGGCCTGCTTCACGATGACGCTGCCTTTCGGCCCGTCCACGATGAAGACAAGGTTCAGATTGCCGTCCCCGACCTCGCGCACCTGCCATTGGGCCGGGTCGCCCAGATGCGAGCGGATCGATTCGACCGACCCCAGTCGGCCGGCCAGCGTTTCAGGGCTTAACGCCTCGTATTCTTGATTGGACACGGGTCTCCTCCCCAGAAAATCCTGCGTGGTTTTGTGGTTGAACGCCCCCGTCCGGGGCCGCTTTCAAGATGCAGGATTTCGCGTTTTCACCCAATTGTCAAATTATATTGACATTTGAAAGTTTTGGGGGCTAGCTTCGGTCCAACGGGAGGAATTCAGACGTGAGTGAGCAGGCGATCCGCCTAGAGGGGCTGCAAAAGGCCTTTGGCAAGAATCGGGTATTGCGCGGGATCGACATGCAGATTCCGCGTGGCAAGGTCACTGTGCTGATGGGGGCCAACGGGGCCGGGAAATCGACCTTAGTCAAGGTTCTGTGCGGGGTCCATCGCGCCGATGGCGGCAAGGTCATGCTGGGCGACACGCTTTTTGCCCCCGAAACCCCGTCCGAGGCGCTACGCTCGGGCGTGGTGACGGTGCATCAGAACATCAATGACGGCGTTGTGCCCGATCTGGATGTCACCTCGAACCTGCTGCTGGATACGCTGGCCTCTGGCGGAAGCACCTTTTTGAACCGGGCGCAGATGCGGGCGAAGGCGCACGAGATCGCGGCCAATGTCGGGCTGGAGATTGACGTGACCCTGCCGGTGGCGGGCCTGTCGCTGGCGGATCGTCAATTGGTGGCCATCGCGCGGGCCATGGCGCATGACCCGCAAGTGTTGATTCTGGATGAGCCGACCTCGTCGCTGTCTGCGGCTGAAACCAAGCGGCTGTTCGAAATGGTCGAACGGCTGCGCGATCAAGGGGTTGCGATCCTCTACATCTCGCACCGGATGTCCGATATCCGGCGGCTGGCCGACCGCATCCTGTCGATGCGCGACGGCCAGATCGTTCAGCAATTCGAAGACAAGCCGCTCGATTACGAAGGCGCGGTGCGCGCGATGCTGGGCCATGAGATCACAGAGGTCGATATCCGCATTCCCACGCCCGGCAAGCCGGTGCTGGAATTGCGCGACCTTGTCCTGCAAGAGGGCGCCGCCCCCTTCTCGATAGAGGCGCGCGAGAACGAGGTCATCGCGGTGGCGGGTCTTGTTGGGTCCGGCAAATCGGCGCTGGCATCGGTCCTCTTCGGTCTGACCCAGGCGAAATCGGGCGAGATCATGCTGGACGGCCAACCGCACCGCCCGCGCAGCGCCGCAGACGCTATTGCCGCCGGGGTCTATATGTGCCCCAAGGACCGGCTGGTGAATGCCGTGGTCAAGGATTTTGACATCACCCGCAACATCACGCTGCCCTTCACCAAGCGGCACGCGCGCGGCGGCGGGTTCCTGTCCTTCCGCTCGGAACGCGCCAAGGCGAAACACATGATCGCCGAGATGGGCGTCGTCTGCCAAGGCGCGGGCGATGGCATCCTGACCCTGTCGGGCGGCAACCAGCAAAAGGTCATGGTCGCCCGCTGGATGGCAGAGGCCAGCCGGGTGCTGATCCTCGATGAGCCGTTTCAAGGCGTCGACATTCAGGCGCGGCGTGACATCGGCCACAAGATACGCGAAACCGCACACACCCGCACGACGATCGTGTTCGTCGCCGAACTCGACGAGGCCATAGAGGTCGCCGACCGCATCATGGTGATGAGCGAGCATTCGATTGTCGGCGATCACCGCAATGAAAACATCGACGTCGCCGCGATCATGGCCGAAGTGGTCCATGCCGCCGACGCGCGCAGCGCAGCAGGATTTTAACGAGATGCAAAAAAGCGCCACCCTTCTGGATTTCGCCATCAAATACGGCTTCCTTGCCCTGATGGCGGGACTGGTCATCTTCTTCAGCGTCACCGCCGAAGGCTTCATGTCGCCCTTCTCTGCGGTGTTCATCCTGCAATCGGTGGCCATTACCGGCATCCTGGCGCTGGGCGTGACCTCTACGCTGGTGGTCGACGGGTTCGACCTGTCCATCGGTGCGGTCGCCACCTCTGCGCTGATGCTGTCGGCCTATGTCATGGTCGTGTGGGAGTTGAGCGCGTTCTGGGCCGTGGCCCTTAGCCTGACGATGGGCGCGATGGTCGGCGCGGTGAACGGGGTTCTGGTGGTGAAATTCAAGGTGCCCGACCTGCTGGCCACGCTGGGCATGATGTTCCTGCTTCTGGGCGCGCAACGTATCCCGACAGAGGGGCGTTCTGTGTCGACCGGGATGGCGTTGCCCGATGGCACTATTGCCAATGGCACCTTCTCGGAAAGCTTCTTGATGCTGGGCCGCTACCGGATTGCCGATCTGGTGCCGCTGTCGGTGGTGTTCCTGATCGCCGCCGCGGTGCTGATCTGGGTGTTTTTGGAACTGACGCGCCACGGTCGGCTGATGTATGCCATCGGGTCGAATGCGCAGGCGGCCAGCCTCGCCGGGACCAATGTGAACCGCTACAAGATCCTTGCCTACATGATTTCCGGCACCATGGCCGCGCTGGGCGGCGTGCTGCTGGCGGCGCGTCTGGGCCGGGGGGACGTGGCATCGGGCAACAACCTGTTGCTGGATGCGGTCGCGGCGGCCCTGATCGGCTTTGCCGTTCTGGGGGCGGGCAAGCCGAACGCTTTCGGCACCGCCATTGGCGCGCTGTTCGTGGGGATCCTCTTGCAGGGTCTGACGATGCTGAACGCGCCTTATTACACGCAAGACTTCATCAAGGGCGCGGTGCTTGTCGTCGCCCTGGTGTTCACCTTCGCGCTTTCCGGCCGCACCGGCCGGGGCAAGGCGTGAAATTGGTCCAATAGGGAGAAGAGGGAGGAAACCATGATCTCTAGACGCGTATTTACCAGCCTGCTCGGGGCCGTCGCCATGATGCCGGCGGTCGGCTTCGCCGCCGATATGCCGGCGCCGTTCGACAATCCCGGCGAGGTGAAAGTGGCGCTGGTACGCTACCTGTCCACCGGCGATTTCTTTCAGGCCTACCTGTCGGGCGTGGAAAAGCAGGCCGAGGCGATCGGCGTTGACCTGCGGGTCTTCGACAGCCGCCAGGATGCCGCACTTCAGGCCGATATGGTCGATCAGGCCATCGCGCTTGGCGTGGACGGTATCATCATCCAGCACGGGCTGACGGAATCGATGCAGGCCGCTGCGCAGCGCGCGGTTGACGCAGGCATCAAGGTCGTCGCCTTCGACGTGGATGTCGAGAATGACGCCATCCCGCAGATCGAGCAATCCGACCGCGACTTGGCCCGCCTTGCGCTGGAAGCCGCGCTGGCAGACAACGGCAACGAGTTCGTTGCGGGTTACGTCTATGTGCCGGGCATCGCCCCGCTTGACCGTCGCGACGAAACCTGGGTTCAGGTCAAGGCAGACAATCCGGGTATCAACGAAGTGGCCATGTTCGGCACGCTCGACAACCCGATTGCCAATTCCGTGGCCAACCAGGCGCGCGCGGTGCTGTCCGCGAACCCGAACATCACCGTCATGTTCGCGCCCTATGACGAATTCGCCAAGGGTGTGAAGATCGCGGTGGATGAAGCGGGCATGACCGATCAGGTCTCGATCTACTCGGCCGACGTCTCGACCGCTGACATCGCGGCGATGCGCGAGCCGGGTTCGTCTTGGAAGGCAACGGCTGCCACCAACCCCGCCGTGGTGGGTGAAGTGTCGGTCCGCGCGCTGGCAATGCTGCTGGCGGGTGAAAACCCCGGCGACAGCGTGATCGTGCCGCCGACCCTGATTACCCAGACCATGCTGAACGAGCTGGACATCACCAATATGGAAGATCTGGGCGCGAAGATGCCCGCATTTGCCCATGCCGATGTCGCGGTCCCGGACTGGATGCCGCTGCCGGCCCGCTGATCGGCTGCGCCTTGAACACGACAAGGGGCCGGGGCAAGTTGCCCTGGCCCATTTGCTTGGAGGAAGACCCATGCTCAAAGGAATAGACCCAAGGATGCCCGCCGCGCTGCTGGATGTGCTGATGCGGATGGGGCACGGCGATGAAATCGCGGTGGTGGATGCGAATTTCCCCTCGCATTCCACCGCTGCGGATACGGTCACAGGTCAGGTCATCGAACTGCCTGGCTTCACCGCGCCAGAGGCGATTGCGCTTGTCACATCGCTGATGCCGCTCGATGCTTTCGTGCCCGAGGGCGCGTTCTGGATGCAGCGCGACGGCGCGGGCGATGTCCCGGACGAGGTTCATTCCGAAGCGCTGAAGGTCATGATGGCCGAAATGCCGGATGGCGGCGCGGTCGGGTCACTCGAACGGCAGAAGTTTTACAAGCGTGCGCGCCAAGGCTTCGCGGTGCTGCGCACGACAGAGCCGCGCCCCTTCGGCTGTTTCATCCTGCGCAAGGGCGTGATTTTCTGACGCCGCAAGTGCTGCTTGCCATGCCGGGGGCATGGGCCCCCGGTCATGCCGTCAGCGGGCAGAGGCGTCAATCGCGGCGCGCATCGCGGCAATGCCTTCGCCGATCTGCTCGCCAAGGCGCAGAAGCGACCCGCCCAGCAGATAGACCACGTCATCGCCATACATCTCGACCATGTCCGCCGCGCGCGCGACACTCATGCCGCCGCCGGGGCTTGGCAACATGGGCTTGCCGGGGCCAGAGGGGTCGCGGCACGCGTCCGCAATGGCGCGGCACTCGTCGGGGGTAAAGCCGAAGCGGCCGCCGACATTGGGAAAGACCGAAATATCGGACCCCGCCAGCCGTTGCAGCGTGCCGAACATCATCCCATGTGAAAACCCGGTATCCTCGGACAAGACATAGGGGCCAAAGAAGGACGGGTGCGTCATCACCGGCAGATCAAGGCTGTTGTCGCGCGCGATGCGGTTGACCACGCCAAAGCCCAGAAGCCCCGGCATGACCAGCAGCCCATCGGCCCCGGCTTGCTTGGCGAAGTGAATATTCGCCTCCAGATCCTGCGGGCGACCGGCCAGCGACGGAAAGTAAAGTGCGCGACCGCCGGTTTCCGCATTCGCCCGCTGCACGGCGGCGCTGACCTTTTCGACCCGTTCGCGGAAGGGGGCCATGCTTTGGTCGGTGATCCCGTGATCTTCCTTGACCACATCCGCCCCGGCCTTTGCGCAAAGATAGGCGATCCGAGCCAGCGCGTCGGCATCCAGCCCTTGTGGCTTGAGCACCGGCGCAATCAGCCCGCCGCGCGCGCGCCCGGCGCGGTCGCGAATGCCCGCGATTCCGAAGCGCGGGCCGGGATGGCGCGCCAGCATGTCGGCCCCCGGATCAATCGCGATGACCTTCAACCCCTTCTGGATAGAGGAATTGCCGAAGATCACGTTCAGGAATTGCGTGAACTCATGCCCCGCGCCGTCGGGCGAATAAGAGATCGTCGCGCGAAAGCGGCCCGCGCCCTCGGGGCCGATTTCCTCGATCTGGCCGACGATCTGATCGGCGATATAGCCCGGCGGCACCACGTCCAGCGGCACCTCGACGGTCTGCTCAAGTGCTATCCCCTCGGCGCGGGCGCGGGCCTCTGCCAGATCGGCGGCAAAGATGCGGTAGGTGACGGCGAAGCGCTGCATTACAGCGCCTCTGCCTTGACGTTGGAATGGACCGCGTCGACCCGCACGGCGTCCAGCGCATTCTCGTCAATGCCGGTTTCAACCCCCATCAACCGTTCTATCCCGCGCACCAGCGCAATCGCGTCCAGCCCGTAATAGCGCATCAGATAGGGCCGAGAGCCGCCATGCGCATAGGTGTCTTGCAGCCCCAGCCGGATCAGCTTCTTGCCCAGCCCCGCCTCTGCCATCGCCTCTGCCACCATGGACCCGATGCCCCCGGCGACGACGTGGTTTTCCAGCGTGACCACGCCATGTTTGACGCTTGCGGCATGGGCGATGATCGCCTCGGCATCGAAGGGCTTGAGCGTGGACAGGTGCAAATGGCGCACCGAGACACCCGCCGCATCCAGCGCGCCGCGCGCGCGGATCGCTTCTTCGGTGGTGATCCCGGCGGTGACGACCATCACATCCGTGCCCTCGGACAGAACGCGCAATTCGCCCAAGCGCAGCGGCGTGTCGAACAGGCGCGGGACAGAGCCGCGCAGCACGCGGCAATAGACCGGCCCGTCAATCGAGTCGGCCACCTCGACAATGCTCTCGACCTCTGTCGCGTCGCCGGTTTCAAGCACGGTCATGTTGGGAATGGCGCGCATGACAGAGATGTCTTCGATGGCCTGATGGGTCATGCCACCGGGTGTGGTGATGCCGGGCAGAAACCCCATCAGCCGGACCTTGCGGCGCGGATAGGCGACAGAGGCCATCAGCTGGTCATAGGGCCGCCGGTACAGAAACACCGCGAAGGTGTGAATGAAGGGCCGAAACCCGGCAAGCCCCATGCCGCCCGCGAAAGACAGCATGTTCTGCTCGGCCATCCCCATGGACAGGAATTGCTCTGGGTGGCGATCGCGAAAGCCGTCGATCTCGACCGAAGAGGTCAGATCGGCCGACAGCGCGATCACTTCGGGGTGCTTGACCGCATATGTCTCGAAGGCGGTGGCGTAGGGGCGGGCGACCATTTCAACCATGATCTGTCTCCTCAATGCGCGTAGTCGATGGGGTCGATGCCCAGTTCGGCAGCAATCGACATGTTGTATTCGGCGCGCTCGTCTTCAGATTTGAAGCGGACGTAATGCAGTTTCGGAAAGCGCCGCTCGAGGATGCTCATGCCCTTGGTCGGCGAGGTATAGGCAAGGATAATCAACGGCTTGCCCTCGTGCTTTTCCTGCTTCGCCTGACGCATCGCGCTCAGGTCATGGCCGTCGATCTCGACACAGACCGCGCCGAAATCGACGAATTTCTGGCGGATGTCGCCGACCTGCATGACCTCGTCCATCGCGCCATCGCATTGCTGGCGGTTCACGTCCATGATGGCCCAGAGGTTGTCGATGCCGTGATGGGCGGCGGCCTGAACCGCTTCCCACGTCTGGCCTTCCTGAACCTCGCCATCCGACATGAACACGGCCACATCGCCCGCGTCGCCGTTGCGCCGCCGCCCCCAGGCCAGACCCGCGCCGGTGGACAGCCCGATCCCAAGCGTGCCGTTATGCACCTCCATGCCGGGGCTGTGTTCGGCCCCGATCATTTCCACCGAAGAGCCGTCCTTGTTGAACATCTCCAGCCCTTCGGGCGCCATGCGGCCGGTTTCAATCAGGGTTGCATAGGCCACCAGCGCGTAATGCGCGGGCGCGATGAACAGCCGGTCGAATTGCGGCTCGAACGGGCCGTTATAGCCCGCACCGGTGTGGTAGTCGGGATTGCTGGCAGAGGGCACGCCGCCGAATGGTTTCGGGATCATCGGCAGGGTCGGCTGCCCCAGCGTCAGCGCTTCGTTATACAGAAACGCAAGCTGTTCGGCGGCGGAACAGGCCTGCGAGAGATAGCCGCCATTGTTGCGGATCGTATGCTCGAAGACGCGCCGGCGGATGCCGAGCGCGACCTCTTCGGTCGTTTTTGCGTTTTTCAGGCCGAAAGCGTCAGGCAAGGCGGGCTCCTCCGAGGATGTGCAGCGAGTTCTTCGGGCGATGTTACAAAAGTCAGATAGTGTTGACAAATGGAATTTGATGCGCCGCCCCATTATTCGCGCGACACCCCCGCGTGCTTCCGGGGTGGCGCGGGCGGGCTGTCGGGTTTTCCCTGTTTCGGGACACGCACAGGCTTGGGTCAAAATGCAAAACGCCCCCGCTTGCGCGACGGCAAACGGGGGCGGGGCATCGTGGCACGTGGGATCATGCGGCGGCAACGCCGTTGCAAGCCGCCCCCGCGTGCAGGTGCTACGCGCGGGCCAGCCGGGTTACAGGCAGCTTTCGAACAGCGCGCGCGTGTTCTCGCGCGTCAGCTCTATCGGGTTGCCGCCACAGGACGGGTCCAGAAGCGCCATTTCGGTCAGCTCGTCCAGCCGGTCGGCGCTGACACCCATGGCCGACAGGTTGGCCGGGATCGACAGGCTTTCGCGCAGCGCCATGATCCGTGCCATGAAACCGGCAAAGCCGCCCTCTATGCCTAGATAAGCCGCTGCGCGGTCAATACGTGCCTCGATCGCCGGGCGGTTGAACTCCAGCACCATCGGCATGACGACCGCATTCGTGGTGCCGTGATGGGTGTTGTAGACCGCGCCGATCGGATGGCTGAGCGCATGGATTGCCCCCAAGCCCTTCTGGAACGCCACCGCCCCCATCGCGGCGGCCGACATCATGTTGGCGCGCGCGTCCAGATCATCGGGCGTGGCATAGGCGCGGGGCAGGTTTTCAAACACCAGCCGCATCCCTTCCAGCGCGATGCCTTGGCTCATCGGGTGGTAATGCGGGCTGCAATAGGCTTCCAGGCAATGCGCCAGCGCATCCATCCCGGTGCCCGCGGTGATGAAGGCAGGCATTCCCACCGTCAGTTGCGGGTCGCAAATGGTGACAGCGGGCATCAGCTTGGGGTGAAAGATGATCTTTTTGCGATGCGTGGCGCTATCGGTCAGCACGCCCGCGCGCCCCACCTCGGACCCGGTGCCCGCCGTCGTGGGCACGGCGATGATGGGCGCGATGGTATCAGGGTTGGCGCGGGTCCACCAGTCGCCGATATCCTCCAACTCCCACACGCTGACCGGCTGGTCGACCATCAGCGCGATCATCTTGCCCAGATCCAGCGCAGAGCCGCCGCCAAAGGCCACGACCCCGTCATGCCCGCCCGCGCGATAGACCGCCAGACCGGCCTGCATGTTTGCTTCGGTCGGGTTCGCGTCCACCTCGGAAAACACCGCGCGACCAAGCCCGGCCGCGTCCAGAATATCCAACGCCTGCGCGGTGATGGGCAGGGCGGCCAGCGCGCGGTCCGTTACCAGAAGCGGCTTGGCAATGCCCGCGGCCTTGCACTGGTCAGCCAGTTCCGAAATCCGCCCCGCGCCGAACTTGATCGCGGTCGGGTAGCTCCAATTTGCCGTCAGTCCCATATGTCAGGCCTTTTTCAGGTGGTAAGACTTGGCGCGGGTCAGCGCCAGATAACCCAGTTTCGACAGCGCCGCGCCGCGCCCGGTATCCTTGCAGCCGGTCCAGCACAGGGCCGGGTCCAGATAGTCGCAGCGGTTCATCAGGATGGTGCCGGTCTGGATTTGTGCCCCGATGGCGCGCGCGGCCCCGGCATCCTTGGTCCAGATCGACGCGGTCAGCCCGAAATCGCTGTCATTCATCAGCGCCACGGCCTCGGCATCATCCTTGACGGGCATGATCCCCACGACAGGGCCAAAGCTTTCCTCGCGCATGACGCGCATGTCATGGGTCACTTCGACTAGGATTTGCGGGGCCAAGTAAGCGCCGCCATCATCGGCGGGAAACTCTGCCACATCTATCAGCGCCCGCGCACCTTGGGCCAGCGCATCGGCGATCTGCTCGCGCACGGTGACGGCAAAGCGCGCGTGCGCCATCGGGCCCATGGTGGTTTCCTGTTCCAAAGGATTGCCAAGCCGCTGCGCGCGCACCCAAGCGACGGCCTTTTCGACAAAGGCATCGAACATGCTCTCATGCACATAGATGCGTTCGATCCCGCAGCAGCACTGGCCCGAATTGAACATCGCGCCATCCATCAGCCCGTCCACGGCGGCGTCCAGATCGGCATCGGCGCGGACATAGCCGGGGTCTTTGCCGCCCAGTTCCAGCCCCGTGCCGGTGAAGGTGCCTGCGGCCGCTCTCTCTATCGCGCGCCCGCCCCCGACAGATCCGGTGAAATTCACGAAATCGAACGCACGGGCGGCGATCAGGGCTTCGGTCGTGGCATGGTCCAGCACCACGTTCTGGAACACGTCCTCTGGCACGCCCGCCTTGTGCATGGCCTGCGCCAAACGCTCGCCCGCGATCAGCGTTTGCGTGGCGTGTTTTAGCACCACCGCATTGCCCGCGATCAGCGCGGGCACAACTGTGTTGACCGCCGTCAGGAATGGGTAGTTCCACGGCGCGATTACGAAAACCACGCCCTGCGGCTCGCGCGCCAGCAGGCGGGTGGCGGCGGGGCTGTCTTCGATCACGTCATCGGCCAAGGCCTCTGGCGCGATCTGCGCCATATAGGCCGCGCGCTCGCGTACGCCGCCGAATTCGCCGCCATAGCGCACCGGGCGGCCCATTTGCCATGCCAGTTCCGGCACGATCTGGGGCGCCATCGCTTCCAGCGCGTCGATGCCCGCCATGACGGTCTTGATCCGCTCTGCCAAGGGAAGCGCGGCCCAGTCGCGTTGCGCCGCGCGGGCGCGGGCAACCGCCGCTTGCGCCGCGTCCAAGCCCAAGGGCGTGCGTTCGGCATAGATCGATCCGTCTACGGGCGAGACGAGTTTGATCGTCGACATGATGTCTCCTGTCTGTGTCGATAAATCTTCGGGCCGGGCGCGGTCAGCCGCGCTCCAGCAGGCGTTTGCGTTCCCAATCGGTGACGACGCGGTCATGTTCCTCGACCTCCCACCGCGCGGCGCGGGTGTAATGGTCGACCACCTCGTCGCCAAAGGCCGCGCGCAACATGGCAGAACCATCCAGCAGGTCGGCGGCATGGCGCAGCGTCTTGGGGATCTCGCGGGCATTGCGGTTCTGGTAGCTGTCGCCGGTCATCTCTGCCTCCAGCTCCATGCCTTGCTCTATACCCGCAAGTCCGGCAGCCAACAGTCCCGCGCAGGCCAGATAGGGGTTCAGGTCCGCGCCCCCGATGCGGCATTCCACGCGCACCGCTTTCGTGCCATCGCCGCAGACGCGGAACCCCGCCGTGCGGTTGTCCAGCGACCAGACCGCCTTGGTCGGGGCGAACATGCCCACGCAAAAGCGCTTGTAGCTGTTCACATTGGGGGCCAGCAGCGCCGTCAACTCGCCCGCATGGGCCAGTTGCCCCGCCATATACTGCCGCATCAGCGCCGACATGCCGTATTCCGCGCCCTTGTCCATGAAGGCGGGCTGGCCGTCGAGTGTCCAGAGCGACTGGTGCACATGGCTGGACGACCCCGCGCGCCGATGGTCGTATTTCGCCATGAAGGTCACGGATTTGCCCAGAGCGGCGGCAATTTCCTTGGTGGCCTGCTTGGTGATGACATGCTGGTCGGCGGTGGTCAGCATCTCGGCATAGCGGATGTTGATCTCGGCTTGGCCTGCCTCGGCCTCGCCCTTGGAATTTTCGACCGGGATGCCCGCGCCGTAAAGCCCGTTGCGCAAGGCGCGCATCAAGGGCTCTTCTTTCGAGGTCTGGAACAGGTGGTAATCCTCGTTATAGCCCGAGATCGGCGTCAGATGCTCGGTGCCGTGGTCGCGCAGCGCCTCGTAGCTTTGCTCGAAGATGAAGAACTCCAGCTCGGTCGCGGCCATCGCCTGATACCCCATCGCGCGGGCGCGCGCGACCTGGGCCTTCAGGATGGCGCGGGGGGAAATCGCCACCTCTTCATGCGTGTGATGGTCCAGCAAGTCACACAGCACCAGCGCCGTGCCCGGTAGCCACGGGACGCGGCGCAGCGTGGCCAGATCGGGCTTCATGACGTAATCGCCATAGCCCTTTTCCCAACTGGTAGAGGCATAGCCCTCGACCGTCAGCATCTCCATGTCGGTGGCCAGAAGGTAGTTGCAGCAATGCGTTTCTTCATAGCCCGACTCCAGGAAATGGGCGGCATGAAAGCGCTTGCCCATCAGGCGACCCTGCATGTCGGGCGCGGCCACCAGAACGGTATCAATCTCGCCCGCGCCAAAGGCGGTGCGCAAATCTGCCAATGTCATCAGTCCCGGCATTGTCCCTGTTATCCTTCATCCTTGCCCGAAATATCCTCGGGGGGTCTGGGGGGCTTGATAGCCCCCCAGCTTTGGGTCCTGGGTCTGGGGGGCTTGATGCGCCCCCCAGCTTTTTCTTTTATGAATAGCGATAGGGCCGCCCGGCCTTGTCCATCGCGGCGTTATAGGCGCGGAACACCTCGACCACCTTGCGCTTGGTCTCGGATTCCGACGCGATCTCTTCCCAGAAATCGCGCGCCGCCGTCTCGACCGTGGCCCATTCCGCATCGGGGATAGAGGTCAGCTCCAGCTTTGTGCCCTCGGTGCGCAGCCGCGCTTCGCCCGCCCAATACCAGTGCTGGCGGTAGTAATGCGACTGCTCGAAACAGGTGGTCAGCAGGGTTTGCAGATGCGGCGGCAATTCGTTCCACCGCTCCATGTTCGAGAAGAAATGCCCGATCCATGCACCAGAGATATTGTTGGTCAGGAAATGGCTGCAAATATCGGCCCAGCCCACCTCGTAGGCTTCGGTGATGCCACACCACGCGACGCCGTCGATCTCGCCGGTTTGCAGCGCGATTTCCACGTCTTCCCATGGCACGGTCACGGGCACGACGCCGAATTGGGACAGGAAGCGCCCGGCCGTCGGGAAGGTGAAGACCCGCTTGCCCTGCATATCCGCCAGCGACGTGATGGGCGAGGAGGTGATGAAATGGCACGGATCCCACGCACCCGCCGAGATATGCTTGACGCCGACGGCGGCGTATTCCTCGGCCCAGATTTCATTCAGACCCCAGTTGTTGAACAGCGCGGGCACATCCAGCGAATAGCGGCTGCCGAAGGGGAAATAGCCGCCGAACACGGTCACTTCGGTCGGGCCGGCCATGCTGTCATCATCCGATTGCACCGCGTCGATCGTGCCGCGCTGCATGGCCTGGAACAGCTCGCCCGTGGGCACAAGCTGGTCGGCATAGAACAGGTCGATCTGCATCTCGTCGCCCGCGATGGCGTTGAACATATCGACCGCGGGTTTCACCACCTGCGCGCCCAGTGAGGCACCGGCATAGGTCTGCATCCGCCAGCGGATGGTCGATTGCGCGTGCACCGCCGGGGCGGCAAGCGCTGCCGCGCCGCCAAGGGCGCTGGTGGTCAGGAACTTCCGTCTGGTTGTCGTCATGGTCTTTTCCTTCTCTGTTGGGGTTGAGGATCAGGGCGCGTTGACCGCGCCTTCTGGGGTTTCAGGGAAACAGGATGCCGGGCAGCCAGAGTGCTATCTGCGGAAAGATCATCACCAGCGCGAGGCCGAAGATCATCACCATCACGAAAGGCACGATCGAGCGGTAGATGTCGCCCAAACTCACGCTGTCCGGGGCCATCGCCCGCATCAGGAACAGGTTATAGCCGAAGGGCGGCGTCATATAGGCGATCTGGCATGTGATCGTATAGAGTACGCCATACCAGATCAGGTCGAATTCCAGCATTCGCACGATGGGCACATACAAGGGGGCCACGATGACCAGCATGGCGGTATCGTCCAGAAACATGCCCATCAGGATGAAGGAAACCTGCATCAGGATCAGGATTTCCCAGCGCCCAAGGCCCAGGTTTTCCATGAACAGTTCGCGCACGAAATCGACCGCGCGCAGCCCGTCGAACACCGCGCCAAAGGCTAGGGCAGCGAGGATGATCCACAGGAACATGCAGGAAATCGCCAGCGTCTTGCGGGTGCAGGTTTCCAGGACTTCCCATGTCATGCGCCCCTTGGCGATGCTGACGACCAGCGCCGCCAGTGCCCCCACGACAGAGCTTTCGACCAGCCGCGTGTAGCCCAGCACGAAGGGCACCATCATCACCGCGAAAATCGCAAGCGGCATCAGGCCCGCCAGCAGCAGGCGGTATTTCTCGGCGCGCGAGACCTGCGCCAACTCGTCGGGGTCGACGGCCGGGCCAAGGCTGGGGGTGATCCGGCAGCGCAGCCAGATATAGAGGATGAACAGCCCCGCCAGCAGGAACCCCGGCACCAGACCGGCGGCCCATAGATGGCTGACCGGCTGACGCGCGATCATCGCGTATAGCACCAGCACGACAGAGGGCGGCACCAGAATGCCAAGGCTCGACCCGGCCTGAATGACGCCTGTCACCATCAGCTTGTCATAGCGCCGCTTCAGCAGTTCCGGCAGAGCGATGGTTGCGCCGATTGCCATGCCTGCCACGCTTAGCCCGTTCATGGCGGAAATCAGCACCATCAACAGGATCGTGCCAATCGCCAGACCGCCCGGCACCGGGCCGAACCAGACATGGAACATGCGATACAGATCATCCGCCAGCCGGCTTTCCGACAGCACATAGCCCATGAAAATGAACATCGGCAGCGTCATCAGCGGGAACCAGTTCATCAGCTTGATGGTCTGCGCGAAGGCCAGGTCATAGCCGCCCCGGTCGCCCCAAAGCCAGATGGCCGAGACGGCCGCGACAAAGCCGATCACGCCGAACATGCGCTGCCCGGTCAGCATGACGACCAGCATGGACCCGAACATCAGGGCTGCGATCATCTCATAGGGCATCAGACCGCGCGCTCCTTGATGGTAATGCCGCGCAGCTTTGCAATGTCACGGATCAGAAACGCCGTGCATTGCAGGATCATCAGCACGATTCCGATACACATGACGATCTTGATCGGCGCCATGTAGGGCCGCCACAACCCGCGACGGCGCTCGGCATATTCCAGCGCGAATTGCGTGGATTCGATGCCACCCCAGAGCAGCACGCCAAGGTAGATCAGCAGGGTGAAGATGGTGATCGCATCGACCGCCGCCTTGGTCTTGTCCGACCAGCGCGAATAGAGCAGGTCCATCCGCACGGCGGACCCCATTTGCAACGAATAGGCCCCGCCTAGGATGAAATAGCCCAGAAGCAGGAATTGCGCCATCTCGTCGGTCCAGATCTGCGGGGTAAAGCCCGCCCGCGCGATTGCGCCCCAAGCCAGCACGCCCATCAGGGCGAACAGGCTCCACATGGCCAGCCGCCCGACGCGGTAATTCAGCGCCTCGACCATATGGACGAAAGAGATCAGGACGCGCGGCATGACAGCTCCGTTTGCGTCGCCATGGCGCGGGCCAGAACCGGGCCAAGCTTCGCGGCCATCGCCGCTTGCGCCTCTGGCGTGGCGATCAGGTCGTTGCGGATTTCCAGCATCGCGTTCTCCAGCCCGTAGGGGGTGGCGTGCAGGCGCAGCGTGTGGGTGACGTGATCGGCGGCGGAATAAGGCTCGTTCAGGCGGGTGGTCAGGCCAAGCGCCGCCGCTTCCTGCACGATCCGCCGGGCCAAGCCCTGCGCCTCATCATGGATCACGCCGAATTCCACCGCGCGCGGCACGCCATGCCAGACCGGGGTAAAGGAATGCACCGTCAGCAGGACCGGCCGTTGCCCCAGCGCCAGCGCCCGCGCGATTCGCGCCTGCACCAGCGCGTGAAACGGCAGGTAAAGCTGCATGACCCGGTTAAGCTTGTCCTGCGGTGTCACCCGCGCATTCATCGGAATGCTGTGCACCTCGGATTGCGCAGGCACGGCATCGGGGCGGTCGGGGCTGCGGTTCAGATCATAGATCAGCCGCGACAGGGGCGCGTGGACCAGCTCTGCCCCGCCACAGGCGCGGGCAAGCCCTGCCGCCAACGCCTTGGCAAGGCCAAGCGCGCCCAGATCGCTGGCGGCATGAGAGGCCAGAACCTCTGGGCTGGCCATGGTCCAGTCGCCGGCAAGCGCGGCAGAGGCATGTTCGCAAATCAGGATCACGGCGGGGGCTGCGCCCGCGTCGGTCACGGCTGTGCCGGTGGCGTCCCAGCACAGCACCGTCCCTTGTCCTTTCGGCTGTTCGTCCGTCGTCGTCATCCCACCAACCCCGCGACTACAGACATCAGGCTGCACCACGATTCAAATTTGTGTCAATACTGTTTCTCATTTTTGTTTTCTGTTACGTTTGTTTCAGAATTGAAACGCGGAGCCAGACCATGCGTCCACCCACCTCTGTCCAGCCGCCGCAAATGGAAGAACAGTTGCGCGCCGCGATGTCGGGGATGACCCGCGCGGAACGCCAGCTTGCCAGCTATATGCTTGGAAACTTTCCGCTTTCCGTGCTGGGCACGGTGTCGGAAATCGCCCAGGCCGCAGGTGTATCGGGGCCGACCGTGGTGCGGCTGGTGCGCAAGCTGGGCTTTTCCGGCTACCCCGACTTTCGCGCCCAACTGCACGAAGAAATGGGCGAACGGCTGGCCTCGCCCATCGCCAAGCATGAAAAATGGGCAGCGGTGGGCGAAGCGGACCACCCGCTCAACCGCTTCGGCAGCAGCGTGATCGACAATCTCAGCCAGACACTGGCGCAGCAGGATTTGCGGGTCTTCGACAAGGTGGCCGACATCCTCGCCGACAAGGCGCGCCCGATTCACCTGATGGGTGGGCGGCTGACCCGGTCGGTCGCGGAATATTTCGCGACCGCCCTGCATGTCATGCGCTCGGACGTGACGCTTCTGTCCAGCCTGCCCAACACCTGGCCACCCGCGCTTCTGGACATGTCGGACCGCGATGTTCTGGTCGTTTTCGACATTCGCCGCTACGAGCCGTCGATCCAGCAATTCATCGAACTGGCCCATGCCCAAGGGGTCGAGATCATCCTTGTGACCGACCGCTGGGTGTCGCCCAGTGCGGCCAAGGCGCGGCATATCCTGACCAGCCATGTCGAGGTGCCCTCGGCCTGGGACACGATCGTGCCCATGGTCGGGCTGGTCGAGGCGCTGCTATCCGCGATCCAGGATCGCAACTGGGACGCGACCCGCGACAGGCTGAACCGGATGGAGGGGTTTTATGAAAACATGCTGCTTTTCAAGCGTCCGCGCTAATCCGGGGCAGGGGGCGCGGCCATGACCCGCCCGCGCATCCTGTGTCTTGGCGAGGCGATGGTCGAACTGGCCCCGGTGGGCGATGGGCTTTATCGGCGCGGCTTCGCGGGCGACACGTTCAACACGGCGTGGCATATGGCGCAAATCCTCGGGCCGCGCGCTGATGTGGGCTTTGTCACCCGCGTGGGCCAAGACAGCCTGTCACTGGCCTTTATCGAGGAATGCCGTGCGGGCGGTCTGGATGTGGGCGCGATTTCGCAAAGCGCCGAGCGCGGCATGGGCCTTTATATGATCGCGCTCGACGGGGTAGAGCGCAGCTTTCACTATTGGCGCGGCCAATCCGCCGCCCGCTGCTTGGCCGATGAGCCGGCACGGCTGGCGCGCGATCTGGCGGGGGCGGGGCTTGTGCACCTGACGGGAATCAGCGTGGCCATCCTGACGCCCGACGCCCGTGACACCCTGCGCAAGGCGCTGTGCGCAGCCAAGGCACGGGGTGCGCTTCTGTCCTTTGACCCGAACCTGCGCCCCGCGCTGTGGCAAAGCCTGGACGACATGCGCGCCGTGCTGCCCGATTTTCTGGCGCTGGCGGACATCCTGCTGCCGGGCTTCGATGACGAAGCGCATGCATGGGGCGATGCCGATCCGCAGGCCAGCCTTGCGCGGCTGGGCCAGTTCGGCGCGTCAGAGATCGTGGTCAAGAACGCGGGCGGCGCTGTCCATATGGCGCATAAGGGGCAGGGGCGCGTGGTCCAGCTGCCCCCTGTCAGCGGCATACGCGACACGACCGGCGCGGGCGACGCATTCAACGCCGGTTATCTTGCGGCCCGCGCGCTTGGCCATGGCCCGGAGCGGGCGATAGACTGGGGCCACCGCATGGCGGGTCATGTGTTGCGCAGCGCGGGCGCGCGGGTTCAGCCGGACGCGCTGGGCGCGGACCGCGCGGGCTGGCCGGACTAGCGCGCCCTCATCACAGCTCGGCGAGAGGGTCTCGCACAGGGGCAAAAATCGTGCTATTTACGCACCAAACCGTGGGAAGTATGGGCCGCACGAAGTCGTGACTTGATTGCACGATGCGGCTTGGGCCATCCCGCAACTCAGGACTGTAAGAAAGGATTTACGCATGTCGGGGAAAGTGTCGCGCCGCGCGCTTCTGGGCACCGGGATCGTCGCATTGAGTGGTTTGGCCGCACCCGCCGTGTTGCGCGCGCAAGCCTTGCCCGATTACGAGGGCGAACAGAATATCCGCACCGCACCGCGCAACGTGATGGGCTTCCGCAACCACCATTGGAAGGATCACTTCCAGTCGCTGCGCAATGGCGCCATCCTGTGCGATACATATTCGCGCGCGCTGCATTACTGGTCGGCGGATCAAAGCACCTACCTGGTGCATCCGTGCTCTGTGCCGATGTCGGAAGAATTCACCCGCCGGGGCTATACCGAGATCACGCTCAAGCGGTTCGAACCGACCTGGGTTCCCACGCCGTCCATGCGCGAGCGCGACCCGTCGCTGCCCGTGCGCGTGGAGGGGGGTGATCCGCGCAACCCGCTGGGCTCGCGCGCGCTGAACCTTGGCTGGCAGTATTACCGTATCCATGGCATCGACAACCCGGCCAAGATCGGGCGGCGCGCGTCGAACGGCTGTTTCGGCCTGTTGAACGCCCATGCGGAAAACCTGTATGAGCTGGTCAATATCGGCACGCAGGTGCGCGTGATCTGACCCGCCGGGCACACCCGATTCCGCGAAACCCCGGCTGCACGGCCGGGGTTTTTCGTTGCGCTATCCGATGGCGCGTAGCAGCCGTGCGCGGGCTTCTGGTAAGGGTTTGTCTTGGGCGCGCGCCAGCCAGTCTGTCAGGAAATGCCCGCTGAGCGCCAGCGCCGCGCGCAAGCCCTCGGCATCGAGCGTGCCGCCGGGGCGCAACCCCTCGGGCAGGGGCAGAAGGCGCGCGGCATAATCGCCCGCGCCCTCGGGTGTGACCGCGCGGCCGCTGCGCGGGCTGACATAGGCCAGCCCGTGGGTTGCGCCGGTCACGGCGCATTGCGACAGGTCCAGCCCGTAGCCGGTTTCTTCCAGCAGGGTCAGCTCCCACAGCGCGTAGTCATGCAGCCAGCCGGGTTCGCCCAAACGGTCCAGCAGGGCCAGCGTGTGGCGGTAGAATTCGGGATAGGGCTGGCGTTCGGGCAGCGCGTAGCGCGCCAGCGCGCAAACCGCCCCCAAGCCCAGAAGCGCCAAGCGGTCGGACAAAAGTGCGCCCGCGCGTCCGCGCAGGGGCTCCACCGTGAAGCTGCCCAACTGGCTGTCCAGTCGTGCCCGCCATGTCGCATCCAGCTGCGCGCCGGGTTGCAGCAGTGGCGCCATCTTGCGCGAGGCACCTCCGCGTAGCGCGCCCGCATAGCGCCCATGCAGCCCGCTGAACACCTCTATCAACGCGGTGCCTTCGCCCAAGGGGCGGGTTGCCAGAAGGATGCAGTCGTCACGCCATTCCATGCGTCAAGCACTGGCGCAAAGCCGGGCGTCGGGCAAGGGGTCAGGCGGCAAGGAAGGCTGCGCACCCCGTGAGCGCCGCGAAATCATCCTCGACCAGCGCGACCGGGAATTGCGCCACGAGGGCCGAGAAGCGACCCATATCGGTAAACGCCTCTTCATAGCCGAAGCGGGCCATGTAGGGGGTAAAGGCGCGCGCGACGCCGCCGATATAGTAAATGCCGCCGAAGGGCAGCGTGGTCAGCGCCAGATCGGCACTGTATTGCGCGAGCAGCCGCACATAGTGGCGGCCGGTGCGCGTGGCAAGCGCGTCGCCCTCGGCCATCGCCTCCATTATCGCGCTGGCATCGCGCGCGGGCGCACCCCCGGCCTGGTCGGCGTGATAGGCGTATAGCCGCTCCAGCCCCGACCCCGCCAGCACATCCTCGACCGAGGCAAAGCCGCGCCGCGCCACAAGCCAGCGCGCAAGGTGTTGATCTTCCTCGGTTTGTTGCGGCAGGTGGATATGGCCCGCTTCGGCGGGGGGCACGATATGGCCCGTGCCCGCCGGGTAGACGGGGGCCGCGTTCACGCCCGTGCCCAAGCCGATGACCAGCCGCGCGCCTTGCTCTGGCTGGCACGCGCGGATCATGCGCAGGTGGTCCGGCGGCAGATGGGGCAGGGCGTGGCCTTGCGCTTGCAGGTCGTTCAGAAGGGAAATGCTGCGAATGCCGGTCATGCGGCCCAGCTCGCCCGCCTCGACCCGCCAGCCGAGATTGGTCATCTCGGCCACCGGACCACGCACCGGGCCGGCCAGCGCAATCGCGGCGCGTGCGGGCAGGTTGCGATGCTTGGACAGGTATTCGGCCAGCACCGTTTCCAGCCCCGAATGTTCCGCATTGCGGAAACGTTCGGTCGTGCCGGTTACAAGGCTGGTGCCGCGCGCCAGCGCCACGCGCGTATTGGTGCCGCCAACATCGGCCACCAGGACCAGAGCATCCTTGTCCGCCATCATCTCACCTTTGGCTGTCGGGCCGCGCGGGTCATGTTCGCGCTAACGCCTGTTGCACCGCGTGATAAGACGCTTTGGGGCGGCGTTGCAAGCTCTCGAAATCGACATGCACAAGGCCGAAGCGCTTTTCATAGCCCAAGGCCCACTCGTAATTGTCCAGAAGCGACCAGATGATGTAGCCCTTCAGGTTTGCCCCCTTGGCCATCGCAGCGCGCGCGGCATCCAGATGCGCGTTCAGATAGGCGATGCGCGCATGGTCGGGCTGGTCGGGGCTGTCCGGGTTCGCCATGCCGTTTTCTGTAACGTATAGGGGCAGATTTTCGGAATATTCGCCCACGAAATGTAGAAAATGTGCAAGTCCGTCCGGGTTGATCTCCCACCCCATCTGGGTTTTTGGCAGGTCGCCCACATGTTCGGACAGATGCGGCCACGCGGCTGCGGGGTCTGCCGCGATACGCTTGCAGGTGTAGTAGTTCAGCCCCAGCCAGTCGAGCGGCTGGCGGATCGTCGCCATGTCGTCTTGCCAGCCCTTGGGCATATGGGGGGCAAGCCCCTCCAGCACATCGGAGGGGTATTCGCCCTTGAACATGCCACCCACGAACCAGCGATTGTAGATGCCGCCATAAAGCTGCGCGGATGCCCGGTCAGCGTCGCTGTCGGTCAGGGGCAGGGCGTATTCGAAATTACACACCGCGCCCAGATTGCCCATGCCAAGGCCGCGCATGACCTGCGTGGCGCGGCCATGCGCCAGCCCGATATGGTGCATCGCACGGGCGGCGGCGCGAATGTCGCGCAGCCCCGGCGCGTGGGCACCGATGAAATGCGACAGCCACCCCACGCACCACGGCTCGTTAATGGGGGCGGCCGACCAGATGCGGTCGCCGATACGGCGGCACAGAATGTCGGTGTAGTCGGCGAACCAACCGGCCAGATCGCGGTTGCGCCAACCGCCCAGATCGGCCAGCACCGAGGGCAATTCCCAATGATAGAGCGTCAGCGCGGGCTTGATGCCGCGCGCCAGCATTCCATCGACCAGCCGGTCGTAAAAATCCAGACCCTCGGCATTTACCGCGCCGCGCCCCTCGGGCAGCACCCGCGCCCAAGACGCGGAGAACCGGTAGATGTCGAAGCTGGCATCCGCGATCAGGTCCAGATCCTGTTCCCACATATGGTAATGGTCGCAGGCGCGGCCCCCGTGTTCGGCACGCACCACGTTGCCGGGCGTGGCGGCGAAATCGTCCCAATGCGTGCGGCCCGCGCCGCCGAAGTCATGCCCCTCTATCTGGTAGGCAGAGGTGGCGACCCCGAACAGGAAATCATCGGGGAAATCGGCGCGGCGATGGGTGAATTCAGTCATGTGCGGTTGCGTCCTGTGCTGTCGCCCAGAACAAGCTGGGTTTCCATCAGAAGGGTCAGGGGCGGCTGGTCGGGGTCGCGCACCAGCGCCAGCAGCATCTCTGCCGCCTTGCGCCCGGCCTCGCGCACCGACGAACAGGTGGCGGTGAATTGCGGCACGTCCAACCCGTTGGGCATATAGGACAGATCGTCGTCATGCACGATGACCGACACATCGCGCCCCAAGCGCAGCCCCGCATCGGTCAGGGCGCGGCGCAGCCCGTAGGCCACGATCATGGACGAGGCGAGGAACGCACTCGGCGGGTCGGCCAAGGCCAGAAGCGCGCGCCCCGCGTCATGCCCGAAGGGTTCGGTCATCTCTGCCGTGTGCATCAGGGCGGGGTCGGGGGTGATCCCGGCCTCTTGCAGCGCGTCCAGATAGCCCAAGCGGCGGCGCATGGCGAAATCCATCGTCTCTAGCCCGTTGACCAGCGCGATGCGGGTGTGGCCCAGATCCAGCAGGAACTCTGTCGCGCGCCGGAACGAGCGGCGGTTGTTGATGTCCAGCCACGAATAGGGCGCGCTCACGCCAGAGCTGCGCCCATGCACCATGAAGGGCACGCCCAAATCGCGCAAAAGCGGAATGCGGCTGTCTTGCAGGCGCGGCCCGTGCACCATGATCCCGTCGACTGACCCGCGGGCGACAAGGTTGCGATAGGCGGCCTCTTCCTCGGCATCGGGCACGACACTGAGCACCATGTCATAACCCGCCCGCGAATAGCTTTCGCCCGCGCCCGCGATGAAATCGGCGAAGATCGGGTTCACGATCTCATGGCTGGTCGAGATGGGGATGACATGGCCAATGGCCCGCGACTGGCCGGTGGCCAAGCTTTTGGCGCGGATGTTGGGGTGGTAATTGGCCGCGCGCGCGGCATCCTGCACGCGCTGACGGGTGCGGGCATTCACCTCTGGGTAGCCGTTCAGCGCCCGGCTGACCGTCGTGGGCGACAGTCCGAGCGTGCTGGCCAGTTCCTTGAGAGTAACGCCCATGATTTATTCAAACCGCATTGGAAAGCGTGGCCGAGGCTAACCAGAAACGGTCTGGGATGAAAAGACAAATCTGAAAACCGTGAAATGCTGCACATGCGAAACAGCTATAAAACCAAGGGTTTTTGGAAAAAAGTGAATTGACAGCGCAAACATCATCTTTACGGTGCGAGTATCCAAAGCGGTTTGAAATGCCGATTCCAAATCGCTGGGATGCTAATCAGCACGTGATGAAAAATTGTGCACACCACAACGTCAACCTTGGGAGGATGACAATGAAATCCAGACTTTACGCAGGCGTCGCGGCGGTTGCGCTGATGGCATCGGGCGCAACCGCGCAAGACCTGCTGTTCGCGCCGGGCGAGGGGGCGTTCACTTGGGACAGCTTCAACGCTTTTGCCGATAGCACCGATCTGTCCGGGCAGACGGTCGAGATTACCGGCCCCTGGACCGGCAACGAGGCCGAGAAGGTCAACAAGATTTTCGATTATTTTGAAGCGGCCACCGGCGCGACCGTGAATTATTCCGGCTCTGACAGTTTCGAGCAGGACATTGTCATCTCGACCCAGGCAGGTTCCGCGCCGAACCTCGCGGTGTTCCCGCAGCCCGGTCTGGCTGCCGACATGGCCGCCCAAGGCTTCCTGGCGCCGCTGCCCGATGGCACTGCCGAATTCGTGGCGGAAAACTACGCCGCCGGCCAAAGCTGGGTCGATCTGGGCACCTATGCCGACCCCAATGGCGACCCGCAGCTTTACGGTCTGTTCTACCGCGTCGACCTGAAATCGCTGGTCTGGTATTCGCCGACCGCGTTCGACGAAATGGGCTATGACATTCCTCAGTCGATGGAAGAGCTGAAGGCGCTGACGCAGCAGATCGTGGATGATGGCGGCACGCCGTGGTGCATCGGTCTGGGGTCGGGTGCGGCCACCGGCTGGCCCGCGACCGACTGGGTCGAGGATATGATGCTGCGCACCCAGCCGCCCGCCGTCTATGACGAATGGGTGTCGAACGAGCGTCCATTCAACGATCCGGCCATTGTCGCCGCGATCGAGGAATTCGGCTGGTTCGCCCGCAACGACGCCTATGTGCAGGGTGGCGCGCAGGCCGTGGCCACGACCGATTTCCGCGACAGCCCGGCTGGCCTGTTCTCGATCCCGCCGCAGTGCTACATGCACCGTCAGGCGTCGTTCATCCCAGCCTTCTTCCCTGAAGGTACCGAAGTGGGCGAGGACGTGGACTTCTTCTACTTCCCTGCCTTTGCAGAGGCCGATCTTGGCCGCCCGGTTCTGGGTGCGGGCACGCTGTTTGCGATCACCGATCCGTCGGAGGCAACCACCGCGATGCTGGAATTCCTGAAGCTGCCCATCGCGCATGAGCTGTGGATGGCGCAGGGCGGGTTCCTGACCGCGCATGGCGGCGTGAATCTTGAAACCTATGCCACCGATTCCGAGCGCGCACAGGGCGAAATCCTGGCCAACGCCACCACCTTCCGTTTTGACGCATCCGACCTGATGCCGGGCGAGATCGGTGCGGGCGTGTTCTGGACCGGCATGGTGGATTATGTCACCGGCGCCGATGCAAACGCCGTGGCGACCAGCATTCAGGAACGCTGGGACACCATCAAGTAAGGCACCGCGCGTGCCGCGCCCTCGCCGCTGTGTCGCGGCGGGGGCTTTCTTTCACGCTCTGGCCACCGGTCAGGGACGCCCCGGAACGGAACGCGACCGCGCCCCAAGCGCGGCGCAGGAAGGGAGCAAAAGCCATGTCACCTGTTTTGCAAGGCCTGTTGACCATCATCATCGGTGTCGGCGGCTGCGTGGGGTATTTCTACGCGTCGAACCTGATCCTTGATAAGGTCATTTTCCCGGCCAAGGGGCCGCAAGCGGGCCAGAACATAAACCGCGCCAACAAGGTGCGCCCGTGGCTGTTCCTGTTCCCGGCGATGTTCGCGCTGGGCCTTTATCTGGTTTACCCGGTGGTCGGCTCTTTCTACCGCTCGCTGTTCAACCGCGCGGGCAATGAATTCGTGGGCCTTGGCAATTACGCCGACCTGCTGGCAGAAGACGCCTTTCGCACCGCCGTGTTCAACAACATGCTCTGGGTGCTGGTCGTGCCCGCGATGGCCACGTTCCTTGGCCTGCTGGTCGCGCAACTGACCGACCGGCTGGCATGGGGCAATTTCGCCAAATCGCTGATCTTCATGCCGATGGCGATTTCCTTCGTGGGCGCATCGCTGATCTGGAAATTCGTCTATTCGGCCAATCCCGACATCGGCATCATCAACGCGATCCGCGCCACCTTTGGCATGGATGCGCTGGACCCGCTGCAAGTGCCGTTCTGGAACAATTTCTTCCTGATGTTGATCCTTGTCTGGATCCAGACGGGCTTTGCCATGGTCATCCTGTCGGCGGCGCTGCGTGGCATTCCAGAGGAAACGATCGAGGCCGCGATCATCGACGGCGCGAACCCGTTCCAGGTGTTCTTCCAGATCAAGGTGCCGCAGATCATGGGCACCATTGTCGTGGTCTGGACCACCATCACCATCCTTGTGCTGAAGGTGTTCGACATCGTCTACACCATGACCGGCGGCAATTTTGAAACCGAAATCCTGCCCAGCTACATGATGGATTTCATGTTCCGCGACGATGGGCGCGCGACGGCTGTGGCCTTTGTCATCATGGTTCTGGTGCTGCCGGTGATGATCTGGAACATCGCCCAGGCACGCAAGGAAATGCGCTGATCGCGCGCAAGGGAGGGTTACGCCATGGACAATATCGCAGGCCAGAACCAAGGCGGGAAGATCGCGGTCAATATCACCGTCATCATCCTTGTGCTGTTGTGGCTATTGCCGACCATCGGGCTGTTCGTGTCCTCGTTCCGCGAGCGCGACCAGATTTCCAATTCCGGCTGGTGGCAGGCGCCTTTCGCGGTCGACCTGAATTTCGGCGCGCGGGTCGCGGCGGATGGGGCGCGGCAAGAGGGTGATCTCTATGTGCTGGAGGGCAATCTGTTCGACGACCCTTCGGTTGCAGAGTCCTTCCCCGATGGCGGCGGAACGCTGTCGGCCTTTGGCACGCGCTCTGTCGCGCCGACAGAGTTCACCCCCGGCACCGCGACCGAATTGCGCCGTGGCGGCACGCTGACGGTCGAAGCGGATGGCAGTTTCCGGCTGGAGAGTGCCGAGCCGATAGAACGCGGGCCGACAATCTATTTCGCCGCCCGAACGCCGCCCAGTTTCACGCTGCTGAATTATGACACGGTGCTGAACGCCAATGGCATGGACCGCGCCTTCATCAACACGCTGACCGTGACCATCCCGGCCACGATCATCCCCATCCTGATCGCGGCTTTCGCGGCCTATGCGCTGGCATGGATGGATTTTCCGGGCCGTGGGCTTTTGATCGCGGCTGTCGTGGGGCTGCTGGTGGTGCCCTTGCAACTGGCGCTGGTGCCGCTTCTGAAGCTGCATACCGATATCGGCATCGGCCAAAGCTTCCTTGGCATATGGCTGGCGCATACCGGGTTCGGCCTGCCCTTGGCGGTTTACCTGTTGCGAAACTACATGGTCGGCTTGCCACGCGATATTATCGAAGGGGCCAAGGTCGATGGCGCGACGGATTTCCAGATCTTCACCAAGATCATCCTGCCGCTCAGTTTCCCGGCACTTGCCTCTTTCGCGATCTTCCAGTTCCTCTGGACATGGAATGACCTGCTTGTGGCCAAGGTTTTCTTGCCTTCGGGCGCGGAATCTCAGGTCATGACAGTGAAGATCGCTGACGACCTTCTGGGGTCGCGTGGGGGGGATTGGGGCATTTTGGCCACGGCGGCCTTTGTCTCTATCGCGGTGCCGCTGATCGTCTTCTTCACAATGCAACGCTATCTCGTGCGCGGCCTGCTGGCCGGCTCGGTCAAGTAAGGAATATATCGTGACGGCAAATGCAATGTTGCAGCCCGACCAAGGGTGGGCGCTGACCCCGGATTGGTGGCGCGGTGCGGTGATCTACCAGATCTACCCCCGCAGCTTCCAGGACAGCAATGGCGATGGCATCGGCGATCTGTGCGGCATCGTGCAGCGCTTGCCCTATATCGCCAGCCTTGGCGTCGATGCGATCTGGATCAGCCCGTTCTTCACCTCGCCGATGAAGGATTTCGGCTATGACGTGTCCGATTATTGCGACGTGGACCCGATGTTCGGCACGCTTGCCGATTTCGATGCGATCATCGCCACGGCGCATGGTCTGGGCATCAAGGTTCTAATCGACCTTGTGCTGTCGCACAGCTCTGACCAGCATCCTTGGTTCAAGGAAAGCCGCTCCTCGCGCGACAATCCGCGCGCGAACTGGTATGTCTGGGCCGACCCCAAACCCGATGGCACGCCGCCCAACAATTGGCTGTCCATCTTCGGCGGCTCTGCCTGGGCGTGGGATGCGACGCGCTGCCAGTATTACCTGCATAATTTCCTGACCTCGCAGCCCGACCTGAACTTTCATGAACCGGCGGTGCAGCAGGAACTTCTGGAAGTGGCGCGGTTCTGGCTGGAGCGGGGGGTCGACGGCTTCCGCCTGGACACGATCAATTTCTACGTCCACGACCACCAGCTGCGCGACAACCCGCCGCTGCCGCCGGAACAGCGCAACGCCAATATCGCGCCTGCGGTGAACCCCTATAACCACCAGGAACACCTTTACGACAAGAACCAGCCCGAGAACCTTGAATTCCTGCGCCGCTTCCGCGCGCTTCTGGATACCTATGGCGCCGCCGCCGTGGGCGAGGTGGGCGATGCGCAAAAAGGGCTGGAAATCCTTGGCGAATACACCTCGGGCGGCGACAAGGTGCAGATGTGCTACGCGTTTGAGTTTCTCGCCGCCGAGCAGCCTTCGGCCGCGCGCATTGCCGCCGTGCTGCGCCATCTGGACTATGTCGCCCCCGAAGGCTGGGCCTGCTGGGCGTTTTCCAACCATGACGTGATGCGCCATATCTCGCGCTGGGACATGTCGCCTGCCGCCGTGCGCGCCTATGCCACGCTGATGATGTGTATGCGCGGCTCTGTGTGCCTCTATCAGGGCGAAGAGCTGGGCCTGCCCGAAGCAGAGCTTGTGTTCGAAGACCTGCGCGACCCTTACGGCATCCAGTTCTGGCCCGAATACAAGGGCCGCGACGGCTGCCGTACGCCGATGGTCTGGGAAAAAGCCACGCTGAACGGCGGCTTCTCGACCGATGTGCCGTGGTTGCCGGTGGCGCGCGAACATATCGGCCTGTCGGTCGATGCGCAGGAACGCGCGCCCGATGCGCTGCTGCACCATTACCGCCGCGCGATCGCGTTCCGCCACGCGCACCGCGCGCTGGCACGCGGCGCGATGCGGGACCTGCATGTCTCTGGCGACACGCTGTCCTTCATCCGCGAGGAGGCGGGTGAGGTGATGTTCTGCGCCTTCAACCTGAGCCACGAACCCGCCACGCTTTACCTGCCCGACGGCAATTGGGTGACGGTGGGGCAAGAGCTGAACAGCTCTGGCGCGGGCGAAGACGGGCTTGTGCATCTGGGGCCGTGGCAGCCCTGCCTTGTGCTGAAACGATAAACGGAAGGGGGAGGAACCCATGGCCGATCTGAAACTGACCGATGTCGAGAAAGCCTATGGCGAGGTCAAGGTGCTGTCGGATGTCAATCTGGACATCAAGCAGGGCGAGTTGATCGTCTTTGTCGGCCCGTCGGGCTGCGGCAAGTCCACGCTGTTGCGCATGATCGCGGGGCTCGAAAAGATCACGGGCGGCACGCTGGAAATTGACGGCATGGTCGTCAATGACATTCCGCCCGCGCAGCGCGGCATCGCCATGGTGTTCCAGTCCTACGCGCTCTATCCGCATATGACCGTGCGCGACAACATGGCCTTCGCGCTGAAGATCGCCAAGAAGTCGAAGGCAGAGATCGACGCAGCCGTCACCAAGGCCGCCGACATCTTGCAGCTTGGCCCCTATCTGGACCGTCTGCCCAAGGCGCTGTCCGGCGGTCAGCGGCAGCGCGTGGCCATCGGGCGCTCCATCGTGCGCGACCCGAAAGTGTATCTGTTCGACGAGCCGCTCTCGAACCTTGACGCCGCCTTGCGCGTGGCGACCCGGATCGAGATTGCGAAGCTGAAGGAATCCATGCCGGAATCGACCATGATCTACGTCACCCATGACCAGGTCGAGGCGATGACACTTGCCAGCCGCATCGTCGTGCTGGCAGGCGGCGGGATCGCGCAGGTCGGCACGCCGCTGGAACTGTATGACCGCCCGAACGGGGAATTCGTGGCGCAATTCATCGGCTCGCCCGCCATGAACCTGCTTCCGGGCGAGGTTGTGGGCACCGGCGCGCAGACCCGCGTCAAACTGGACGGCGGTGGCACGGCTGTGGCCAATATCCCGACCACCGACGCGGATATGGGCCTGAAGGTCAATCTGGGCGTGCGGCCCGAAGACCTTGTCGCCAGCGATGACGAGGATTTCCTTTATCAGGGCGAGGTCGATCTGATCGAAGCCTTGGGCGAATTGACCGTGCTTTATTTCAAGCCCGACGCGCCCGATGCGAACCCGGTTCTGGCCAAGCTGGCGGGCACCCATGCCGAATTGCGCGGCAAGACCGTGAAGCTGAAAGCGGACCCGGCCAAGCTGCACCTGTTCCACAACAAGGTGTCGCTGCTGTACCGCTAATCAGCGCCGGACAATGGAAAAAGCCGCGCGAGGGGTGTCCCTTGCGCGGCTTTGTCATGTTCGGGGCGCTGTCTTAGGCGGTGCGAAACTCACGCAGCAGGAAGTCGGGCACATGGTCGCCCATCCCCACCGGCCCGTCATTGCGGTTATCGCGACGGTCGCGCTTGCGCTCGGGGCGATCCTGACGGTCCTTGCGGTCGTCGCGCGGCTGCTCGGGGGCAGGGGTGGCCTTTGCCTCTGGCTGCGCGGCTTCTGTGGCCTCGACATTGTCATTGGCGGGTTTGCGCGACCGGCGGCTGCGCTTGGGTTTCTCGGCGCTCTCAGTGGCCGCTTCGCTACGGCGCGGCGCAGGCACGTCTAGGTCGGGGGCTTCGCCACGGGGCAGGGTCTTTTCCAGAAGCGCCTCGATCTGGTCGAGGTATTTCTGATCCGCCGGCACCATCAGCGAAATCGCCTTGCCCGACCGACCCGCGCGGCCCGTCCGGCCAATGCGGTGGACATAATCCTCTGGGTGCGAGGGCAGGTCGAAATTGAACACATGGCTGACCGACGGCACATCAAGCCCCCGCGCCGCCACGTCCGACGCGATCAGCAAGCGCAACTCGCCCGCGCGAAACTTCTCCAGCGTGCGGGTGCGCACCGACTGGTCCAGATCGCCATGGATCGGGGCCGCGTCGAAATTGTGCTTCGCCAGCGACTTGGCCAGCACATCGACATCGACCTTGCGGTTACAGAAGATGACCGCGTTCTCAAGGCTGTCGCCTTGCGCCGCGATGATCTTGCGCAAAGCCTCGCGTTTCAGCTTTGCCGCCGCGTCGCGCTTTGCAGCGGGCAGCTCGATCAGTTCCTGCGCGATAGTCTCGGATGCCGTCGCCTGCCGCGCGATTTCCACGCGGGCGGGGTTGGCAAGGAACATGTTGGTAATGCGCTCGATCTCGGGCGCCATGGTCGCGGAATAAAAGAAGGTCTGACGGGTGAAGGGCGTCAGGTTGAAGATACGCTCGATATCGGGGATGAAGCCCATGTCCAGCATCCGGTCGGCTTCGTCCACGACCATTACCTCGACACCCGTCAGCAGCAGCTTGCCGCGTTCGAAATGGTCCAGCAGGCGGCCCGGCGTTGCGATCAGCACATCGACACCACGGTCGATCAGCTTGTCCTGCTCGCCAAAGGCCACGCCACCGATCAAGAGCGCCTTGGTCAGGCGGGTATACTTGGCGTAAGTGTCGAAATTCTCGGCCACTTGGGCGGCCAGTTCACGCGTGGGGGCCAGCACAAGGCTGCGCGGCATCCGCGCCCGCGCGCGGCCCCGGCCAAGGCGGGTAATCATCGGCAGCGTGAAAGAGGCGGTCTTGCCGGTCCCGGTCTGGGCAATGCCCAACACGTCGCGGCCTTCCAGCGCATGGGGGATGGCTTGCGCCTGAATGGGGGTAGGGGCCGTGTAGCCCGCTTCTTCAATGGCTTTCAGGACCTTGGGGTCCAGCTTCAGGTCGGAAAAAAGGGTCATATGCGTCCATCTGATACGGCATCGGGCCGTTATCGGTTCTGGGACGCCTGTGCCTTCACGCCCCGCTCATATCCTGCAACAGCTTTGCGGGATTGGGGGCAGATAGCGCAAATACGGGCTTTGGTCAATCGAAGCGGTTGCCGCAGCCGCGCGCGGGGTCCGTTGCGCGAAAAACTGCGCATGGGGCGCAATCGGGCTGTTGCGGGGGACCGGAAAGCAAGCTAATGGAAGCGGGCCGAACCTGTGCGGGTGTGGCGGAATGGTAGACGCAGAGGATTCAAAATCCTCCGCCGCAAGGCGTGGGAGTTCGAGTCTCCCCACCCGCACCACGGCTTTTCTCAGTTCTTATAGCTGCTGCTGTCGCCCGCTTGTGCGAGCATCTCGCACAGCTTGGCATCGTCTATCTCATAGGTGAACGGGTTGTCCGAAATGACGGTGGTGCTTGCCGCGTTCGATACGGCGATGACCCGGTTATTCGCACCCATGATGCCCAACCCTGCTTTGACAAATGCCTCGAAAAGCTCACTTTCCGTTGCCGTGCAAGGCGTGTCCGCGCCAGCGGGCGCTGCGCAGGCCAACATGGCGATCAGGCATATCACGGGTCTACTGCGCATGGGCGATCCTTTAGAACTAGGGCAGGGGCAGCCTTGCAGCGCAGTGGCTGGTTTGCAAATGAAAAAAGCCGCGCTGTGATGGCGCGGCTTTCGTATTCGGATTGGGGGCGATCAGCTGCCGGTGCTCTTGCGCTGCTCGGTCGCCTTTTTCACGGCTTCCGACATTTCCGGCTTGGGTGCCGCAGGGGCGGCGGCTTGTGCCGGGGCCGGAGCGGTCGCTGCCTGCGAGCGGTTGGTCTGGAGCGGATCGTCCTGACGCTGAACAGAGCCTTCGAAATGCGCGCCCGATTCGATTGCGATGGTCTTGTGGATGATGTCGCCCTCGACCTGCGCGGAAGAGGTCAGGCGCACTTTCAAGCCACGCACGCGGCCAATGACGCGACCATTGATGACGATGTCATCGGCTACGATTTCGCCCCGGATGGTGGCGGTTTCGCCCACGGTCAGCAGATGCGCGCGGATGTCGCCGTCGACAATGCCCTCGACGACAACATCGCCGGTGGTCTTGATATTGCCGGTGATGGTCAGGTCCGAAGCCAGCAAGGACGCGGCTGCCTTGCCCTTGGTGGTCTGCGCGGGTGCGCTGTCAATGCTCGACTGGCGCAGGAAAGACGGGGTCGGCTGCTCGGGCGCAGCAGGCGCCTGGGCCGCTTGGGGCTTCGGGGCGGGTTCGTTGATACGGCTTTTAGAAAACATTTTGTCCAGCCCTTACATAGGTGATTGGGTTTACAGGTTGACCGTTGACACGCACCTCATAGTGCAGGTGGACCCCGGTCGACACGCCTGTGGTGCCCATACCACCAATCTTCTGCCCGCGCGAGACCCTTTGTCCCTCGCGCACGTTGATCGAGTTCAAATGAGCGTAATAGGTTTCCAGGCCGAAATCATGCTGGATGATGACGATATTGCCATAACCGCTCATCCGGCCAGCCTTTTTCACCACGCCATCAGCGGTGGCCATGATGGTGGTGCCGCGCGGGCCCGACCAGTCAATGCCCGTGTGCATCTTGGTGCGGCCAGAGACGGGGTGACGGCGCATACCATAGGGCGATGTGGTGCGGAAATTGCCGGGCAGGGGGTTGGCGATGGGCAGGCGTTCCAGCCCGCGACGATAGGCCTGAACCGTGCTCAGCTTCTCGATCACGCTGTTGGCGCGGGTGATGTCGGGGCTGGCGGCCATTGCGCCAGAGGTCGACACAGAAATGGGACGGATCGACGCCGATTGGGCATTCGCGCCTTGTTGCACCAAGCGGCGGATCTGGTCGGGCGATACATTGGCAGAGCGGAAGACGCGCTCTAGCGGGCCGATGACCGAATCCAGCGCCTCTTCCAGCTGGGTGAAGATCACGTGGTTGCGGTCCTTCAGCAACTCGTTTTCCAGCGCCAGCATCTGGGCCTGATTGCGGTTCTGCTCGGCATCCATGCCTTGGCGGTGCAGATCCTCGCCCATCGTGTTCATGGCGACCAGCAGATAATCCAGCATTTCCTGAATATCGCGCGAGCGGTCGGCGGCGGTGCGCACGGTGCCGGTTTCGGCTTCGAGCGTGCGCTGTGCGTCGGCCAGTTGCGCGCGCGCCTCGTCACGCTCCTGCACCACGCGGCGGACGGTGGCCTGAACGCTGTCGATGCCAGTTTCCAACTCCAGCCGGCGCTGTTCCGAGGCCAGAAGTTCCAGCTGCATGTCGGAAATGCGCGCCATCGCTTCGCCGAACCGGGCCTGCGCGGCCTCTGCGGCCTGCGCGTGGCGGTCACGCTCTTCGGCCATCTGGTTCAGGCGTTGCTCGTAATTCGCCTGCTCGCGCAGCGCCTGATCCCGCAGCGTGCCGGACCCGATGCTGTCCATCAGTAGGATAGAGGTTGCCAGAACGCCCCACGCGAAAAAGACAGTGACCGCACTGATGCCGATCAACTGGGTCAGGGGGCGCAAGCGCACGAAGCGTGTGGTGTTGTCAGACCGCAGAAACAAGCGCTGTTCCGGCAGCCGTTGTTCCAGCCGCTGGTTCAGTCTTACTAGATGTCGTCTCAAAACTGCCATCCCGTGTCGCGTTATTTGGGTCAGGGCTTCATGCTACAGCCTGCGCTGTGCCAAGCAGGTTGGAAAACGCCCCGTTAAGCCCCCTTTATGGCGCTGGACCCTTGCCTGCAACGCATTATTGCCCCTCACAAGCGGCTTGGGCCGCGATCAGGGCAAAATCAGCGAATTTCCGCCGATATTAGATGAGCTTCGCCCGTGAAATGCTTGAACATAAAGCACAACCATAGGTTTTTGGCATCATTCCGCCGGTTCGGTCAGCGGCCAGTAAAAGTCTGGCGGCAACCCGGCCTGGGCGCGTTTTTCCTCGTTGAAAGGGGGCTTGAGCGGCCCGTGGAAATAGCGGCGCACAAGGTCCAGAAACACCGGTTGCGGGTCCAGCCCTTGCCGTCCGCAGAGGAAATTGAACCATTTGGACCCGTAAGCGACATGGCCCACTTCCTCGGCATAGATGGTTTTCAGCGCGGCGACGGCGGCGTCATCGCCCGCGCGCTCGAATATCTCGATCATGCCCGGCGTCACATCGAGGCCGCGCGCTTCCAGCACCATCGGCACCACGGCCAAGCGGCCCAGAATGTCGTCAACCGTGTCCTCTGCGGCGCGCCACATGCCGGCATGGGCCGGAAGCGCGCCGTAATGGCTGCCCAAACGTTCCAGGCAATCGCAGACAAGGTTGAAATGCTTGGATTCTTCATCCGCCGCTTTGACCCAATCGTCAAAGAACCCCAGCGGCATGTCATGGTCTGGAAAACGCGCGACCATGTCCCAATGCAGATCGACCGCGTTCAGCTCTATATGGGCAATCGCGTGCAACAGCGCGATGCGCCCCGCCGGGCTGCCGGGACGACGACGCGGCACGTCGCGCGGGTCCAAAAGGTCGGGCTTGGCGGGGCGGGCAGGGCGCAGGGGCGGGTCAGCCCGGCCAATCGGCAGGGGCGCACCCGCCTTGCGCGCCGCGAACCACGCCCGCGCAAGGGAATGGCTGAGCGCGGTTTTCGCGCGCCCGTCGGCGGTCGTCAGCACCTCGACCGCCATCTCGCGCAAGGACAGCGTCATTCCGCGCGCACGGCGTCCAGCACTTCGGCGGCATGGCCCTTGGCCTTCACCTTGCACCAGATATGTGAGATGCGGCCCTCGGCATCGACCAGATAGGTCGCGCGTTCAATGCCCATGCTTTTCTTACCATACATGTTTTTCTCGACCCAGACGCCGTAACGTTCGCACACGTCGCTTTCGGCATCCGAGACCAGCATCACGCCAAGGTCGTGCTTGGCGACGAATTTGTCATGCTTGGCGACCGTATCCTTGGAAATGCCGATGACCTTGGCGCCCGCGGCCTCGAACTCGGCGGCAAGGGCTGTGAACTCCAATGCCTCGGTGGTGCAGCCGGGCGTGTCATCGCGGGGGTAGAAATACAGCACCACTTGCGACGGTTTCAGTGCGGACAGCGTTACCATGTCGCCGCCGTCGCGGGGCAGGGTGAAATCGGGGGCAAGATCGCCGGTGGACAGCATGGGGGCACTCCTTCATCACGGTTGCGTTGTCCCTGTTGTAGCGGCGCGCGGGCCAAGTTAAAGCCCCGTCACCCCCAAAGCCGGACGCAAGCCCATGAAACTTTCGGATTTCGATTTCGACCTGCCAGAGCATCTGATCGCAACGCGCCCCGCGCGCCCGCGCTCGTCTGCCAAGCTGCTGGTGGCGCAGGGCGACAGCATTGCCGACCGTCATGTGCGCGATCTGCCCGATGTGCTGCGCGCGGGCGATCTTTTGGTGTTGAACACGACCAAGGTGATCCCGGCGCGCCTGTCGGGCCATCGCCACCGCGACAGCGCGCAAGGCCCGGTCGTGGCCAAGGTCGAGGTCACGCTGACCGAACCGCAGCCCGACGGGTCATGGCGGGCCTTGGCCAAACCCTTGCGCAAACTGGCCGAGGGCGAAGAGATCGTGTTCGCTGCCGGGCTTGTCGCCAAGGTGGTTGAGCGCGGGGCAGAAGATGTGCGGCTGTCCTTCAACCTGGGCGGTCCGGCCTTTGACGCGGCGCTGGAGCAGGCGGGGCAGATACCGCTGCCCCCTTATATCGAGGCGCGCCGCCGCGCCGACGAACAGGACCGCACCGATTACCAGACAGTTTTCGCGCGCGACGCGGGCGCGGTCGCGGCCCCAACCGCATCGCTGCATTTCGACGAGGATCTGCTGGCGCAACTCCGCGCGCGTGGCGTCGAATTCGCCGAAGTGACCCTGCATGTCGGCGCGGGCACCTTTCTGCCGGTCAAGACCGATGACGTGTCAGAGCACAAGATGCACGCCGAATGGGGGCAGGTAAGCGAAACCGCTGCCGCCCAGATCACCCGCGCGCGGGCCGAGGGCCGCCGCGTGATCCCCGTGGGCACCACCGCATTGCGCGTGCTGGAAACCGCCGCCACCGGCCCCGGCCAGATCGCGCCTTACACGGGCATGACCGACATCTTCATCACCCCCGGTTTCCGCTTCCAGATCGCGAGCGGCCTGATGACAAATTTCCACCTGCCGAAATCGACGCTGATGATGCTGGTCTCTGCCCTGATGGGGCGCGAGCGGATCATGGGCATCTATGCCCATGCCATAGCAAAGGAGTATCGCTTCTTCTCTTACGGCGATTCCTCGATCCTGTTGCCGGGGTGATCTGGCTGTCCAGCCATGTTAGGCTAGGGGCAGAGCAGGGGCCAAGGCCCGGAAACTGAAAAGAAAGCACCGTCATGTTGAAGGTATTCGCAGGCTCTTGGGCGCTGCTGCTTGGCATCATGTTGTTGATGGTCGGCAATGGTGTGCAGGGCACGCTTCTGGGCATTCGCGGCGATATAGAGGGCTTTTCGACCGGGCAGATGTCGATTGTCATGTCAGGCTATTTCGTGGGCTTTCTGCTGGGGTCGCGGATGACGCCGGAGCTGATCCGCCGCGTGGGCCATGTGCGTGTCTTCGCGGCGCTTGGCTCGCTCATCTCGGCGGTGCTGGTGCTCTATGCCGCGATCCCGGAATGGATCGTCTGGGCGCTGTTGCGCGTGCTGATCGGGTTTTGCTTTTGCGGGGTCTATGTCACCGCCGAAAGCTGGCTGAACAATTCCACCAGCAACGAGACGCGCGGGCAGACGCTGTCGCTTTACATGATCGTGCAGATGCTGGGGATCATCAGCGCGCAAGCGTTGATTAACTTCGCCGATCCGGCGGGGTTCATGCTGTTCGTCATCCCCTCGGTGCTGGTGTCGCTGGCCTTCGCGCCGATCCTTCTGTCGGTCAGCCCCGCGCCATCTTTCGGCACGACCAAATCGCTGTCGATCCGGGCGCTTTACGATGTCTCGCCCTTGGGCGTGGTGGGCATCTTCTTGATGGGGGGCGTGTTTTCCGCGCTATTCGGCATGACGGCGGTCTGGGGCACGTTGGCGGGGTTGAGCGTGCTGGAAATCTCTGTCTTCACGGCCGCGATCTACTTGGGCGGTCTTGTCTTTCAACTGCCCATCGGCTGGCTGTCGGACCGGATGGACCGCCGTAAACTGGTGATCGCGGTCGCGGCAATCGGCACGGTCGGAGCGGTTGTGCCGGTGGTGCTGGCGCTGCCCTATTGGGCGCTGCTGGGCGTGGCCTTGGTCATCGGCGGTATTTCCAACCCGCTTTACGCGCTGCTTCTGGCGCATTCGAACGACTATCTGGACAGCGATTCGATGGCGGCGGCCTCTGGCGGGTTGCTGTTCGTCAACGGCTTGGGCGCGATCGTCGGTCCCTTGGTGATCGGGCGGATGATGGGCGTGATCGGCCCGAACGGGTTTTTCCTGTTCATTGCCGTTCTGACCGCGCTTTTGGCGCTTTATGCAAGCTGGCGCGCGACGCGGCGGCCTGCACCCTCGGTGGCGGAAACCGGCCCCTTCGCGCCGGTCTCTCCCGTTGTGTCGGCGGCCACGGTCGAGGCGGTCTATTCAGACCTTGCGGAACAGGCGGAACAGGCGCGCGATGACCCTTCTGCAACAAAATGAGCAAAAATGCGCCGCATATTGAAATATTGTTACCAAGCTGTTGCCAGCTTGGCCGAAGGCTGCAAAGGTGGTTGAACGTGAAACAACATCGGAATGTGACCATGTCAACGGTGGATGATGTCATTTCCTTCTGGGTGGATGAAGTCGGGCCAGAAGGTTGGTATGCGCAAGACGACGCGCTGGATGCCAAGATCCGCGAGCGTTACATGGCGCTGTGGGAAAAGGCCCGCGCGGGGCGGCTGTGCAACTGGGCGTCCTGCCCCAAAGGCTGCCTTGCCTATCTGATCGTGACCGACCAGTTCCCGCGCAACATGTTCCGCAACGACCCGCGGGCCTTTGCCACCGATGCGCTGGCGCGCAAATGCGCGGCGCGGGCGTGCCACCTGCGCTTCGACGGGCAGATCGCCGAACCTGCGCGGCAATTTTTCTACCTGCCGCTGATGCATTCCGAAAGCATCATGGACCAGGATCGCGCCGTGCGCATGTTCCTGTTGCGGATGCCCGAAACCGGGGCCAGCAACCTGCTTCACGCGCGTGCACACCGCGCGGTCATCCGCGAATTCGGGCGCTTCCCCTACCGAAACAGCGCGCTTGGGCGCGAAACCACCTCTGCCGAGCAATCCTTCCTCAGCGATGGCGGCTATGGGCTGGCCGTGCGCCGTTTGCAACAAGCCGCCTGAGCGGCCCGCACAGCCCCAGCCATGCAACCCGGTCATGGCCGGGTTTCCCCCTTTGCGTTGCGGTAAGGTGAAAATTGGTTTAATGCCAAACTAATTTCGCGCATCGCTTCAGGAGGAGAAACCGGCATGGCGGCAAAGGCTTTCGACACAGTTGTAATCGGGGCTGGCCCCGGCGGGTATGTCGCGGCAATCCGTGCCGCACAGCTTGGCCAATCTGTCGCGATCGTCGAGCGTGAGCACCTGGGCGGCATCTGCCTGAACTGGGGCTGCATCCCGACCAAGGCCATGCTGCGCAGCGCCGAAGTGTTCCACCTGATGCACCGCGCCAAGGAATTCGGGCTCAGCGCCTCGGGGATCGGCTACGATCTGGACGCGGTCGTGAAGCGTTCGCGCGGCGTGGCCGGGCAATTGTCGGGCGGTGTCGGGCACCTGCTGAAGAAGAACAAGGTCACGGTCATCATGGGCAGCGCCAAGCTGGCCGGGAAGGGCCGTGTCGCCGTCACCACCGACAAGGGCAGCGAAGAACTGACGGCGAAGAACATCATCCTTGCCACCGGCGCGCGCGCCCGCGAATTGCCGGGGCTGGAAGCCGATGGCGATCTGGTCTGGACCTATAAACACGCGCTGACGCCCAAGCGGATGCCGAAAAAGCTTCTGGTCATCGGGTCGGGCGCGATCGGGATCGAGTTTGCAAGCTTCTTCAACACGCTCGGCGCGGATGTGACCGTGGTCGAGGTGCAGGACCGCATCCTGCCCGTGGAAGATGCCGAAATCAGTGCCTTTGCCAAGAAGCAATTCACCAAGCAAGGCATGACGATCATGGAAAAGGCCATGGTCAAGAAGCTGGACCGCAAGGCACCCAAGGTGACGGCGCATATCGAGCGCGGCGGCAAGGTGGAGCAGCACGAATTCGACACGGTTATTTCCGCCGTGGGCATCGTGGCCAATACCGAGAACCTTGGGCTGGAAGAGCTGGGTGCCAAGATCGACCGCTCTTTCGTCGTGACCGACCAGTATTGCCGCACCGGGGTCGAGGGGCTGTATGTGATCGGCGACGCCACCAACGGCCCTTGGCTGGCGCATAAGGCGAGCCACGAGGGCGTGATGGTGGCGGAACTGATCGCAGGCGGGCACCCGCACGCGGTGGACCCGTCCAGCATTGCCGGCTGCACCTATTGCCATCCGCAAATCGCCAGCGTCGGCCTGACAGAGGCCAAGGCGAAAGAGGCGGGCTACGAGGTGAAGGTGGGCCGCTTCCCCTTTATCGGCAACGGCAAGGCGATTGCGCTGGGCGAGCCGGAAGGCATGATAAAGACCGTGTTCGACGCGAAAACGGGCGAGCTGCTGGGCGCGCATATGGTCGGCGCGGAAGTGACCGAGTTGATCCAGGGCTACGTTGTGGGCCGCCAGTTGGAAACCACCGAAGAAGACCTTATGGCGACCGTCTTCCCGCACCCGACGCTGTCCGAGATGATGCACGAATCGGTGCTCGATGCCTATGGCCGCGCGATCCATTTCTAGGGTCTGACCAAATTGCGCGGCCTTGCGGCCGCACGCCTATGTCCAAAGCCCGCGGCGTTGCCGCGGGCTTTGCGGTTTGACCGTTGCACCTTTGGGCCGCCCGATATGCTGTCTGCCCGGTATGCGATGTCGGTGGTTGACGCGCGGGCGCGGGCGGGGTCTTGATGCGCGCATGTCCGATTTGCGCCCTTCCTTGCCGCTTTCGCTTGTCCTTTGGCTGGCGGGGCTTGGGGCTGCGGCGCAATATGGCAAGATCAGCGTCATTTTCGACCGGCTGCCACAGGTTTATCCGCAAGCCGGGGCTGCTTTGGGCTGGACCGTGTCGATGGTCGGCGTCATCGGCATTGCCTTGGGCCTTGTTGCGGGCATTCTGGCCGCGCGCATCGGGTTGCGGCGCGCGCTGCTGGCGGGGCTGTGGGCGGGTGCGGCGGTGTCATTGCTGCAAGCGAGCTTTCCGCCCCTGCCGGTATTCCTGGCGCTGCGCGTGGTCGAAGGCGTGTCGCATCTGGCGCTGGTCGTCGTCATCCCGACGCTGATCGCGCAATTGTCCACCGACCGTCTGCGCCCCTTGATGTTGACGGTCTGGGGCACGTTTTTCGGCGTGGCGTTTGCGATCCTTGTCTTTGCAGGTCTGCCCTTGGTGGACCGTTTCGGGATGTCGGCGCTTTTCGTGGCCCATGCGGTCTATATGGCGGGTTTTGCCATGGTTCTGCACGCATGGGTGCCGCGCGACCGGGCAGGGGAGGGCCAGATGCCGGGGTTGGCGGCGCTCGGGCGCGATCATCTGCGCATCTACCGCTCTGCCCATATCAGCGCGCCGGCTTGGGGGTGGTTGTTCTACACGTTCTGTTTCGTCAGCTTCCTGACGCTAGTGCCTCCGTTCCTGCCCGAGGCCCAACGCGTCTGGGTCGTGGGGGCCATGCCCTTGGTCAGTATCGCGTCATCGCTGGTGCTGGGGGTGCAACTGCTGCGCGTGACCAGCCCGATTGGCGTTGTGGTGCTGGGCTTTGGGCTGAGCGCCGCTTGCGCGCTGGCTCTGCTGGCCGCGCCCGGAAATGCCGTTTTGTGCCTGACCTTTGCTTCCGCCTTGGGCTTGGTGCAGGGCGCGAGTTTCGCGGCTGTTCCGCAACTGAACACCGCGCCCGACAGCCGCGCCATGGCCAATGGCGGCATGGCGCAGATGGGCAATATCGGCAACACGCTGGGCACGCCGATGATTGCCTGGGCCATCACCTTTGGCGGTCATGCCGCGATGATGCTGGCATTGGCCGCAGCCCTGATCGCGGGCTGCCTTGTGCATCTGTGGCTGGCGCATCTGCGCCGGCAGGGCGGTTATTGAACCGTCAGGCTTTGGCTGGCCATGATCCGCCCGTCGCGCCCTGTTGCGATATAGCGCAGCTCGTAGGTGCCGGGCGTATCGGGCAGGGTGATCTGCGTGGGGCTGCCGCCCTCGACATAGGCATAGGTGACATAGCCCACCGCCCCGTCACCGGGTGTGGCGATGGTCAGGTAATCGCCCGCGTAGCCCGGCCCTTGCCACGCCACATCCATCACCGACCCCGCCGTGCCGGATGCAGGCGCGTCAAGCGTGGTCGGTATATCCGTGAGCGTGATCGGAATGCTGGCAAAGACGCTTGTATCTTGTCCGGTGATGTAGCGGATCAGGTAATCGCCCGGTTCCAGCGGCAGGGTCAGCGGCAGCGGGTTGCCATCGACCACGTAAGAGAAGGTGCGGTAATCGGACGGCTCTGCACCGGGGCGGGCGACGTCGATGTAATCCTCGGCAAACCCGCCGCCCTGCCACGCCACCATGATCGTTTCGCCAATCGCTGCCGTGGCGGGCGCGCTCAGCGCCTCTTGCTGCGGGGTGACGGTGACGGAGCGCTCTGCCAGAACCTGCGCGCCATCGGCCATGACATAGCGGATGACATACTCGCCCGGTTGCGCGGGCAGGCGCAGCGTGGCGGGGGTGCCATCCATCGTGTTTACGAAGGTCTGGTAGTCCTGCGCACCGGCACCCGGTGCGGCGGTGTCTAGATAGTCGCCCTCGCCATTCGGGCCGGTCCAGTCCACCATGATCGTGCTGCCCGCGGGGCCGCTGGCCACCGCATCGAGCGTGGCCGGGGGCAAGGCTTGGCTGAACACCACTTCGACCGCCAGATCGCCCGCGTCAGAGAGGGTGAAGGGCTGGCGGATCTGCTCTTCGCCCTCGATCCAATAGGCCTGAAGGGTGTAATCGCCGGAGGCAAGCACGGCCATGGGCGCGTCGCTTTGGGTGGCGTCCATGACGGTCGCGTCCCCTTGCAGCACTTCGAACACCACGCCGTTGGTAATGCCGCGCTTTGTGCTGCCTTGCTCCAGCACGGCAGAGAAGCGCGCCGACACGAGCACAGGCTCCGGGTCCGGGGTCGCGACCGCGACGCGCGTCAGCGCCTCGGTCAACTCGCTGGCATTGGCGGCGGTGGTGAAGGTGCCGCCGGTTTCCTGCGCCATGCATTGCATCTGCGCCAGTGCCGCCGGATCGGTCACGTCAAAGCCCACGACATGCGCGGTGAAATTCACGCCCGCTTCTTCCAACGCGCGGGCCGCAGCGCAGGGGTCGGGGTGGCAAGTCTCTATCCCGTCCGACACTAGGATCACGGTCGCGGCCTGTTCGGTATGGCGCAGCGCCTGCGCGGCGGCGATGACGGCATCGGTCATCGGTGTGCGCCCGCGCGGGTTTATGCCCGCGACCGCTTGCCGGATCGCGCCCAGCGTATCCGGCCCCGGCGTGACGACGGTTTCAATGTCGGTGCAGTCGCCGCGCGTGCGGTGGCCGTAGACCGTCAGCCCAAGGTTCTGCCCCGCCGGAAACTGGTCCAGCAGCCCAGCCACCACGTCACGCGCGATGGTGATCTTGTTCACCCCGTCGATCTGGCCCCACATCGACCCGGACCCGTCCAGCACAAGAATGGTGTTGGTTTGGTCCTGCGCCGCAAGCGGCAATGGCAGGCTAAGGGCAAGGCACAGGGCTAGGGGCAAGCGCATGAAAATGGCTCCATCGGCAAAGGTCTTGGGCCAGTAAGCCCCAAGATGTGCCGAAGTGCCAGTGTTTTAGCGCACCACTTGCCCGCCGGACAATTGCCAGTCATGCAGCGTGCCAAGGTTGTAGACCTCGGCAAAGCCATTGGCGCGCATAACATCCGCCGCGCGCCCCGACCGCGCGCCAGAGGCACAATAGAGCGCCACCGCCTTCGACGGGTCCAGCTTGCGGTTGAAATGGCCGCTTTTGGGGTCGGTTTGTGCGCCGATCTGGCCCAGCGGGATATGCAAGGCACCCTTGGCCTTGCCAGACTGGCGCAATTCGCCCGCCTCGCGCACGTCGATCAGCGTCAGCGTGCCATCCTTGACACGTGCAATCGCTTCGGACGGGTTGATACGGGCCGAAGAGGATTTGGACAGAAATCCGAACATGGGAACAGCCTTTCAAGCAGTCGTTGCCCTTAAAATGGCGGGCTTGCGGTATTTTGCAAGTCTTAAATTCATTTATTTGAATATTAATCGTGCCGGGCTGCGCCCTGCTGCAAGAATTCGCATCTTCACCGTATTTGTTTACGTTTCGTTCACAGTTTTCGATTGGAGACTCATCCATGGACCGCTATCTTGCCGCGTGAAGCGCGAAAGGGGTGGCCATGGCCGAGCAGAAATTCATCGAGGTGCGCGGCGCACGCGAGCACAATCTGAAGAATATCGACGTCGATCTGCCCCGCGACCAGCTTGTCGTCATCACCGGGCTGTCGGGGTCGGGCAAGTCGTCGCTGGCGTTCGATACCATCTATGCCGAAGGCCAGCGCCGCTATGTCGAAAGCCTGTCGGCCTATGCGCGCCAGTTCCTTGACATGATGCAAAAGCCCGACATGGACCATATCTCTGGCCTGTCGCCCGCGATCAGCATTGAACAGAAGACGACCAGCAAGAACCCGCGTTCGACCGTGGGCACCGTGACCGAGATTTACGACTACCTGCGCCTGCTCTTTGCCCGCGCGGGCACGCCCTACAGCCCGGCGACCGGCCTGCCGATCGAAGCGCAGCAGGTGCAAGACATGGTCGACCGCGTGATGGCGTTGGAAGAGGGCACGCGCGCCTATCTGCTGGCCCCGATCGTGCGCGACCGCAAGGGTGAATACCGCAAGGAATTTCTGGAACTGCGCAAGCAGGGCTTCCAGCGCGTGAAGGTGGACGGGCAATTCTACGAGCTGGACGAGCCGCCGACGCTGGACAAGAAATTCCGCCATGACATCGACGTGGTGGTCGACCGTATCGTCGTGCGCGAGGGGATCGAGACGCGGCTGGCGGATTCGTTCCGCACGGCGCTGGACTTGGCCGATGGCATCGCGGTGCTGGAGGAAGCGAAAGAGGACGGCACGCGGATCACCTTTTCCGAGAAATTCGCCTGCCCGGTCAGTGGCTTCACGATCTCGGAAATCGAGCCACGGCTCTTTTCCTTCAACGCGCCCACGGGCGCGTGCCCCGATTGCGACGGGTTAGGGGTGGAACTGTTCTTCGACGAACGCCTTGTCGTGCCCGACCACGCGCTGAAGCTGTATGACGGGGCCATCGCGCCATGGCGCAAGGGCAAGTCGCCCTATTTCCTGCAAACCATCGAGTCGCTTGCCGCGCATTACGAGTTTGATGCGAAAGCACCATGGAAAGACCTGCCCGCGCATGTGAAGCAGGTGCTTCTTTACGGCTCTGGCGGCGAAGAACTGCCGTTCCGCTACGACGAAGGCGGCCGCGTCTACAACGTGACCCGCGCCTTCGAGGGTGTCATCCCGAACATGGAACGCCGCTACCGCGAAACCGACAGCGCCTGGGTGCGCGAGGATTTCGAGCAATACCAGAACAACCGCGCCTGCGGGGCGTGCGGCGGCCACCGTCTGCGGCCAGAGGCGCTGGCGGTCAAGATCGGCGGCCTGCATATCGGGCAGGTCACGGAGATGGCGATCAAGGACGCGCTCGACTGGGTGCAGACCGTGCCCGACGCGCTGAGCAAGCAGAAGAATGAAATCGCCCGCGCGATCCTGAAGGAAATCCGCGAACGCTTGGGCTTTCTGGTCAATGTGGGGCTGGATTACCTGACGCTGGGGCGGCACGCGGGCACGCTGTCTGGTGGCGAAAGCCAGCGTATCCGTCTGGCCAGCCAGATCGGAAGCGGGCTGACCGGGGTGCTCTATGTGCTGGACGAACCCAGCATCGGCCTGCACCAGCGCGACAATGACCGCCTGCTGGTCACGCTGCGCAACCTGCGCGACCAGGGCAATACCGTGATCGTGGTCGAGCATGACGAGGAAGCCATCCGCACCGCCGACTACGTGCTGGATATTGGCCCCGGCGCGGGTGTCCATGGTGGGCAGGTCGTGGCCAAGGGCACGCCCGAGCAAATCATGGCCGATCCGGCCAGCGTGACCGGCCAATACCTGACCGGCACGCGCGAAATTGCGGTGCCCAAGACCCGCCGCAAGGGCAATGGCAAGAAGCTGAAAGTGGTGAAGGCCAGCGGCAACAACCTGCGCGATGTGACGGTCGATTTCCCGCTGGGCAAGTTCGTCTGCGTCACCGGCGTGTCGGGCGGCGGCAAATCCACCCTGACGATTGAAACGCTGTTCAAGACCGCGTCGATGCGCCTAAACGGCGCGCGCCAGACGCCCGCGCCCTGCGAGACGATCAAGGGGTTGGAGCAGCTCGACAAGGTCATCGACATCGACCAGCGCCCCATCGGGCGCACGCCGCGCTCAAACCCCGCGACCTATACCGGCGCCTTCGGTCCGATCCGCGACTGGTTCGCGGGCCTGCCAGAGGCGCGCGCGCGCGGGTATAAACCGGGGCGCTTCAGCTTCAACGTGAAGGGCGGGCGCTGCGAGGCCTGTCAGGGCGACGGGGTCTTGAAGATCGAGATGAATTTCCTGCCCGATGTCTATGTCACTTGCGAGACCTGCAAGGGCAAACGCTACAACCGCGAAACGCTGGAAGTGCTGTTCAAGGGCAAATCCATCGCCGACGTGCTGGACATGACCGTGGAAGAGGCCCAGGGCTTTTTCGAGGCGGTGCCGTCCATCCGCGAGAAGATGGATGCGCTGATGCGCGTGGGTCTGGGTTATATCAAGGTTGGCCAGCAGGCGACGACGCTTTCGGGCGGCGAGGCGCAGCGCGTGAAACTGTCGAAGGAACTGGCGCGGCGCTCGACCGGGCGGACGCTGTATATTCTGGACGAGCCGACCACCGGCCTGCATTTCGAGGATGTGCGCAAGCTTTTGGACGTGCTGCATGAATTGGTGGATCAGGGGAATACGGTCGTCGTGATCGAGCATAATCTGGACGTGGTGAAAACCGCCGACTGGATCATCGACATCGGGCCAGAGGGCGGCGATGGCGGGGGGCAGGTGGTGGCGACCGGCACGCCAGAGGAGGTGGCCAAGGTCGAAGCCAGCCATACCGGGCGCTATTTGGCACCGCTATTGAAGCCGAAGCGAGTGGCAGCGGAATAGCCCCTGACGCGGGACAAGGGCGAAGCCCGCAGCGTCATCGGCGGGCCGTCCCGCGGCCTGCCGATTGGCTGGTCTGGGCGCACCGTTTTGCCGTTTTTCGGATATGGCCGCCATAAAGCGCTCTGGCTCGGCGGGTCGGTTCGGCAGTCCCCGGCCCGCCGATGACGCGGCAGGCTTACCGTGCCAGCGCCCCCTCCAGCCCCGCCACCACATCCTTCACACTGTCGCACAGTGTGAAGAACCCGCGCAGGCTGGCATCGGCAAAGCCTTGGGCGATGATATGATCGACCAGCCCGGCCAAGGGCGTCCAATACCCGCCCGTGTTCAGAATGTAGATGGGCCGCGCGTGCAGGCCCAACTGCCGCCATGTCAGCACCTCGAAGAACTCGTCCAGCGACCCCGCGCCACCGGGCAGCACCACGATCGCGTCGGAATTGCTGAACATGACCTTCTTGCGCTCGTGCATCGTCTCGGTCACGACCAGCGTGCCAAGGTCGCGCTTGGCGACTTCGCCCTGCATCAGGTGCGTCGGGATCACGCCGAAACTGTCGCCGCCCGCGCCAATGCAGGCGCGCGCCACTTCACCCATCAGCCCCACATCGCCCGCGCCATAGACCAGCCGCCAGCCATGCGCGGCAATCGCGCGGCCCATGGCCTGCGCATCGGCCACATAGGCCGGATCAACGCCGCCGCGCGCGCCGCAAAAGACACAGATAGAGGGGGTGGTGGCGGACATGGAACAACACCTTGTAGCGAATTCTTTTGCCAGCAGGTAACGGGGTTGGTAGGTTTGTGCAAGTTGCGCAAGCGCCGCAGACGGGCTTGCGATCGGAGTGACGGATGCTGAAATACCTACCCAAGGACACATTGGCGCAATGGGCCGTCGGCTCTGTCGCCGTGGTGGGCGCGGCCAGTGTGGCCTATGTTCTGGTTTTCCCCGAGCAGGACGCGCCGCAATTGCCTGCACCCAGCGTGCCGATGATCGCGCCAGAGGCGGCGAACCCGCCCGCAGCGGTGGGCGCACCCGATCTGCGAATAGCGTCCGTGGCAGCGGTGCAAGATGCCGCGCCGGTCTTTGACATCGTGCGCGTGACCGATCTGGGCAATGTGCTGATCGCGGGGCAAGCGCCCGCGCGCGTGCAGGTCGCGGCCCTGATTGACGAGGCGCAGGTCGCAGATACCGTCAGTTCCGACGCGGGCGAATTCGTCATGTTGTTCGACGTGGCCCCCAGCCGCAGCCCGCGCGTGCTGGAGCTGGAAGTGCGCTTGCCCGAAGGCGGGCGCATCCGCTCTGCCGACACGCTGATGCTGGCCCCAAGCAGCGCGGCCTTGGCCGAAGGCGCGGGGGACGCGCCGCAAATGGTCGCGCGCGAAGTGGCAACCACGCCCCTTTTTGGCGCACCCAGCGACCCAACCCGCCCCGAACTGTCGGCCGAGGCCGAGAGCGCTGCCTTGGCCGAGGGCAGCACGCGCCAAGGCTTGCCCGCAGACGCCGCTGACGCCACGGCCCCCCTTGCCGTGCTGATGCGGTCGGACGGGTCGGTGCAGGTTCTGGGCGACGCGCCACGCCTGCCGGGGGCAGGGGGCGCGACCGGAAATGTTGTCATCGACTCGGTGGTCTACGACCGCGAGGGCGATATCGTCATGGGCGGGCGCAGCGCGCGCGGGTTGGCCGATATCCAGATTTACCTCGACAACCAGCCCATCCTGCGCACCCGCGCCGATGCCGACGGGGCATGGCAGGCGCAATTGGCGGGGATAGAGCGCGGCGTCTACCGCCTGCGGGTGGATGAGCTGGATGCCGCCTCTCAGGTCGTCTCGCGCGCGGAAATCCCGTTCGAGCGGGTGACGCCGGAGCTTGCCCGCGAAGCCGCTGGCCCGCAGGCGCTGATCGTGCAGCCGGGCAATACGCTGTGGGACATGTCAGAGCAGAATTACGGCGATGGGCGGCGCTTCATGCGGATTTTCGATGCCAATCGCGACCAGATCCGCGACCCCGACCTGATCTATCCGGGGCAGGTTTTCGTGTTGCCGGACGCTGCGACGCAATAGCGCCCGCTCTGGTCATTCACGGCGCAACCGCCTAGATAGCGCCAAAGCCAGCCGGAAAGCCCGCGATGACAGCCCAAGACAGCGCGCCTGCAAAGGCCAGCCCCATCCCCCAGCCCGAAGCCGCCGAGGCCGCGCGCGAGCGCGCCACGGGCTGGCGTGTGATCCAGCGGGTCGCGCCCTATCTCTGGCCCGAGGGGCAGGATTGGGTCAAATACCGTGTCGTCGCAGCCCTTGTCATGCTGGTTCTGGCCAAGCTTGTCGCGGTCAGCACGCCGTTTTTCTACAAGGGCGCCGTCGATGCGCTGGGCGGCGAGGGTGCGGGCTGGTGGCTGGCACTGGGCGCGGTCGGGCTGACCGTGGCTTATGGCATTGCCCGCCTGATGGAGATCGGCTTTCAGGAATTGCGCAACGTGCTGTTCACCCGTGTGGGCCAGCGCGCGTTGCGGCAATTGGCGCTGGAAACCTTCAGCCATATCCACCGCCTCAGCCTGCGCTACCATATCACCCGCAAAACCGGCGGGCTAAGCCGGATCATCGAACGGGGTGTGAAAGGCGTCGATTTCCTGCTGCGCTTCCTGCTGTTCTCGATCTTTCCGCTGGTCTTGCAGCTGCTGATGATCTCGGCCGTGTTTTTCTGGCTGTTCGACTGGCGCTATCTGGCCACCGTGGTCGTGACCATCGCGCTATATGTCTGGTTCACCTTTCGCGTGACCGAATGGCGCGTGAAGCAGCGCCGCGAGATGAACAACCAGGACATGGATGCCAATCAAAAGGCCATCGACAGCCTGCTGAACTTTGAGACGGTCAAGTATTTCAACGCCGAGGGCATGGAAGCCCGCCGCTATGACGCGGCCATGCAGAAATATGAAACCGCGGCCGTGCAGACCAACTACTCGCTGGCGTTTCTGAATTTCGGGCAGGCCTTGCTCATTACCACGGGGCTGGTCATCGTGATGGTGCTGGCCGCGATGGGGGTGCAGTCGGGCGATCTGACGGTGGGCGATTTCGTCATGGTCAATGCCTACATGATCCAGATCACCATGCCGCTGAACTTTCTGGGCACGGTGTACCGCGAGATCCGGCAGGCGCTGGTCGATATGGGCGACATGTTCGAATTGCTGGACCAACCCGCCGATGTGCAGGACAAGCCCGGCGCGCGCGCCCTGGAGGTGCGGGGCGGCGAGGTGGTGCTGGACGACGTGCGCTTTGGCTACACGCCCGAGCGGCCCATCCTCAAGGGGGTCTCTTTGCGGGTGCCGCCGGGCAAGAGCGTGGCCATCGTCGGCCCGTCGGGGTCTGGCAAATCGACCATCGGGCGGCTTTTGTTCCGCTTCTATGACGTGAGCGGCGGCGCGATCCGCATCGACGGGCAAGACCTGCGCGATGTCACGCAAGACAGCCTGCACGCGGCCATCGGCGTAGTGCCGCAGGACACGGTGCTGTTCAACGACACCATCGCCTATAACATAGCCTATGGGCGCGAGGGGGCGACCCGTGCCGAGGTGGAAGCGGCGGCCAAGGCCGCGCGCATCCACGACTTCATCCTGTCGCTGCCCGAAGGCTATGACACGGCGGTGGGCGAGCGCGGCTTGAAGCTGTCGGGCGGCGAGAAACAGCGGGTGGGGATTGCCCGCACCCTGCTGAAAGACCCCGCTATCCTGTTGCTGGACGAGGCGACCAGCGCGCTGGATACCCAGACGGAACAGGACATTCAGGACAGCCTGCGCCGCGCGGGACAAGGGCGCACGGTGCTGATGATCGCGCACCGGCTGTCGACCGTGGTCGAGGCCGACCGCATCGTGGTGCTGGAAGCGGGCGAGATCGTGGAGGACGGCACGCATGACTCGCTTCTGGCCAAGGGCGGACGCTACGCCGCCATGTGGGCGCGCCAGCGCGCCGAAGCGGATGGCGATTGACCGGGAAGGGCGAAACGCGCGCCCGCCGGCCCCCGCAAGGGCGGGGGCGCGCCGGGCGCGCGTGCCCGTTCCGGGCGGCACCCTGCCCGTGATTCAGGTGCAGGGCAGCTGATGTCGGTGTTTTGGATATTTATGCAAGGATGAAAGGATGGGTCAGTTCGATGTCATCATCCTTGGTGCCGGGGCCGCCGGCATGTTCTGTGCCATAGAGGCCGGGCGTCGGGGTCGGCGCGTGGTGCTTTTGGATCATGCGAAGGCACCGGGCGAGAAGATCCGCATTTCTGGCGGGGGGCGGTGCAATTTCACCAATCTGCATATAGCGCCCGAGCGTTTCTTGTCGGACAACCCGCGTTTCGCCCTCTCGGCGCTGAAGCGCTACACGCAATGGGATTTCATTGAACGCGTCTCGGCGGCTGGCATTGCATGGCATGAGAAAACCCTTGGGCAGCTTTTCTGCGACGGATCGGCGCGCGAGATCATCGCCATGTTGCGCGCGGATATGGAGGCGGCGGGCGTCAAGCTGGTCTTGGGGGCTGAGATTGGCGCGGTCAACCATACAGGTGAGTTCGAGGTGGCCAGCAGCGCGGGCGCGTTCCGCGCGCCGAAACTGGTGGTGGCAACGGGTGGCAAGTCGATCCCGAAAATGGGCGCGACGGGGCTGGGCTACAGCTTGGCACGGCAATTCGGGCTGGGCGTTGTGGAAACGCGGCCGGGGCTGGTGCCGCTGACCTTCTCGGGCGAGGTGCTGGAGGGCGCGCGCGCCTTGGCGGGCCTGTCGGTGCCCGCGCGGGTGGGACATGGGAAGATAAGGTTCGAAGAGGGATTGCTGTTCACCCATCGCGGCCTGTCTGGCCCGTCGATCTTGCAGATTTCCAGCTATTGGCGCGAGGGCGACGAGATTTCGGTCGACCTGGCACCGGGGCAGGACATGGGCGCGGCGCTGGTCGCGCAGAAGGCACAAGCGGGGCGCGTGGATGTGCAGACCGCCCTTGCGCGCCACCTGCCCGAGCGGCTGGCGCGCGCGGTCGTTGCGCGGGCGGGCCTGTCGGGGCGATTGGCCGATCAGACCGGCCCCGCCATGGCGCGGCTGGCGCGCGAGGTGCAGGATTGGCGCATCCGCCCCGTGGGCAGCGAAGGCTACCGCACCGCCGAGGTCACGCTGGGCGGCGTGGACACGCGCGATCTGGACGCACGCAGCATGGAAGCGCGCGCTGTGCCGGGTTTGCATTTTATCGGCGAAGTGGTCGATGTCACGGGCTGGCTGGGCGGCTACAACTTTCAATGGGCGTGGTCATCGGGCTGGGCGGCGGGGCAGGCGGTCTGAGCCGCCCGCCGCAGCCTTTAGCCAGAGACCTGTTCGCGCAGCACCGACCCGGTCATAGAGGCAAAGAGGTAGATACCCGCAAAGAGCAGGAAGGCCAGCGAAGAATTCGCCAGTTTTCGCGGATAGACTGCCTCATCCGACGCGATGGGTTCGACCGTCAGCGCAAGGTAACGGACCTGGCGGCTGACCTCCATCCGGGCGGCTTCGAGCTGTTGCATCGCCTGTGCGCGCATCATCTCGCGGGTCTGGACCTCTGCCTCGGCCATGATGAGCTGGCTTTGGATAGAGGCAAGCGACGCGTCCCCGCCAGAGCCTTGGGTCATGGACGCGCGCAGCCCGTCGATCTGTTCCTGCAAGGCCTGCGCGCGCCGCTCCAGCGGCATAAGCCGCGCGGGGTTGGGGCGGGCATTGGTGCGCATTTCCTGAATGGTCAGTTGCGTCTGCGTGAGTTCTGTTTCGAGCGCCACGATCTGTTGCGAGATCAGTTGCACCTCGACCTCGCCCGACAGAACGGATGACTGTTCTTGCAGCGCGACGATGTCCTGACGGGCCTGGATCAGGGCCAGTTGCGCTTCTTCCAGGCTTTGGCGGGCTTCGCGCATCTGGCTGTCGCGCAGGCGCTGGGTCATCATGTCGACATGCTCTTCGGCATAGGTGAGAAGCGCGCGGGCGAAGCGTTCGCTGTCTTCGGGCGTGGCTGCGATCACCTCCATGCCGACCACACCTTCGGTCGGGTCGTAGCTGATGCGCACATGGCGGTTATAGGTCTTGAACGCCTCTTCGCTGGAGGCATCGGGCGGCAAGCGGCGCCAGATGTCCAGCTCGGGCTGGCTGAAATGCGCGCGGAAGCCTTCTTCGCGGTCCAGCCGCAACATCGCCCCGCGCGATTGCAAGAAGCTCTGGACAGAAGCGGCCTCTTGCTGGCCGCCCAAGCCCATTCCGGCGGCGGAGGGCATCATGGAACTGAGATCGCCGGCCATGGACGGGCCGGAATCGGCCTGTTGGATAATGAACTCGGATTCGGTCGCATACATGGGCGTGGCGATCATGTAGAAGTAATAGGTCGCCAGAAAGGTCGGGAAGGTCACGAAGGCCAGAATGCGCGCGCCCAGCAACAGCAGGCGCTTGCGGCGGCGTTTGACGATCTGGCGCTGCATCTTCTGCAATTCGCGGTCGCGATCCGCCGCGATCTTCGCCATACGCTCTTGCGCCGAGGACACCGCGTCGCCGACGGGCGCGGGGCTTGTCTGGGGCGCCGTGGTCAGGGCGCGGCTGGTGTCTTCGGGCTTTTCATCGCGCACTAGCTCCAGCATGGTCGCGCGGGAAAACGGGTCCACGCCCTGCTTGCGCAGCATCAGCACCGCCTCATAGGCGGAGGTGGCGCGGATGCCGTGCTTCTGGGCCACGCGCATGGCCATACGCAATTGGCGCGCTGTCAGCCCTTCTTGGCGGATGATGTCAAGGTCGGTGTCAGCAGACAGCCCGTCATCGGGTTTCGCGGTCGCGCCGGCCGTGGGGGGTGATGTCTCTGGCGCGGGCTTGGGCGCGTTGCCCTCTGTCGGGCTGACCCGTGCGCGTTTTTGCAGAACGATGCGATGCGGGGTCGGTTCCACCGCGCGCGGCGTCAACTCTTCCGCGACCGGGGCGGGGCGCGGCGCGGGTTCGGTGGTCGCGCGCTGCGCAGCCTCGTCGGTGCGCCGCAGGCGGAACCGTTTGGATTTAACCGGCGTAGTCATAAAGCTCTTTCGCCTCTTCCAGCGTGTCGAAGAAATACAATTTTCCATCGCGCAGCACGGCGGCGGAATTGCAGAACTTCTCCAGGATTTTGTGGTCATGCGACACGATGATCAACGAAGATTTCTCGAACCGCTCGCGCATGACCGCGCCTGCACGTTTGTTGAAAGCCACATCGGTCGTGGTCGGCATCCCTTCGTCAATCAGATACAGGTCGAAATTCATCGCCATCATCAACGCCAGCGACAGGCGCGCGCGCATCCCGCTGCTATAAGTGCCGATGGGCATGTCGAAATATTCGCCGATATCGCACAGCCAGCGGCAAAAGGCTTCGACATAATCGGCGTCCAGCCCGTAGATATTGGCAATGTAGCGGACGTTTTCGGTGGCCGTGTGCTTGCTGACCAGCCCGCCCATGAAGCCAAGCGGAAAGGACACGCTGCAATTTCGGTGAATCGTGCCGTGGTCGGGGCGCTCCAGCCCGGCCATCATGTTGATGACGGTCGTCTTGCCAGAGCCGTTCTTGGCCAGAACGCCAAGATTCATGCCCCGACGAATGCCAAATGTCGCGTCCTCAAGGATGACCTTGCGCTGGGTGCCCGTCCAGAAGCTTTTGCTGACATTGACGAAATCCAACATCGCCTGCTCGTGTCCCCGCATGATCCTTGCCTGAGCGCCGGGGCGTGTCCCGGCAAAGCACCTTGTCCCCGCGAAGGGCGCGGTGGCACTGTTTCTGCATTATCAACAGAATGCGGCAAAAATACGATTTAGGCCAGTCACAAGCGCAACAGTGCAAGCTGGTGCGCGGCGGGCCGTGAGGGGGGCTTAGCGGCCCCAGCTGCGCACGACGCCGCAGTCCATATGCACGAAGTTCGAGCGCGAGTAGCGACCGACCCCGCCCGCCTTGCAAGAGGCCGCCGCCTGCGCGATTTGCGACACCGAGCGCGATTGCAGCCGCACATCGGCCGCTTCGCCCTGCATATGCAGCGAATTGCGCGCGACCCCGCTGGAGCGCGCGCGCAGCATGGCATTGGTTTCCGGAGAGCGGTAGCCCGACAGCAGCATATAGGGTTCGTCCACGCGCAGCAGGCCATGGGCCGCGGCCAGAATGTCGATGGTGCGCGCGTCGATCGAATGCACCTTGTTGTTCCGCCAGTCGCGGAAGAAATGGTTGATCTCGGCCATCGACTCTTTGATGTATTTGCCGTCGACCCAGTAGATGATGTTGATCTTCTCGCCGGTGCGGCCCGAGTAGAAGTTGATCTTGCGGATGTCGCCCGCGCCACGGGCATAGGCGGTTACGCCGGGGAAGAAGGGGGCAGCGCTGACAGCGGTAGCAGCGAATGCGCCAAGAAGGGCGCGGCGAGTGACATTCGTGCCGGTGTGAAGCATCTTGACCTGTATTCCTCAATCCCTGCGAGTTGCGACCCAAACACGCCTCGTTGGACGCGGGCCGCTTTCGCTTGACTTTAACTGCCACAAAACCCCGCCCCAACCAAGAGCCGAGTCCGCCTTGCACGCGTCATGGTCCGCAGATTGGCAATATTTCGCCAATTCAGCCCCCGTATCCGTGTCGTCAGAGCGCTGCGGAACGGTGCCGCGTGGACGCAAAACGCCCCGTCAGAAAACCACGCTGTGGTTAAATTCCCATTACTCCGGGCAATTTCCACGCTGACAGGCTTGTGAATGGACGTGATCGGCAATATTTTGCCAATTTGGTTCTGCCAGACCATCGGGGATAGGTATATGCGTTTTCTGACCAAATCTTTGCCGCGCCTGCGGCTTGGGGCCGTCGCCTTGGCGCTTTCGGTGCCCGCAGGGCTGCCTGCTTTTGCCCAGCATTTCCCAGCCTTTCAGCAGGCCGTGGCCGAAGGGGTTGCCGCGAATGAGGGCGTTTCGGCCTTTTACCGCGCCCATGACTACGCCGATCTGTGGACCGGCGCGGATGACGCGCCCCGCCGTCAGGCGTTTATGACCGCGCTCAGCCGCGCCTCTGACCATGGGTTGCCGCTGGAACGCTACGACATGCCCGGTTTGCTGGCCGCCTTCGACGCGGTTGAAAGCGAGCGGGATCGCGGCGCGCTGGAAGCGCAGATGACGCTGACCTTCCTGCGCTTTGCGACCGACCTGCACAGTGGCGTGCTGGAGCCGTCGCGCATCGACACCGATATCGTGCGCGTGCTGCCCCGCCCCGAGGCAGAGAAATTGCTGACCGATTTCGCCGTCGCCCCGGCTGCGGCCTTCATCCGCAACCTTGCGCCGTCCGCCCCGGAATACGCGCGCCTTTTCCGCGCCAAGCGCGAATTGGAACAGGCCATTGCCGATGGCGGCTGGGGGCCGCAAGTGCCGCAGGTGCGCTTTGCGCCCGGCGCATCTGGCCCGGCGGTCGTGGCCTTGCGCAACCGCCTGATCGCGATGGGCTACCTGGAGCGGTCTGCCGTTGCCAGCTATGACGGCGTGCTGCAAACCGCCGTGCAGCGCTTTCAGGTCAATCACGGCATCAAACCCGACGGTTTGGCGGGCGCATCGACCATCCGCGCGCTGAATGTCAGCCCGCAAGAGCGTCTGGAATCAGTCATTGTCGCAATGGAGCGGGAGCGCTGGATGAACATCCCGCGCGGTGACCGGCATGTTTGGGTCAACCTGACCGATTTCTACGCCCGGATCGTCGATAACGACATCGTCACCTTCGAAACCAAGGCAATCGTTGGCGCGAATGGCGACAACAAGCACACGCCCGAGTTTTCCGAGACGATGAAATACCTGGAAATCAACCCGGATTGGACCCTGCCACGGTCCATCCTGGCGCGGTCCTATTGGGGCGCGCTGGCCTCTGGCGGTGCGCGTCATTTGCAGATCGTCGATGCCAGCGGCCGCGTCGTTCCGCGCAGTGCGATCAATTTCGGGCGCTACACGCCTGCGAATTTCCCGTTCAACGTGCGCCAGCCTCCGGGGCCGTCAAATGCGCTGGGCGAGGTGAAGTTCATGTTCCCGAACCCTTACGCCATCTACCTGCATGACACGCCCGACCAGCACCTGTTCAACACCACGGTGCGGACGCATTCCTCGGGCTGCGTGCGTTTGGATGATCCGCGTGATTTCGCCTATGAATTGCTGTCGCGTCAGTCGGACACACCGAAGGAGCTGTATCATTCCATCCTGAACACCGGCCAGCAGACGCGGCTGTATCTGGACACGCCGGTGCCGGTGCATCTGGTCTATCGCACGGCCTTTACCAATGTGCGGGGCGAGCTGAATTTCCGCAACGACATGTATGGCCGCGACGCGAAAATCTATCGCGCGCTGGTCGCGGCGGGGGCGGTGAACCCGGCAAGCTGATTGCCCGATCCCGAATGCCATCTGCGCCCCGCCCGATGTGGCGGGGCGTTTTGGTTGCGCAACCTACGCCGATGTGAGGTGTTTTCCAGTTGTCCGGCGTCATGAAGTTGTTACATTCTGTCCAGATGTAAGGCATATCCCGGCTGCAAAGGAGAGTGCCTGATGGGACTGGATTTCATGTTGGACGAAAACCCGATCGCGCAGCGCGTCAGAGAGATCATTGCCGAACAGGCCATGGTCGACGTGTCCGAGTTGCGCGATGACATGACGCTGGCCGATCTGGACCTCGACAGCCTTGGGCTGGTCGAGTGTATTTTCGGGATCGAGGAAGCGTTCGACGTCTCGATCCCCTTCAACGCCAATAACCCCGATGAAAGCGGTTTCGACATTTCGTCAGTCGGCGCGATCATCCGGCAGGTCGAGGGCTTGATCGCCAAACAGGCGGCATGAGGCGCGTTGTCATAACCGGCGCGGGCAGTCTGAACCCGCTCGGGGCGGATGTCGCCCAGACATTCGCAGCCATGCAGGCGGGCCGCTCGGCCATCGGCCCGCTGACCTGCCGCGACGTGGACCGCCTGAGCGTGCAGATCGGGGCAGAGATCGCGGATTTTGATCCGGCGGCGCATTTTTCCCGCAACGCCTTGCCACTTCTGGACCGCTTCACCCAGATCGCCCTTGTCAGCGCACGCGAGGCGATGGCGCAATCGGGGCTGGAGCTGTCCGACGCCGATCGCCTGCGCGCGGGCGTGGTGCTGGGCACGGCGGGCGGCGGTAACCTGACGGTCGATGACAATTACCGCGCGGTCTATGCAGAGGGCAAGAACCGCGTGCACCCGTTCGTGGTGCCGCGCCTGATGCACAACGCCGCTGCATCGCATGTGTCGATGGAATTCGGGCTGAAAGGGCCGGGCTTTACCGTGTCCACGGCCTGCGCCTCGGCCAATCACGCGATGGGACAGGCGTTGATGATGATCCGCGCGGGGCTTGCCGACATCATGCTGACCGGCGGATCAGAGGCGATGCTGGGCTTTGGCGGCATCAAGGCATGGGAAGGCCTGCGCGTGATGAGCCGCGACACCTGCCGCCCCTTTTCGCGCGACCGCTCTGGCATGGTGCAGGGCGAGGGGGGCGCGGTTTTCGTGTTCGAGGAACGCGAGCGCGCTATCGCCCGTGGTGCGCCGATCTTGGCAGAGGTGGCCGGCTTCGGCCTGTCCTCTGACGCCAGCGACATCGTCATGCCCGACCGTGACGGCCCGGTGCGCGCCATGCGCATGGCGCTTGCGGATGCAGGGCTTGCCCCCGATGCCATTGGCTATGTGAACGCTCATGGCACGGGAACGACCGCCAATGACAAGACCGAAGCGCAAGCCTTGACCGAAGTCATGGGCGGTCATCTGGCCGATTGCCCGGTGTCGTCGACCAAATCCATGCATGGCCACCTGATCGGGGGCACCAGCGCGGTCGAATTGCTGGCCTGCCTGATGGCGCTGCGAGAGGGCGTTCTGGCCCCGACCGTCAATTTCACCGAAGCCGACCCGGACTGTCCGCTCGACGTGGTGCCGAACGAGGCGCGCGCGGCACGGGTCGATGCGGTTATGAGCAATGCCTTCGCCTTTGGCGGGTTGAATGCCGTGCTCGTTCTGCGCCGCGCCGACTGACCAAGCTTTGACTTGACAGACCGCGCGCCCAGCGCGCACCACTTGGGCGAACTGAACGAGTGCGCGCTGTGACGGTGTCAACTTTGGGGATCATACGGTTTGGGCTTGGCCCGCTCGCCACGTCATCCGGCGCAATCGGACCGCCGGCCTTGATGGCGGATCTCGACCACGCCGCTCCGGCTGCCCGGATCACGCCGTTCAGCAGCCGGCTGGAACGTGAAGCGCAACGCACCCGGATTCGCGCGCAGCGGGGCGAGGTGCCGGCCGAGAAGATCATGGAACAGGTCGAGCAGTTGTCCCGCGCTGATCGCCGCGACGCGCTGGTCGATCTGCGCCAAGATATAGCCCGCCGCGTGGCTGAACCCGTGGGCTTTCGCCAGCGCCTTGTCGATTTCTGGGCCAATCACTTCGCCGCCGATACCCGGCCGGGGCGCTTCAATTCGGCCCGCACGGCGTATATCGAGGAAGCCATCCGTCCCCATATCGCGGGTGATTTCGCGCAATTGCTGCGCGCCGCGGTGCTGCACCCGGTGATGCAGAATTATCTGAACCAGAACCGCTCTGTCGGCCCGTTCAGCCGGGTCGGGCGGCGCACGGGGCGGGGGATCAACGAGAACCTCGCGCGCGAATTGCTGGAATTGCACACGCTGGGCGTGGACGGCGATTACACGCAAGATGACGTGACCCAGATGGCGCGGCTTTTGACCGGCGTGACCTTCGACCTTGAGCAAGGCTACAAATTCGATCCGCGCATCGCGGAACCCGGCCTGATAGAGATTTTCGGCAAGCGCTATGGTGGCCGCCCGGTCAAGGAAAGCCATGTTTTCGAGGCGCTCGACGATCTTGCCCTGCGGCCAGAGACCGCCGCGCATCTGGCGGGCAAACTGGCACGGCATTTTGTGGCGGATGCGCCCGACCCGCAGCTCGTCGCGCATATGCAGGCCAGCTATCTTGCCTCTGGCGGGGATTTGCGCGCGCTTTACCGGGCCATGCTAGAACACCCGGCGGCTTGGGGTGCGACGCTGGCCAAGACCCGCACGCCGCTGAACTGGATCGCCGCAAGCCTGCGCGTGACCGGCATTAAGCCTGCCACGATCCGCAAGCTGGATATAGGCACGACGCGCAACAGCTTGCACCTGCCGTTGCAACTGATGGGCCAGCCGCATGAAGCAGTTCCGTCGCCTGCGGGCTATGACGATGACGCGGGCGCATGGATCACACCGCAGGCGTTGGCCGCGCGGATCGACTGGGCCATGGGGCTGCAAGCCCTGCTGCCGCAGGTGCCCGACCCGCGTGATTTCGTGACAGTCGCGATGGGCGACATGGCAAGCCCCGCGCTGCTGCGCGCCGCGCGTGCCGCCGAAACACGGGGCGAAGGCATCGCCGTGATCCTTGCCTCGCCCGATTTCAACCGCTGCTAGGGGGCTTTCATGCGCCACGACCCGACCCGCCGCGCGTTTCTACAACAGGTTGCAGCCCTTGGCTGCTCTGCCGCCGCAAGCCCGTTCCTGACACCCATCGCCATGGCCAGCGCGCCGGGCGAGAACCGCCTTGTGGTGATCGTGCTGCGCGGCGCGATGGACGGGCTGGACGTGTTGCGCCCAACGGGGGACGCGCATTTTGCAGCACTGCGCCCCAGCCTGTCGGAAGGTGGCACGCCCTTGGGCAACGGTTTTTTTGCGCTGCACCCGGTGTTGTCGGATTTGGCCCCCCTTTGGCAGGCCGGGGAGCTGGCATTTGTGCCCGCGACCTCGACCCCGTATCGCGACAAGCGCAGCCATTTCGACGGGCAAGACCTGCTGGAAGCAGGCACGCCTGATGACGATGCTGCGCGCGCCCGCGATGGTTGGCTGAACCGCACGCTGACGCTGTTGCCCGGTGTCACCGCGCGCACCGCGTTTGCCGTCGGGCGCGAGCGGATGCGCATTCTGGACGGCACCGCCCCGATGACCCATTGGTCCCCCGGCACCGAACTGGACCTGAGCCCGCAGGCGCGGCTGCTTCTGGACTACCTGTATGGCCAAGACCCCTTGTTTTCAGAGGCGGGGCTGACCGCGCTGGAAATGGGCATGGCATCTGGCATGATGGAGGATCAGGGCGGTCCCGCGGGCGAGGTTCTGGCGCGCTATCTTGGCGAACAGTTGCGCGGCGAAACGCGTATCGCCAGCCTGTCGCTGTCGGGCTTTGACACGCATGTCCAGCAGGCCCGCCGCCTGCGCCCGGCGCTGCGCAACCTGCAAACCACCATCCTGACGCTGCGCGCCGAACTTGGTGCCATTTGGGCGCGCACCACCGTTCTGGCCATGACCGAATTCGGCCGAACCGCGCGCGAAAACGGCACTGGCGGCACCGATCACGGCACCGGCGGGGCGATGTTGCTGGCGGGCGGCGCGCTGAAAGGGGGGCGTGTGCTTGGCGGCTGGCCGGGGCTGTCGGAAGCCGCGCTTTACGATGGGCGCGACCTGATGCCACTGAGCGACGTGCGCGCCTACGCGGCCTGGGCCTTGCGCGACATGTATGGGCTGCGCGTGTCAGACCTGACCCGCACGGTCTTTCCCGGCCTCGACATGGGCGACAATCCCGGCCTCTTGCTTTAGCGCTTCCCCCGCCGCGCCGCGCGGCCTATATGCGCGACATGGCACAAGCACCTCTGTTACAACTCTCTGGAATCGGCCTTGGCTTTGGCGGCAATCCGCTGCTGGAGGGGCTGGATCTGACCGTTCAACCCGGCGACCGCGTGGCGCTTGTGGGGCGCAACGGGTCGGGCAAATCGACGCTGATGAAGATCATGGCGGGGCTTGTGGAACCCGACACCGGCACGCGCACGCTGCCGCCGGGCATAACCGTGGGCTATATGGAGCAAGACCGCGATTTCGCGGGCTTTGCCACGCTTGGGGACTATGCCATGCAGTTGCTGGACCCGTCCGAGCAGTGGCGCGTGGACATCGCCGCCGAGGGGCTGCATTTCGACCCAAGCCTCGACCCGGCCCGCGCCTCTGGCGGCGAGCGTCGCCGCGCGGCGCTGGCGCGGCTTCTGGCCGAAGCGCCGGAACTCATGCTCTTGGACGAGCCGACCAACCATCTGGACATCGCCGCCATCCAATGGCTGGAAGAGCGCCTGCGCGACACCCGCGCGGCCTTTGTCCTCATCAGCCACGACCGCGCCTTTCTGCGCGCGCTGACCCGCGCCACGCTTTGGGTGGACCGGGGCCAGGTGCGCCGCCGCGAAGCGGGGTTCGAGGGGTTCGAGGACTGGCGCGACAAGGTTTGGGCCGAAGAGGATGACGCCCGCCACAAGCTGAACCGCAAGATCAAGGCCGAAGCGCGCTGGGCGGTCGAGGGGATTTCCGCGCGCCGCAAGCGCAACCAGGGCCGGGTGCGGGCGCTGGCTGCGCTGCGCGCCGAACGCGCAAGCCAGATCAAGCGGCAGGGCACGGCGGCGATGGCCTTTGACAGCGCCGCCCCCTCGGGCAAGCTGGTGGCGGAACTGGACCATGTGTCCAAATCCTATGGCGACCGGACCATCCTGCGCGATTTCTCGCTGCGGGTGATGCGCGGGGAATGCGTGGCCATGATCGGCCCCAACGGCGTGGGCAAGACCACGCTTCTGCGCCTGATGACCGGGCAGGAGCAGGCCGACCAAGGCACGATCCGGCTGGGCACCAATCTGCAAACGGCGGTGTTCGACCAGACCCGCGCGCAGCTCGACCCGAATGCGTCGCTGTGGGAGAACCTGACGGGCGATCCGCTGATGGCGGTGTCGGGGCAGGCCGATCAGGTCATGGTGCGCGGCACGCCCCGGCATGTGGTGGGGTATCTGAAGGAATTCCTCTTCGACGAATCGCAGGCCCGCGCGCCGGTGCGGTCCTTGTCCGGCGGCGAGAAGGCGCGGCTTTTGCTCGCGCGGATCATGGCGCAACCGGCGAACCTGCTGGTGCTGGACGAACCCACGAACGATCTGGACGTGGAAACGCTGGACCTGCTGCAAGACCTGCTGGGCAGCTTCGACGGCACGGTGCTGCTGGTCAGCCATGACCGCGATTTCATCGACCGGCTGGCGACGACCACGCTGGTGTTCGAAGGGCAGGGCCGCGTGACCGCCTATGCGGGCGGTTGGTCGGATTATCTGGCGCAACGGGGCGAGGGGGCGGCGCCTGCGGCCAAGCCCGCGAAAGCGGCGGCCCCAGAGAAACCTGAAGGGACGCCCGCCGAGAAGCCCGCCGCGAAACCGGCGGCGAAGGCGAAAGGGTTGTCCTTTACCGAGGCGCACCGGCTGGAGAAGCTGCCAGCAGAGATCGCCCGGCTGGAGGCCGAGATCGGCAAGCTGGAGGAGCTGTTGTCAGATGCCGAGCTTTTCACCCGCGAGCCGGTGAAATTCCGCAAAGCGACCGAGGCGCTGACCCAACGCCAAGAGGCGCTGGCGGCGGCGGAAGAGGAGTGGCTGGACTTGGCGGAGAGGGCGGAGGCGGGGTAGCCCCCCATGAGATCATTTAAGCAAAGAAAATGCCCCTTTATTTGCAGCTGCTACTAACCTGCGACTGAGATCGCGGCGCTTGGCACGCTCTTTTGGAAAAACAGCAAGGGAATGAGAGGGGTTATCTTCTGTTTTATCCACATTTATGGGAATGCCCAAGCTCTGAAAAACACTTCGTGAAATCGTCCAAACCCCAGTGGAGCTTCTTCCTAGCTTAAGAGTTCTGTGTTGATAGCTCTTTTTAGCTGACCACACGCGCTCGCAGTCCAAACTCAATTGATATTCTTCCTCACTTGTGGGCGAAAACGCTTGTGGTCCAACAGTAAGACCATCCATGTGTTGAGGGTGAACATTTCGGTGAAGTCCAAATTCGGTCATTTGGAAGGCATCCATCGTCTTAAAAATAATTCAACGTTTTCTATTTGTCTGAGTAGAACGGAAGATATTCCGTTGAAGGATTTCTCCCTGAATTTATCAGATTCAAGATCGCTTACCCCAAGCAAAAACACGTCATCCCCAACCAACAGGGAAGCCGCAAGGGAACCAGTTGTCCACTCGAAGTCGACTTCGCCAGAGTCTTCGATGAACACAGAAACTTCGGGATATTTAAGAGACAGGAATTGTGCGATGTCCAAAGAGCGCATTACGGTTTTATGTGAGGGTCGCTTTCCCTTTCCATCAAGCCAACCTTCTTGGATTTCTGAAATTCCTTTAATGCGCGCTTGAAGTTCTTGACCTTTTGGAGTGATAGTTGCGCTCGATAGCGCATTGTTTCTGATAGTCCTTCGGATCGTTGACGAGTTGTCAACTTCCGCAAAAATATCGAAATAAACTACTGATCCCATGTGATATTTTGGATCGCTTCTTAGTATTGCCCAGTCAATCTCATAATTGAAGGCGCCGAAAGAGCTTGTGATGCGCACGCTAGATGGGTTTTCAGAGATCCCAGAAACGAAGCCATGCCCACGTAAAGCCTTATTCTCTCTGCGAAGGGACGCATCAATTATTTTTTGAATACTCTTTTCTGAAATCCTAAAGGATTTTTCTCCACTAGCTGATGACTTTGGAAAAACATCGATATATTCACCAGGTTTTATGGTCCGTGAAATAGTTTTTAGACTCGCAAGTGAACTCTCAGGGAGTGGTGAGATATGAGTATTTTGGTTTGCAGCTACGAGTGCCGCTGAAAGTTTCTCTTGAGCTTCCGCAAAAACATAATCAAAGGAGGTATTACCAAAAAGATCGGGGTCTACCGGCTTCCGCGGTAACGAGACTACTTTACTCTTGGTAGTAATTACACCGCGTAGTCCAAGTTCAAAAAGCCTATTAAAGTTTTTTGGCAGATTCTGTTTATCGGGATTTTCTTCCTTCCATATTTCTTTAGCAATCTTCAAGAGAAGATCTTGGTATTTGTGGACAGCAGGAAGGGCATCGACTGGAATGAATTCCAAATCGAATCTTGCACCTTTAAAGCACATCTTAACAAAGTCTTGTGTATCTTCTCCCATTGCGTTTTCCACCGTAAATCATTCTTATCAAATTTGTTCACCCATCCATCTTCAACGCGCTTATAAACGCCTGCTGCGGAATCTCCACCTTCCCGAACTGGCGCATCTTCTTCTTACCCGCTTTCTGCTTCTCCAGCAGCTTTTTCTTGCGGGTCACGTCGCCGCCGTAGCATTTCGCCGTCACGTCCTTGCGCAGCGCCGCCAGCGTTTCGCGGGCAATCACCTTGCCGCCAATCGCCGCCTGGATCGGGATTTTGAACATGTGGCGGGGGATCAGCTCTTTCAGCTTTTCGCACATCGCGCGGCCGCGCATCTCTGCCCGGTCGCGGTGGACCATCATCGACAGCGCATCGACCGGTTCGTCATTCACAAGGATCTGCATCTTCACCAGCTTGTCCTCTCGGTAGCCGGTGATTTCATAATCGAAAGACGCATAGCCCTTGGTGATGGATTTCAGACGGTCGTAGAAATCGAACACCACCTCGTTCAGCGGCAGGTCATAGACGACCATCGCGCGGCTGCCCGCATAGGTCAGTTCCATCTGGATACCGCGGCGGTCCTGACACAGTTTCAGCACATCGCCCAAGTAATCATCGGGCACAAGGATCGTGGCCTTGATGCGCGGCTCTTCCACATGGTCGACATAGGTCAGGTCGGGCAGGTCGGCGGGGTTGTGCAGTTCGATCACCTCGCCATCCTTCATATGCACATGGTAGACGACCGAGGGCGCGGTGGTGATCAGGTCGATGCCGTATTCGCGCTCCAGCCGGTCGCGGACGACTTCGAGGTGCAAGAGTCCGAGGAACCCGCAGCGGAACCCGAAGCCAAGCGCGGCGGAGCTTTCCATCTCGTAGGTAAAGGACGCGTCGTTCAGCGCCAGTTTCTCGATCGCGCTGCGCAGGTCTTCGAATTCGGCGGAATCGACCGGGAACAGGCCACAGAACACCACGGGCACAGAGGGTTTGAACCCCGGCAGCGCCTTGGCGCAGGGTTTCTTGTCATGCGTGATGGTGTCGCCCACCTTGGTGTCGCGGACCTGCTTGATCGAGGCGGTGAAAACCCCGATCTCGCCCGGTCCAAGTTCGGCCACATCGACCATGGCGGGTTTCAGCACCGCCAGCTTGTCGATGCCGTATTTCGCGCCCGTCTGCATCATGCGGATGTTGTCGCCCTTGCGGATGACGCCGTCCATGACGCGGATCAGCACGACGACGCCCAGGTAAGCGTCATACCAGCTATCCACCAGCATCGCCTTCAGCGGCGCGTCGCGGTCGCCCTTGGGGGCGGGCAGGCGTTTGACGATGGCTTCCAGCACGTCGGGAATGCCAAGTCCGGATTTGGCGGAAATCAGGACCGAGTCGGAGGCGTCCAGCCCGATCACATCCTCGATCTGTTCCTTGACCCGGTCGGGTTCGGCGGCGGGCAGGTCGATCTTGTTCAGGACCGGCACGATTTCATGGTCGGCCTCTATCGCGGTATAGACATTGGCCAGCGTCTGCGCTTCCACCCCTTGGGACGCGTCCACCACCAGCAGCGACCCTTCGACCGCTTGCATGGAGCGCGAGACTTCATAGGCGAAGTCCACATGCCCCGGCGTGTCGATCAGGTTCAGGACGTAATGCTCCCCATCCTGCGCGACATAGTCGATGCGCACGGTATTGGCCTTGATCGTGATGCCGCGCTCGCGCTCGATATCCATCGCGTCGAGCATCTGCTCTTTCATGTCACGGTCGGCAACCGTGCCGGTGGACTGGATAAGCCGGTCCGCCAGGGTGGATTTTCCGTGGTCGATATGCGCCACGATCGAGAAGTTCCGGATATGGGAAAGCTGTGTCATGTTCGCTGATATGTCGCGCTTTGCGGCCCCGGTCAATATGGCTTCGCGGGGTTGGGTTACGTGGTGGCGTGGCGGCGGGAATAGCCATTGTAGCTTGGCGAATACCAGCCATCTAACGTGCCCGCGCGCGGGGCGAAGACCGTCACCTCCAGCGGGTGGCATGTCGCGGTGTCAGAGCTGTGTTCCGCCCCGCAATCGCCGCCGGGGCAGGCCGATAGCACGCCCATCAGGTCGATCTCGGCAAAGAACTCTATATGGTCGCCTGCCCGCGCTGGCGTCGCCTTCATGAAATACTGCCCGGTGTCGCGGGTAAAGCCCGTGCACATGAAGACATTCATCACGTCATGGACATGCGGCTCTGCCTCTGCCAGCGGCAGGCCGGTTTCCTCGGCCAAAGCGCGGGTCAGGTTGGAATGGCAGGTGTGGTGATATTCCGCCCCGTGCAGCAGGTGGTTCGTATAGGGGTCGCAGCGTGTGCCGATCACGTCATGCACCCGCCCGCCATATTCGTCCACGCCATACCATGCCAGCGTATCATGGGTGATCGTGGCCATGGGGCGCAGATAGGGCAGGCAGGACCATAGCCGGTCGCCCGTGCTGACATGGCTGCCATGCAGCGCGCGGGTTTTGCCGGAAAAGAACCGCTCTGACAGGTTGCGCGCGGCAAACAGGTTCAGATCGCCCACTTGCGGGCCATCGGGGCAACTGATGCGACAGAAACTGCCCGCGCCCACATGAAAGGCGCGCGCCTCGCGTGGGGGGATGGTCACACGGGCAACAGGCTGCGCGCTGTCCCGCGCCTTTGCATAGAGGGCGAGGTCAGGCCGGGGCAGGGTGTCGTTCGGGTAGCAAATAACCGGGGCCACCGCGCGGCGGGTGTCGGCGTCTTGGGGCGGTTTGGTCATTTCTGCGCTCCGGCAAGGCAGTGTTTCGGGCTGCGCCCACGCGGTAGGGCCAGTTCAGCCCCGCAGGCCGCACAAACATGCAGCACGCGCCCATCCGCCAAGGCGCGCCGATCCTCGCGCCAGCGGCACCCGCGCCGCTGCCATGGGCGCAGGATCAGGATCGCGGCAAAAACGATGACAAGGCCGAGGATCAGAAACATATGCTGAAACTGGCGCGACTGACGCGGAATTTCAAGCCAAGCGCGGGCGGCTTTACTGTCGCGCCGCCCAAGACAACGAGGCGCGGTTGCGGGTATAGAACTCGCCCAACATGCCGACCACGATCACGCACAGGCTGAAGATGACCGGGTAATAGGCCCATGTATGCATGGGGTTGTAGTTGATGAAGGCAAAGCCGCGCGCCTGGTCGATGGCGTGAAACAGCGGGTTCCACAGGAAATACGGCAGCACGCTGGAGGGCAGGGTGTTGGCAAGGAAAAACTTGCCCGACGCCACCATGTTCATGCGCGAAATCAGCGTTGTCATCAGCTTTGCGACCGACGGGAACCAGGGGCGAATGGCATACATCACGATCCCGATAGCCAGACCCGACAGCCAGACCGACAACAGCATGGCGAAAGCGCCGAAGGGGCGGTCGATGACAACGGGTGTCCAGATCGTGTGATACAGAAACAGGATCACCGCGACCGACAGGGTCTGGATGTAAAGCTCTGCAAGCGCCGCGCCGCCGATGGCGACGATGGGGTTCATGGGGCGGTGCTTCATCATGGCCGAATTCGGCCCGTCTGCCGTGGCCACCGCCGAAAGCGTCTTGATATGCGCCATGAACAGCACGACCCCGCTCATCAGGTAGATCAGCGTGTCGCCACGGATCGCAGCCCCGCGCGCACCGGCAAAGACGAAGATCAGCAGGAACACACCGACCAGCAGCATGGTCTGGGCAATGTTCAGCAACAGCCCGATAATCGCATTGCCGTGGCTTTTGCGGACGTTTCGGACAGCCTGCGTGAAAATCAGCTCCAGCGTGTGCCAAAGCCGCCATGCGAAGGATTGCGATGAGGTGGGGCTGAACATGAAGCCGCTTTCCGATTGTCGCCTGTAGTCGCGGTAACTATACACGCAATCTAGACGAAAACGGGGCAATCGACAATCTTGCCCATAATTTCAGGAGCTTTCATGCTGGATCCCATCGCCCGCGTCGCCCTTTTCCGCCGTCTGGCCCTGCAAGCCGGGGATGCGATTATGGGGGTCTATGACAGCGCCGATATGGGTGTGGAAAGCAAGGATGACGACAGCCCCGTCACCCGCGCCGACCGCTTGGCCGATGACATCATCAGCGCGGGCCTGCGGGCCGAATGCCCCGACATCACCCTTGTGACAGAGGAGCAGGCCGCAACCCATGCCGAGAGTGCGGCGACCTTCCTGATCGTGGACCCGCTGGATGGCACCAAGGAATTCATCAAGCGGCGCGGCGATTTCACCGTCAATATTGCGCTGGTGCAAGATGGCGTGCCGGTGGCGGGCATTGTCTATGCCCCCGCCAAGGGGCGCATGTTCTACACCGATGCCGATGGCGCCAGCTTGGAAGAGATCGGCCCCTTCGACCCCGCGCGTGCGGGCGAGACGCGCAAGCTGCATCTTAGCACCCCCGATGCGGAGAAGCTGATCGTGGTGGCGTCCAAATCCCACCGCGATGCCGCGACGGATGACTATATCAACCGCTATGGCGTGGGTGACATGCGCAGCGCGGGGTCTTCGCTGAAATTCTGCCTTGTCGCAGCGGGCGAGGCCGATTTCTACCCCCGGCTTGGCCGCACCATGGAATGGGACACGGCGGCGGGCGATGCGGTCTTGCGCGGCGCGGGTGGCGAGGTGCTGCGCTTCGACGATCACACCCCCTTGCGCTATGGCAAGCCGGGCTACGAGAATCCCTTCTTCATTGCCCGCAACCCTGCCGTGTCCTTGGTTCAACCGGAATAAGGCGGCGGGCGTTAACGAATTCGTTAACTTTTCCCTTTCTGCCCCGATTCTGACCGTAAAGCTGCCGCATTCCAACGGCTTTCTGGCGCCATGTTAACTTGGCATCCAGAATGGAGCATGGAATGAATCGCAAGGTCACGAAAGCCGTCTTTCCCGTCGCAGGCATGGGCACCCGCTTCCTGCCCGCAACCAAGTCGGTCCCGAAAGAGATCATGACGCTGGTCGACCGCCCGCTGATCCAATACGCGATCGACGAGGCACGCGCGGCGGGCATCACCGAGTTCATCTTCGTGACCTCGCGCGGCAAGGGCGCACTGGAGGATTATTTCGACCGCGCGCCGGAACTGGAAGCGTCGCTAAAAGCCAAGGGCAAGACCGCGCTTCTGGAAACGCTGGAAGCTACCAACATGGATAGCGGCGCGATTGCCTATGTCCGCCAGCATCAGGCGCTGGGCCTTGGCCACGCGGTGTGGTGCGCGCGTCACCTGATCGGGAATGAGCCCTTCGCGGTCCTGCTGCCCGATGACGTGATCGCGGCAGAAAAGCCCTGTCTGCAACAGATGGTTGAAGCCTATCAGGAAACCGGCGGCAACATGATCGCGGCGATGGAAGTCGCGCCGCATATGGCATCGAGCTATGGCATCATGGACGTGCCGCCCGCGATTGGCCGCACCCTGCCGATGCACGGCATGGTCGAAAAGCCCGCGCCGGGCACGCAGCCCTCGAACCTGGCCGCCATCGGTCGCTACATCCTGTCGCCCGACGTGATGAAGCACCTGGGCGAGATCAAGCCGGGCGCAGGTGGCGAAATCCAGCTCACCGACGCTATCGCCCGCGAGATTGCCGAGAAGCGCAATGTCTTCGGCTACCGCTTCGACGGTCAGCGCTTCGACTGCGGGTCCAAGGCCGGTTTCCTGCAAGCGACCGTGGCCTTCGGTCTGGCCCGCGAAGAGCTGCATGACGAGCTGGATGAATTCCTTGTTGACCTGATGGCGCAGCGTCAGGCGGCTGAATAAGCTCAAGATGCAACCCACAAGATGAAGGGCGCCAGCTAGGCGCCCTTTTTCGGTTTGGCGCTTACGGCTTGCGCTTTGGGTGGCTTCGCGCTTCTGTGGGTCAGGCTTGGCAAAGGGCGCGCATGTATTCCGAACTGCCCCCATCTCGGGACCGTTGGTATCGCTTCCGCATGGATTGGAAGCGCCGCCGCCTGCGAGCCCGCGCCATCGCAAAGGCGCGCGAGTTGCGCTGTCTGAAGCGCGGGCGCTGGGGCAGGGGGGCGGTGCTTTTGTTTTGCACCATCCGCAACGAGGCCGACCGCATCGACTGGTTCCTGAAGCATTACCGCGCTTTGGGGGTCGATCATTTCTGTTTTGTGGACAATGGCAGCGATGACGGCACATTAGACACGCTTTTAGCCCAGCCCGATGCCTCTGTCTGGGCGACCAAAGCCAGCTACCGCGCCTCGCGCTTCGGGCTGGACTGGCTGAACTGGCTGATGCTGGCCCATGCGCGCGGGCATTGGTGCGTGGTGGCCGATGCCGACGAGTTGCTGATCTATCCGCATTGGCAGACCCGCTCCTTGCGCGCCCTGACCGACTGGCTGGATGCCGAAGGCCAGCCCATCCTGCCCGCGATGATGCTGGAGCTTTACCCAAAGGGCCGGCTCGACCAAGCGCCGCTAGCGCGCGGGCAAGACCCGCTTTCGGTGCTGGAATGGTTCGACCCCGGCAATTACACGATCACACGCAAACCGCTGCTGGATTGCCTGCTGATCCAAGGCGGCCCGCGCGCCCGCGCGTTTTTCGCCGACCAGCCCAACCGCGCGCCCACGCTGACAAAGCTGCCCTTGGTGAAATGGAGCTTTCATAACGCATGGGTCAACTCGACCCATTCCATCCTGCCGCGTGACCTGAACGCGGTCTATGCGCGCGGCGCGGGCGAGCAGATTTCGGGCGCGCTTCTGCACACCAAGTTCATGCCCCAGATCGTCGAACGTGCGCCGGTCGAAAAAGCCCGCGCCCAGCATTTCGGCAATGCGCCCGTCTTCGATGCCTATTACGATGCCGTGGCCCAAGCGCCGGACCTGTGGTGCGCGCAGTCCGCGCGTTTCACCGGGTGGGAGCAACTGGAGGAGTTGGGCCTCATATCGCGCGGTGGCTGGGCCTGATTGCATTTGTTTACGCAACAATAACCCATCCGGGGCAAGATTGTTGCAATTGTCCCATCGGTCGGGCATGACTGGATCAAGGTCGCCACAGTCGGCCGGCCAAGGGTTGCGAGTGGGCGTTCATGGGGCTGAAAACACAGTTGAAATTGCGCGCCCGGCGGCAAGTGAAACTGATGCGTGCCCTGCGCAAAAGCCTGGAATTGCGCGCGCGCGTCAACCGCACTGACCGTATCCGCCCGGACGATATTCTGTGCTTTACAACGCTGCGTAATGAATATGTGCGCCTGCCCTATTTCCTCGATTACTACCGCAACATGGGCATCGGACATTTCCTGATGGTCGATAACGGCTCGGATGACGGGACGACCGAATATCTGGAAGCGCAGCGCGATGTCTCGCTCTGGACCACGCAAGGCAGCTACAAGGCCGCGTCCTTCGGGGTGGATTGGCTGAACCACCTGCAATGGCGCTATGGGCACGGGCATTGGATATTGGTCGCCGATGTGGATGAATTCCTGCTCTACCCCTATGCCGACACGCGCCCCATCCAGGCGCTGACCGACTGGCTGGAAAGCCAGGGGCGCAAATCCTTCTCGGCCATGCTTTTGGACATGTATCCGAAAGGGCCGATCGCCGCGCAGCCTTACCGCGAGGGGCAAAACCCCTTCGAGATCGCGCGCTGGTTCGATGCCGCGAATTACTCGATCAAGCGCAACCCGCTGATGGGCAATCTGTGGATACAGGGCGGCGTTCGGCAACGCCTGTTCATGGCCGACAGCCCCGAACAGGCGCCCGCGCTGAACAAGGTGCCGCTGGTGCATTGGTCGCGCAAATACGCCTATGTCAGTTCCAGCCACATGGCGTTGCCGCGCGGGTTGAACCGGGTCTATGACGACACCGGCGGCGAGCAGGCCTCTGGCGTGTTGCTGCACGCGAAATTCCTCGACACGATCATGGCCAAGGCGGGCGAGGAATTGACCCGTGGCGAGCATTACGCTGACAGCCGTGAATACCGCGCCTATGACCTGACGCTGCGCGAGGGTCAAAACCTGTGGTGCGAACACTCGACAGAGTTCATAAACTGGCGGCAGTTGGAAATTCTGGGCCTGATGTCGAAAGGGGATTGGGCATGAGCGCGGCCTCTCCCACGCTTGGTGTTGTCATGCTGGCGCATACCGCGCTGGACCGCGCGGGGCAGGTCGCGCGCTTTTGGCTGGATGCGGGCTGCGCGGTGGCGCTGCATATCGACAGCGCGGTGCCGCAGGCGAAACTGGCCGCCTTGCAGGCCCAGATTGGCGACCACCCGCTGTTGCGCATGGTGCCGCGCCATCGCTGCGACTGGGGGTCTTGGGACATTGTCGCGGCCAGCCAATCGGCGGCGGAACTGTTGCTGCGCGATTTTGGCAGTATCGGGCATGTCCTGCTGACTTCCGGGTCGTGCCTGCCGCTGCGCCCGGCCCATGCCTTGGTGGACTACCTGCGTGCCAATGAGGGCACCGATTTCATCGAATCCGTGGCCGTCGATCATGCCGACTGGATCACGGGCGGGCTGTCGCGCGAGCGTTTCACGCTCTATTTTCCGTTTTCATGGCGCAAGCGGCGCTGGCTGTTCGACCGAACCGTCGATCTGCAACGCCGCTTCGGGATAGAGCGCGAAATCCCCCGCCCGCTAGAGCCGCATATGGGGTCGCAATGGTGGTGCCTGTCGCGCGACACGCTGGATGCAATCCTGACGCACCCCAAGCGCAAACGCTACGAGCGGTATTTCAAGGGCTGCTGGATTCCCGATGAAAGCTATTTCCAGACCCTTGCGCGGCTGCATGGGCGGCGCATTGAAAGCCATTCGCTGACGCTGGTGAAATTCGACCGCAACGGGCGGCCCAACCTGTTCTACGACGACCATCTGCAACTCTTGCGCCGGTCTGACCGCTTTCTGGCGCGCAAGATCTGGCCGCAGGCCGACAAGCTTTACAGCTTTTTCCTGTCCGACCAGCAAGCCAGACTGGCCCCGGTCACGCCCGAACCCGCCAAAATCGACCGCTATTTCGAATTGGCCGAACACCAGCGCACCGAAGGGCGCGCGGGCCTTTACATGCAATCGCGTTTTCCCAGCGACGACAGCGGCCAAGCGCCCACGGCGGGGCCGTATTCGGTTTTCTCCGGGTTTGACCAATTGTTTCGGGGCTTCGACTATTGGTTGGGACAGGTCACGGGCACGCGCGCGCATGGCCATCTGTACGCGCCAGAGCGCGTGGGGTTCCATGGCGGCGCGCAGGTCTGGCATGGTGCGATTTCCGACAGCGCGCGCCTGCGCGACTACAACCCGCGCATGTTCCTGACGAACCTGCTTTGGGCCACGCGGGGCGAACGGCAATGCTTTTCGATCACCGCGCGCGACCATGTGCCGACGGACCTGTTGTGGTTCATGGCCAAGGACCGTAACGCGCAGATCTCGCTGATTAGTGGGTGTTTCCTGCTGCCGCTGTTTCGTGGCGATTACCGCCCCGATGACCTGCTGGCCCATGTCGCCTGGCTGCAAAAGCGCGAACAGCACATGCTCTCAGTGCTGCAATCGCGCTGGGTGCAGGCCGATATCCGTATCTGGAGCCTCGCGGAATTCCTCGACGCGCCAGAGCGCAACCTGTCCGAGGTCGTGTCGAAAATCGCCCCCGAATCCTCGATTGCCAATTACGGCCTGCCCGAGATGCAATCGCTCGACGGGCTGGAGGACTTCTTGCGCGAGCTGCGCAACAAAGGCTTGCCCCCGGTCCTGTTGCGTGATTTCGACGGGCGCGCAGGTGCGAGATAGAGGCGCGAGATGACGCAGACAGGTCCATTCGATTATTTCGTCGTGCTTGCGGAAATGCGCACCGGCTCGAACCTGATCGAAGCCAACCTGAACGAATTCGACGGCATCACCTGCGAGGGCGAGGTGTTCAACCCCGCCTTCATCTCGCACCAGGGCAAGGAAGAGCTTTACGGCGTCACGCTGGCCGAACGCGACCGCAACCCGATGGCGCTTCTCTGGGCCATTCGCGGCCAGCCCGGCCTGACCGGGTTTCGCTTTTTCCACGACCATGACGCGCGCGTGCTGCCCACCTTCATGCAAGACCCGCGCTGCGCCAAGATCATCCTGACGCGCAACCCGCTGGACAGCTATGTGTCGCTGAAGATCGCGCAGGCCACGCAGCAATGGAAGCTGGGCGATGTGAAAACCAGGCGCTCGGCGCAGGTGGCCTTTGACCCGGTCGAGTTCGAGGACCATGTCACCCGCCTGCAAAGCTTTCAGGCGCGAATCCTGAACATGCTGCAAACCAGCGGGCAAACGGCATTCTACATCGCCTATGAAGATGCCAATGACGTGGCTGTTCTGAACGGCATGGCCGCGTGGCTGGGCATTGACGCCCGGATAGAAGCCCCCTCGCGCAAGCTGAAGCGCCAGAACCCCGAACCGCTGGAGCAGAAGCTGACCAACCCGGACGCGGTGCGCGAGGGGCTGGCGCGGCTGGACCGCTTCAACCTGTGGCGCACGCCGAATTTCGAGCCAAGGCGCGGGCCGATGCTATGGGGCTTGCGCGCTTGCGCGACCCAGCCGCTTGCCTACCTGCCCATGCCCGGCGCGCCCGATTTGGGCGTGCTGGACTGGCTGGGGCAGGTGGATGGCGCGGGTGCCCAAGGCTTGCTGGGTGATTTCACCACGCAAGGCTGGCGCGACTGGCAGCGCGCGCATCCGCGCCGCGCGGTCTTTACCGCGCTGCACCATCCGCTTGCCCGCGCGCATGAGGTCTATCTGCGGCAGGTCGTGCACGGCCAACGCGCCAATGTGCGCGCCTTCCTTGCCCGCGTGCATGGGGTGCATCTGCCCGAGAAAGACGCGATGGAAAGCTATGACATGGCGTTGCACCGCGCGGGCTTTCTGGCGTTCCTGCGGTTTGCCGCCGCCAATCTGAACGGGCAGACGGCGATGACCGTCATGCCGGCCTGGGCCAGCCAGACCCGCCTGATCGAAGGGTTGGCGGGCCAAGCGCCCTTGCACCACCTGTTGCGCGCGGAACGGCTGGCGCAAGACCTGCCGGGGATTGGCCGCGCGCTGGGGCTGGATTTGCCGGAATTCAACCCGGTATCGGAACCGCGCCGCTTCACGCTGGGGGCGATCTACGACGCAGAGATCGAAGCCGCAGGGCGCGCGGCCTATGGGCTGGATTACGACGCGCTGGGCTTCGAGGATTGGCAGCCCTGACGCTTTTTTGCGCATGACAGCAGGGGGCTTTGCCCCCGCCCGGCCCCGTGCCGGGGCCGGACTCCCCCAGGATATTTTTGCAAGGATGAAGGGGCAGGGGTCAGAGGCGGGACAGCCGCTCTGTCAGAAGGGCGAAGAACCCGTCGGCATCGACATCGCCGATGAAGGTTGCATTGGGCGCGCGGCCAGAGACGCGCCACCAGTCGGCCACCGTCATGCCAAGGGTCAGCTCCGAGGTGGTTTCGATCTCGACATTGATATGGCGGCCTGAGAAGAGGTCCGGCGCGACCAGGTAGGCGATCGTGCAGGGGTCGTGCAGTGGCGCGCCGGCGGAGCCGTATTTTTCCTTGTCGAAACGCTCGAAGAAATCGGTCCAACTGGCGACGGCGGGGCCGACGCGGCCCGGAAGCGCGCGAAACGCCGCAACGCGCGGGGCCGTCACCAGCGCTTTATGGGTGACATCGAGCGGCATGACCACCAGATCGACCCCCGCGCCGAAGACGATCTTGGCGGCTTCGGGGTCGACATAGATGTTGAATTCGGCGGCGGGCGTGATGTTGCCCACCTCGAAATACGCCCCGCCCATGAGCACGATCTGCCCGATGCGCGGGATGATGTCGGGCGCGCGTTCCATTGCCGTGGCGATATTCGTCAGCGGCCCGATAGGCACCAGCGTGACCGTGCCCGCGGGTTCGCGGCGCAGCGTGTCGATCAGGAAATCGACCGCATGGCCCTTGGCCAAGGGCATGGCGGGGGCGGGCAGGTCGACACCGTCGAGGCCGGTCTTGCCGTGGACATGTTCGGCGGTGACGAGCTTGCGCTCCATCGGCGCGTCGCATCCGGCATAGACGGGCAGATCGGCCCGCCTCGCCAATTCGCAGACCTTGCGCGCGTTCACATGCGTGAGCGCCAGCGGCACGTTGCCCGCGACGCAGGTAATGCCCAGCACCTCCAGTTCGGGAGAGGCGAGCGCGAGCAGAATCGCCACCGCATCGTCCTGTCCGGGGTCGGTATCTATGATGATCTTGCGTGCCAAATCAGCCTCCATCCAGTTGCGCGTAGGGTGCGCCGCGCCCTGCCGGGGTGCAAGCCCCGTTTTTTCCCGCGCAGGGCCGGAAAACAGGTGTTCCGCGCCGGGCATCGTGGCAGATTGCCAAGGGTGTTGCCGATTGGAGTGGCCATGTTGCGTTTCCTTCTTCCCCTGTCCCTGTTTGTCACGCCTGTGCTGGCGCAAGACATGTCTTTTCAAATCGGGCCGACCGAGGATTGCTTGGCGCAAAGCGGGCATGGGGCTGACAAACACGTTTGTATCGGACGGGCAGCGGCTGCGTGCATGGAGCAGGCTAGCGGGGCCAGTGACGACGAAATGTCCTTCTGTCTTCTGCAAGAGTTTGGCTGGTGGGACCAACAAATCAACGACGTCACGATGGACTTGAGGCGGGCGATGGGACAGCCAAACGACGAGTTGCCCGCAGATTTGGCCAATCAGGCCAGCACCGCGCGCGACCTGTATGAGCTTTGGGTATTCTACCGCAAAGCACGATGCGATCATGAGGCATCCTTTGGGCAAGTGGGTGCGGGAGCAGGCCCGGATTATCTGCAATGCCTGCTGCAAGAGACGGCGGAACAGGCGCTTTACCTTGGTGCGCTCTACTCTGGCGAGGGGTGATGCCTGCCATGGTGTCGCTGCTGCTTGTGCAGCAAAAACCTTTTGCGCGCGCGGCAAGTCATTCAAATTGTTGAATGTTAGCTGTATGCAAAGGTATTCAATCCTGCGTTTTTCCGGCGGGATCGGGCCTAGTTCGGTTGACCAGCCCCGGTTTGCAGAGTAGATGACACAAAGCCAGTGACAGCCATTCCAAGGCTGCTAAAGTTCGGTGCAGCAAGTTCTGCCTGCGAAAGGAGCCAAAGGTGCAAGACCTCCTCGCGTCCTACCTGCCGATCGTGATCTTCTTGGCCATTGCCGTGGCGCTGGGGCTTGTGCTTCTGCTGTCGGCCATCGTGATCGCGGTGCGCAACCCAGACCCGGAAAAAGTGTCGGCCTATGAATGCGGCTTCAACGCCTTCGACGATGCGCGCATGAAATTCGACGTGCGGTTTTACCTTGTGTCGATCCTGTTCATCATTTTCGACCTTGAGATCGCGTTCCTGTTCCCATGGGCAGTAGCCTTTGGGGATATGTCGATGACGGCGTTCTGGTCGATGATGGTGTTCCTTGCGGTGCTGACCGTGGGCTTTGCCTATGAATGGAAGAAAGGGGCACTGGAATGGGAGTGATGACCGGGGCCAACACGGCAGGTGCCGACCGCGAGGTCGCCACGCAATCGCTGAACCGCGAATTGCAGGACAAGGGCTTCCTGCTGACCTCGACCGAGGACATCATCAACTGGGCGCGCAATGGCAGCTTGCACTGGATGACCTTCGGGCTTGCCTGCTGCGCGGTCGAGATGATGCACACGTCCATGCCGCGCTACGATCTGGAACGCTTCGGGACCGCGCCGCGCGCCAGCCCGCGCCAGTCGGACCTGATGATCGTGGCGGGCACGCTGACCAACAAGATGGCGCCCGCCTTGCGCAAGGTCTACGACCAGATGCCAGAGCCGCGCTACGTGATTTCGATGGGAAGCTGCGCCAATGGCGGCGGCTATTACCATTACAGCTATTCCGTGGTGCGGGGCTGCGACCGCGTGGTTCCGGTGGATATCTATGTCCCCGGCTGCCCGCCCACCGCAGAGGCGCTGCTCTATGGCATCCTGCAACTGCAACGCAAGATTCGCCGGACCGGCACGCTGGTTCGCTAAGGGGGTGCCATGACAGCCGCTTTGCAAGAAATCGCCGCCCTGATCGACGCGCGCATGTCCGATGCGGTGGTGGGTCACGACATCGCCTTCGGCGAGTTGACCGTCACCACCACACTGGCGCATCTGCCGGTTCTCGTGCGCTGGCTGCAAACGGATGAAGCGATGCGCTTCTCCACGCTGGTGGACATCACGGCGGTGGATTACCCCGGTCGCGCGGATCGGTTCGAGGTCGTTTATCATTTCCTGTCGATGTATCGGAACCACCGCATCCGGGTAAAGCTGATGGCGGGCGAGGATGACATCGTGCCGTCCATCACCGGCATTCACCCCTCGGCCAACTGGTTCGAGCGGGAAGTATTCGACATGTTCGGCATCCTGTTCTCGGGCCATCCGGATTTGCGCCGCATCCTGACCGATTACGGCTTCCGCGGGCACCCTTTGCGCAAGGATTTCCCGACCACCGGCTACACCGAAGTCCGCTATGACGAGACGTTGAAGCGCGTGGTTTATGAGCCGGTGTCGCTGGTGCAGGAATACCGCCAGTTTGATTTCATGTCGCCATGGGAAGGGGCGGAATACGTCCTGCCGGGTGACGAGAAGACGGAGGCTGCGAAATGATGGATGGCTCCTACACGCCGGACACGCTGACGCAAGAGCAGCGCATCCGCAATTTCAACATCAACTTCGGCCCGCAACACCCTGCCGCGCATGGTGTTTTGCGGCTGGTGCTAGAGTTGGACGGCGAGATCGTCGAACGTTGCGATCCGCATATCGGCCTGCTGCATCGTGGCACCGAGAAGCTGATGGAAAGCCGCACCTATCTGCAAAACCTGCCCTATTTCGACCGTCTCGATTACGTCGCGCCGATGAACCAGGAACATGCCTGGTGCTTGGCGATTGAAAAGCTGACGGGCGTGGAAGTGCCGCGTCGCGCGTCGCTTATCCGGGTGCTTTATTCCGAAATCGGGCGCGTGCTGAACCACCTGCTGAACGTGACCACGCAGGCCATGGATGTGGGTGCGCTGACGCCGCCGCTTTGGGGCTTCGAAGAGCGCGAGAAGCTGATGATCTTCTACGAGCGCGCTTGCGGTGCGCGCCTGCACGCGGCCTATTTCCGCCCCGGCGGTGTGCATCAAGACCTGCCGCCCGCGCTGATCGACGATATCGAGGAATGGGCGCACGCCTTTCCCAAGGTGCTGGACGACATCGACACGCTGCTGACGGAAAACCGCATCTTCAAGGTGCGCAACGCCGATATCGGCATCATCACGGAGCAGGAAATCCTCGACTGGGGCTATTCCGGCGTCATGGTGCGCGGCTCTGGGCTGGCATGGGATCTGCGCCGCGCGCAACCCTATGAATGCTATGACGAATTCGACTTCAAGATCCCGGTCGGCAAGAATGGCGATTGCTATGATCGCTACCTGTGCCGGATGCAGGAGATGCGCGAATCGACCTCGATCATCCTGCAAGCCATTGAAAAGCTTCGCGCGCCCGAAGGGCAGGGCGATGTGCTGGCACGCGGCAAGATCACCCCGCCGTCGCGGGCGGATATGAAAACCTCGATGGAAAGCCTTATCCACCATTTCAAGCTTTACACCGAGGGGTTCCACGTGCCCGCGGGCGAGGTCTATGCCGCCGTGGAAGCGCCGAAGGGCGAGTTTGGCGTCTATCTGGTGGCCGATGGCACCAACAAGCCCTACCGCGCGAAATTGCGCGCGCCTGGCTACCTGCACCTGCAAAGCATGGACCATGTGGCCAAGGGCCACCAACTGGCCGACGTGGCCGCCATTATCGGCACCATGGATGTCGTGTTCGGAGAGATTGACCGCTAATGCTACGCCGCCTTCACCCGGAACAGCCCGACAGCTTCGCCTTCACCCCCGCCAACCAGGCATGGGCGGAGGCGCAGATCGCCAAATACCCGGCAGGCCGTCAGGCCAGCGCCATCATCCCGCTTCTGTGGCGCGCGCAGGAACAGCATGGCTGGCTGACCCGCGCGGCGATCGAGCATGTCGCGGGCATGTTGGACATGGCCTATATCCGGGCGCTGGAAGTGGCGACATTCTACTTCATGTTCCAGCTGCAACCCGTTGGGTCTGTTGCACATTTCCAGATTTGCGGCACCACGCCCTGCATGCTGTGCGGGTCCGAGGAACTGGTGAAGGTCTGCAAGGAAAAAATCGCCAAGCAGCCGCATAAACTGTCCGCCGATGGCAAGTTTTCCTGGGAAGAGGTCGAATGCCTTGGCGCGTGCTCGAACGCGCCCATGGCCCAGATCGGCAAGGATTACTACGAGGATCTGGACGCCGAAAGCTTTGCCAAATTGATCGACGATATGGCGGCGGGCAAGGTGCCGACCCCCGGCTCGCAAAAAGGGCGGTTTGCATCCGAACCCTTGGGCGGGGCGACGACGCTCAAGGACTATACCGGGCAGACGCAGAACGGCTCTGTCGCCTTGGCCACCAGAATCGGCGACACGCTCAAGCGCATTGACGGCACCGAAGTGCCGCTGGTCGCCCCGTGGCGCGACCACCCGCGCGCCGATGGGCAGCCGATGGGCGGCGAAGTGGCCGAGATGACCAAGCCCGCCAACCCGAAAGCCGCGCCCAAGGCCAAGGGCGACAGCGCCAGCTTGCGCGCCAAGGAAGAGGTCGGCAACCCTGCGCCCAAGGCGAAGGTCGTGGAACCGGCCCCAGAGGTTGCCGAAGAAAAGCCCGAAATGCTGACGGAAGCGCGTGGCACGCCGGATGATCTGAAAAAGATCAAGGGTGTCGGGCCGAAACTGGAGGGCGTGCTGAACGAGTTGGGCGTCTGGCATTTCTGGCAGATCGCCAGCTGGACAGAGGCCGAGATCGCCTGGGTTGATACGCGGCTGAAGTTCAAGGGCCGGATCAAGCGCGACGACTGGATCGCGCAGGCCAAGATACTTGCCGAAGGCGGCGAGACCGAATTTTCGAAACGCTCCTGAGACCGGGGCAAGGGATGATGGGCATGACCAAACCCAGCGAACAGGACATGGCGCTCGCCCGGCAGGCTCGGCTTGCCGGTGCGGTGATGGCCGTGGCGATTGTTCTTTGGGTCGGGTTGCAATTCGTGGGCGGCCGGCTTGGCTGGCAGGCGCGCTACGCCTTTCTGGTCGATTTCGCCGCCCTTGCCGCCTTCGCCTGGGGCTTGATCGTGACTTTTCGCATCTGGCGGCTGAAGGGCCGCTGAGCGCGCAGACAGGGATACGCATATGCTGGACGACAAGGACCGCATTTTCACGAACCTCTACGGGATGCATGACCGCTCGCTGAAAGGTGCAATGGCACGCGGGCATTGGGACGGCACCAAGAAGATCCTTGAAAAAGGCCGCGACTGGATCATCGACGAGATGAAGCAATCGGGCCTGCGCGGGCGCGGGGGGGCCGGGTTCCCCACGGGTCTGAAATGGTCCTTCATGCCCAAGGAAAGCGACGGTCGCCCCGCCTATCTGGTGGTCAATGCCGACGAATCCGAGCCGGGCACCTGCAAGGACCGCGAGATCATGCGCCACGATCCGCATACGCTGATCGAAGGCTGCCTGATCGCGTCTTTCGCGATGAACGCCCATGCTTGCTACATCTATATTCGCGGCGAATATATCCGCGAGAAAGAGGCGCTGCAAAACGCCATTGATGAGGCCTATGAGGCGGGTCTCGTCGGCCCGAATGCTTGCAAATCGGGCTGGGATTTCGACATCTATCTGCATCATGGTGCGGGCGCCTATATCTGTGGTGAGGAAACGGCGCTTCTGGAAAGCCTTGAGGGCAAGAAGGGGATGCCGCGCATGAAGCCGCCATTCCCGGCGGGCGCGGGGCTTTACGGCTGCCCGACCACGGTGAACAATGTCGAATCCATCGCCGTGGTGCCCACCATCCTGCGCCGTGGCGGCGCGTGGTTCGCAGGCTTTGGCCGCCCCAACAACGCGGGCACCAAGATTTTCGCCATCTCGGGCCATGTGAACAAGCCTTGCGTGGTAGAAGAGGCGATGTCGATCAGCTTTGAAGAACTGATCGAGACCCATTGCGGCGGCATTCGCGGCGGTTGGGACAATCTGCTTGCGGTCATCCCCGGCGGGTCGTCCGTGCCTTGTGTGCGTGGCGAGAACATGCGCGACGCGATCATGGATTTCGACTATCTGCAAAAAGACCTTCGCTCGGGCCTTGGCACGGCGGCGGTGATCGTGATGGACAAATCCACCGACATCGTGGCCGCGATCTGGCGTCTGGCCAAGTTCTACAAGCATGAAAGCTGCGGCCAGTGCACGCCCTGCCGCGAGGGCACGGGCTGGATGATGCGCGTGATGGAGCGCCTTGTGCGCGGAGAGGCGGACCCTGCCGAAATCGACATGCTTTGGGACGTGTCCAAGCAGGTCGAAGGGCACACGATTTGTGCGTTGGGCGATGCGGCGGCATGGCCGATCCAGGGTTTGATCCGCAATTTCCGCGACGAGATCGAGGACCGCATCCGCGCCAACAAGGCCGGACGGGTCGCGGCGGAGTAAGCGCATGGCACGCAAAACGGTCTTGGCAGGGATTGCGCTCGCCGCCTCGGTTGCAACGGGGGGGGCTGCGCAATCCATGACGCAGGCAGAGGTGAACGCCCTGCTGCGCGGCACGCCAGAGATCTATAACGGGTTGTTCACGGCGGCGCTTATCAAGCACATCGCCGATAGCTGCGAGGACAGCATCGAGCCGCCGGGCCGCGTGGCGCGCGTGACCTATTTCCTTGGCCTTTACAACAAGGCCCGCGCGCTTGGCCCCAGCCGCCAGCAGATCGAAGCCTTTGTCGAGGACAAGGCCGAACAGGAACGGATGCGCCAGCTTGTCTATACCTATCTGCGCGACGCCGATGTGGACCCGATGAACGAACAGGCCGTCTGCGCCTATGCAAGCAACGAAATCGCCCAAGGCACCGCCCTTGGCAGCCGGTTGCGGGAGAAGTGAGTTATGTCTGACCTTCGCAAGATCATCATCGACGGGCGGGAAGTCGAAGTTCCCGGCAGCATGACGCTGATCCAGGCCTGCGAGATGGTGGGGATCGAGATTCCGCGATTCTGCTATCACGAACGCCTGTCGATTGCCGGCAATTGCCGCATGTGCCTGGTCGAAGTGCAGCCCGGACCGCCCAAGCCTGCCGCAAGCTGCGCCATGCAGGTGAAGGACATGCGCCCCTTCCCCGATGGTAGCCCGCCGCAGGTCAAGACGAACACGCCCATGGTCAAGAAGGCCCGCGAGGGGGTGATGGAGTTCTTGCTCATCAACCACCCGTTGGATTGCCCGATCTGCGATCAGGGCGGCGAGTGCGACCTGCAAGATCAGGCCATGGCCTATGGCGTCGATTTCTCGCGCTTCCGCGAACCCAAGCGCGCGACAGAGGATTTGCAGCTTGGCCCGCTGGTCGAGACGCATATGACGCGCTGCATTTCCTGCACCCGCTGCGTTCGCTTCACGACCGAAGTTGCGGGCGTTCAGGTCATGGGCCAGACGGGCCGGGGCGAGGATGCAGAGATCACGACTTACTTGGGCGCTTTGATCGAATCCGAGATGGTCGGCAATATCGTGGACCTGTGCCCGGTGGGCGCGCTGGTCTCGAAACCCTATGCGTTTACCGCCCGTCCGTGGGAGCTGACCAAGACCGAAACCATCGACGTGATGGATGCTTTGGGGTCCAACATCCGCGTGGATACCAAGGGCCGAGAGGTCATGCGCATCCTGCCGCGCAACCATGATGGCATCAACGAAGAATGGCTGGCCGACCGCTCGCGCTATGTCTGGGACGGGCTGAAGCGCCAGCGTCTGGACCGCCCCTATATCCGCGAAAACGGCAAGCTGCGCCCGGCCACATGGCCCGAAGCGCTCGCAGCCGCTGCGACCGCGATGAAGGGCAAGAAAGTCACCGGTCTGGTGGGCGATCTGGCCCCGGTCGAGGCGGCGTTTGCGCTGAAGCAGCTGGTCGAGGGTTTGGGCGGCACCACCGAATGCCGGGTCGATGGCGCGAAACTGCCAGCAGGCAATCGCTCTGCCTATGTTGGCACCGCGACCATTGAAGATATTGACCATGCTCAGAAAATCCTGCTGATCGGCACCAACCCACGAGTTGAGGCACCGGTGCTGAACTCGCGCATCCGCAAGGCGTGGCTGCACGGGGCCGATGTGGTGCAGGTGGGCGAGGCGGCGGACCTGACCTATGACTATGAGCATATGGGCAGCGACCGCGCGGCGCTGGCACATGTGCTAAGCCTCGATATGTCCGATCTGGCCGACAAGGACTGTGTCGTCATCGTCGGCCAAGGCGCTTTGCGCGACGGCGACGGGGCGGCGGTTCTGGCCACCGCGCAGGCGATTGCCGAGAAGTCGGGCGCGAAATTCATGGTGCTGCACACCGCCGCCGCCCGCGTAGGCGCGATGGATGTCGGTTGCGTCACCGAGGGCGGCTTGCCCGCCGCGACCGAAGGGGCAGAGGTGATCTATAACCTTGGTGCCGATGAGGTCGACATCGCGCCCGGTGCTTTCGTGATCTACCAAGGCAGCCACGGCGACCGGGGCGCGCACCGCGCCGACATCATCCTGCCGGGCGCGGCCTATACCGAAGAAAACGGCCTGTTCGTGAACACCGAAGGCCGCCCGCAACTGGCGCTGCGCGCGGGTTTTGCACCGGGTGAGGCGAAAGAGAACTGGGCGATCCTGCGGGCGCTCTCGGCCGAGTTGGGCGCACCGCTTCCCTTCGACAGCCTGGGCGCGCTGCGCAACCAGTTGACCGAAGCCGTGCCGCATTTGGCTGAAATCGACGAGGTGCCGGAAAACGACTGGCAAGCCCTGCCGCAAGGCCAGTTGGCACAAGCGCCGTTCAAACCCGCGATTGCCGATCACTACCTGACCAACCCGATCACGCGCGCCTCCAGCCTGATGGCGGAATTGTCGGCCATGGCGAAAGCGCGCGCCAACACTGCCATGGCGGCGGAGTAAGCGATGAGTGCAAGCCGCCTGCCAGCCAAAGCCCTGACCCTCGCCGCGCTTTGTGGTGGGCTGATGGGTTGTGTGGCAGGGGCAGGGGCACCGCGCGCCACGCTGGAGCCGCCCGCGCGCACGCAATATCTGGGGGTCGACACGCGCCTGCTGGAGGGCGATCTGGTCAGCTTTGTTGTGCAGGTCGCGGGCGAGGGCAGACAGATGGCGGCAATCGCTTATACCCGCTGCGCGGCCGCGCAATATGCGCTGATCCGGGGCTACAGCTTCGCGCGCCATGTGCGCACCAGCTCGGGCCAGAAGGGCGGCATCTGGGAAGCGGACGGGGTCTACACCATCTCGCCCGATCTGCCACGGGGCACACGAACGATAGATGCGGAAGTGGTCGTGGATGACTGCAAAGCGCAAGACATCCCAACCGTTTGAGGAATAGAGGGACGCATGGCTGAATTTCTGGAAACCGGATTGGGCATAACCGTGCTGATCGCCGCGCAATCGCTGCTGGTGGTGGGCTTCGTCATGATAAGCCTGATCTTTCTGGTCTATGCCGACCGCAAGGTCTGGGCCGCCGTGCAGATGCGGCGCGGCCCGAACGTGGTGGGACCGTGGGGCTTGCTGCAAACCTTTGCCGACGCGATCAAGTTCGTCGTCAAGGAAGTGGTCATCCCGGCAGGCGTGGACCGGCCCGTGTATTTCCTTGCACCCTTGGCCAGCTTCGTTCTGGCGGTGCTCGCGTGGGCGGTGATCCCGTTCAACGATGGCTGGGTGCTGGCCGACATCAACGTGGCGATCCTGTTCGTGATGGCGATCGCCTCGCTGGAAGTTTACGGCGTCATCATGGGCGGCTGGGCGTCGAACTCGAAATACGCGTTCCTTGGCTCTCTCCGCTCCGCTGCGCAGATGATTTCTTACGAGGTCTCGCTTGGCCTGATCGTGATCGGCGTCATCATCTCGACGGGGTCGATGAGCTTTGGGGCCATCGTCGGCGCGCAAGACACGGGCTATGGCGCGCTTGGCTGGTATTGGCTGCCGCATTTGCCGATGGTGGTTTTGTTCTTCGTCAGCGCCTTGGCCGAAACCAACCGCCCGCCCTTTGACCTGCCCGAAGCGGAATCCGAACTGGTCGCGGGCTTCATGGTTGAATACGGTTCCACGCCATACCTGCTGTTCATGGCGGGCGAATATATCGCCATCTTCCTGATGTGCGCGCTGATGAGCCTGCTGTTCTTCGGCGGCTGGCTGTCGCCCATTCCGGGGCTGGCGGATGGCTTCCACTGGATGTTCATCAAGATGGCGTTCTTCTTCTTCATGTTCGCCATGGTGAAGGCCATCGTGCCGCGCTACCGCTACGACCAGCTTATGCGCATTGGCTGGAAAGTGTTCCTGCCGGTATCGCTGGCCTGGGTCGTGCTGATTTCCTTCCTTGCAAAATTCGAAGTGGCCGGCGGCTTCTGGGCCCGCTGGGCGATTGGGGGTTAACCATGGGGTTCGATTGGGGACGCGCGGTCAAATACGCGCTGATGACCGACTTCATCAAAGGGTTTGGCTTGGGGATGCGCTATTTCGTGGCGCCCAAGCCCACCATAAACTACCCGCATGAAAAAGGCCCGCTCAGCCCCCGGTTCCGGGGCGAGCACGCGCTGCGCCGCTACCCGAACGGGGAAGAGCGCTGCATCGCCTGCAAATTGTGCGAGGCGGTTTGCCCCGCGCAGGCCATCACGATTGACGCCGAACCGCGCGAGGACGGCAGCCGCCGCACCACGCGCTACGACATCGACATGACCAAGTGCATTTATTGCGGCTTCTGCCAAGAGGCCTGCCCGGTCGACGCGATTGTCGAAGGCCCGAATTTCGAATTCGCGACCGAAACCCGCGAAGAGCTGTTCTACGACAAGGCCAAGCTGCTGGAAAACGGCGAACGCTGGGAAGCGCAGATCGCGCGCAATCTGGAAATCGACGCCCCTTACCGCTAAGCCGCGACACCGATACGAAGGACCAGACACAATGGGCATAGCCGATATCACATTCTACGCATTCGCGGTCACGCTGCTGGGCGCGGGCTTTCTGGTCACGATCTCGCGCAACATGGTGCATTCGGTGCTGTGGCTGATCCTTGCCTTCATCTCTGCGGCGGGTCTGTTCGTTCTGCTTGGGGCAGAGTTCATGGCGATGCTCTTGATCATCGTCTATGTCGGCGCGGTCGCGGTGTTGTTCCTGTTCGTGGTGATGATGCTCGACATCGACTTCGCGTCACTCAGGGGCGAGATGGCGCGCTATTTCCCCATCGCGGCCATCATCGGCGTGGTGCTGATGTTGCAGATGGGGATGCTCTATAGCGCGTGGTCCACATCCGACATGGCCGAGGGGCTGCGCCAGGCGCCCACGCCCGACGTGGCAGAGGTGCACAACACCAAGGCGCTGGGGATGATTATCTACGACCAGTATTTCCTGCTGTTCCAGGTCTCTGGCCTGATCCTGCTGGTGGCGATGGTCGGTGCCATCGTGCTGACGCTGCGCCACCGCAAGGATGTGAAGCGCCAGAACGTGGTCGCGCAGATGCATCGCGATCCGGCCAAGGCAATGGAATTGAAAGACGTCAAACCGGGGCAGGGCTTGGGCTGACGCCCGCCCACCGCGCATAGCGAGAGCCGCAAAGGCCCGCACCAAGGACAACACGAGGGACGATAATGGTAGGACTTGAACATTACCTGACGGTGGCGGCGGCGCTGTTCGTCATCGGCATTTTCGGGATATTCCTGAACCGCAAGAACATCATCGTCATCCTGATGTCGATCGAGCTGATGCTTCTGTCGGTGAATATCAACCTTGTCGCGTTTTCCAGCTTCCTCAATGACCTTGTGGGGCAGGTGTTTACCATGTTCGTGCTGACGGTCGCGGCGGCCGAAGCGGCCATCGGCCTTGCGATCCTTGTGTGTTTCTTCCGCAACCGTGGCACGATCGACGTCGAAGATGTCAACGTGATGAAAGGCTGATCCGATGGCGACGATTGTTCTTCTGGCGCCGCTTCTGGGCGCGATCCTGTCCGGGTTGTTCTGGCGTGTGACGGGCGAGAAAGCCGCGCAGGTCATCGCCACGGGCTTGCTGTTCCTGTCGGCGGCGCTGTCCTGGGTCATCTTCCTGACGCATGACGGCGCGGTCGAGCAGATCACCCTCATGCGCTGGATCGACAGCGGCACGTTGGTGGGCGACTGGGCGATCCGGTTGGACCGGCTGACGGCGGTCATGCTGATCGTCATCACCACGGTCTCGGCGTTGGTGCACCTCTACAGCTTCGGCTACATGGCGCATGACAGCCATTTCGCGGATGACGAAAGCTACCGTCCGCGCTTCTTCGCCTACCTGTCGCTTTTCACCTTCGCCATGCTGATGCTGGTGACGGCAGACAACCTTGTGCAGTTGTTCTTCGGCTGGGAAGGGGTTGGTCTGGCATCCTACCTGCTGATCGGGTTCTACATCCGCAAGCAAAGCGCGGGCGCGGCGGCGATGAAAGCGTTCATCGTCAACCGCGTGGGCGATATGGGTCTGATTATCGCGCTGATGGTGACATTCTACCTGGTCGACTCCATCGCTTATGACGACGTGTTTGCCGCGGCCCCCATGCTGGCGGAAACCACCGTCAGCTTCCTGTGGACGGAATGGAACGCCGCGAACCTGATCGCGTTCCTGCTCTTCGTCGGCGCGATGGGCAAATCGGCGCAGCTTTTGCTGCACACATGGCTGCCCGACGCAATGGAAGGCCCGACGCCCGTGTCGGCGCTGATCCACGCCGCGACCATGGTGACGGCGGGTGTGTTCCTTGTCGCCCGTTTCTCGCCGCTGATGGAATACACGCCCGACGTGACCGCTTTTATCGTGCTGGTCGGCGCGTTGACCGCGTTCTTTGCCGCGACCGTGGGTCTGGTGCAGAACGACATCAAGCGCGTGATCGCCTATTCGACCTGTTCGCAGCTGGGCTATATGTTCGTGGCCGCAGGCATCGGCGTCTATTCGGTGGCCATGTTCCACTTGCTGACGCACGCCTTTTTCAAGGCGATGCTGTTCCTTGGGGCGGGGTCCGTCATTCACGGTATGCACCATGAACAGGACATGCGGAACTATGGCGGCTTGCGCAAGAAGCTGCCGCTGACCTATTGGGCCATGCTGATCGGCACGCTTGCCATTACCGGCGTGGGTATTCCGCTGACGACCATCGGCTTTGCCGGGTTCGTATCGAAAGACGCGATCATCGAAAGCGCCTTTGCGGCGGGCACGACCTACGCGTTCTGGATCTTGGTGCTTGCGGCGCTGATGACCAGTTTCTACAGCTGGCGGCTGATGTTCATGACCTTTTTCGGCACCCCGCGCGGCGACAAGCACACCCATGAGCACGCGCATGAAAGCCCGCTGGTCATGCTTGCACCGCTTGCGGTGCTGGCGGTGGGCGCAGTGCTGTCGGGCATGGTGTTCTACGGCCCCTTCTTCGGCTCGACCGAAGCGGTGCGCGAGTATTTCGGCGCGTCGATCTTCCTGGCAGAGGAAAACGACCTGATCCACGATGCGCATTACGTCGCCAAATGGGTCAAGGCCGCGCCCTTCGTGGCCATGCTGATCGGTCTGGGGCTGGCGTGGCTGTTCTACATCCGCGCGACCGACCTGCCCAAGCGCCTGGCCGAAACCTTCCCCGGTGCCTATAACTTCCTGCTGAACAAGTGGTATTTCGACGAGATTTACGACGCGGTCTTCGTGCGCCCCGCCAAGGCCATCGGCACCTTCCTGTGGAAGAAGGGCGACGGCGGCACGATTGACGGCGGGATCAACGGGCTGGCCATGGGGATCATCCCGATGCTGACGCGGCTTGCCGGTCGCGCGCAATCGGGCTTCGTCTATCACTACGCCTTTGCCATGGTGCTGGGCATTGTCGCCATCGTGAGCTTCGTCACGCTGGGCGGAGGGGCCAACTGATGCTGAACCTTATCTCCATCATCACCTTCACCCCGGCGGTGGCGGCGCTGATCCTTGCGGTCTTCTTGCGTGGCGAGGATGAGGCGGCGCAGACCAACGCCAAATGGGTGGCCTTTGTCGCCACGCTTGCGACCTTCGCGGCCTCGCTGATCCTGCTTGTTGGCTTTGACCCGCAGGACACCGGGTTCCAGTTCGTCGAAGAACACGAATGGATCTTGGGCTTGACCTACAAGATGGGTGTCGATGGCATTTCGATCCTGTTCGTCATGCTGACCACCTTCCTGATGCCCATCACCATCGCGGCCTGCTGGAATGTGACGCACCGGGTGAAGGAATACATGATCGCCTTCCTGCTGCTGGAAACGCTGATGATCGGCGTGTTCACGGCGCTTGACCTGGTGCTGTTCTACCTGTTCTTCGAGGCGGGCCTGATCCCGATGTTCCTGATTATCGGCATCTGGGGCGGCAAGGAACGCATCTACGCGGCGTTCAAGTTCTTCCTCTATACCTTCCTCGGGTCGGTGCTGATGTTGGTCGCCATGATCGCCATGTATGTGGACGCGGGCACGACCGATATTCCGACGCTTCTAAACCACCAGTTCAGCACCGAGACCTTCAGCGTCATGGGCTGGCAGGTCATCGGAGGTATGCAGACGCTGCTGTGGCTCGCGTTCTTCGCGTCTTTCGCGGTGAAAATGCCGATGTGGCCGGTGCATACATGGCTGCCCGACGCACACGTTCAGGCCCCGACCGCAGGCTCGGTCGTGCTGGCGGCGGTGCTGCTGAAAATGGGCGGCTACGGGTTCCTGCGCTTCAGCCTGCCGATGTTCCCGGTGGCAAGCGACATCTTCGCGCCGCTGGTTTTGTGGCTGTCGGCGATTGCGATTGTCTACACCAGCCTTGTGGCGCTGATGCAGACAGACATGAAAAAGCTGATAGCCTATTCGTCGGTGGCGCATATGGGCTTTGTGACCATGGGCATTTTCGCCGCCAACCAGCAGGGCATTGACGGCGCGATCTTCCAGATGCTGTCGCACGGCTTCATTTCCGGCGCGCTGTTCTTGGCCGTGGGCGTGATCTACGACCGGATGCACACCCGAGAGATCGAGGCCTATGGCGGTCTGGTCAACCGGATGCCGGTCTATGCCGCCGTGTTCCTGCTGTTCACCATGGCCAATGTCGGCCTGCCGGGGACCAGCGGCTTCGTTGGCGAATTCCTGACCTTCATGGCGGTGTTCCAAGTCAACACCTGGGTGGCAACGGTTGCCGCGACCGGGGTGATCCTGTCGGCGGCCTATGCGCTGTGGCTCTATCGCCGGGTGGTGATGGGCGAGCTTATCAAGGCCAGCCTGAAAGGCATTGCCGATATGGACACACGCGAAAAGGCGATGATGGCCCCCTTGGTTGCCGCCACGCTTATTCTGGGTGTCTACCCGGCCTTCATCACCGATATTATCGGCCCCTCGGTCAGCGCGCTGGTTGACGGGCACACCTTGGCATTGCAGGCCTATGACGCCGCAAGCCAAATGGCACAGAACTGAAAGGGTCCGAGATGATCGGAGCAGATCTGACAACCGCACTTCCGGAAATCGTTCTGGCGCTGTTTGCGATGGCCATGCTGATGGTGGGCGTCTATGGCGGCAAGGACAAGCTGGCAGAGCCGATCCTCTATGCCACCTCGGCACTGATGGTGATGCTGGCACTTTACGCGGGCGCGCAATCGCTGGACGCGGAAACCGCGTTCAACGGCACCTACCTGAAAGACGGCTTCGCGCAATTCGCCAAGATGCTGATCTTGGTATCCGCCGCCGTGGTGCTGGTGATGGGCAAGTCGGTGATGGCCGAAACCGGCCTTCTGAAGTTCGAATACCCGATCCTGATCGCGCTGTCGGTCGTGGGCATGATGCTGATGGTGTCGGCTGGCGACCTGATCGTGCTTTACATGGGGTTGGAACTGCAATCGCTTGCGCTTTATGTCGTCGCCACCATGAACCGCGACAGCACGCGCTCGACCGAGGCGGGGTTGAAGTATTTCATCCTTGGCGCACTGGCGTCCGGCCTGCTTCTGTATGGGGCATCGCTGACCTATGGCTATGCAGGCACGACCGTTTTCGCGGGTATCCTGAGCACAATCTCCGAAGATGGCATGTCGGTTGGCCTGTTGATGGGGCTGGCCTTCATGCTGGCGGGGCTGGCCTTCAAGGTGTCGGCGGTGCCCTTCCACATGTGGACGCCCGATGTTTATGAGGGCGCGCCCACCCCCGTGACCGCGTTCTTCGCCACCGCGCCCAAGGTCGCGGCCATGGCGCTGATCGCGCGGCTGGTGCATGACGCTTTCGGCACCGTGCCGGGCGACTGGTCGCAGATCGTGGCGCTGCTGGCGGCGGCGTCGATGTTCGTGGGCGCGATCGCTGCTATCGGGCAGCGCGATATCAAGCGGCTGATGGCCTATTCCTCGATCAGCCATATGGGCTTTGCTTTGGTCGGTCTGGCCGCGGGCACCGCGCAGGGCGTGCAGGGGATGCTGGTCTACATGGCGATCTATGTCACCATGAATATCGGCGTCTTCGCCTTCATCCTGACCATGCGGCGCGATGGCAAACCCGTGACCGATATTGCCGAGATGAACCAACTGTCGAAATCCGAACCGCTGCGCGCGCTGGCGCTGCTGGTGCTGATGTTCAGCCTTGCGGGCGTGCCGCCTCTGGTGGGTTTTTTCGGCAAATTCTACGTGCTTTGGGCGGCGGTGAACGCGGGCATGACATGGCTGGCGATTGCCGGTGTGATCGCGTCCGTCATCGGTGCGTTCTACTACCTGCGCATCGTCTATTACATGTATTTCGGGGCCGAAAGCGAACCCCTGGACACCGTGCGCGCGCCGGTTCAGGGCACGCTTCTGGTGGCGTCTGCCATGATTATGGTGCTGGGCGTCATCAACCTGTTCGGGATCGACGCGATGGCCGCGCTGGCGGCGGAAGCCCTTGTCCGGTAACTGGCCGGGCGGGGTCGGGCGCAGCATCCTGCCAGAAATCGACAGCACCAACGCAGAGGCCGCGCGCCGCGCGGCCCGCTTTGCCGGGCCGGAATGGATATTGACCCTGCGCCAGACCCAAGGGCGCGGGCGCAGGGGCCGCGCGTGGCAAGACCCGGCGGGAAATTTCGCCGCAAGCCACCTGTTCCGCCCCGACATGCCGCCCGCGCAGGCGGCGCTTTATTCCTTCGTGGCCGCGCTTGCGCTGCAAGATGCGCTAGTGGCGGCGACCGGGCGCCCCGACAGTTTCGCGCTGAAATGGCCCAATGACGTGCTGCTGCATGGCGCGAAACTGGCCGGTATCCTGCTGGAAGCGACCGGGCCATACCTGACCATCGGCATTGGCGTGAACCTTGTCGCCCATCCCGACGCGGAAACCGGCGCACTCAGGCCCGTCAGCCTGATGGGGGAAACCGGGCTGCGCGTGACGCCGGAAGAACTGCTGGACCTGCTCGCCCCCGCCTTTGCCCATTGGCAGGCGCAATTCACGACCTACGGGTTCGACCCGATCCGCACCGCGTGGCTGGCGCGCGCCGCGCGCCTGGGCGAGCGGATCGTGGCGCGCACCACGCATGATACGCATGAAGGTACGTTTGAGGGGATCGACACCTCTGGCGCGCTTCTGCTGCGCGACGGCCACGGCACGCGGGCCATTCCCGCCGCCGATGTTTTCTTCTGAGACTGGACCAAGCCCATGCTTCTGACCATCGACTGTGGCAACACCAATACCGTCTTCTCGCTTTGGGATGGTGACACTATTGTGCAGACATGGCGCACCTCAACCGACCATAGGCGCACGGCGGATCAATATTACGTTTGGCTGTCCACGCTCATGCAGGTCCGCGGCATCAAGGCCGATGTCAGCGATGTCGTCATCTCGTCTACCGTGCCGCGCGTGGTGTTCAACCTGCGGGTTCTGTGTGACCGCTATTTCGACTGCCGCCCGCTGGTGGTGGGCAAGCCCGAATGCCGCTTGCCCGTGCCCCCGCGCGTGGAAGAGGGCGTGCGCCCCGGCCCCGACCGTCTGGCCAATGCCGCCGGAGCGTTTCAGCGCCATGGCGGTCATGTCGTGGTCGTCGATTTCGGCACCGCCACCAATTTCGACGTGGTGGCCGAGGATGGCGCCTATATCGGCGGTGTCATCGCGCCCGGTGTGAACCTAAGCTTGGAAGCGTTGCACCAAGGCGCAGCTGCCCTGCCGCATGTCGATATTTCGCGCCCCGACCGGGTGATCGGCACCAATACGGTCGCTTGTATTCAATCCGGCGTGTTCTGGGGCTATACAGGGCTGATCGAAGGGATTACCCAGCGCATCAAGGCCGAGTATGGCCGCCCCATGAAAGTTGTTGGAACCGGCGGGCTTGCGGCGCTGTTCGCGCAAGCCGAAGACCTGTTCGACGTGATAGAGGATGACCTGACAATGTATGGCCTGCGGGTGATCCACGACTATAACAAGGCCATGGCCCGACAGGAGCAGGCATGAGCAAGGACAGATTGATCTACATCCCCCTTGGGGGCGCGGGCGAAGTGGGCATGAATGCCTATGTCTATGGCTACGGCCCCAAGGGGCGCGAGCGCTTCATCCTTGTGGATCTGGGGGTCAGCTTTCCCGATATGGGCGGACAGCCCGGCGTGGACCTGATCCTGCCCGACATGACCTGGCTGGAAGAGCGCCGCGACCGGCTGGAGGCGATTTTCATCACCCATGCGCATGAGGACCATGTCGGCGCGCTTGGCCAGTTGTGGGACAAGCTGCAAGCGCCGGTCTATGCGCGCGATTTCACCGCGCGGATCGCGCGGTTGAAAATGCAGGATCAGGGCCAGGACCCTGCGCATGTGAAAACCGTGGGCAAGATGGAGCCGGTCGAGGCTGGCCCGTTCCGCGTGCAATTCTTCCCGGTGGCGCATTCGCTGCCCGAAGCGTCGGGCATGATCATCGACACGCCGGCGGGCCGCTTGGTGCATTCGGGCGACTTCAAGGCCGACACCACGCCGGGCGTGGGCGAGCCGCATGACCCGGCCATGCTGGCCGAGATCGGGCGCTCTGGCGTCAAGGCCATGACCTGCGACAGCACGAATGTGATGAACCTGAACCCCGGCCGCTCGGAAGCGACGCTGGCCACGCCGATTGCAGAGCTGATGCGCAATGCACGCGGGCTGGTGGTGGCGACGACCTTCGCGTCGAACGTGGCGCGGCTGAAAACGCTGGCGGTGGCCGCGCATGAGGCCGGGCGCTCTGTCTGCCTGATGGGCCGCGCGATGCTGCGCATGACGCAAGTGGCGACCGAGGCGGGCATCCTGAAGGATTTCCCGCCCACGATCAGCCCCGAACAGGCCAAGGACATCCCGCGTGAAAACCTGCTTCTGATCGTGACCGGCAGCCAGGGCGAGCGGCGCGCCGCCAGCGCCCAGCTTGCACGCGGCAGCTACATGGGGCTGAGCATGAAGGAGGGGGACACGTTCCTCTTCTCGAGCATGACCATCCCCGGCAACGAGCGCGAAGTGGGCCGCATCGTCAACGGCCTGTCGGAAATGGGCGTCGATGTGATCGACAATGCCGAGCGGCTCTACCACGTCTCTGGCCACGCGAACCGGCCCGATCTGGAAGCGATGCATGACCTGATCCAGCCCGCGATTCTTGTGCCCATGCATGGCGAACACCGCATGATGCGCGAACACGCGAAACTGGCGATCTCTCGGGGGATGCGGTCGGTCGTGGTGCCGAACGGATCGGTGCTGGACCTGACGGATGATGTGCCCGCGCTGGTCGATGAGGTGCCCGTGGGCCGCACCTATCTGGACGGCAGCCGCCTGATCGGCGCGATGGACGGGATCGTTCGCGACCGTATCCGCATGGCGATTGGCGGGCATGTGTTCGTCACCGTCATCATGGACGAGGTGGACGAAGTTCTGGGCGATCCATGGGCCGAAATCGCGGGCCTGCGCCCGGTTGCCAAGGGCGGGCAACCGCTGAACGAGGTGATCGAGGACGAACTGTCCGACTATCTTGACCGCGCGGGCCGCAAGGTTCTGTCGAATGACGACAAGCTGAATGACGGGATGCGCCGCGTGGTGCGTCAGGTGGTGATGGAAGAACTGGGCAAGAAGCCCGAGGTCACGGTCGTCATTAGCCGTCTGAGCGCCGAATAGGCTGACCTGGTTTGATCTTGCGGAGGGCTTGCGCCCACGCCTTTACTTGAGGGGGGCTGCCGCCCCCATGCGGGCCTGATGGCCCGCATTCCCCCGCGCGTGGTATGGGAAGCTTCACGTCAGCGCCAAAAGGTCGTGCGACTTGCGAGCATCCCTTGCAGCTTGGCAAGCAGGCGCAGGGCCGGCGGCTGGGGCGATGACTTGGGGTCGGCCAGACGGTCGAGCGCCAGTTCCGGCGAACACGGCAAGCGCGTGACCGGGTCCAGGTAGCGCGGATAGACGATCAGAACGGCATGGGCGAGGGCGTTGAGGTCCGGCTTTGCCTGCCTGCGCTCTGGGACCGGTCCCAGATCGCGCGTCAGCCCCCAGCCCGCATAGAAGGGCGCGCCGAGACAGGTCACAGGCAGCCCGCGCAACAGCGCTTCGAACCCAAGGGTCGAGGTGATGGTCCAGACTTCATGCACCTGGGTCAGCAGCCAGCCGGTATCGGTCTGCGGCAGCACCCTGTCGGCGGCGCTGGCGTCGGATACCGCGCCGGGGCGCAGGCCCGCTTCGACATCGGGATGGGGTTTGTAGAGGATGACCGCATCGGGGTTTTGCGCGCGCACTTGCGCCAGAAGCTGCGCATTTGTGCGCAGCGCGCCCGCACCAAGCCGGATAGAGGCGTCGTCCTCGACCTGACCCGGCACAAGAATGCGGTGCCCTTCCGGCAGATCGGGGCGGCTGCCTGCAAGGTTGTATTTCGTGGCCCCGCTTGCGCAAAGCCGCGCGATCAGCCGTTCGGCGCGCTCGGCCCCGCCGGGGGGCAGGGGGCTTGCAATCAGGGTTTCCAGCCGCGAAGGGCGGGTCGGGTCGTAGTATATCCCCAGATCGTCGCGCACCAGCGACAAGGGCGGGGTCAGCGCCGCGCCAAGCCCGCGCGAGCGCAGGATGCCGTCTTCGATCCGAACATCGCCGTCGCGCGCGCCCCAGACCATGCTGCGGCGCTCTGCACGTTTGCGAAAGCGCAAAGGTTGCCAGCGGCCGAAAAAGGCTTGCAGATGCGGGCGTTTCCACAACCGCATGTCCAGCGCGTCATAGCCCGAATGATCTTCGCGCCAGGCGCGGGTCAGTGCCTCTAGCTGGTCGATCAGCTCGGGCAGGGCGCATAGCCGGTCGCGGCACGGGTCATACCATTTGGGATAGAGCAGCATCGCGCCCGCGAAAAGCTGGGTGCGGGTCAGGCTGCGGCGGCGGCGCGGGTGGGGGGCGCGGTCCTCGGTCAGCCCCCATCCGGCGTAAAAGGGCAAACCCCAGACCTGTGGGCGGTGGCCGGCCAAGATCGCCTCGAACCCCAGTTGCGAGCTGACGGTATAGACCGCGATCGCGCCCTCCAGCAGATCCCAAGGCGAACAGGGCGCGTCGCAGAAACTGATGCGGTCCGATGCTGCGTCGGCCTTGGTGAAATGCCCCGCGCGCAGGCCTTGCGCCGTTTCCGGGTGGGTGCGGATGACGATGCGGGCGGTCGGGTGGTCAAGCTGCGCCTGCACCAGCATGTCGTGGAAGATATGCGGCGACAGCGGCCCGTGCAGCCCGCCATGGGTCAGGGACGCATCGCCGCGCACCTGGTCCACGACCAGCACATAGCCGGGGGGCGGGGCAGGGGTGGCCGGATCAAAGCCCGAATACTTGCTGAGATGAAGCGCGCGCAGCCGCGCCATGCAAAGCCGCGCGGTTTCCAGAAGCGCGTGGTCATCCAGCGGGTGCGTGGCCAGAAGCGTTTCCAGATCGGACGGCTGTGACGGGTCGTAATAGATGCCCTGCTCGTCAATCAGCAGGCCGAGCGTCGGTTCCCCTGCACGACCGGGAAAGAGCGAACGCAGAAAGGCATCTTCCACCCGCAGGATGCGCGCGCCCCGGCGTTTGGCCAAGGCTTCGGCGCGGGCGGCACGTGGCGCGTGGCCCCATGCGGCGATCAGGTCATCCGGGCCGGGCAGGCCCAAACGCGGCGGGTAGCCCGCGAGCGCCATGATGCGGCGGATGCGGCGTGCCTGCGCCGATGGCCCGAGGAACCCGCCAGAGACGGCATGGACCCTCGGGCGCATGGGCGTTAGTCATCGCTACGGGTCAGCGCGCGGATAGACCCTGCGGCGGTGATAGAGCCGGTGATCGACGAGATCTGGCGCGCCCAGAGCACCGAGGACGCTTCGGTCACGAAGATCGTATCGCCATCGCGGATCTTGAAATCGCGCGCGTCGAACATGCCGGTGGGTTTGGTCAGGTCCAGCACATAGACGAAGCGCACATCGGTCACAAATTGGCCGATGCCCAGGATTTCGGTTGCGATTTCAGGGCGTTCGTCGCGGAAGATGAACACGCCCTTGGGGTCGGCGCGCAGCGGGTCCAGACCGCCAACAGAGGCAAGCGCCTCTATCGCGGAGATTTGCTGCGTGTCGAACACGACGCGGCTGGTGGTGCCCGTGGCCCCCAGAACCGAGAAGCTGCGCTGGTCCTGCTTGACCAGAATACGGTCGCCGCCGCGCACGGCAATATCCAGCGACGGGTCAGAGAAGATGTCTTCCAGCCACGCGCTGTCCTGACGGTTGCCGCGGGTGACAAACACTTGCGCGGTTTCCAGCGGGATGGCGATGCCGCCCGCGCTGGCGATGACCGAAGACAGGCGGTTCGACGCGCGCGTGATCGGGTAGACGCCTTGAGCATTCACGCCGCCCGTGACGGACACGGTAGAGCCGTCGCCTTGGGTGCGCGCGACCATGACTTGCGGGTCGGGGGTTTGTTCGTCCAGCGCGCGGGTCAGCACGCGGCGCAGCGCGTCGGGGGTCTGGCCCGCCGCGCGGATACGGCCCGCATAGGGCACGAAGATGAAGCCCGCGTCATCCACTTGCAGCGTTTCGATGATCGCGTTGTTCGTCGTCTCTGGCGCAAGCAGCCCCTCGGGCACGTTTTCGAACACGTTCAGGCTGATCGTGTCGCCAGGGCGGATGGTGTCGCCGCCAAGGATTGCGCCCGCGCGCAGCGCGTGGCTGAAGCCCAGCGTTTCGGGACGATTGGCGATCTGGCTGACACGTTTGGTGACGGCGATGATATGCGCATCGCCCTCGCGCATGACCGAGCCCGCGAAGATCTGGTTCGAGGTCGGGCCATCGCTGGGAACCCCGCAAGAGGCGATGGCGACACATGCCAACATGGCCGCGGTGCGGCCAAGGGTTTTAGAAATAGCAAACACTGCTCGGGCTCCTGTAAAAGGACTGGCCTCTGATTATTGCAACAAGCTTACAGTCGGCGGGGCTTTTCGCCAAGGTCTGAAATGGGTTAGCGGTCATTTCACCATACGCAACTGTTGCCGAGGGGCCGCGTCCCCGGTGATGAGCGCGGTGTAAGGGTCTTGTGGCGCGAGCATCATGTCTACCACATGTCGCAGCAACTGCCGCCGTCCCCGCAAGGAATAGTAGCCGCCCGGAATCTGAGAGGTTTCCAGCAGGAAATGCCGATAGCGCCGGTAGGCGCGGGCGTCGGGGCGGGTCGGGGTGGCGAAAAACTGCTCTATCGGCTGGGTAGAGACGAATTCCGGCTTGTCGAACACCGCGCGGCCAAAGGCCTTGAGTGGCATCCCCCGCCACAGCACCTGTTGCGCGGCGGTCGAGTTGACCGTCACGGCAGAGCGCGCGTGATTGAGCAGCAGCGCCAGTTTTCCGCCGCGCACGAAATGCACGCGCCCGCGCAGCCCGTGGCTGTCGGTCAGCCGTTTGATGACCGCGCGCAAGGGCTGGCGGCCATCTTCCAGAGGGTGCGCCTTGATGACCAGGTGGTGATGGCGCGGCGCACCGGTGGCAAAACCGGCAAAGACGGTTTCCAGAAATTCCGCCTGCGTGTCGAACGGCCCATGCGCGCGAAAGCTGCTGTCATGGGCCAGTTGCAACAACACCAGATGATAGGGAAAGCCACCGTTGCGGATGCGCCAGGATTCGATCCGCCGCTCCAGCGAGGTCAGCGGCATGGCCCATAGCCGTTTCAGATACAGCCGAAATTCCTGCGCCACGCTCAGGTCGCGATGGGGGCGGAAATTGCGGTATTGTCCGTTCAGCGCCATGACGCAGAAATGGTACAGCGCGCCGTAGAAGATGTGGTGGCGCATGTCGCCCCAATGCGCGGGCGGGTCGGGCAGTTCCAGATCGCATTTCTCGAGCGCGCGGCGCATGTCGTCCACGCTCATATCCATCAGCACCGAATTGCCGTTGCTGCCATCGCGCTCATACGTCACCCAATAGGGGCGCAGATAGCCTTCCTCGAACACATGCACGGTGATGCCACGCGCCTTGGCCAGCTCTATCGCTTGCGCATGGATGGCGCGCACATCGCCATAAAGCGCTATGTCGGTAATGCCGTGGCGTTCCAGTAACCCATCGCAAAAGGCGGGCCAATCCTCTGGGGTGTCGGTGAACGGGATGTAACTGGCCCGGTCGCGCCAGAACACGGCATCGCCCTTGTTGAACCCCACGCGCCACACCTCTGCGCCGGCTGCGCGCAACATGCGGCCCAGCCGGTCGAAAAACGGTCCATGCGGCCCCTGCAAGAACAGGAAGCGCCGCGATGCGGTCTGTGGTGCCATGGCGTTTCGCCTGATTATTATGCCTTACCCGACAGGATAGGCCCGCTCTTTTTCCATACGGTAAACGAAAATCACGCGCCCGTCATCAAAAACGATTCGGGTCAGGTGACGCTGTTGCTTGCAAAGCCACAGGCGCTAGGGTTAGCTGCACTGAAACGAGCGAGGGGGCAGGCATGTTCACAGGGATCATCACCGATATTGGCCGCGTGCGGTCGGTCGTTCAGGAGGGCGATCTGCGCGCCCGGATAGAGACCGGCTACGACACCTCCAGCATCGAGATCGGCGCCTCTATCGCGTCGGACGGGGTGTGCCTTACGGTCGTGGCGCTGGGGCCGGACTGGTATGACGTGCAGGTCTCTGCCGAAACCGTGGCCAAGACGAACCTGGGCGGCTGGACGCCCGGCAAACGCGTGAACCTGGAACGCGCGCTGAAAGTTGGTGACGAATTGGGCGGGCATATCGTGTCGGGCCATGTGGACGGGCTGGCCGAAGTGGTGGGTCTGCGCGCCGAGGGCGACAGCACCCGCCTGCGCTTTCGCGCGCCCGACCATCTGGCGGGGTTCATCGCGCCCAAAGGGTCGGTGGCGCTGAACGGCACCTCGCTGACGGTGAACGAAGTGATTGGTGCCGAATTCGGCATCAACCTGATCCCGCATACCAAGCAGGCGACGACATGGGGCGACACCAAGCTGGGCGACATGGTCAACCTAGAGATCGACACCTTGGCCCGCTATGTGGCCCGCTTGAACGATTGGGCTGGTCGTCATTAGAACTATCCGATTGTATAAACCTTGAGTATAGTATCGTCAGCATATACTACCTTTGATTGTAAGTAATAAAAGAACGAATTGTTCTCAATTTTTGAAACAAAAAAAGTTGCCAAGAATTCTGAACTTGGCAAAAATATTCGGTGCGTGTGATCATTCGGTGCTGGTGACATAACCACTCCTCGCAGAGGTGACGCCATGAAATGCATATTTTCCGAACGGCAGTTTTCTGCCGGTAGTGTCTTTTTGCCTGATGCTGCTGTCGCCAAACGCAGCTTTCTTCGGTCGCAAGGTGGGGCCGTCACTGTCGAGTTCGTGATCCTCTTGCCGATTTTGCTGGCGGTTCTGTCGTTGATCGTCTCGGCATCGCTTCTGTTCGCGGCGGCGTCAGATGTGCAGCAACTGTCACATGAACTGGCCCGTGCCGGGATCTGGTATTACGCGGGCTATGCCGGGCCCGTGGGCGACCCTTGCGCAGCCATGCAGGCGCACAGCTTGCCCACGATCATTTCGACCTTGCCCAACCTGTCGGAAACCCAAATTCGTCAAGTTCTGTGTGCCGCCGATGACGATGTGCTGCGGGTCCAGGTGGCCTATGACCTCAGCCAGAATTTCGGCCAGATACTTGGTCGCATCATCGGCTTGGAAGTGACGGAATTCGTTCGGCAATCAGCGGTGAAGCTGTGAGGAAGGGGCTGGCTGCGTTCCGGCGCGCGCAAGACGGGGCTATCACCACGATTGCGGTTGTGTTGCTGCCGATGATCCTGTTCGCGGGCGGTGTGGCGGTCGACCTTAGCCGCCTGAATGCCCAGAAACGTCATGTTCAAAGTCAGGCAGAACTGGCGGCGCTTTCAGCGGCGCTGAACCACGGTGCCAAAACCGACAAGGTTCGGGCGGCATGGCGAACCGTGTCCAGCACCGCGCAGCATGATCTGTTCGATTTTGGCGATGCCAACGTCATCCTTGGCACATTGGGTGCAGACGGGTTTCGCCCGATTCCCGACCAATCCGACCTTTACAGCGCAAACGCGGTGCGTGTGGACGTGGGCACGCGCGCCCGCTTGCTGGCGCTGAGAATGTTCATAAACGATGATGACATGGCCATCCAGCGCAGCGCCATCGCCACGCTGGAGCCGCCGCGCGTCAGTTTCGCCCTGTCGAATTGCCTGCTGAACCTGCGCCTGCTGGACCCGATCTTGCGGCCTGTCCTTGGGGTGCAGACCGATGTCCTGTGTTCCGGGCGCGGGGTAGATACGCGCGTCGACGTGCTGCCCTATCTGGACGCGCTCGCGCTGGAGGCGAACTTGCTGACACCCTCGGCCGATCCGTTGACCTACGGCCAGTTGCTGGACATGTCGATTCCCGCCAGCGCCGTGTTTTCCGCGTTGACGGGCAATCCAGTGATGAATGCGCCCGGAGAAATCCGTATGGGTGACATTCTTTATCTTCCGCCCGATCTGCGGGCGTTGTCGGTCGGCGCGCCTCTCCGGGGCCTTAGCGTGGACCTGTCTGATATTGCCTTTGCCAGTGCCGAAATTCTGGCCAGCCGCGTGGCCGATCTGGAAGTGGGGCTGGATCTTGGCGGATTCGGCACAGTCGCGGCCGCCTTGCGCATCGGAGATCCGCGCAAGATCGTGATCGGTGCCGTGCCGGGCGACCCGAATGCCGTTGCCCGGACCTCGCAGATTGAACTCGACCTTGCCGAATTGTCCATCGCCGGGCTGTTCACGCTGGACCTTGGGGTGCGGGTTGCGAATGCCTCGGCTACGCTTTCGACCGAAGGCAACGCCTGTGCCCTTGTGCCATCCGCCGAAGTGGCGGTGTTCGACCCGGTCGATGCCAGCCTGATTGATGTCACTCTGAGCCTGCGTGTCCTTGGCTTGCCCGGTGGTCAAGCCGCGCTCGGCGTTGCGGTCGATACAGTCGAGTCGCGCGAAACCCGCCGTGTCAGTTTTACCCGCTCCGACTATTCCGAAGCTCCCATTCGTATCATTGCTCCAACCGGCGCGGACCCGGACCAGACGGCGGTCGATGCGTTGCGCGCTGGTGTCGCCAGCCTGCTGGACACGCGCGCCGATGCGCTCGGCGCCGAAACCCCGTCTTGCACCGGGCTGCTGGGCTGTCTGCTGGGCGGCGTCTCTGATCTGCTGTCGGGCATTCTGGGCAGCTTGACAGGCGCTGTCGTGAACGTGGCCAATGCGGTCGGCGCCGAAGGAAGCCTGACAAACGCGCTGTTGGAGGATGTGGTGGGCCTCGGAATCGCGCGCGCCGAACTGGAACTGCTGGACGTGCGGTGTTCTGGCTTCCCGAAGATTGCCGCGTCGGGCGATGCCCGGATTTTGCGCCAAGCCGCACCCCTCTAGACGTCACGGGCCGGAGTGCAGATTTACACCGCTCTGGTCGCGGCCTAGACTGCGCCCATGACTGACGAGTGGGACAGCGTAGCAGAGCGTCGCGCCGCCGAGGCGCTGATCGTCGATGTCGACGGGTTCGAAGGCCCGCTCGACCTGCTTTTGACCCTGTCGCGCAGCCAGAAGGTCGATCTGCGCCGCATTTCCGTTCTGCAACTGGCCGAGCAATATCTGGGCTTCATCGCGCAGGCCCGCGCGCTGCGCATCGAACTGGCCGCCGATTACCTGGTGATGGCCGCGTGGCTGGCCTATCTCAAATCACGCCTGTTGCTGCCGCCCGACCCGTCCGAGGAGGGGCCAAGCGGCGAAGACCTCGCCGCCCATCTGGCTTGGCAGCTGGAACGCCTGCAAGCCATGCGCGACGCCGCCGCCCGCCTGATGGGGCGCGACCAGAAGGGCCGCGATTTCTTTGCCCGCGGCCAGCCCGAAGCCATCGCCATCACTCGCAAGACGGAGATGCAGGCGACACTTCTGGACCTGATGCGCGCCTATGCCCGGCTGCGCACCCGCGACGAATTCCGCCCCTACGCCTTCGATCGAAGCGATATCTACGCGCTCGACGCTGCACTTGACCGCCTGTCGCGGCTGGTGCCGGTCACGTTGGATTGGACGGGCTTGCAGCATTTCCTGCCCGAAGGCTGGGGCAGGGGGGGCGCGCGGGGGCGGTCGGCCATGGCCTCGACCTTCGCGGCCTCGCTGGAACTGGCCAAGCAGGGCCGCGTGGAATTGCGCCAGTCAGAGGCCTTTGCGCCACTGCAACTGCGGGGCAGGGGGCCAGCATGACCGACGGCAAAGAGCCCTCGCTGTTTCCCGTGCCGCCCATGGCCGAGCAGGAACGTATGATCGAGGCGATTCTCTTCGCCTGCGACCGTCCCCTGTCGGCCACTGAAATCGGCGCGCGCCTGCCGCAGGGCTGTGACGTGGCCGAGGCGCTCGCGCATCTGCGCAGCCGCTATGCCGGGCGCGGCGTGGCGCTGGTGCGGGTGGGCGATGGCTATGCGCTGCGCACCGCCCCCGATCTCGGCTGGCTCATGCAGACCGAGCGGGTCGAGCAACGCAAACTCTCGCGCGCAGGCATCGAAACGCTGGCGATCATCGCCTATCACCAGCCCGTCACCCGCGCCGAGATCGAGGAAATCCGGGGCGTCGCCGTCTCTCGCGGCACGATCGACCTGCTTCTGGAACTGGGCTGGGTGCGGCTGGGACGGCGGCGCATGACGCCGGGGCGGCCCGTGACCTTTGTTGTGACGGACGAATTCCTCGACCATTTCGGGCTGGAATCGGCGCGCGACCTGCCGGGGCTGCAAGAGCTGCGCGCAGCGGGCCTTTTGGACAACCGTCCGATGCCCGGTGCAGAGGTCACCGAAGATGAAGATGCCCTTGACGCACCAACGCGCGGGCAATCCGAACTTTTCGAAGACTAACAAAACAAGGGCGGGAACGCCCTTGACCCTGCGTCATGCAAGATTTTTGTCATTATCCTGGCATTTCTTTCTTGCGCTGGAAATTTAGATTCCCTAGATAGCGCTTCACCGGCGGCGGGGACGCGGTTGGTTAGCTGGCTGAGCTGAGGTTTGGTT
>NZ_JAFMPR010000008.1 GCF_020667835.1 Roseibaca sp. Y0-43
GCTGTTCATCATGGCCATTCTCAACGCTTTCAGCCAGCGCCCAGACAACCAGATCACGCCTGACGCCGTCTGAATGGATTGTTCAGAACGAACTAATTACAGTTGCAGCCATAGTCATCGGACCAGTTCTCGCAATCCTCGTATCTAGATGTGTGGACTCAACGCATGAAACTCGTGCGCGCAGAATGGACATCTTTCGAACGCTAATGCGAACGCGTCGGACACCCGTTGTCCCTGAACACGTTGGCGCTCTTAACCTCATCGAGATCGAATTCGCTAAAAAAGAAAAAGTTATCGGCAGTTGGACAAAACTGATGCAGCATCTCGGCGAAGTGCATCCGAGACAACCTGAAGAAGCTATTGACCCGCATTTGGCACCAGAGGAAGTTAACCGCCGTAACGAGAATTATAATCTTAGACTTTTTAGAGAACGCCAGAAGCTATTGGCAAAACTATTACATTCAATTGCGAGAGAACTCGGGCACAATGCAGAGCAGCTTGAAATATTCGAAGGTGGTTATACGCCTCAAGGTTGGCATGACATCGAACTTGAGCAGCGTATGATAAGGCAATACGTCTTAGACCTCTATCAAGGAAATAGGGTAGTTCCTGTAGGAGTTATTGATTATCGTCGTTTCGAAAAAGCTGACGAAGCGCTTGTCAACGACGATGAGGCAGATAACTGATTGCTGCGATTTTCAAAAGCCTCACTCAAACTTCGCCCTGATCCGCCGCACCATCCCCCAGACCCCCAGCACGACCACGGGCGCGAGCACCGCCATGGCGACGGTTTTCGACACGCCCGCGGGTTCCGCCAAGGGCATGACCAGATAGGCCACAAGGTTCACCGCGTAATAGCTGATTGCCACCACCGACAGCCCCTCGACCGTGTGTTGCAGGCGCAGTTGCAGATCGGCGCGTTTGTCCATGCTGGCGAGCAGTTCCTGGTTCTGGGCCGAGCGTTCCACGTCCACCCGCGTGCTGAGCAACTGTCCCGCCCGCATGGCGCGTTCGGCCATTTTCGCCAGCCGCGCTTCGGCCGATTTGACCGTGCGCATGGCCGGATCGAAGCGGCGCATCATGAATTCGTTCAGCGTTTGCCGCCCGTCGAAACGTACCTCGCGCAGCACTTCGATGCGTTGATGCACCAGCGCCTCATAGGCGCCCGTGGCCCCAAACCGGAAAGAGGATTCGACGACCATATTCTCTAGCTCGGAGGAGATGCGCAGCAGCGCCTCCAGCGTTTCCTCGGACCGCGAGCCGCCGTCGTTCATGGCGCGTGTCAGCCGCGTCAGTTCATCATCCAGCGCGCCCATTTGCGGCGACATGTCCCGCGCGCGCAAAAGCCCCAGCATCGAGATGGTCTTGTAGGTCTCGATCTCGCACATGCGCTGCACGATGCGGCCCACGCGCCGCCCGCCGGTGCCGGGTTTGACGAACATCGCCATACGGATATGGCCCGCCGCGTCTATACGGAAATCGCTGGCGATCACCGCCACCCCGTCCAGCACGCTGGAAGCCGCAAGGCTTTCGGGCACGAACCAGTCCAGCATCTTGGCGGTCATGTCCGACGGGTTCTCGGGCATCACCTCTATGCGCATGATGATCGAGGTCAGGCGCGTGCCGGGGGCCTTGTCCAGCCAATCCTCGGGGTAGACATCGAAGCTGGAGGGGTCAAAAGGCCGGTCGGTCAGGCCTTGTTCGAAGGTGGTGTAGGTCGTGAACTCGGTATGGCTTTCCCATTTCATATGGTAGCGGCCCATATCGGTCGAGAAATGCGTCGCATCCGGCGACGGGTGGCCCGCCCCGTGCCGCTCCAGCAGGGCCAGCAGATGCGCGCGGTCATCGGCGCGCGAGCGTTTGGCGGCAAAGCGCGAGGGCTTGATGGCCAGAAAGGTCGCGGTCGCCGGCGCGGTGATCTTGGCCGCCGGGCGCGCGTGCAGCTCGTTGACCATGGCGTAGCGGTTGGGGTGGTCCTGAATCGGCGGCATGTTCTATTTGGTCCCGAATGGCGGGTGATTGTTTGGGCCTAGCATATTCTGCACCGCAGCAAAGGAAAGCGCTTCCGTGGTGCCCCGGTGCATACTTGCAATCCTGCCACAGATGCGCGCGGTTTACAGCCCCGACAAAAGCCGGGTCAGGCGCGCGGCTTCGTCCGCCATGCCCCAGGGCGGGTTCAGCACCGCCATGCCAGAGCCGACCATGCGGTGGCCGGGGCGGGCGGGGGTGAAACGAGCCTCGAACAGGGCGATTTCCGGCATCTCGCTGCGCAGGTCGGCTGTCAGCGCGTCATGCGGGCCATCAACCAAGATCGGATACCACAGCACCAGCACCCCCACGTTCCATTTGCGCGCGATCTGGCCCAAGGCGCGGGGGATGGTGGCGTAGTCGGCCTTTACCTCGTAGGACGGGTCCACCATCAGCACGCCCCGGCGCGGGGTTGGCGGGCAAAGCGCTTGCGCCATCTCCAGCCCATCGCGCTTGTAGACACGCGCGCCCTGCCCCGCCATCGCCCGCGAGAGCGCGTCATATTCCGCCGGGTGCAGCTCGGCCAGCGACAGGCGGTCATGGCCCGCACGCAAACCATGCGCGGCAATCAGCGGAGAGCCGGGATAAGCCTGCGCCCCATGCGCCGCACGGGTGGCGGCCAGCGCGCGGAGATAGGGATGCGCGTGGTCAAACAGCGGCGCTGCCCGCGCGATGCCCGCCGCCGCCTCGCCGGTTTTCAGCGCTTGCGGACTGCCCAGATCATACAAGCCCCGTCCGGCATGGGTTTCGATATAGCTGAGCGGTTTGTCCTTGGCGGTCATATAGGCCAAAAGCCACGCCAGAAGCGCGTGCTTATGCACATCGGCCAGGTTGCCCGCGTGAAAGCCGTGTTGATAGGACAGCATCGGATCAGCCGCAGGTCAGGCTGTCGGGGCCGGTATAGGGCCCCAGATCACGGGTCTGCAGTCGACCGTCTACCAGCCGTGACGCCAAGGCCCGTGCCCAGCCGCGATCCGCCGTCACGATCTCTGGCCCCTGCCCGCAGTCGAAGACACCGCCCTCGATCAGCGGGGCGCCGTAGCGGTGGTTTGTGTGCCCCTCGGCACTGGCGACGGGGGCGATGCGCCATGTCGCGCCATCGCGCCAGAGAGAGACGACCCGCAAGACCCGCGCCAGATGCGGGCGGTCGACATAGGCGATTTCCATCCGCCCGTCGCCATCCAGATCGGCGATGCCCGCGATGGCCAGCCAGCGATGCCGCGTGCCGATGGGCGGGTTCCAGACAAGGGGCGCAAGCGCGCCGTCACGCAGCCCCCAGACCATGATCTGCGCGCCTTGGTCGAAGATCGACACGACAGTCAAAACCTCTGCTGCGCCGTCACCATCCAGATCGGCCAATCGGGGTGCGGTATCCTCGAAAACCTGCCCTTCCAGCCGCACGCGATACTGGCCGCGCGCGGTCGTCACTTCCAGCCCGGCATATTCGCCACCTGGCACGGCCCCATGGTCGTATTCGCTGCTGGGGGTGATGTAGCGCGCAACGGTGATGTGCTCTTGTGCCTGCACGGGCGCGGCAAGCACCGCCACCAAGGCCAGCGCGCGCCAGATCATGCGCGCTCTGCCAGCCGTTGCGCGATCACGTCCTTGGCGAATTCCACCGCCTGAGAGACCGTCATTTCGGTCGTGTCGAGCGTAATCGCATCGGGCGCGGCCAGAAGCGGCGCATCGGCGCGACCGATATCGCGCGCGTCGCGGGCGCGGACCTGCGCCAGAACTTCCTCGTAGCTGCCATCCTCGCCCGCTTCCAGCCAACGGCGGCGCGCACGGGTTTCGGCGCTGGCGGTGACGAACAGTTTCACCTCTGCTTCCGGGCAGATGACGGTGCCGATATCGCGCCCGTCCAGAACCGCGCCGCCCTCGCGGCGGGCGAAATCGCGCTGGAAATCCACCAGCGCGGCGCGCACTTCGGGCAGCACGGCCACGCGGCTGGCGGCCTCTCCGGCGGCAAGGCTGCGCAAGCCGTCGCGCGCCAGATCATCCGGGGACAGGCTGCGCGCGGCGACAATCGGGTCGCCGCCTTTCATGCCCACGGCACGATACAGCAGCCCGGTGTCGAGATGCGCAAAGCCGAATTCGCGTGCGATGGCGCGGCTTATCGTGCCCTTGCCCGCTGCGGCAGGTCCGTCGATTGCAACCGTGAAGTGCATGGGCGCGTGTCTCTTGGTGATCTTCTACCGCCCCGATACCCTACGCGGGTCCACCGGGGCAATCCTCTATCTGCCGAATTAATGGGCAAGAATCGGTTTTGTCGCGGCGGCGCGGGCGCTGCGTCAACCGCCGGTATGGCTCATGTGGCGGGTCATCTGGCCGTCGACCTTCTGGCGGGAATAGTCGAAATCATGGCCCTTGGGCTTTCGGCCAATCGCGGCGCGAATGGCATCTTCCAGCAAGTCGTTGCTGTCAGAGGCCCGCAAGGGCGCGCGCAGGTCGGCCATGTCCTCTTGACCCAAGCACATATACAGCTCGCCCGTGCAGGTCAGGCGCACGCGGTTGCAGCTTTCGCAGAAGTTGTGCGTCAGCGGCGTGATGAAGCCGATTTTCTGCCCCGTCTCTTCCAGCCGGACATATCGCGCGGGCCCGCCCGACCGTTCCGCCAGATCTGTCAGCGTATAGCGTTCCGCCAGTCGCTTGCGCAGGTCCGACAGCGGCCAATACTGGTCGAGCCGGTCCTCGTTGCCCAGATCGCCCATCGGCATGACCTCTATCCAGGTCAGGTCCATGTCGCGGGCGGCGCAAAACTCGGTCAGGGTGAACAGCTCGTCCTCGTTGAAACCCTTCAGCGCGACCGCGTTCAGCTTGACCCGCAGGCCCGCCGCCTGCGCCGCGTCGATCCCGTCCAGCACTTGCGCCAGCTTGCCCCAACGCGTGACATCGGCGAATTTCTTGTCATCCAGCGTGTCGAGCGAGACATTGATCCGCCGCACGCCGCAATCGGCCAACTGGTCGGCGAATTTGCGCAACTGGCTGCCATTGGTGGTCAGCGTCAGCTCTTTCAGCGCGCCGCTGTCCAGATGGCGGCGCATCTGCTCGAAGAAGGTCATGATGCCCTTGCGCACCAAGGGCTCGCCCCCGGTGATGCGCAGCTTTTCAACCCCAAGCCGGATGAAGGTCGAACACATGCGGTCCAGCTCTTCCAGCGTCAGAAGCTCTTTCTTGGGCAGAAAGGTCATGTTTTCCGCCATGCAATAGACACAACGGAAATCGCAGCGGTCCGTGACGGAGACACGCAGGTAAGAGATCGGTCGGGCGAACGGGTCGATAAGCGGTGCTGTCATGCGCCGAGAAGTAGCCACTGCACTGGCACCCGGCAAGGGGATATGTGATTGTTGGGCGTGGGCTTTGGTATTAGGGTCGGCATATGACACGGCATTTTCTGACCTTCGTTGCGGTTTGCGGGCTTGCGGGATGCGGGGCGCTGCCCTTTGGCGGGCCATCGGGCGCGCCGTCTGTCCCGGTTCTGACACCGGGGGCCGACACGCTGCGCCCGCTCGCGCGCCCCGGCGCGCGCGCCACGGGCCTTGGCCAGCGCGGCCAGACCGCCGACACGCTGGACACCACCAGCCCCGCCGAACGCGCCGCAGCGCAGGCGGTGGACGTGACGGGCGGCGCGCTTCTGGGAGAGACGCTTGCCAGCCTTGGCAGCCCGACAGAGCAAGGCTTCTGGCTGCGCACGGGCCTTGTGACGCGCGTCACCCAAGGCCGGGTCGAGCGCGTGGATGGCAGCGGCGCGATCCGGGTGGAACTGCGCCCCTCTGGCGCGGCCCCCGGTGCGGGCAGCCAATTGTCGCTGGCGGCCTTCCGCGCCTTGGGGGCGCCGCTGACCGAACTTTTGCCCCTGCGCGTTCTGTCCGAATAGCCCCTACCCCCAGATCAGCACCACGCCCGACAAGGCCGCAACCGCCAGTGCCGCGACGCGCGGGGGGGTGCGCGCGGGCGGTTTGCCCGGCTGCGATCCGCGCAGCGCGCTCTGCAAAGAGCGGTGTTCCAGCATCGCGGCGTCATAGCCCGCCTGTCGCCCCTGCGGCAGCAAGGGTTTGCGCGCCTCGGCCATGCGCCGCCTTGTGCTGCCCTCTGGCGCGGGCGGGCGGGCATAGCGGGCCACCGGGCGCGGCAGGGTCGGGCCGCTGGACAACAGGTCCAGCCGAGAGGGCTTGTGCTGCCGGAATTCCGCAAGGCTCAACACCAGCCGCCGCCCCAGCAGAACCACCGCCTTGGGCGCGCGGCCCATGCAGACATGCTCTACAAGCTCCGACAGCAGCGCATCCTCTGCCCCGCGCCCCACGCGCAGGCGCAGGCTGGCCTGATGGCGCTGCAACACCAGCCCCAGCCGGGCCGCTTTATCCGGCCCGCGCGTCCCGCCCGCGGGGCGGCAATAGCTGCCAGAGCGCCGCTCGGGCAGCCGGTCGGGGCCAAAGCCCAGCGCGATGCCGTCCACCTCTAGGCAGATCTGGCCCTGTGTCAGCGCGGCCCGGTCCACCTTGCGGCCCGTGGCGCAGATGTTGCGCAGCACATGCTGGAACAGCTCGACCATGGGCAGGTCGGGGGGCTGGTCGAACAGGAACAGCACATCCAGACCCGCCTCTGGCACGGCCAGCGCGAAAGGACAGGCCGCGTCTTTCACGACGCGCCGCGCCGGCACGGACACTGTGCGCAGCGCGATCGGCCCATGACCTTGGTCGGCCATGGGGTCGGGCAATTTGAACCTGATGATATGCTCCGTCATCCGCAACCCAACCCACCTGGCCCAAGATTAGCCGGAATTCCACGCGAACAGAGGCGAAAAATACCTCGTATTTGAGCCAATCGCGCCCTCTATGCCCTTGCCCCTTGCGCGGTTGCGGCCTAAGCCAAAACGCATGAAACTGCTCTTTCTTGGCGATGTGATGGGCCGCGCGGGCCGCAAGGCTGTCACCGGCTGGCTGCCGGTGCTGCGCGCGGCATGGGCACTGGATTTCGTGGTCGTCAATGGCGAGAACGCGACCGGCGGCGCGGGGCTGTCGCCCGAACACGCCAAGGGCTTGCTGGCGGCGGGCGCGGATTGCATCACGCTGGGCGACCATGCGTTCGACCAGCGCGCCATGCGCGAATTCTGCGCGCAAGAGCCGCGCATCATCCGCCCGCTGAACATCGCCAAATCCGGCGCACCCGGCCATGGCGCACATGTGTTCCAAGACGCGCGCGGGCGGCGGGTGCTGGTGGCCCAAGCGTTGGGGCAGGTGTTCATGAAGCAGCCTTTCTCTGACCCGTTCTCGGCGGTGGACCCGGTTTTGCGCGCCCATCCGCCCGGCGGCATGGTGCAGGCCGCGCTGGTCGATATTCATTGCGAGGCCACCTCCGAGAAAACCGCCATGGGCCATTGGTGCGACGGGCGCGCCAGCGTCGTGGTGGGCACGCATACCCATATCCCGACCGCTGACGCGCAAATCCTGCGCGGTGGCACGGCCTACCAGTCGGATGCTGGCATGTGCGGCGATTACGATTCCGTCATCGGAATGCAGAAAGACGAACCCATGCGCCGTTTCATCACCGGGATGCCGCGCAGCCGGTTCGAGCCGGCGATGGGCACCGCCACGCTGTGTGGCCTCTATGTCGAAACCGACGACGCCACGGGCCGCGCCACGCGGGTCGAGATGGTGCGCGCGGGCGGGCGGCTGGCGGCGGCCGGTCCCGCCCCGGTCGATCTGCCGCCCCTGTCGGGCAGCACCGACTAAACGCTGCGCAGTCGCGTGTTGGCGGGGGGCTTGGAGCGCGCAGCCTCTCGACCTTTGCGCTGGGTTTGCTAGGTTAGGAGCAAATACGGACAGGACGAGACATGCGCAGGCCCGTCATCGGCATTATCGGCAATTCGCACCTGATAAATGACGAATACCCCGCCCATGCGGGCGGAACCATGAATTCCGAGGCGATCTCGCAAGTGTCGGGTTGCATACCGCTTGTGGTGCCTGCCGATCCAACACTCATGTCGGTGGCAGAGCTGCTGGAGGTGTGCGACGGATTCCTGCTGACCGGGGGCCGCCCCAATGTCCACCCAGAGGAATATGGCGAGGCGGAAACCCCCGCCCATGGCGCGTTCGACCGCGCGCGCGATGCGATCACCCTGCCCTTGGTGCGCGCCTGCGTTGAGCGCGGGCAACCCTTTCTGGGCGTCTGCCGCGGTTTTCAAGAGGTGAATGTCGCCATGGGCGGCACACTTTACCCCGAAATCCGCGATCTGCCGGGACGGATGAACCACCGAATGCCCCCCGACGGCACGCTGGAAGAGAAATTCGCCCTGCGCCACGTGGTCCGCTTTACCGACGGCGGCGTGTTTCACCGCCTGATGGGCGCGGCAGAGGTGATGACCAACACGCTGCATGGCCAAGGCGTGAAAACCCCCGGCGCGCGCATCGTGATCGACGGGCACGCCCCCGATGGCACGCCAGAGGCGCTTTATGTCAAGGATGCGCCGGGCTTCACGCTGTCGGTGCAATGGCACCCCGAATGGCGCGCGGGCGATGACCCGGTCTCGCGCCCCTTGTTCGAAGCTTTTGGTCAGGCCGCCCGTGCCTGGGCGGGCGGCGCAAAGGAATGGAGGATGAGCGCATGACACGCAAGCTTGCCGCCGCCGCCCTTGTCATTCTTGGGGCGGCAATCGTCTGGTTCAATTCCGGCCATGACGCGCAAAGCGTCATGGTCGAGGTCGATGTGCCGGAACTGGGCGCCACGGAACAGGAAGGGGCCGAGCTTTTCGCGGCGCAATGCGCAAGCTGCCACGGCCCAAATGCAGCAGGCAAAGACGGTGTCGGCCCGCCCTTGGTTCACGTCATCTATGAACCCGGCCACCATAGCGACATGTCGTTCTTCCTTGCCGCCCGCATGGGCGTGCGCGCGCATCACTGGTCCTTTGGCAACATGCCCGCGCAACCGCAGGTCAGCGACGCGGATGTGGCCAAGATCGTGACCTATATCCGCGCGCTGCAACGCGCCAATGGCATCTACTGACCCCGCCCTGCCCGCCTAAAGCACGCGGATGTAATCCGGGGGCAACGGGCTTTCTTGCGACGCCGCGCGCCCGCCATGGGCCACGAAAGCACTGACCGTCGCGCCATGCGCGCGGATCAGCTTGACCACGTTGGGATCGGCCGAGGTTTCCAGCACATCGACCCCGGTTTCGGTCAGCTCCACGCGCATCTCGACCTTGTCGGCCTGCGCAAACAGCTCTGCAAAGGCCGGATCCCAGAAGCGCAGGCCGAATTTCTCTTTCACCCGGCGGTGCATCTGTTCGGCGTGGTTGTGCAGCAAGGGCACAAGGGCCGGGTCCACCGCCCATGTGCGGGCGCGAATGCCATCGGGGATTTCCTCGACCTCGCGGCGAATGTCGCCATGGCGGCGCAAGAGTTCGTGAAAAATGGATTGGTCGCGCTTGTGCCTTGCGCGGCGGTCGGCGGGTGTCTGGGTCTGCATGGTGCATCTGCTTGGTCACTGATGTAATACTATAACACCACCTGATCGGGGCGCGCCATGTGGCCAAGTGCCACGCAGCCTTTGCGACCTAGACCAGGCTGACCGGGCTTTGCTTGTCTTGCAGGAAGTCCAGGATCAGCCGCGCCACCTCTGCGGGCGCTTCCTCATGGACCAGATGGCCCCAACGCGGCAGGGCGACATGCCGGGCGCGCGGCATCCGCGCCGCCGCCTCTGCCGACACGCGGGGCGGCACCGCGCGGTCCCCCGCGGCCGTTATCAAAAGGGTCGGCACGCTGATTTGCGGCAGGCGTTCCAGAAGCGGCTCCAGCTGCCACTGTGCCATCATGCCCAAGGTGCCCGCGATATGCGATGTGCGGCTGACAAGGCGGCGATACATCTCGACCCCCTCGTCATCCAGCGGCGACCCCATACCCGCCAAAAGCCGCGCCACCTGCGCGCGCGACGACGACAGCTTTGTCACAACAGCCGCCGCGAATGGCCCCGTGGCCATGGCGCGCGCAAGTTTCGGAAACAGCCAGCCCGCGAAGCCGTCGAACGGTCCCAGTGCGGCATTGATCCCCACCACGGCATGGGGCGCGCGCGGCATGATCTCGGCCATGCGCAGCGCAACCGCCGCACCCGCCGAATGGCCAATAATGGTCATGGGCCGCCAATCCTGATCGGCGCAAAGCGCCGTCAGGTCATCCGCCATCGCGTCCAGCCCCAGCCGCAAATGCCCGCCGGCGCGCGTGTAGCCCTGCCCCGGCAGGTCCGGCGCGATCAAGCGGTAGCCGGGCAGATGCGCCATAAGTTTGTGAAAGCTATGGCCAGAGGCCGCCGCCCCATGCAACAGCAGCACATCCGGCCCCTGCCCCGTGACCTGCACATGCCAGACATGCGGGCGACAGCGGATCAGGCGGGATTTCTCGCGCAGCGGCCAGTCGGTGGGCAGGTCGTCCATTCCCTAGCCCTCCTTCCCCCCGAGTGCGGCACCCAGGGTCTGGGCCATGGCGCGGGCATCGGCGCGGGGCAGCGCGATCCGCGTGGCCCCCATCGTCGCCGCCAGGTCCGACAAGTGCGGCTTGGGGCGCAGGCTGGTGTCGATGACCAGCGCGGGAATCGCGCGCGCGGCAATGGCGCTTGCCAGCGTTGTCGCATCCGCCCCCGCTTGCGCGCGGTCGGGCGTGCCATCCAGCGCGATATTGCCGCGCCCATCGGTCAGAAAGGCCAGTGTCGGCGACATGCCGCGCGCGCGGGCCTGTAGGCTTGCGTCAAAGGCCACCTGCATGGCGCTGGCCAAGGGGGTCGCCCCCCCGCCCGGCAGCCCCGCCAGCCGCCGCTTGGCCTGAACCAGCGACCGCGTGGGCGGCAAGGCCAGTTCGGCGTGATCGCCGCGGAATGTGACAAGCGCGACATGGTCGCGGGCGGAATAGGCCTCTGCCAGCATGATCTCGACCGCACCCTTGGCTTCGGCCAAGCGGGCAACGGCGGCGGAGCCAGAGGCATCAACCACGAAGATCAGCACCCGGTCGGTGCGGTCCTGATAACGCTTGATGCGAATGTCACCGGGCATCAACAACAGCCGCCCTTGCGCCGCATCGGGACGCGCGGCGCGGCGCATCGCCTGCCACGGTGCGGCTTGGCGCAGGGTCGCCACCACATCGACCCGCGCGCCAGACCCCGGCTTGCCGGGGCGCGAGGGCATGGGACGACCGCGCGCCATGGATTTGCGTTTCGTCCCCGCACCGCTGCCTGCCGCGATCCGCGCGGCCTTGGCGGCTTGCAGACGCGCCAGCAGACCCGGCGGCAGAGCGGCGAAAGCGGCTTCGATCAGCAGCTCATCGGGGATCTGCGGCTCTTGCGCCTCGCGGTCTTGCGCCTGATCGGGGTCGTTTTCCGGCGGCTCTGGTGGGGGCGGCTGGTCCTCTGGTGGTGTGTCTTGCGGAAACGCACGCGCCCGGTGGCCAAGGACCAGTTCCGCCGCCAATGTCAGATCGCGCTCATCCAACGCCTGCCCGCCGCGCCATGCGCAATGGGCGCGCGCGGCCATCAGCGCCAGCCAAGGCGCGCGCAGGCTGTCGATGGCAAGGCTCGCGGCGATGCGGGTCATCTGTTCCAGCACCTCCGGCGGCAGGGCGATCTTTGGCAGATGCGCCTGCGCCGCAGCAATGCGCGCGGGGTCGAGCGTGATGTCGGCGCTGTCGGACCAGCCAAAGCCGTCGATGTCCAGAAACAGCGCCAAACGGTCGGCCAAGGCGGGGGGCAGCCCCTCGCCCTCTTCCGCCGCTTCATCCAGCGCGACCAGCGACAGGCCGGGGCGCGCATCAAGCGCCTGCCCCAGCCGGACAGACAGGCCCGGCGGGCAGCGCTCTGCCATGGTCAGCGCAAGCGTGCCGTCGCGGGACAGCAACCCCTCGTGGCGGTGCAGGCGGTTCAGCGCCAGCGTGGCCGACAGGTCCAAACCACCGGTCAGCGCATCCTCTGGCATGAACGGGTGCAGCTTGCGCGGGGCAAGCGGTGCCAAGGCCGCCAGCACGCGATCGCGCACCGGGCCTGCGCGCCCGCGCAGCCAAAGCCCCCGCAAGCCGCGCGGGTCCACCGCCAACAGCGCCAGCGCAAGCCCCAACTGCGCCCAAGGATCGGGCGACGGCGTGGGGCGGTGCGGGCCGCTGGTGGCGTCGAACGGGGTCATGCTGGCTGCGTTGGCTAACGTCGTAAAGTGAGTGATTTCGTCAAGATGAAGATCATGGCAGCACTTCGGCCAATTGCCGCGCCACCCGCGCGGTGGACCCCGCATCATCCAGCGGATCGCGGCGCAGGCGGTGGCGCAGCGCCATGGGGGCCGCGCGGCGGATATGGTCGCGGGTCACATCGCCCGCGCCCTCGAAGGCGGCAAGCGCGCGCGCGGAGCGCAACAGCGTCAACTCGCCCCGCAACCCATCGGACCCAAGCGCAAGGCAGACCGATGCCACGTCATGCAGCACGACATTGCTGGTTTTCAGATCCGCGAGTGCAGCGCGTGCGCGCAAGATGCGCTCGCGCAAGGCGGCATCCTCGGGCTGCCACCGGGCCATGAACGCGGCATGGTCGTTCTCATAGGCATCGCGGCGGCGGATCACCTCTATGCGGGTGTCGATCTCTTTCGGGCTGGTCACTTCGACAGACAGGCCGAACCGGTCCAGAAGCTGCGGGCGAAGTTCCCCCTCTTCCGGGTTGCCGGACCCGACCAGCACGAAACGCGCCGGGTGGCGGATGGACAGGCCTTCGCGCTCGACCACGTTCTCGCCCGATTGCGCCACGTCCAGCAGCAGATCAACGATATGGTCCTCCAGCAGGTTCACCTCGTCGATATACAGGTAGCCCCGGTTCGCGCGCGCCAGCAGCCCCGCTTCAAACGCCTTTTCCCCGCGCGTAAGCGCACGTTCGATGTCGAGCGCGCCCGTCACGCGGTCCTCTGACACCCCCAGTGGCAGATCGACCACGGGCGTGGGGCGCTCGACCAGCGACATGTCGCTGACCTGCGCCCAATCCGGGCAATCCTCTGGCCGGGCAGAGTTGCAAGGACAGCCCGCAACCGCCTGAATTGGCGGCAAAAGAGCGGCCAAAGCCCGCACGGCGGTGGACTTGCCCGTGCCCCGGTCGCCAAAGACCAGCACGCCGCCGATTTTCGGGTCGATGGCGGTCAGAACCATCGCGGTTTTCATCTCGTCCTGTCCGACGATGGCGGCGAAGGGGAACGGCGTCATGCGGCCTCCTGTTGAATGCTTTGGGCCAAGGGGTCGCGCCCCTGCCATGTGCCCGCCGTGCCGATCAGGCGGAAGCGGGCGTAAAGTTCCTCGTTGAACCAACCCTCGTCGCGCACGGCGCGAATGGCCTCTGCATGGGGGCCACGGCGGGCGAAGGCGGCCATGCTGGCAGTGTCGGGCCAGACGGAAAAAGTGACCTGGTGCAGAAGCGGCACCTCTCCGATGCCGATCTTGAACATGACATTCGGGTCGGCGCCCACCTTGGCGGAAATATCGGGCACGCGACCCCAGAAGCGCAGCGCGCGGGCGGGTTTGACGGTGGCGCGGGTCATGGCCGCAATGGGACCAGTGACCTCGCCCTCGGGCTGGAACGGGCGACGGCCCGCCCAATGGCCACGCACAGAGGCGGGTTCCATGAACAGCGTATAGGCCTCTTGCGCATGGACGCGCCAGCTAGAGAATGGTTTTAGATCAAGACCTTCCTGAGCGATCTTGAAGTTATCCCACGCCCCAAGAATGGCCCAGACACCCCAGTTCGGGCGCGGCGTGAACCCTTCGCCCGTGCCCGACCCGCACAGCTTCCAGAACTCCAGCCCCGGCACACGCGGCAGCGAAAGCCGCGCCGCCCCCATCTGCCCCAGCACCCACAGGCGCGAGAGCGTGCTGTCGAACCGGAACAGGCTGAGTGTGACGGTCTGCATGGGTCGATTCCATCCTGCGACTTCACCAGAAGTTTGTCACAACAGATAGACAGAGTAAAGGATCAAATGTAAACCTTGATTGACACATCGGGCGGGTGTAGGCTTGACCCGGAAGAACGGCACGGGGACCGGACATGACTGATTCTAACGCAGCTTCGCGGGCCATCGTGATCGGGGCGGGCTTGGGCGGATTGGCCAGCGCCATGCGGCTGGGGGCCAAGGGCTACCATGTCACGGTCATCGACAAGCTGGACCGCGTGGGCGGGCGCGGGTCGTCCATTACCATGGGCGGGCACCGGTTCGACCTTGGGCCGACCATCGTGACCGTGCCGCAAGGCCTGCGCGACCTATGGGCGGCTTGCGGGCGCGATTTCGACCGCGAGGTCACGCTGCGCCCCATGAAACCCTTTTATGAAATCCGTTGGCCTGACGGGTCCAGCTTTCGCCTGCACGCCGACAAGGCCGCGACAGAGGCAGAGGTCGCGGCGCTCTCGCCTCGCGACTTGCCCGGTTTCCGCAAATTCCTGTCCGATGCCGAGGACCGCTATTGGTTCGGCTACGAAGACCTTGGCCGCCGCCCCATGAACGAGCTGTGGGAGTTGATAAAGGTTCTGCCCCGCTTCGTCTGGCTGCGCGCGGACCGCTCTGTCTATGCCCATGCCGCGCGCCGCGTTCGTGACCCGCGCCTGCGCTTCGCGCTGTCCTTTCACCCGCTGTTCATCGGGGGCGATCCGTTTCGCGTGACGTCGATGTATATTCTTGTCAGCCATCTGGAATCGGCCTTTGGCGTGCATTACGCGATGGGCGGCGTGCAGGCGATTGCCGATGCCATGGCGAATGTCATCCGCGATCAGGGTGGTGACATCAAGATGTCCACGGAAGTAGATGAAATACTTGTCGAAAACGGTCGCGCCGCGGGTGTTCGACTGGCAGACGGCACCCAGCTTCATGCCGATATCACCATCTCGAACGCGGATGCGGGCCACACCTATACGCGGCTTTTGCGCAACCGCCCGCGCAAGCGCTGGACCGATGCCAAGGTCAAGCGTCAGCGCTGGTCGATGGGTCTTTTCGTGTGGTATTTCGGCACGCGGGGCACGCGCGAGATGTGGCGCGATGTGGGGCATCACACCATCGTCGTGGGGCCGCGCTACCGCGACCATATCAAGGACATCTTCATTCGCGGGCGGCTGGCCGATGACATGAGCCTTTATGTACATCGCCCCTCTGTCACCGACAGTTCCGTCGCGCCCGATGGGGATGATACGTTCTATGTGCTATCCCCTGTGCCGCATCTGGGCCATGACAATGGCGTGGATTGGGCCGTGGAAGCCGAACCCTACCGCGCCAAGATGCTGGCCATGCTGGAAGAGCGCCTGCTGCCCGGCCTGACCAGCCGCGTAACCGAAAGCCTTGTCTTCACGCCCGAAACCTTTCGTGACCGGTATCTCTCGCCGCTGGGCGCGGGCTTCTCGATCGAGCCGCGCATCCTGCAAAGCGCCTATTTCCGCCCCCATAACGTGTCCGAAGAACTGCCGGGCCTCTATCTGGCGGGCGCGGGCACCCATCCCGGCGCGGGCGTGCCCGGCGTGATCGGCACGGCTGAGGTGATGGGCCAGCTTGTGCCCGACGCGCCGCGCCCCATGGCCCCGCCCTTGCCCATGGCCGCCGAATGACCGCGGTGGCATCAGCCGAGGCCGATCTGGCCGAATGCCGCGCGGCAATCCGCACCGGGTCGCTGTCCTTTCATGCGGCGTCGAAGCTGCTGCCCGCCAAGGTGCGCGACCCGTCTTTGGTGCTCTATGCCTTTTGCCGTCTGGCGGATGATGCGGTTGATGAAGGTGCCGCCCCAATCCGCGCCGTGTTGCACCTGCAAGAGCGGCTGGACCGCGCCTATGCCGGTCGTCCATTCAATGCCCCGATTGACCGTTGCTTCACCCGCATGATCGAAACCCATGCCCTGCCGCGCGCCCTGCCCGATGCGCTGCTGGAAGGGCTGGCCTGGGACGCGGAAGAGCGCGAATATCACACGCTCTCGCAGGTCTTGGACTATTCCGCCCGCGTGGCCGCCGTGGTGGGGGTCATGATGTGCGTGCTCATGGGCGTGCGCGACCGCCACAGGCTGGCACGCGCCTGCGATCTGGGGCTGGCGATGCAGCTGACCAATATCGCCCGCGATGTGGGCGCGGATGCCGATCTGGGCCGCATCTACCTGCCGCGCGACTGGTTCGCAGAGGCCGGGATCGACCCGGCGGCCTTCCTGCGCCGCCCCGCGCCCTTGCCCGAAATCCGCGCCATGACCGCGCGCCTCTTGCGCGAGGCCGACCGCCTTTATCTGCGCGCCGAACCGGGTATCGCGGACCTGCCGCTGGCCTGCCGTCCCGGCATTTTCGCCGCGCGTCATATCTATGCGGGCATTGGCGGGGCGGTGCGCGGGCGCGGATATGACAACATCACCGGGCGCGCGCATACCGGCAAGATGCGCAAGCTGGGCTGGCTGGGCCTGTCGGGCCTGCGCGCGGGGCTGAGCACCGTGCAGCCCCGCATGGCGACGCTTTACGCCAAGCCCGCGCCCGAAGTGGCCTTCCTGGTCGATGCGGCCGCCGGGCAAGCGCAGCCCACCCGCTCGGACACGCTGATCGACGCGCTTGCGCGGCTGCGCGCGCAAGACTTGGCGCGGCGCAATGCGCATTCGGGCATGGACCAGCGCAGCGCCTGACATATATCTCTCAACAGGCCACGCCGCGCCTAATGCGCCCCGTCCAGGGGCGCGCAAGTAAAGGCTTGCGCCCGGAACGGGCGCTCCGCTAGGTCAGGCATGGTCAACGACGGAAGCTGGGCAAAGGCAAGGGACCGACATGGACTGGATGCTGTTTCTGACCTTCCTTGCCGCCTGTGGCGCGGCGGGCGCGACCGGGTCCATGTTCCAGCCCGATCAGTGGTATCGCGATCTGGACAAACCGTGGTGGACGCCACCGGGCTTCGTCTTTCCGCTGGTCTGGATCACGCTCTACATCTCCATGTCCTATGCCGCCATGCGGGTGGCGCAGATCGACGGATCGCAACAGGCGCTGGCCTTCTGGGCCGCGCAGATCGCGTTCAACACGCTCTGGTCGCCGGTGTTTTTCGGGCTGAAGCGGATGCGCGCGGCCTTTGTCATCCTGTGCTGTCTGTGGGTCGCGGTCGCGGCAACACTGGCCAGTTTCACGGCCCTCGACACGATCACAGGGGCCTTGATCGCGCCTTACCTGCTATGGGTCACGATCGCGGGCGCGCTGAACCTGTCGGTCTGGCAGCGCAATCCTCAATTCGCCTGAGCGGGCTCGTGATATAGGCGCGACTCGGCCATTTCGGCGGCTAGTTCCGGCCCGAAGATTTGCGCGGCATGGTCACGCAGGTAGATGCGCAGCCACGGCGTGAAGCGGTCGGGATAGGTTTCCAGCACCGCGTTCAGCGCGGCTAGGTTGATCCAGTCGGTATCATCCACCTCGTCGGGATTGGGCGCCACTTTCAGGTCGGGCATGGCGCGGGCGGTGTAGACCTGCACCAATTCATGCTCGACCAGCCCGCCGCCCACATCGGCGCGGTATTCGATTTCGGCTACATGGTGCAGCGGCAGGTCCACGATGCCCATTTCCTCTTCCAGCCGCCGATGCGCGCAATCCAGATCGGATTCGCCCCAATGCGGATGGGTGCAGCAGGTATTCGTCCAAAGGCCCGGCGTGTGGTACTTATGCGCCGCGCGCCGTTGCAACAGCACGCGGTCGCCTTCGGTCACGAAAACGCTGATCGCCTTGTGCTTCAACCCACGGCGATGCACATCCAGCTTGTCGAGCGGACGCAGCTCGCCGTCTTCCCATGCGGGGATCAGCCAGCTCATGTGAAGTTCGGGCGCACAAGGCCCGTCAGGTGCAGCAGGTTCTTGATGCCGATTTTCACATGGGCGAGCGGCCTTGCAGCCACGAGCTTCTTGTTCATATAGGCCTCGAATGTCAGGCGCTGCACGTCGATGTCATGGCACAAGCTGACAAAGCGCTCGCGCCGATCATCCGATTTGTAATAAGCATCCTGCATCGAGCGCAACACCTTGAAAACGGTTTTATGCTCGCGCATGAACAGCTTGCGCGCCAGTGCCAGATCCTTGGGCTTGCCAGAGGCGAGCGCGGCCTGTGCGGCCGTTGCCGCGACGCGCCCGCCGACCATGGCGTAGTAAATCCCCTCGCCCGAGCTGGGTGCGACCACGCCCGCCGCATCGCCCGCCAGCACCACGTCGCGGCCATTGTCCCAGCGGTCCATCGGGTGCAGCGGAATGGGCGCGCCTTCGCGGCGGATGGTTTCGCAACCGCTCAACCCCGACATAGCGCGCAGATCGGCTGTCGCGGCTTTCAGGTCCGCCTCTGGCCGCTCTGTGCCCATCCCGACAGAGCAGCTTTTGCCATGCGGAAAGACCCAGCCGTAGAAATCGGGCGAGATGCGCCCGTCATAGATCACATCGCAGCGGTCCGGGTCGTAGCTGGCATTGGCGGGCGGTGCCTTGATGATCTCGTGATAGGCGATGACGTAAGGAATCTTGTCGCCCCCCGGCACTTCGGCGCGGGCCACGTTTGAGCGCGCGCCATCCGCGCCGATGACCAGCTTGGTCAGGCTGCGCCGTTCTTCCTTGGTGGCTTTTTCGCGCCAGACGACATGGGTTCCGTCGCGGTCGCGCTCGATACGCAGGAAGGTGCCCGTCAGCCGTTCTGCCCCGTGCTCTGCCGCGCGCACGCGCAGGAATTCGTCGAAATGCTCGCGATCGACCATGCCGACAAAGCCGTTTTCAATAGGAATATCCACCGCGCGCCCCGTGGGCGAAATCATCCGCGCGGTGGTGATCTGGGCGACAAGTTGGTCCGCGGGAATGTCGAAATCGGCAATCGCGCGCGGCGGGATCGCGCCGCCGCAGGGCTTGATGCGCCCGTCGCGGTCCAGAAGCGCGACCTTGTGGCCCGCGCGCGCAAGGTCATCGGCCGCTGTTGCGCCGGAAGGGCCACCGCCCACCACGAAAACATCAAAGCTCATGCGTTATTCCCCCGGAACGAGCGCGGCAGTCTCGCGCGCTGACATGATGCGCGCGGCCAAAGCGGCAGACGCGACGAAAAGGATGGCTTGAAACAGGAAGACGGCGGCGAAGGCATCGGCCACGGGCAACAGGCTGCGCGCCAGATCGACCAGCGCAGCGCCCGTAAGGCCGCCAAAGCCCGCCGCGATGGCTTGGGATGCGCCCCACAGGCCCACGCGCGCGCCTTCGCGCTTGTCCGCCCCCTCGCCCGCAAGCTGCATCATGGACCCGATGGCCGCGACCGCGAACATGCCGTTGAAAAAGCCCAGCGTGACAACCAGCGGCACCAGCGGCAAGGCCCAAGTGCTGGCCCCGGCAATCGCGATCAGCGCAAGCGCCGAGCCGCCGCAGCCCGCCACGACCCAAGCGCGCAGGCTGCCCAGACGGAAGCCTGTTGCGGCGACGCCCACAAGCACCATGCCCAAGAACACGCCGCCATTTTGCGCGCCCGACATTTGGGTGGATTGGCCGGGGGTGAAGTTGAACACAAGGCCCGCATAGGGCTCCAGGATCAGCTCCTGCATGAAATAGGCGGTCATGGACAGGAAGACGAAAAAGGTGAAGTGCCGCGCCGCGCGGTCGGCCCAGATCTCGCGCATCCCCTCGCGGAAGCTTTGCTCGGGCGGTGCGGGGCGGGCGATGACGCGGCGCTCTATGCCCCAGACGGCAAGGGTGGTGACGGCAACCGCGCCGGTGCAAATGGTCAGCACCACCGCCAACAGCCGCCCGTGGCTATAGGGGTCCAGAAACTTACCCGCCGTGATGGCCGTGATTGCAATACCCGCGATCATCATCAGCCATGTGATGGTGGCGGCAGCAGGGCGGCGGCGTTCGGCGGTCGCGGTGGCTAATAGCGCCAGAAGCGAGGTGCCGGATGCCCCCACGCCAAGGCCGATGACGGCATAGGCAAGGATCGACACGGCCAGACCCAGCGCGAGATTGCTCTCCAGCAGCGGAATGGCCAGCGTCGCCCCCACCCCGCCCAGCGCCAGAAGCGCCATGCCCGCGATAATCCAGCGGGTCCGGTTGCCGCCCTGATCGGCCAGATGGCCCCATTTCGGGCGCGTGATCTGCACGCCGTAATGCAAAGCGACCAGCGCGCCGGGCAAAACGACGGGCAGCGCCAGTTCGACCACCATCAGGCGGTTGAGGGTCGAGGTCATCAAGACCACGATCGCGCCAAGCGCGGCCTGCACCAGCCCAAGGCGGAAAATCTGGACCCAGCTCAGCGTCATCCGCCCAAGCCCCGAAGCGCGAAAGCGGCGATCATCATGCCCAGCACATAGGGACCAACGCCTGTGCCGTTGAACCACGGCGCAAGGCGCGCGGGGTCGGTACGCCAGCGGGCGAGCGCCCAGATCTGCACGCCGATGCCCACGGCAATGGCAGCCGCATGGAGCGGTTTGCCCCAGATCACCAGCAGGCTGACCACGATCAGCTGCGCCAGCACCATGACGGTGCCCGCAACGGTCGCGGCATTCACCGGCCCGAGCGTGACAGGGAGAGAGCGCAGGCCCATCTGGCGGTCGCCCTCTATCGCCTTGAAATCATTGATCGTCATGATGCCATGCGCGCCAAATCCATAGAGCAGCGCAATCGCCACGATCTCGAACCTTGGCGCGCCTGCGGCGATGACAGCAGCGCCTGTGAACCATGGCAGGGCTTCGTAGCTGAGGCCCACAAGCCCCGGCCCCCACCAGCCCGAGCGTTTCGCGCGGATGGGTTCGACCGAATAGGCCCAGGCGGCCAGAACGCCCACGACGGTCGCGCCAAAGCCCCATGGGCCCAGCAACCAGCCGACGCCAAGGGAGAGAAGGCTCATCGCGAGCGCGATGTACAAGCCCCAGCGCCCCGGAATGCGGCCCGATGGGATCGGGCGGTCTGGTTCGTTGATCGCATCGACATGGCGGTCGCACCAGTCATTGGCGGCCTGCGACATGCCACAGACAATGGGACCGGCCAAAGCCACGCCCAGCACCACCAGCGCCCAGCTGTCAGGCCAGACACCCACAGAGATGATGCCGCACAAATAGGCCCACATGGGCGGGAACCATGTGATGGGCTTTATCAGCTCCAACATGGCGGCGGGGTGCGGCAGGCGCGGCTGTATACTTTCGCTTACGGTCATATGTAAATCTTGCCTGTCAGTCGCGAGTCGCGCAAGTGTAAATTAGGATTGACACCCGAAAAAGCGGGCCGCAAGGCCCCGGGTCAAGCCCGGGGCGCGATCCGAAACAGGCAGGCGGGCGCGCCGGTGGCTGCGCAGGCCTCTTCTACCACGCGCACATCCGGCCAGACGAGCGCGCTGTAAAGCCGCTCGAACACCGCCGCGTGCCAATGGCAGATCGGCGCATCGGCGGCGTGCTGCGCCAGTGGATTGTCGCGAATTTCCACCCGCAGCGGGCCATAGCCCAGCACCCGGAACTGCCCCGACCCGGCAAAGGTCCAGGAGTGTTTGGCAATCGCCATGGTCAGCAGCCGCGCCCCCAATTGTGCGGGCAAGGCACGGATCAGGCGCTGCGCAAGCTTGGGGATGCGGTGCGCAAGGATATAGTCGCCCACCGCCAACCCTGCCGCGCGCTGGATCGCGGGCGCGCGGTCGGGCAGGAACAGGCGCACGGCATGGTGCAGGCGCGCGACCTCTGCTTCGGGCCACATGCCGGCATCGGCGGGCGGCTCTGCCACGCCCGCGCGATAGAGAAGCGCGCCGCGCAAGCGCTCTCCGATCGTGGCGTCCAGCACAGGGACATGCTGAAGGATCGCGTTCGGCCCGATCCGTGCCCCGTCATTGGTCAGGGCGGTCATGTCCCCTACTCCGCCGGTTCCTGCCGCGTGGCGGTGGCGCCATTGGGCAGGGTAAAGCTGCGCGATACATCCTCCATCTGCGCCGTCCCGCCGCCGCAGGCCTTGACCGCATTTCGCAGCTCGGCGCGCGCCTTGCCTTGGGCGCGCAGCGCGTCGCGGCGTTCCTGCGCCTTGCGCTTCTTCTCGGCGTGATCTTCCCAATCGGCCATTTGCGCGTCGGCAATGGTGCGGGTCATGTCAAAGCCGAAATCCAGATCGTCGCGCGGGCGCATGGTGAAATAGCCATTCTTGCCAAGGTCGTAGAACTGGCGCTGCACGCCCGCCTTCAGGAACGCTTTCAGACAGCCCAGCAGGTATTTGCGCCGGTAGCCGGTGCCGCGCCATGGGTAATGGAAGAGCGCCTTTTTCATGTAGAAGCGGCGGTAATTCTTCAGCACCCCTTCCAGCAGCGCGCCGCGTGTCATGGCGGCGGGCTTCATGATGGGCGTCACGAAGTTGTACTTGGAATAGTCGAACACCTCGACCTGGTCGCGCAATTCCTGAAAGAGCGGCGTGAAAGGCCAAGGCGTATACATCGCCCAGTTTGCAAGGTCAGGCTGCCAATCCCACGCCATCTGGTAGGTTTCTTCCAGCGTCTCGGCAGTCTCGTTATCCAAGCCCACGATGAATTGCGCTTCGACGAAGATATCCGCCTCGCGCAGCAGGCGAATGGCTTCCTTGTTCTGTGCGACGGTGGTTTCCTTGTTGAACACATCAAGCTTCATCTGCGCGGCGGCCTCGGTTCCCAAGGACACATGCACCAGCCCCGCCTTGCGGTAAAAGCCCAGCAAATCCTTGTCGCGCATGATGTCGGTCACGCGGGTGTTGATGCCCCATTGAATGCGCTCGGGCAGGCCACGGGCGATCAGCTCCTCGCAGAATTCGATGAATTTCTTCTTGTTGATGGAGGGCTCTTCGTCAGCCAGGATGAAGAATCCCACGCCGTGGTTTTCGACCAGATCCTCGATCTCATCCACGACCTTTTTGGGGTCGCGCACGCGGTAGTCGCGCCAGAATTTCCACTGGCTACAGAAGGAACAGGTAAAGGGACAGCCGCGCGCCATGTTGGGAATGGCGACTTTGCGACCCAGCGGGATGTAGATGTATTTGTCCCATTCCAGAATGGACCAGTCGGGCTTGATCCCGTCCAGATCCTTGACCGTGGGCGCGGCTTCGGTGGCGGTGATCTCTCCGCCATCGACAAAGGCCAAGCCCTTGATCTTGTGGCGGTCGGCGGGCCAGCGCCCGGTCGCCATGGCCTGTATCAGCGCGACAAGGATTTCCTCGCCCTCACCGCGCACGATGACATCGATCCAGGGCGCTTCGGACAGCACTTGCCGGAACATGAAGGTCGCGTGAATGCCGCCCAGGATTGTGCGCGCATTGGGCACCGCGTCGCGGGCGATGCGCAGGCATTCCTCGGCTTCATAGATGGAAGGGGTGATCGCGGTCGCGCCCACCACGTCGGGCTGCAAGGCGATCAGCTTGGCGCGCAGATCGTCGGGGCCGACATGGTTGGTCATCGCGTCGATGAAATGGATATCGTCGAAGCCATGCGATTTCAGCGCGCCGGTCAGATAGGCCACCCAAGCGGGCGGCCAGTTGCCCGCGATCTCTGCCCCGCCGGAATGGTAGTTGGGATGGATGAAAACGATGCGCATGGCCTTGCTCCCCTATGTGTAAGCATAGGTTGACACATGTGATGACTATTTTGATTGACGCAGATCAAACCCGAACGGGTTTTCAGCGCGCTCAGTCCTCGTCGCGCGACAGCATATCGTATTTGCGCAGCTTCACGTAAAGCGACTGGCGCGACAGGCCCAGCATCTCGGCGGCGGCGACACGGTTGTTGCGCGTCAACTCAATTGCCGTCTCGATACAGATCTTCTCGATCACATTGGTGGTTTCGGCGACGATGTCTTTCAGCGTGCTCGACCCCACAAGTTCCATCACGCCGCGCATATCGGCATCGGCGGTGCCCGCCTCGCCCCGGCGCGCGGCGGCGCTGGATGCGTTGCGGATCACCAGCGCCAGAACCGGGCTAAGGCGATCATCCAGCCAAGTGGCCGAAATCTCGGCGGCCACAGTCGCATCGAAATCGGTTTTCAGCTTGGTGGAATACATGCGCAACTGGCCCGCGCGCTGCGCGTTTTCCAGAAGCACTTTCAGATCGACCACACCGCGCGCTAGGAAATCGGCAACCGAACGGCCCTGAATGGCGCTGGGGTTCGACACATCGGTCAGGTTCAGGAAGGTTTCGTTCGCGGTCAGGATATTGCCGTCGCGGTCGGTAAAGACCATCGCATCGGGGCCGCGATAGAACAACTGGCGCAGGTTGGCGACCAGCTTGCCATCAGCCACGGACCCCATTTCAGGGTCGCTCAGGCGCACGAAGATCAGTTGTTCACCCGCCGCGCGGAACAGTTTCGAGGTCAGTTGCAACTGGCGCTGCGACGTTTTCAGCTCGACATCTACCGGGCCGGGCGAATCGACCGCGAGCGGCGAGGACAGCGCCGACATCAGCTCGCCCCGCCGCCGCCCTGAAAAGCGTTCAGCAAAAGGCGTATCCAGCAGATCGGCGCGCGACGCGCCAAACAGCGAGGCCGCGTTGTAGTTCAGGTCCACGATCATGCCGGTCGTGGCCGACACAAGCGCCACCGCGTCCGAAGTGAAATCCATCAGCAGGCGGTAGCGCGTATCCAGCTCGCGCTGCGCCTCGTAATCCTGTTCCAGCGCGATCTGGGCATTCATCAGCTGTTGCTGGATTTCCATGACAGGGCGCTGGTCCTGCCCCAGCAGCAGCACTTCTTCGCTTTGGCTGACCCAATGCATGGCATAACGCACCGGCACGCCGCTGCTGCCGATACCCTTGTGCACCAGTTCCACCCAGCGAAACGGCGACGGATCGCCTTTTTGAGCCCGCGCGGCAAGATCGGCACAGCGATCACGGAAGCGGCTGGCCGAATCGGCGTCGATCAGGGTCGCGAAATCCTGACCCACCCAGCTTTTGGCCAAGGGCGCAAAGCTCGACTCGGGCTTGGCCACGGCGGCGCGCACCTTGCCATCATGGCCCACCACCAGCGACACATCCGAAAGCGTGGCCACAACAGAAGTAACGACGGGATCCCGCAGAATGGGAACCGCCGCGTCCGACTGAAAATTGGCACCATCATTCGACACGTGCGACTTGCTCCTTCACGCCACTTGCCCATGGTCCGTAACGGGCTGACACCCACGGCTATTCCGCCGCCTGCGCCTTGCTGTTAAAGCCGCACATTGCGAGTGCCTTGGTCACGTCCAACGTTGCCAAGTCTGCACCGACATGGCTGGCAAGTGCCTTGAGCCCCGTGTCGTCCTGCATATCGCTCAATATACCGCCACCCAACACAATAGGTAGGCCCCCTTCGGGTAACCTACGAATTGTCTTTACCAAATCGGCACAAGACGCAAGGCAAGAACGGTTCGCGGCAGAGACAAAAACCGCGTCAAAGCGGTTATTTTCCAATTGCTCGGCCAGAAGTGCGGGTTTGGGAACCAGACAGACCCGAACCGACACGCCGATCCGGCGCATCTGGTTGGCGGCAACCATCGCGCCCAATGTGTGCTGTTCGCCGCCGGGCAGGACCAGCAAGATACGCGGGCCGGTTGGCAAGCCAGCGGAATCCGACATCCAGGCCCGCCCAAGCTCGCGCAGCAAGACCTGAAGCCGCGACATGCACAGCGTGGCTTGCAACACGTCCAGATCGCCCTCGTGCCAGTCATCGCCAATCTTGCCGATGGCGGCGGGGAAATAGATGTCGATGATCTGCTCGGCGGTGATCCCGCGCCGCTTCATCTCGACGAAGAGGCGCGCCAAAGGCTCGGCCTCTCCGTTGGCGGCATGGAACAGGACCAGCTTCAGGATGTCCTGATGCGCCTCTCCGGTCTCTATCCGGGCATTGCGGCGCAATTCCGACACAACGCGCAGCGCGAATTGCGAGATCGTGCCAACCGGCGCGCCGGCATAGTGCTGCTGTATCTGGCCGTGATCTTCCACGTTGCCCTCGCATGTCGCGCCAGCGCCCCGACCCTTGATCGAACGGGGTCACGCATCCCTAGGCTCAAGTGTTGCAGTTGGCCCCAAAAATGTCAAAAGAAACTTACACAGAATCCGGGAAGCGCCTCGTATCGCACACCAAGCCCTTCTGAAGCCTAATAAATAAAGGGATTTTGTAGGGCTCTCGCGAATTTTCTTCGCATATGTCCAGAATTCAGGCATCGCTCCCGCGTTGTAAGTTTTAATTGACACTTTGCCAAACCGGGCGATAACATCACTTCAAGGAATCGAGAAGGAAACGCCAGATGGGCGGGACGCGGACTCACAAACCCCTCTACACGGCAGAGCAGCGCGCCCGGCGCGACGCCTCTCGCTGGACGCTGGTGCAGGGCATCCTGGCCCCCGTTCAACTGGTGATCTGTCTTGTCTCTGCCGCGCTGGTCATCCGCTACCTTATGACAGGCGACGGCTACACGGCGGCCACGGTATCGGTCGTTCTGAAAACCGCCGCGCTCTACACGATCATGGTCACGGGCGCGATCTGGGAGAAAGAGGTCTTCGGCCAATACCTGTTCGCCGAAAGCTTCTTCTGGGAGGACGTGGTCAGCTTCGGCGTAATCGCGCTGCACACGATCTATATCACCGCGCTGTTCGCAGGCTCCATGGGTCCGACCGACCTGATGATCCTCGCACTGGTGGCCTATATCACCTATTTCATCAATGCCGGCCAATTCCTGTGGAAGCTGCGCATGGCCCGCCTTGGCGGCACGCTGGAGGTGGCGGCATGAACGCTCCCCTGAATACGGGTTGCCGCGATGTGCCGGTGCTGCGCGAACGCGGCCAGCGTGAGGTGTTTTGCGGCCTGACCGGCATCATCTGGCTGCACCGCAAGATGCAGGACGCGTTCTTCCTTGTGGTCGGCTCGCGCACCTGCGCGCATCTGCTGCAATCGGCGGCGGGCGTCATGATCTTTGCCGAACCGCGTTTCGGCACCGCCATCCTGGAGGAAAAAGACCTCGCCGGCATGGCCGATGCCAATGCCGAACTCGACCGCGAAGTGGCCCGCCTGCTCGCACGCCGCCCCGACATCAAGCAGCTTTTCCTCGTCGGCTCTTGCCCGTCAGAGGTCATCAAGCTGGACCTGTCGCGCGCGGCCGAACGGCTGAGCGCGCAGCACGGGCCGAATGTGCGGGTGCTGAACTATTCGGGCTCGGGCATTGAAACCACTTTCACCGAAGGCGAGGATGCCTGCCTTGCCGCCCTTGTGCCCAGCTTGCCCGAAACACAGGCGCGCGAGTTGCTTCTGGTCGGCGCCCTGCCCGATGTGGTCGAGGATCAGGCGCTGGACCTGCTGGCACAGATCGGCATCGTGCCCGTGCGCTGCCTGCCCGCCCGCCGGGCAGAGGACATGCCCGCCATCGGCCCCAACACGGTCTATGCCGTCACCCAGCCCTTCGCGGGCGAAACCCATGCCGCGCTTCAACGCCGCGGCGCGAAGCGCATCGCCGCCCCTTTCCCCTTCGGCGCCGAAGGCAGCACGCTCTGGCTGAAAGCCGTGGCCGCCGAATTCGGCATCGCGCCGGAAAAGGTCGATCAGGTGGTCGCCGCCCCCCGCGCACGGGCCGAGAAAGCCATCGCCGCAGCGGCCACCACGCTGCGCGGCAAGCGTATCTTCTTCATGCCCGACAGCCAGTTGGAACTTCCGCTCGCGCGCTTCCTGACCCGTGAATGCGGGATGGAAGCGATAGAAATCTCCACCCCCTATCTACATGCCGACCTGCACGGCCCGGAACTGGACCTGATCGCCAAAGGCCCGGTCATCTCCGAGGGGCAGGACGTGGACCTGCAACTCGACCGCGTGCGCGCCACGCGCCCCGATCTTACCGTCTGCGGTCTTGGACTTGCCAACCCGTTGGAAGCCGAAGGGCTGGCCACCAAATGGGCGATCGAACTCGTCTTCACCCCCGTCCATTTCTACGAACAGGCGGGCGATCTGGCAGCCCTCTTCGCCCGGCCCCTGCGCCGCCGAGAGCTCCTCGCCCGCCAACACCCCAACCGCCTGGAGGCAGCCGAATGACCGCCTCTTTCATCCTTGCACAAATATCCTCGGGGGTCCGGGGGCAGACAGCCCCCGGGTATCAGCCATGAAGCTCGCCGTCTGGACATATGAAGGCCCGCCCCATGTGGGCGCGATGCGCGTCGCCACCGGCATGCGCGATCTGCACATGGTCCTGCACGCGCCGCAAGGCGACACCTATGCCGACCTTCTTTTCACCATGATCGAACGGCGCAACCATCGCCCGCCCGTCAGCTACACGACCTTCCAGGCCCGCGATCTGGGCGCGGACACAGCCGGGCTGTTCAAAACCGCCTGCCGCGACGCGCATGACCGCTTCCAGCCGCAAGCGCTTCTGGTCGCCGCCTCCTGCACGGCCGAGCTGATCCAGGACGATCCCGGCGGTCTGGCCGACACGATGGGGCTTGGTGTGCCCGTCATCCCGCTGGAACTGCCCAGCTACCAGCGCAAGGAAAATTTCGGCGCGGATGAGGCGTTCTTGCAGATCTGCCGCGCCTTGGCCGCGCCCATGGCCCGCACCGAGCGCGTGACCTGCAACATCCTTGGCCCCACCGCGCTTGGCTTCCGCCACCGCGACGATGTGGCAGAGATCACCGGCCTTCTGTCCGAGATGGGGATCGAGGTGAATGTCGCGGCCCCAATGGGGGCGTCGCCCGCCGACATCAAACGCATGGGGGCTGCGCATTTCAACGTGCTGCTCTACCCCGAATGCGCCGAATCCGCCGCCCGCTGGCTGGAAAAGGAACACGGCCAACCCTTCACCAAGACGATTCCCATCGGCGCAAATGCCACCCGCGCCTTCATCGAAGAGGTCCGCGCGCTCTCCAGCTCCACCCTGCCCGTGGACGAAAGCCGCCTGCGCCAGCCCTGGTGGGCCGCTTCGGTCGACAGCACCTATCTCACCGGCAAGCGCGTCTTCCTCTTCGGCGACGGCACGCATGTGATGGCCGCCGCCAAGGTCGCCCGCGACGAGATGGGCTTCGAGGTCTGCGGCATGGGTTGCTACAACCGCGAACAGGCCCGCCCCCTGCGCACCTTGGCGCGTGAATTCGGCCTAGAGGCGCTGATCACCGACGATTACCTCGATGTCGAACGCGCCATCGAAGATGCCGCACCCGAGATGATCCTCGGCACCCAGATGGAGCGCCATATCGGCAAACGTCTGGGCATTCCCTGCGCGGTCATCTCGGCCCCCGTTCATGTGCAAGATTTTCCGGCCCGCTACTCGCCCCAGATGGGGTTCGAGGGGGCGAATGTGCTTTTCGACACATGGGTGCACCCGCTCGTGATGGGGCTAGAAGAGCACCTTCTGCACATGTTCCGCGAGGATTTCGAATTCCACGATGATGCAGGCCCTTCGCATCACGGCGGCCATGCCCCGCGCGAGATCGCGGCCAGTGCGCCCGCCGCGACTGCGGCCGCGGCTGACGGGGGCTCGATGCCCCCGGCGGACGCCCCCCCTTCGCAGGTCGCAGCCGCCCATGAAAACGTGGTCTGGCTGTCCTGCGCAGAGCGCGAGTTGAAGAAGATCCCCTTCTTCGTGCGCGGCAAGGCCCGGCGCAACACAGAGGCCTTCGCCACCGAGAAGGGCCTGCACGAGATTTCCGTCGACACCCTCTACGAGGCCAAGGCGCATTATGCTCGATAACACACATCTCCAGCCCAAGCCGTATCGCTTTGTCGTCGTCACGCTCGACGCCCATGCGGCGGGTCCGGCCCTGCGCATCCTCCCGCGCCTTGCCGCCGATTTCCCCGGGCTGGAGGTGTCCATCCACGCGGCCGCCGAATGGGCCGAAACCCCAGACGCGCTCGCCCGCGCGAAAGCCGCGATCAATGCCGCCGACATCGTCGTGGCGAACCTTCTGTTCATCGAAGAGCACGTCCTCGCCTGCCTGCCCGAAATGCAGGCCGCGCGCGACCGCTGTGACGCCTTCATCGGTGTCATTTCCGACCCGCAGATCGTGAAACTGACCAAGATGGGCGATCTGGACATGGCCAAGCCCGCCACGGGCATCGCCAAGGTCATGAAAAAGCTGCGTGGTGGCGGCGACAAATCCAAGCCCGCCTCTGGCGAGAAGCAGATGAGCCTTTTGCGCCGCCTGCCGAAAATCCTGCGCTACGTGCCGGGCAAGGCGCAGGATCTGCGCGCGTGGTTCCTGTCCATGCAGTATTGGCTGGGCGGATCGGACGACAATATCGAATCCATGATGCGCTTCCTGATCGGGCGCTATTCGGGCCGCAAGGACTGGGCACAGATCAAGGCCGCCGCCCCCATCGACTACCCCGAAGTGGGGCTTTACCACCCAGACCTGCCAGAGCGGATCACCACCGACCCGGCCGAGCTGCCGCGCCCCGCCCAGCCCGTGGGCACCGTGGGCGTGCTCTTGATGCGGTCCTATGTTCTGGCCAAGGACACCGCGCATTACGACGCCGTCATCCGGGCTTTGGAAGCCAAGGGGCTTGCCGTGCGCGCGGCCTTTGCGGGCGGTTTGGACGGCCGTCCCGCGATAGAGGCCTATCACAAGGGCAAGGTCGACACGCTTCTGTCGCTGACCGGCTTCAGCCTTGTCGGTGGCCCCGCCTATAACGACAGCCCCGCCGCCGTGGAAACGCTGACCGGGTTGAACGTGCCCTATATGGTCGCGCATCCGCTTGAATTTCAGACGCTTGGCCAATGGGGCGGGTCGGGCACAGGCCTTGGGCCGGTGGAAACCACCATGCTGATCGCCCTGCCCGAGATTGACGGCGCGACCAACCCCACGGTGTTCGCGGGTCGTCACGGGGCCGATACCTGCACTGGCTGCCACATGGGGTGCAATGTCACCACCGGCTCGCGCGAGATGGCGCCCTGCCATGAACGCATCATCTCGCTGGCCGAAAAGACGCTGCGCATGGTGCAACTGCGCCGCAAGGAGAATGCCGCAAAGAAAGTGGGCATCGTCCTGTTCGGCTTCCCGCCCAACGCAGGCGCGGTGGGCACGGCGGCGTATCTCAGCGTGTTCGAGAGCCTGTTCAACACCCTGAGCCGCATGAAGGCCGAGGGCTATACCCTTGATGTGCCTGAAAATGTCGACGCGCTGCGCGAGATGGTCCTGAAGGGCAACGCTGCCCAATATGGCCAAGAGGCTAATGTCGCGGCCCATGTCTGCGCCGATGACATGGTGCGCAATTGTCCCCCGCTCAAGGCCATCGAAGCGGTCTGGGGGCCCGCGCCGGGGCGCATCCAGTCCGACGGGCGCGGCGTGTTCATCCTGGGCCGCCAGTTCGGCAATGTCTTCGTGGGCGTGCAGCCGACCTTCGGCTACGAGGGCGACCCGATGCGCCTGCTGTTCGAGCGCGGCTTCGCGCCGACCCACGCCTTTACCCAGTTCTACCTGTGGCTGCGCAACGCCTACCGCGCCGATGTGGTGCTGCATTTCGGGATGCATGGCGCTTTGGAATTCATGCCCGGCAAGCAAGCGGGCATGGGCGCGCGCGACTGGCCCGACCGGCTGATCGGCGAGATGCCGAATATCTATCTTTATGCCGCCAATAACCCGTCAGAGGCCTCGCTCGCCAAGCGCCGCTCGGGCGCGGTGACGATCACCCATCTGACGCCACCCGTGGCCCATGCGGGCCTGTATAAAGGCCTGCAAGAGCTGAAAGACAGCCTGCAACGCTGGCGCGCCGCCGGGGATGACGACGCCGACACGCGCGCCGATCTGGAAGCGCTGATCGCCGATCAGGCCGCCGCGCTGGACATGACGGGCGCGCCCGACACGCTTTGGCTGAAACTGCTGGAACTGGAAGACGCGCTGATCCCCGAAGGCCTGCACATCGTGGGCCGCAAGATGGACGCGGCCGCCCGCGCCCACCTGCTGGCGCAGGTCGATTGCGACGATGACACCCGCGCGGCGATGGATCTGGCGTTGCAGGGCGATGCCGAATTGGACGGCATCATGCGCGCGCTGAGCGCCGAATATATCGCGCCCGTGCCCGGCGGCGACCTGATCCGCGCGCCCCAGATCGTGCCCACGGGGCGCAACATCCATGCCTTCGACCCGTTCCGGATGCCCACCGCTTTCGCCCTGCGCGAGGGCAAGGTTCAGGCGCAAAAGCTGCTCGATGCGCACCCGACGCTGCCGCGATCCGTGGCGATGGTGCTGTGGGGGTCGGACAATATCAAATCCGATGGCGGGCCGATTGCACAGGCCTTGGCGCTCATTGGCGCGACCCCGCGGTTTGACGCCTATGGCCGCCTGTCGGGCGCGGACCTGATCCCGCTCTCGGAACTTGGCCGCCCGCGCATTGACGTGGTGATGACGCTGTCGGGCATTTTCCGCGACCTGCTGCCGCTGCAGACGCGCCTTCTGGCCGAAGCCGCGCTGAAAGCGGCGCTGGCCGAGGAACCGGCATCGCAGAACTTCATCCGCGCGCACGCAATGGCCACCGCGCAGGAATTGGGTGTGCCCTTGGAAGAGGCCGCGCTGCGGGTCTTTTCCAACGCCGAAGGGGCGTATGGGTCCAATGTAAACGCGCTGGTCGACAGTTCCACCTTCGGGGACGAGGACGAATTGGCCGACGCCTACCAGGCGCGTAAGGGCTTTGCCTACGGTGTGAACGGCAAGCCCGTGGCGCAACCGGAGTTGCTGAAAGCCACCCTCGCCCGCGTGGATTGCGCGTATCAGAACCTTGAATCGGTCGAATTGGGCGTGACCACGGTTGACCATTATTTCGACACGCTGGGCGGCATTGCTCGCGCCGTGAAGCGCGCGCGCGGCGGGCAGGATACGCCCGTCTATATCGGCGACCAGACGCGCGGCGCGGGACAGGTGCGCACGCTAAAAGACCAGATCGCGCTGGAAACCCGCTCGCGCGCGCTGAACCCGAAGTTTTACGAAGCGCTCTTGGAGCACAAGGCCGAAGGCGTGCGCCAATTGGAAGCGCAGATCACCAATACACTCGGTTGGTCGGCCACGACCGGGACGGTCGAGCCTTGGGTCTACCAGCGCCTGTCCGAGACCTTCGTGCTGGATGAGGCGATGCGCAAGCGCCTGTCCGAGTTGAATCCGCAAGCCAGCGCCCGGATGGCTGGACGGCTGATCGAGGCCAGTGAACGAAATTACTGGCAACCCGACGCCGCCACCTTGGCCGCGTTGCAGGATGCCGCCGACGAGATCGAAGACCGCGTGGAAGGGATTGCCGCCGAATGAGCAACCTCGCCGCCATATCGCCAAGCCCGGCACGCGGGGGCCAGCCCCCGCACCCCCGGGATATTTTTGCAAGGATGAAGGGAAACACAGCATGAGCCCCAGAGACGAGATACCGCGCCTGAACGGGCAGGATGGCGAAGGCTCGGTGCAGGTGCATCTGGACCCGACCCAGAAGATAGAAGGTGCCACGGTGTTTTCCGTCTATGGCAAGGGCGGAATCGGCAAATCGACCACGTCCAGCAACCTGTCGGCGGCGTTTGCCAGCATGGGCAAGCGCGTGTTGCAGATCGGCTGCGATCCGAAACATGACAGCACCTTTACCCTGACGGGCAAGCTGCAACCCACGGTCATCGACATTCTGAAAGAGGTGGATTTCCACCCCGAAGAGCTGCGCCCCGAGGATTTCGTGACCGAAGGCTGGGGCGGCGTGATGTGCGTGGAAGCGGGCGGGCCGCCCGCGGGCACCGGCTGCGGCGGCTATGTCGTGGGCCAGACGGTGAAGCTGTTGAAGCAGCACCACCTGCTGGATGACACCGATGTGGTCATTTTCGACGTGCTGGGCGACGTGGTCTGCGGCGGCTTTGCCGCCCCCTTGCAGCATGCCGACAAAGCCGTGATCGTCACCGCCAATGATTTCGACAGCATCTATGCGATGAACCGGATCATTGCCGCCGTGCAGGCGAAGTCGGCCAATTACAAGGTCCGGCTGGCAGGCTGCATTGCCAACCGCTCTAAAGCCACCGATGAGGTTGACCGCTTCTGCGATGTGACGGGGTTCAAGCGCATCGGCCATATGCCCGATGTGGACGCGATCCGCCGGTCACGCCTGAAGAAGAAGACCCTGTTCGAGATGGATGCGGATGAAGACATCCTTGCCTGCCGCGCCGAATACCTGCGGCTGGCCAATGCGCTGCTGACGGGCACCAAGGACGAGCTGAACCCGCAATCCCTGCCCGACCGGGAGATCTTTGAATTGCTGGGGTTCGATTGATGCGCGACACCGCTTCCTCCAGCGCGAGCTATGACGCCACGCGCCACCGGGTTGCCAGCTATTTCGATGGCACGGCCACGCGCGTGTGGGAGCGTCTGACATCGGACGCGCCCGTCAGCCGCATTCGCCAGACCGTGCGCGAAGGCCGTGACACGATGCGTGCGATGATGCTGGGGCAGTTGCCGGGTGACCTGACGGGTGCGCGGGTTCTGGACGCGGGCTGTGGCACCGGGGCGGCGAGCGCCGAGCTTGCCGCGCGCGGGGCCGATGTGGTCGCGATCGACATCTCTCCCAAGCTGGTCGAGATCGCGGCGGCGCGCCTGCCCGAAGGTCTGCGGGCCCGTGTGACGTTCAAAGCGGGCGACATGCTGGCCGCCGATTTGGGCCATTTCCACCATGTGATCGCGATGGACAGCCTGATCTATTACACCCGCCCCGATCTGGAAGCCGCGCTTGACGGTTTGTCGGCGCGTGCGGGTCAGGTCGTGTTCACCGTCGCGCCCCGCACGCCGCTTCTGATGGCGATGTGGAACGCGGGCAAGGTGTTTCCCCGGTCCGACCGCTCGCCCGTGATGATCCCGCATGACTGGCGGCGCATGGCTGTTGCAGGACTGGACCGCGTCGGGCGCGTCAGCCGGGGCTTCTACATCTCGGAATGTCTGAGGGTGCGGCCATGATTATCGGCAAGGGCACGATCAAGAACCTGAGCGCCAATTGGCTGCCCTTCGCGGATGCCGCAAGCGCCGATCTGACGCTGCGCCAGATCTGGCGGATGAGCCTGTTCCAGGTCAGTGTCGGCATGGCGACGGTTCTGCTGCTGGGCACGCTGAACCGGGTGATGATCGTGGAATTGTCGCTGGCCGCCAGCCTTGTGGCCGTCATGATCGCGCTTCCGGTGTTGATCGCGCCCTTCCGGGCGTTTCTTGGGTTCCGGTCCGACAACCACCGCTCGGCCATTGGCTGGAAGCGCATTCCCTACCTGTGGTTCGGCTCGCTCTGGCAGTTCGGCGGTCTGGCCGTCATGCCGTTTGCCCTGATCGTGCTGAATGGCGACAATGTCTATGACGTGCCCTTCGCGGGCGAGGTTCTGGCGGCGCTGGCCTTCCTGATGACGGGCCTTGGCCTGCATATGACACAGACCGCGGGGGTGGCGCTGGCCGCGGACCGGGCGACGGATGAAACCCGCCCGCGCGTCGTCGCTCTGCTATATGTCACCTACCTGGCCGGCATGGCGATTTCGGCGCTGATCGTGGGCTATTTGCTGCGCGATTTCAGCGAGTTGTGGCTGATCCGCGTGGTGCAGGGTTGTGCCGTGGTCACGCTGGCGCTGAACATCGTGGCCCTGTGGAAACAAGAGCGCGTGCGCCCGATGAGCCGCGATGAACGTGACGCGCCGCGCCCGTCCTTCAGCGATGCGTGGAATGACTACATCAAGGGCGGGCAAGCCGGGCGCTTGCTGGCCGTGGTCTTCGTGGGCGGGCTTGCCTTCAACATGCAGGACGTGCTGCTAGAACCCTATGGCGGCGATGTGCTGGACCTGTCGGTGGGGGCCACGACCACGCTGACGGCTGTCTGGGCGGTCGGCGCGCTTCTGGGTTTCCTTTGGGCCGCGCGCGGCCTGACGCAAGACGCAGACCCGTTCCGGCTGGCAGGGCGGGGCTTGCTCTTCGGCATCTTCGCCTTTTCTGCCGTCATCTTCGCCGGGCCGTTGCATTTCGCGCCGCTGTTCTTTGCGGGTGCGTTCGGCATCGGGCTGGGCTTGGGCCTGTTCGCCGTCACCACGCTGACCGCGGCCATGGAAATGCCGCGCCGAGGCGTTGTCGGCGGGGGGCTGGCACTTGGCGCCTGGGGCGCTGCGCAAGCCACGGCGGCGGGCCTTGCCACGATCATCGGGGGCAGCCTGCGCGATACCGTCCAAACCCTGGCCGATGGCGGCCATCTGGGCGCGGGGCTGATGACGCCCGATATCGGCTATTCCGTCGTCTACCACCTGGAAATCGGGCTTTTGTTCCTGACGCTGACCATCCTCGGGCCGCTTGTGCGCACCCGTATCCTGACCACCGAACCACGCAACCAACGGATCGGCCTTGCCGATTTTCCGACCTGACCAAACGGAGGACTACCCATGGATACCCCATATGGCTGGATATTCTTTGGCAATTTCGATCTGGCGCTCGTCTCGCTCTACCTGTTCTGGGGCTTTTTCGCGGGGCTGATCTACTACATCCAGCGCGAGAATATGCGCGAAGGCTACCCGCTGGAAAACGACGATGGCAGCCCTGCCGGGTCGAACCTCTCGGTGCCTGAACCCAAGACATTCCTTCTCCCGCATGGCCGGGGCGAATACCTTGCCCCCAATGCAGAGCGCGAGACCCGCGATCTGGCACTGGCGCGCACCTCGCAATCGGGCGGCTTTCCCTTTGCGCCCACGGGCGACCCGCTGAAAGACGGTGTTGGCCCGGCCGCATGGGCCGCGCGCCGCGACGAGGCGGAACTGGATGGCCATGGCCATGCCAAGATCCAACCCATGGCGAAGCTGGGCGAATTCGCCGTGTCAGCCGGGCGTGACCCGCGCGGGCTGATGGTGATGTGCCATGACCGCAAATCGCCGGGCAAAGTGACCGATATGTGGGTGGACGTGCCGGAACAGCTGGTGCGCTACCTTGAAGTCACGCTCGACGATGGCGGCAAACGTCTGGTCCCGATGACCATGGCCAAGATCAAATCCGACCGCGTGATCGTGAATGCGCTGGACAGTGAAAGCTTCAAGGGCATTCCGACGCTCGCCTCGGACGCGCAGATCACCAAGCTCGAGGAAGAGAAGGTCTCTGCCTATGTCGCGGGCGGCTACATGTATACCGCCGACAAGCGCATGACCCAGATGGCGGCCCTCAAGCAGGTCATGAACAGCCCTGCCTGAGACCCTGACCACCCATAAAAACAAGGAACCGGCCCATGTCACATGATGATTTCGCATTCGAACCAGTCAAGGGGTTGCCCGAGCGCCCCCCCGAACACGAACACATCCTGTGGCAGGGCCGTCCCAACACTTGGGCGCTGGCGCAAGAGGCCTACAAGGTCAACTGGATCACCGCCTATTTCGTGGTGATCGTCGGCTGGCGCGCCAGCGTCGGCGCGCTGGAAAGCGGGGCGGCGGGCGCCTTTGCCTATGGCCTGCCCTACACCATCCTGTGGGCGCTTGGCATGGTGGTGCTGCTGGCGATGGCTTGGGTTCAGGCGCGCAGCACGGTCTACACCATCACCACTGCACGCGTGGCCATGCGCATCGGCGCGGCGCTGACCGTCACGCTGAACCTGCCCTTCCGCCAGATCGCCAATGCCGATTTGCGCCTGCGCAAGAATGGCGTGGGCACCATCGCGCTGGAAACGCTGGGCGAGACGAAATTCTCCTACCTCATCCTCTGGCCGCATCTGCGCCCCGGCCATGTGCGCGTGACCAAGCCCGCGCTGCGCTGCATTCCCGATGCCGCGCGCGTGGCCGGTATCCTGGCAGAGGCCGCAGAGGCGCGCATCAGCCAGCCCACCCTTGAACGCAAACAGCCCCAGACCGCTCCGCAAGGCGATCTGGTCGCCGCCGAGTAAGGAGCGAGACCCATGTCCAGCACCGATAACAGCGGCTTCAAACCCGGCTTCAAGCGCAACGACAACAATGACATGATCCCCATCGGCCTGATCCGCGCCATGTTCGCGCTGGTGGCCGTATCCTTGGCGCTTGTGACCTATGCCAGCGTCACCGGGCGCCAGATTGCCGCCACCCCCGCCGATGCCCCGATTGTCGAGCAATGGTCGCTGCGAATGATCGGACAAGACGCGCAGGCCGTGACCGTGCTGCGCGAAGATGGCACGGTTCTGGCTGACATGGATCATGGCGGTTTCGTCACCGTCATCCAGAATGGGTTGATGACGATGCGCCGTCGCCACGGCATCGACCCGTCCCTGCCCGTCGATGTCATCCGTTTCGAGAATGGCCGTTTGGCCGCGATCGACCCGCTGACCGATTACCGGGTCGAGTTGACGGTTTTCGGGCCAGAGAACCTCGCCGCGTTCGAGCGGATGCTTGCAGAATACTGAAACGACCCAGACGACCCCGCCCATAAAAAACAAAGGGAATCCAGAAATGTCACTCTTCTCTCGAAAGGTCGAACAGGTGCCCTGCACCGTCGAGGTCAGCCACCGGTTCGAAGCGCTGCACGCGCATGTGCGGTTCAACGACGGCTCTGTCATCCATCCCGGCGACGAAGTGCTGGTGCAAGGCCCGCCCGTGCTGGCCGCCTGGGGCGAAGTCATATCCGAGGACCGCACCGCCGTCATCACCCGCGCCAATGCGCTGGAACGGCTCTGGACGCGGATGACCGGCGATTTTGAATTCATGGAACTCTGCGAGTTCTCATTCTCGGAGGAGATCACCCTATGAACATGCACGCCACAACCCATGACGAGCTGCACGCCGAAATGGCGGATCGCTTCGACACCAATGCCATGGCGCAGGAATCGACCCTGCTGAACCCGCGCTTCTACACCACCGATTTCGACGAGCTGGACCGCATCGACGTGACCCCCGTTCGCAAGGAGTGGGACATCCTGATCGCCCAGATGAAATCGGACCCCAACAAGGGCCATTTCAAGAAGAACGAGGACTGGGACGCGGTCGATTGGGACGGGATGGAGCCGGGGCTGAAGCGCGAATTCATCGACTTTCTGGTGTCGTCCTGCACCGCCGAATTCTCGGGCTGCGTGCTGTACAAGGAGATGAAGCGCCGCGGCAACAACCCCGATATTTGCGAGCTGTTCAACTACATGGCCCGCGACGAGGCGCGGCATGCGGGTTTCATCAATGACGCGTTGCGCGAAGCAGGCGTGGCGGTGAATTTGGGCTTTCTGACCAAGGCCAAGAAATACACCTATTTCCGGCCCAAATTCATCTACTACGCGACCTACCTGTCGGAAAAGATCGGCTATGCGCGCTACATCACCATCTTCCGCCATCTGGAAGCGCACCCAGACCAGCGCTTCCACCCGATTTTCAAGTGGTTCCGCGAATGGTGCAATGACGAGTTCAGCCATGGCGAAGCCTTTGCGCTTCTCATGCGCACCGATCCGAAGCTGACCGAGAGCTTCGCCAACAAGCTGTGGATCCGGTTCTTCCTGACCGCCGTGTTCGCCACGATGTATGTGCGCGACCATGCACGGCCCGAATTCCACAAGGCGTTGGGGGTCGATATCGACTGGTATGACCAAGAGGTGTTCCGCAAGACCGGCGAGATCGCGAAACAGGTCTTCCCGATGGAGCTGGACATCGACCACCCCGCGTGGCTGCCGACGCTGAAAAAGATCGAACGCGCCTATCGCAAGGTGGAAGAGGGCACGAAGCGCGGCGGCATTTCCGGCACCCTGACCCGTTGGTCGGGCATGGCCAGCGCCGGGCTTGGCTTTGCGCGGCTGTATCTGCTGCCCGTCAAGAAATCGACCCCGCCGGCATCGGTCCGGCTGGAACCAAGTTACTGACGCCGCGTAGGGTGCGTGCTGAGCACGCACCCTACCCAACCCCGACAGGAGAGCGCATGTTCGACACACCCTGGATCGCTGCCCTTGCCGCGCTGTTCCTGTGGTGGTTCGCGACCGGCATTCTGCTGTGGCGCGTGCACGCGGCCGACCGGGGCGGGCCGGACAGCCATGTCTGGTCGGTCATCCTGTCGCTGCCCCTGTTCGCCGCGGGCGTCCTGGGGGTGAATGCAACGCTTGCCGACCCCAGCCCGCAAGGCGCTTGGTTTGCCTTTCTATCGGCGCTTGCGATCTGGGGCTGGGTGGAGCTGGCGTTCCTGTCGGGCATCATCACCGGGCCGAACACGCGGGTTTGCCCCGTGGGCCTTGCCCCGGGCGCGCGCTTTCGCGCGGCTTTCGGCACGGTCGCGTGGCACGAAACCGTGCTGGTCGTGGTGCTGGTGTCACTCGCCTTTGCCGCGTGGGGGGCGGCCAACCCCTTCGCGCTCTGGACCTTCGCGCTTCTCTTTTTCGCGCGGGTTTCGGCCAAGCTGAACCTGTTCTTCGGCGTGCCCTTCATCAACACGGCCTTCCTGCCGACCCCGCTCGCGCATCTGGCCAGCTATTTCCGGCCCGGCCCGGTCAGCGGGTTTTTCCCGGCCTCTGTCACGCTTCTGGCGCTGGCGGTGGGCTGTTTTCTTGAACGCCTGTGGCGCGCGTATCAGGCCGGGGACCAAGGCGACATCATCGGCTTCACGCTGTTGTCGATGCTGTCGGCCCTCGCCCTGCTGGAACATTGGTTCATGGTCTGGCGGGTGCAAGACGACAAACTCTGGCGCTGGATGATCCCGGCCCCGGCAAATGACAAAACAAAAACCTGAAATAACGACCGAGGGGATACCCAGATGGACTTCGACGCCCATTTCAAAGCCAGCCTGCGCAATCTGAAAGACGAAGGCAATTACCGCATCTTTGCCGAGGTCGAGCGCCAATGCGGCAGTTTCCCCAAGGTCCGGCATTTCGACGGCGATGACGTGAACGAAGTCACCGTCTGGTGCTCGAACGACTACCTTGGCATGGGCCATCACCCCGATGTGGTCGATGCGATGGTGCAAACCGTTCTCTCTTGCGGCACCGGCGCGGGCGGCACGCGCAATATTTCCGGCAACAACAATTACCACCGCATCCTGGAAGAGGAACTGGCCGATTTGCACGGCAAGGAAGCGGCGACGCTGTTCACATCCGGCTATGTCTCGAACTGGGCGGCGCTCAGCACGCTGGGGTCCAAGATCCCCAATGCCGTGATCCTGTCGGACGAAGGCAACCATGCCAGCATGATCGAAGGCATCCGCCATTCGCGCGCCGACAAGGTGATCTGGAAGCACAATGACTGGCGCGATCTGGACCGCAAGCTGAAAGCCGTGGGCGACCGCCCCAAGATCGTGGCGTTTGAAAGCGTTTATTCCATGGATGGCGATATTTGCCCCATGCGCGAGATCGTCGAAGTGGCCGAAGCCCATGGCGCGCTGACCTATCTGGACGAGGTCCACGCGGTCGGCATGTATGGCCCGCGCGGCGGCGGCATTTCCGAAGAACGTGGTCTTGCGCACCGCATTGACCTGATCGAGGGCACTTTGGGCAAGGCGTTCGGCGTGGTGGGTGGCTATATCACCGGCACCGCGGCCATGTGCGATTTCGTGCGGTCCTTTGCCTCTGGCTTTATCTTTACCACCGCCCTGCCGCCTGCCGTGGCGGCGGCCGCAACCGCGTCCATCCGGCACTTGAAGCAGTCGGACATCGAACGCATGGCCCAGCGCGACCGCGTGGCGAAGCTGCGCGCGAAACTGGATGCGCGCGGCATTCCGCACATGGCCAGCGACAGCCATATCATTCCGGTCATGATCGGCGACCCGGTCAAGTGCAAGATGCTGTCCGATATCCTGATGCGCGACTGGGGGGTCTATGTGCAGCCCATCAACTACCCGACCGTGCCCAAGGGCACCGAGCGGCTGCGCATCACCCCCGGCCCGCTGCATTCGGATGCGGATATCGACCACCTTGTCGAGGCGCTGGCCTCGCTGTGGAAGCAATGCGCGATTGCCCACGCAGTCGCGTAAACGTTCCTTGACTAGTTCAATGGGCGGGTCATCTATATGCGTGGGACAGACCTAAGGGAGTAAACACCGATGAAGATTTCTACCAAAGCCGCAATCGGCGCTTTCGCGCTGACGATGACCGGCCTGCCCGCCCTCGCGCAAGATGCCGAGAATGGGGCGACCGTGTTCCAGCGCCAGTGCCAGAACTGCCACAATGTCGTCGACGACTCGGGCGAAGTGCTGGCGGGCCGTCCGAACATGCGCACGGGCCCGAACCTCTATGGGGTGATCGGTCGTCAGGCCGGCGTGGTCGAAGGCTTCCGCTACGGTGCCGACCTTGTGGCCGCCGGCGCAGAGGCCGGGCTGGTCTGGTCGGAAGAAGCGATCACGACCTATGTGCAAGACCCGCGCAGCTACCTTCAGGAAGTGACCGGCAACAACCGCGCCCGCAGCCAGATGGCGTTCCAGGTGCGTTCGGAATCGGACGCGGCAGACGTGGCCGCCTATCTTGCGACCTTCGGCGCACAGGAAGAGCCCGCAGGCTAACCAAATCCGCCGATTTCGGCACGAAATTGCCCCCGAACGCACTGTCGTTCGGGGGCTTTTTGGTTATCAAGGCGACAAAGCCGAGGAATGGCCCGAATTGTAGCCCAAACATGTCACAATTCGCGGTGATAAGGGCAGAGAGCAAAAAGGATTTCGCGCTATGGACATTGCGATTCATCTTGGGGCACATCTGACCGATGACGGGCGGCTGCGCAGCTGTCTGGAAAAGAACCGCGCAATCCTTGCCCGCGAAGGGATCGACGTGCCCGATACGGGCCGGTTCCGCAGCCCCATTCTGGACGCGATCAAAACCCATGGCAGCGAGGGGCTGTCCCCCGGTGCGGGCGCGATCCTGCTGGATTCGATCGTCACGAATGACAAGGCGGAACGGCTGGTTCTGTCGACCACGCGCTTCCTGTCGCCTCTGCCCAGCGCCGTGCGGCGCGCGCAGTTCAGCCCCATGGCCGAACCCCGGATCGCCGGGCTGCGGGCGCTGTTCGGCGATCATCCCGTCAGCTTTTACATGGCCATTCGCAACCCGGCCTCTTTCCTGCCGGCGCTAATCGACTCGGTCAATGACGAACAGGCCGCCGTCATCAAGGGCGATCTGGAACCGACGAACCTGCGCTGGTCCGACCTTGTGCGCACCATCCGCACCCAGTTCCCCGAAGCGCCCGTCACCGTCTGGTGCGACGAGGATACGCCTTTCATCTGGGAAGACGTGCTGCGCGTCGTCTCTGGCCATCAGGACACGACCACGCTGAGCCATGTCTATGACTGGTTCGAAACCGTCATGATCGATGGCGGCGCGGCCAAGCTTGCCGCCTATATGGACAACGCGCCCCCCATGGACCGTGGCCAGCGCCAGCGCGTGATCGCGGCCTTTCTGGACAAGTTCTGCGACGAGGCGAAGATCGACGTGGACGTATCGGTCCTTGGTTGGGGCGAAGACATGGTCGACCTGCTGTCAGAGCTTTACGACGACGATGTCGAAACGCTGGCCGCGATGGACGGCGTCACGCTGCTGCAACCCTGACGCGGGTCACATCATCCCCAGCGCCGCCTTGTAAACCTCGAGCACCGCTTCTTCCTCGGCGATCTCGTCGGGCTTGCGTTTGCGCAGCGCGATGATCTTGCGCAGCACCTTGGTGTCGTAGCCGCGCCCCTTGGCCTCTGCCATGACCTCTTTCTGCTGATCGGCAATATCGGCTTTCTCGGCTTCCAGATGCTCGTAGCGCTCGACGAACTGGCGCAGCTCTTCGGCGGTCACGTTGTAGGACTCGGCGGATAGATCGGACATGGGACGGGCCTTTCGGGTGGCTCTTGGAATTGCTCTGACACGGGTGTGCCCAATCGGGGCGATGCGCGCAAGGGGCAAGCGCGCCACGCGGCGGGGCGATTATGCGCCTGCGAGATAATTTTCTTTTGAAACAAGCGCCCGCTCTGCTACCTTCGGCAAAATCACCATAAGGCGGAATGATGCCCACCCCAAAAGCCAAGGAATTGCGCAAATACGAGAAATCGCTGCCGATTTCGCTGCTGCGCGCCCGCGAGGCCACGACCCGCTATTTCAAACCCTATATCGACCGTCACGACCTGACCATGCCGCAATGGCGTGTGCTGCGCGCGCTGGCCGAAGAAGAAGGGCTGGATGCGCGCACCCTGTCGGAGCGCTGCGTGATCCTGCCGCCCTCGCTGACGCGCATCTTCCGCAGCCTGACCCAGCGCGGCCTGATTAGCCAGGTAGAGTGCACCGATGCCCGACGCCACCGCGTTACCCTGACCGAGGCGGGCCGCGCCCTGTTCGAAGAGGTGGTCGAGGAATCCGAGCCGGATTACCAGCGTCTGGCCAAGGCCTTTGGGGCCGAGCGGCTGGAAAGCCTGTTGAACCTGCTGAGCGAATTGCGCGACACGGTCGAAGAACTAAATGCCGAAGACGCGGCAGAAGCCCCGCGCCCGGCCCGGCGCGCTGCGGGCGGGCGCTAGATCGGCGATTGTGCCCCGGTTTCCTTGACTGCTTCCATCACCACATGGGTAGAGGTCGAGGTGATGCAAGGCAGCCCCGAAATATGCTCTGCCAGCACCCGGCGATAGGCGGCAATATCGCGTGAGCGCACTTTCAGCAGGTAATCGAACGCGCCCGCGATCAGGTGGCATTCCTCGATCTCGGGCACTTGGCGCACCGCGTCCTCGAAGGCGCTGAGCGCGGTTTCGCGGGTATCGGACAGCTTCACCTCGACAAAGGCGATATGCGCGGCATCAATCTGAAGCGGGTCGATCAGCGCGCGGTAGCCAAGGATCACACCCTGCTCTTCCAGCCGCCGCAGCCGCGCCTGCGTGGGCGATTTCGTAAGCCCGATGCGCCCGGCCAATTCCGTCACGCTAATGCGCCCATCCACTGCCAAGTTGCGCAGAATCGCATGGTCGAAGCTGTCCAGTTTGATACGGGTCATTGTTCTGCGATTTCCCTGATATTCGGCCGCCAGAACTGCAAAACACCATAAATAAGCAAGAAATGAAATGGGTTTCTTGCAATACTCGGGAAAAATGGAAATCCCAGACGCAAAATTCTTGCCTGCCGGAGTGCGCGATGCCCATGCCCCTGCCTGACACCCTAACACAGCATATCCGCCGCGACGAGGGCGCGCATATCGCGCAGGCCATCGCCGCCGCCGGGCTTGACCCGGACGCCCGCGCGCAGATCAGCGCAACCGCGGCCGGGCTGGTGCGCGAGATCCGCCGCGCCGATGCGCCCGGCCTGATGGAGGTGTTCCTGGCCGAATACGGCCTGTCCACCAGCGAAGGCATCGCGCTGATGTGTCTGGCCGAAGCGCTTCTGCGCGTGCCAGATGCCGCCACGATCGACGACCTGATCGAAGACAAGATCGCGCCCTCGGACTGGGGGCGGCATCTGGGCCGGTCCTCTTCCAGCCTTGTGAACGCCTCGACCTGGGCGCTGATGCTGACGGGCCGTGTGCTGGATGAGCGCGGCAAATCCGCCGCCGCCACCCTGCGCGGCGCCGTGAAACGGCTGGGAGAACCGGTGATCCGCACCGCCGTGGCCCGCGCCATGAAGGAAATGGGCCGCCAGTTCGTACTGGGCGAAAGCATCGACAGCGCCATGACCCGCGCCGCCAAGATGGAGGCGCGTGGCTACAGCTATTCCTATGACATGCTCGGCGAAGCCGCCCGCACCATGGCCGATGCCAAGCGCTACCATGCCGCCTACGGGCGCGCGATCCGCGCCATCGGTGCGCGCGCCACCGGCAACGACATCCGCACCAATCCGGGGATTTCGGTCAAGCTCAGCGCGCTGCATCCGCGTTACGAGGTGGCGCAAGAAGACCGCGTTCTGTCCGAACTGGTGCCGCGTGTGCGCGACTTGGCGCGGCTGGCGGCGGCCTTGGGCCTTGGCTTCAACATCGACGCCGAAGAAAGCGACCGGCTGGCGCTGTCCTTGCAAGTCATCGACCGGGTGCTGGACGACCCGGCGCTCGACGGCTGGGACGGGTTCGGCGTGGTGGTGCAAGCCTATGGCCCCCGCGCCGCCGACACCATCGACTGGCTGGCCGCCAAGGCCGAAAGCCTCGGGCGCAAGCTGATGGTGCGGCTGGTCAAGGGCGCCTATTGGGACACCGAAATCAAACGCGCGCAGGTCATGGGGCTGGACGGGTTCCCCGTTCTGACCCAGAAACCCGCGAGCGATGTGAACTATATCGCCTGTGCCCGCCAGCTTTTGCGCCTGCGCGCCCAGCTTTACCCGCAATTCGCCACCCATAACGCCCATACCGTCGCCGCCGTGCTGCATATGGCAGCCGAGATGGCCGTGGACCCCGCCGATTACGAATTCCAGCGCCTGCACGGCATGGGAGAGGCCTTGCACGACATCGTTCTGAAGCGCGAAGGCACCCGCTGCCGCATCTATGCCCCCGTCGGCGCGCATAAAGACCTGCTGGCCTATTTGGTGCGCCGTTTGCTGGAGAACGGCGCGAATTCGTCCTTCGTGAACCAGATCGTGGACGAAAATGTGCCCCCCGAAACCGTGGCTGCCTGCCCCTTTGCCGCGCTGCAAGGCCAGATGGGCCGCAACCCCAAGATCGCCAAGGGCCCCGACCTGTTCGGGCCCGCGCGGCGCAATGCGCGTGGCTGGGATCTGACGGATGCCGCCGATCTGGACGCAATCGCGGCGGCCCGCGCGCCTTGGGCCACGGCGGAATTCAGCGCCGCCCCCCTGATCGCGGGCGCTGTGACCGGGGCCGACAGCTATAGCGCGGTGAACCCGGCCAACCCGTCGGAAAGCTTGGGCCGCGTGACCCCGGCCTCTGCCGCCGATGTCGAAACCGCGCTGGCCACCGCCCGCCCATGGTCTGCCGATGCCAAAACCCGCGCCGATGCGCTGCGCCGCGCCGCAGACCTTTACGAGGATCATTTCGGCCCGATCTTTGCCCTGCTCGCGCGCGAAGCCGGCAAAACGCAGGCCGATGCCGTGGGCGAATTGCGCGAGGCGGTGGATTTCCTGCGCTTCTACGCGGGCCAAGCCGAAACGCTGTCCACCCCCGCGCGCGGCATCTTCACCTGCATCAGCCCGTGGAACTTTCCGCTGGCCATCTTCACCGGCCAGATCGCGGGCGCGCTGGCCGCCGGAAACGGTGTGCTCGCCAAACCCGCCGAACAAACGCCCCTTATCGCGCATTTTGCGACCGGGCTTTTGCATCAAGCAGGCGTGCCGTCCAAGGCGCTGCAACTACTCCTCGGCGACGGGGCAACGGTCGGGGCAGCACTTACCTCGGACGCGCGCGTGAACGGCGTGGCCTTCACCGGCTCGACCGAAACCGCGATGCGCATTCAGGCCGCCATGGCCGAACACATGGCCCCCGGCGCGCCGCTGATTGCCGAAACCGGCGGGCTGAACGCCATGATCGTCGACAGCACCGCCCTTCCCGAACAAGCCGTGCGCGATGTGATCGCCTCGGCCTTTCAATCGGCGGGGCAACGCTGTTCGGCGCTGCGCTGCCTTTATGTCCAAGACGACATCGCGTCTGAATTCGAGACCATGCTCTTCGGCGCGATGGACGAGCTGCGGCTGGGCGACCCTTGGCATCTGAGCACCGATATCGGCCCCGTCATCGACACAGACGCCCAGACCCAGATCGCGGATTATGTGGCAGGGGCCCGCGCCGAGGCCCTCGTCCTGCACGAGCTCAGCGCCCCGTCCAGTGGCCATTTCATCGCCCCCGTGGCCCTGCGCGTGCGCGGCATTGCCGATCTGAAGCGCGAAGTCTTCGGCCCGGTCCTGCACATCGCCCGCTTCAAGGCCGCCGATCTGGACCGCGTCATCGACGATGTGAACGCCACGGGCTACGGGCTGACCTTCGGGCTGCACACCCGCATCGACACCCGCGTGCAACATGTGGTCGACCGCGTGCGCGCGGGCAATCTCTATGTCAACCGCAACCAGATCGGGGCCATCGTCGGCAGCCAACCCTTCGGCGGCGAAGGGCTTTCGGGCACCGGGCCAAAGGCGGGCGGTCCGAAATACCTGACCCGCTTCACCAAGGACAAAGCCGCCCACGCGCATCTTCAGTCAGCGCCCCTGCCCCTTGGCGCATTGGCCAAGGCGCTCCAGCCGCAGCCGGAAGCCATCCTCGCAGAACACACCCTGCCCGGCCCCACCGGCGAATCGAACCGCCTGAGCGACCTCACCCGCGCGCCGCTTCTCTGCCTTGGGCCGGGGGCCGATCTGGCGGCAGACCAAAAGCGCGCTGTCGAATCCCTTGGTGGCCGTGCCCTTGTGCTGGACGGCATCCCGCAAGACCTCGACAGCGCGCAGGGCTTCGCGGGCGTCCTCTACTGGGGCGACGCAACCACCGCGCGCCAGATCGCCCAGGCGCTTGCCCGCCGCACAGGCCCGATCCTGCCGCTCATCACCGACCGGCCTGACCGCGCCCATGTCACGCTCGAGCGTCATCTATGCATCGACACAACCGCCTCGGGGGGCAATGCGCAGCTCTTGGCAGAGGTCGCGCAATAGACCCTTCATCCTTGCAAAAATATCCTGGGGGAGGCGCGGCGCAGCCGCGGCGGGGGCAAAGCCCCCTATCCACCACAGCCAAGGGGCGCTAACGCGTGATCTTCACGCCCTCGCGGCCAGCCAGATCGGTAAAGAACTGCCACGCCACGCGCCCCGACCGGCTGCCGCGCGTGGCCTGCCATTCGATCGCTTCCGCCCGCAGGCGGGCGGGGTCGATTTGCAGCCCATAGGCCGCGCAATAGCCTTCGATCATGGCCAGGTAATCATCCTGGTCGCAAGCATGAAAGCCCAGCCACAGCCCGAAACGATCCGACAGCGACACTTTCTCCTCGACCGCTTCCGAGGGCGAAATGGCGGACGAGCGTTCATTCTCGATCATATCGCGCGGCATCAGGTGACGGCGGTTCGAGGTGGCATAGAGAACCACGTTGTCGGGCCGCCCCTCGACCCCGCCATCCAGCACCGCTTTCAGCGATTTGTAATGCTGGTCGTCATGGCTGAAGGACAGATCGTCGCAAAACAGGATGAAACGGGCATCGGGCGCGGCGCGCAGCATGTCCAGCAAGCGGCCGATGCTGGGAAGGTCTTCGCGCTGGATCTCGACCAGTTTCAGCCCGCAATCCGGCTGCTGCGCCAGCACAGCGCCATGCACCGCCTTGACCAGCGAGGATTTCCCCATCCCCCGCGCGCCCCATAGCAACGCGTTATTCGCGGGCAAGCCACGGGCGAATTGCAGGGTATTGGCCAGCAGCGTGTCGCGCGCGCGGCCAATGCCCACGAGCAGGTCCAGATCGACGCGGGACACTTTCGCCACCGGTTGCAGCCTGTCGGGGCTGGTGTGCCAGACGAAGGCATCGGCCCCGTCCAGCGCGGGCGCGGCACCCGGCGGCGGCGAGAGGCGCTCCAGCGCCTCGGCAATCCGCGTCAGGGCGTCGTCGTTCATGCCTTGTCGGCCTCTTCGCCGGTATCGTCCTCGTCTTCATCGTCCAGCAGGCCTTCGCGGCGCAGGCGCTCGTTGCGGGCGCGCTCGACACGGGCGACCAGCCAGATGGACACCTCGTAAAGACCGTAGACCACCGCGAAGAGGATGATCTGCGTGATGACATCGGGCGGCGTAACAAGGGCGGCCAGCGTCAGAATGCCCACCACGGCCCATTTGCGCCCGGCTTTCAGGCCCGCTTCCGACACAAGCCCAGCCTTGCCCATCAGCGTCAGCAGCACCGGAAGCTGGAAACACATGCCGAAGGCCACGATGAAGCGGATGGTCAGGTTCAGGTATTCCTGCGCAGAGCCTTGGAACACCACCGACAAGGGCGCGGCAGCACCCTCCTCGACCACGGCTTCGCCGCCAGTGCCAAATTGTTGGAAGCCAAGGAAGAAATCATAGGCCAAGGGTGTCACGACATAAAATGCGAAGGACGCGCCCAGCAGGAACATGATCGGCGAGGAGATCAGGAAGGGCAGAAACGCGCCTTGTTCCGAGCGGTAAAGACCGGGGGCCACGAAGCGCCAAAGCTGCGTCGCGATGACCGGGAAAGCCAGCATGAAGCCGCCGAGGAACGACACCTTGATCGCGACGAAGAAGCCTTCTTGCGGGCTGATGAAGATCAGGTCGCAATCCTGCCCGCGTTCGGCCAGCACGCTGCACAAGGGCGCGGTCAGGAAGTTGAAAATGGGCGTCGCGACGGAAAAGCACAACACCATGCCGACCACGAAGGCCAGCGCCGATTTTATCAGCCGGTTGCGCAGCTCTGCGAGATGTTCGATCAGCGGCGCGCTTGTGTCGTCGATCTTGTCGTCTTGCGCGTTGCTCATGTGGTGCTGTCCGTGCTGCTACCCTTGGGGCTGTCCGCCGGGCCTTTCGCGACCTGCTGCTCGGGGGCCGGGTCTGCGGGTTTCTCTGCCGGTTTCGCGGGTTTGGCCGCGTCGCTATCCGATGGCTTGGGGGCCGCGCGCTTGGCGGCGGCGCTGCGCATATCGTCCATCTCGGCGGCGATGCGGTCGATTTCGTCCTCGTCATCGCCCGGCGTGCTGGCGCTGGCGGCGGCGGGTTTCTTGGCGTCGGTCTTGGGCTTTTCCTTCATCGGATCCCAATTCTTGAGATCCTTCAACTCGTCCAGCCCCATGCCCTGCGGGTTGGTCATGCCGCGCAGGTCGCGCGCCACGTCCTTGACCCCGGACTGGTCGGCCGCGTCTTCCATCGCGCGCGAGAATTCCCGCGCCATGGAACGTGCCTTGGCCGTCACTTGGCCAAGCGTGCGGAACATCTTCGGCAAGTCCTTGGGGCCGACGACGATCAGCGCCACAACCCCGATGACCAGAAGCTCGCTCCAGCCCAGATCAAACATGCAGATACCCCTGCCCGTTCATGAATGTCACGGCACGACGCGCCATGAGGACAACGATCAGGCGCGGTCCTTGCTGTTGTCCTTGTCGGACTCGGGGGTGATGTCGCGCGCGGATTTGGCGGCGTCATCTTCCTGCTTCTCGATCTCTTCGGTGCCGTCTTTCAGGCCCTTCTTGAACGAGGTGATGCCTTTGCCGACTTCGCCCATCAGCGCGCTGACCTTGCCGCGCCCGAACAGCACAAGCACGACGATCGCGATGATGATAAAGCCCGCGGGGCCGATATTGTTGAGCATGTCATTCTCCCTATGCCGGGCACGCGCCGCGTGCGGACCGGTTCACAACCTCACCATTTATGGATTTACGCGCGGTAATCAAAGCCCCAATTTGGGCTTTGGCATAAAAACACCGGCCCGTTCACGGGGTCGCGATTATTCTGCCGCCTGCATTTCGTCCAGGCCGGGCAGGTTATCATCGCCCTGCACGCGGTTGCGACCGCCTTCCTTGGCGGCGTAAAGCCGCGCATCGGCCAGCGCGATCAGCGCATCGCGCGTGTCGGTCGTGGCGTCCATCGTGGCCACGCCAAGGCTGGCGGTAAAGGCCACATGGCGATAGTCGCGGATGATCGTGGCTTCGATCACCGAGCGCAGACGCTCGGCAATATCCAACGCGGTCAAGTGGTCGGCCATGACCAGCACGCCGAATTCCTCGCCGCCCAAGCGACCAAGGATGTCGCAGCGGCGCAATTCGGATTGCACGACATGGGCCACCGCGCGCAGCACGGCATCGCCCGCGGCATGGCCGTGGGTGTCGTTGATCTTTTTGAAATGGTCGAGGTCGAACATGATAAGGCTGCACGGACGCCCGCTGCGCTGAAACGTCGCGGCGGCGCGGCCCAGATCGGACATGAAGGCCCGGCGCGTCAGTGCCTTGGTCAGCACGTCCAGATGCGCCTCTGCCCAGAGTGCGTGCTGCTCGGCTACCAGCACGGCGAACCCGGCCAGCAGATGCGAGGCACCCGATTCGAATTCTTCCGCATAGGCCCGCAGCATCCCGAAGCGCCGCCCTTGGCTGACCAAGGGCGATTCGAGGCAGGCCATATGCTCGTCGGCGGGCGGGCGCGGATCACCATCCAGCTGGATGGTAACATGGCGTGCGCCGATGGTCTGGCGAATAAGGTAGAAAATCGTGTCGTAATGGCCCGGCATGGGCGAATTGGCATCCAGAACATCGGCCACCGGGGCGGGGCTTTGCTTGGGTTTCATATCCACGACGGTGCTGTTCATGGCCAGACCTGTTCCCTAACTACCCGATTTCTATGCGGGTTAACCATGGTCGCGAAAGGGCCAGTTTGCGGCAAAACTTTGTTAACCATGGGGGCCGCGACAAAAAAGCCACGCCTAGCAAAGGCGTCAGGCGTCGTCGCGCAAGCGGCGGAACTGGGCTTTCTGGCGGTCGGACCAATGCACATGAAGCTCTGTGCTGTCCTCGCCCTGCACCTCTGCCTCGACCACGCCTTGGGCGAACAGCCACGCGCGCAAGCGCCCCTCGGCATGGGCCAGCTGCACCCTGTCGTGATGGCGTGCATCGTCGAGGATTTCGGTGATCGCGTCGAACAGCGCGCTTAGCCCGTCGCCCGTCAGCGCAGAGCCCACGAAAACCCCTTCGGTGCGCGCCGCCTGCCGGTCGATCTGCGCACGCGCGTCGGGGTCGAGCATGTCGGCCTTGTTCCACAGCTCGATCTGCGGCACGTCCTCAGCCACCCCAAGGCTGGCCAGAACGCCCGCCACATCGGCGGCCTGAATCTCTGTCGCCGGGTGGGCGATGTCGCGGACATGCAGGATCAGATCGGCCTCCAGCACCTCTTCCAGCGTGGCGCGAAAGGCCGCGACCAGAAGCGTGGGCAGGTCAGAGATGAAGCCCACCGTGTCCGACAGGATCACGTCCTTGCCGGTGGGCAGCCGCACCGCGCGCATGGTCGGGTCGAGCGTGGCAAAGAGCATGTCCTTGGCCATGACATTCGCCCCTGTCAGCCGGTTGAACAGGGTGGATTTGCCCGCATTCGTATAGCCCACCAGCGCCACCACCGGATAGGGCACCTTGCGCCGCGCAGCGCGGTGCAATTCGCGGGTTTTGGCGACCTTGTCCAACTGGCGGCGCAGGCGGGTCATCTGCTCGTCGATGGCGCGGCGGTCGGCTTCGATCTGCGTCTCGCCGGGGCCACCCACGAAGCCAAGCCCGCCGCGCTGACGTTCAAGATGGGTCCAGGCGCGCACCAGCCGGGTGCGCTGGTAGCTGAGCGCCGCCAGTTCCACTTGCAGCACGCCTTCGCGCGTGGCGGCGCGATCCGCGAAGATTTCGAGGATCAGCCCAGTGCGGTCCAACAGCTTGACGTTCCAAGCCTTTTCAAGATTACGCTGCTGCACGGGGCTGACCGGGCCGTCGATCAAGACCAGATCAATCTCGTCCGCTTCCAGCGCCTGCCGCAACTCTTCCAGCTTGCCCTTGCCGAACAATTGGCCCGGATGCGCCCGCGGCAGGCGCACGACTTGGCCGCCGACCACGTCCAGACCCGGCAGCGCATAGGCCAGCGCCATGGCTTCGGCCAAGGCGTCCTGCGGCTCTCGCGCGCCGGGGGCGTTTTTCAGTTCAGGATGCAGCACGAAGGCGCGGGTCAGCCGTTTGCCGCCCTCGCCCCCAAGCTCCGTTAGGTCAATCGGTTCGCGGGCGATCAGCCTTCACCCTCGTAAAGCGAGATCGGCTGACCCGGCATGATCGTCGAAATCGCGTGCTTGTAGACAAGCTGGCTTTGCCCGTCGCGGCGCAGCAGCACACAGAAATTGTCGAACCAGGTGATGACGCCTTGCAGCTTCACCCCGTTAATCAGGAATACAGTCACCGGAACCTTGTTCTTGCGAACGTGGTTTAGAAATGCGTCTTGCAGATTTTGTTTATCGCTGGCCATGCGCTTGCCTTTTTGTCAGGGCGGTTTGCTATACGCAGAGAGCCTCGTCTCCCTATCCGCTCACTATGAAACGGCTTTTGCAAAACTTCTAGCCCCGCGTGGCAAAAAATGCGGTGCAGCCGGGAATTTGTCTGGTGTGCTGTGTATTTACCGCTCCAGCCGGGGCCAGAGCACCGACAGAAGCAGCAGCAATTCCAGCCGCCCAAGGATCATGCCCAGCGCCATGACCCCGCGCGCCGGATCCGAGAGGGCCGCAAAGCTCAGCGGGTCCGGCCCGGCAATCTCGGTCAGCGGGCCGGTCGTGGTCAGGGCGGCGCTGGCATAGATCAGCGCGTCCTCCAGCGGGTGGCCCAGCAGCACCAGCGCCATCACCAGCACGCTGAGCGTGAGGATGAAGACCATCAGGAACAGCCATGCCGAGAACGCGCCCTCGCTGCGCAACCCCCGCAGGCGCGGCCCGTCGCCGCCCATGCCCGAGGGGTGGACAAGCTTTTCCAACTCGTGCTTGGCCTGCCACAACAGCGCGAAGCCGCGCAGCAGTTTCAACCCGCCCGCCGTGGTGGCCACCCCGCCGCCCAGCATGGCCAGCCCCAGCAGCACGATCCCGCCGGGACCGGCGAAGGCCGTCAGGTCCGGCGCGCCGATGGTGCTGACAAAGCCCGCCGTGGTCAGGAAGGAAAGCGCGGTAAAGCCTATGCCCCACAGCTCTGCCAAGGCCGCGCCGGGGGCATCCGTAAAGCCGCTTGCCCCGTTCATCGCCCATAGCCCTGCCACGACCACCGCCAGCAGCACGAGCGCAAGGCGTATCTCGTCATCGTCCCAGACGCGTCCGGCATCTTGCGGGATGATCGCGCCGGGCCAGACACGCCGCGTCAGCGCCAAGCCAAGGAACAGCGCGACCAGCAGCTCTGCCCCGAAGCCCAAGGGCTCTGGCGCGACGATGCCAGAGGTCGAAAGCGTGGACATCGCCTGTATAAGCGCCACCAGCGGCGGCGTGCCCTGCATGGACAACAACACCCATAACAGCAGCGTCAGCCCCATATAGACCGGCGCGATCAAGCGGATATAGGCCCAAAGCCGCCCCAGATGGTTGCCGCCCAGCCCGCTGTCGCTGCGCACTTCTATCTGGGTGGCGCGCATGTTGCGCGACCATTCGGGCAGCGCGCTTTCGGTTTCCGAGCGCGCGGTGACAATGTCGAAGCCGCCCATGTTCATCGGTGCCAGAAGCGCGCCCGCGTAGACCAGCACGAACAAGCCCCCCATCCAGCCCGCCATGGCACGCCAGAACAGCAGGCTGCGGGGCATGTCCACCCCCAGCGCCGTCGCGCCCGTGGTGGTGAAGGCCGAGACCATCTCGAACCACGCATCGAACAGCGGCAGGCCGCCGGGCGTGGCCTCTGTCACCGGCAGGGCCATGAAAAGCGGCACGAACAGGTAAGAGGCCGAGAGCACATAGAACGGGTGCGAGAACATCCCCTGCCCGCCCGGCGCGCGGCGCACGGCCAGATAGGTCAGCCCCGCCAAGGCCGCAAGCAGGCTGGCGGAATAAAGAAAGGCGCGGGCGGTGGCGTGTTCGCGCAGGGTAAAACCCAGCGCGGCGGGCACCAGCATGGCGGCGGCGGTCAGCCCCATCAGGGCGACCATGACCGTCGTGCCGCGTGCCGTGCTGTTCATTGCCGCCCCTTTCGGCCCAAGCGCGCGTTCAGAAGAACTCGACCGCGACCTGCAACAATTCATCCACCTTGGGCACGTCCTCTGTCAGGGCGAAGACGACGATCAGATCGCCCTCCAGCAGCACCATGCCGCTGGACGGCTTCATGAACACGCCCTTGCGCTGCACCCCGATCAGCAGCGCGCCTTCGGGAAAGGCGATGTCGCGCACCGCGCGGTTGGCCAGTTGCGAGGTGCCCAAGACTTGCGCTTCGATCACCTCGGCCTCTCGGTCGCCCAGCAGGTAGACGGACCGCACACGCCCGTGCCGGATATGCCGCAAGATGGAACTGACGGTCAGCGCGCGCGGGTTGATATAGGCATCGACCCCCATCGCATCGGCCAAGCCCACCATGCCGGGGTCATTGACCAGCGAAATCGCCATCTTGGCGCCGAGGGTCTTGGCGCGCACGGCGGCCAGCAGGTTGGTCTTGTCATCATCCGTCAGCACCAGAACCGCGTCGGTCTTGGAGATGCGCGCCTCTGCCAGCAGGTCGGCATCCATCGCATCGCCATGCAGCACGATGGAACGCTCCAACGCGTCGGCGGCCAGCTCTGCCCGCCCCCGGTCGCGTTCGATGACCTTGACGCGCACGCGTTCGGGCTGGCCTTCCAGCATGGTCGCGACCGACAGGCCTACATTGCCGCCGCCGATAATCAGCACGCGTTCCTGCTTGGCCGCCTGCTTGCCGAACACCTCGAACACGCGGGCGACATCGGCGGCATCCAGCAGCAGATAAACCGCGTCCCCGGCGAAAAGCTGGTCTTCGGGTTCGGGCGCAAACAGCCGCTCGGACCGGCGCACACCCGCGACCATGACCCGCAAGGTGGGGAAGAGTTCCGACAATTGCCGCAAGGGCGTGTTCAGCACCGCGCATTTGTCATCAAGCACAAGGCCCAACAGCAAAGCTCGCCCGCCGAAGAACTCGTGCACCTCGAAAGCCGAAGGGTAAGCCACCCGCTTCATCGCCGCCAGCGACACCTCGCGCTCGGGGCTGATGATGACGTCAATCGGCAGGTGTTCGCGGCGGAACAGGTCGGAATAGCGCGGGTCCAGATAGGTCTGGGCGCGCAGGCGGGCGATCTTCTTGGTCACGCCGAACACGCTATGGGCCACTTGGCACGTGACCATGTTCACCTCGTCGGAATAGGTGGCGGCGATGACCATATCGGCATCGCGCGCGCCCGCCTGTTCCAGAATGGCGGGGTAGCTTGCGAAACCCGTCACGCCCTGCACATCCAGCGTGTCGGTCGCGCGGCGCACCAGCACGGGGTTGTTGTCGACGATGGTGACGTCATTGCGTTCGCCCGACAGGTGGCGGGCGATCTGCCACCCCACCTGCCCCGCGCCACAGACGATGATCTTCATGTCCCGCGCCCCCCGGTTGCGGCCGTCAAAGCCCCTGATGTGCCAGCGCGCGCGCGGGCTTGCAAGACCTTAGCCCTTGGCCGACAGGCGCGCGGTGTTCACGCCCAGCGATTTCAGCTTGCGATGCAGCGCCGAGCGCTCCATGCCCACGAAACTGGCGGTGCGGCTGATATTGCCGCCGAAACGGTTGATCTGCGCCAACAGATACTCGCGTTCGAACAATTCACGCGCCTCGCGCAAAGGCAGGGTTGTCAGCGAGCCTGACAGCAACACGCTGCGCTCGGCATCCTCGGGGCCGGTGTCGCTTTGCAGGTCCGACAGCTCTATCGGGCGGCCCGCATCGCCAAGGATCAGCGCGCGCTCGATCATGTTGCGCAACTGACGGATATTTCCGGGCCATGACAGGGTTTGCAGATGGGCCTTCGCAGCCTCGTCCAGCGCGCGGCGGGGCAGACCTTGGGTCGTATGCAGCATGTCGATGAAATGCTCGGCCAGAAGCGGAATATCCTCGCGCCGCTCTTCCAGCCCCGGCACGCGGATGGGCACCACGTTCAGCCGGTCGAACAATTCCTGCCGGAACAGGCCCTCTTGCACGCGCGCGGTCAGATCTTGCGTGGTGGCGGACATGACCCGCAGGTCCACCCGGACCTTGTCGGTGCCACCTGTGCGCATGAATTGCTGCTCGACCAGCACGCGCAACAGTTTCGATTGCGTGCCCAGCGGCATGTCGGCCACCTCGTCGAAGAAGATGACACCGCCATGGGCCTGTTCCAGCAGACCTTGCTCGACCCCGCGCTCGGCCGACTCGCGGCCGAACAGCACTTCCTCCATGCGGTCGGGTTCGATGGCTGCCGATGTCACCGTCACGAACGGGGCCGAAGCACGGTCGGAATTTTCATGCACGAACCGCGCCGCCGCTTCCTTGCCGGACCCGGACGGGCCGGTGAACATCAGCCGCGCGTTGGATTGCGTGACCTTCTCCAACTGGCTGCACAGCGCCCGATAGGCTGCCGATTCGCCCAAAAGCTGCGATGACCCGACTTCGCGGCGGCGCAGATCCTGGTTCTCGCGCCGCAGCCGCGACGCTTCCATCGCGCGGCCGATCACGACCATCAGCTTGTCGATATTGAAGGGCTTTTCGATGAAATCGTAAGCGCCCTGCTTGATGGCCGCGACCGCGATTTCCACGTTGCCATGGCCCGAGATGATGACGATCGGAATATCCGGGTTCGAGCGTTTGACCGACATCAGGATGTCGATGCCGTCCATCTTGCTGTCCTTCAGCCAGATGTCGAGGATCATCAGCGCGGGCGGATCGGCATTGACCTGGGCCATAGCCTGGTCGGAATTGGCTGCAAGACGGGTCGTAAACCCTTCATCTTGCAGGATTTCCGAGATCAGCTCGCGAATGTCGCGCTCGTCATCTACGATGAGGATATCACCCATGATCCGTACCATCTTCCTGTTGGTCGTCTGAAATCTGCCCCGCGGCAAGGCGCGGCAGTCGAATATCGGCCATGGCCCCTCGCTGCGGGCTGCCATCGGGGCCAAGCGCATCGGTCAGCCGCAAGGTGCCGCCATGTTCCTCGATGATCTTGCGCACGATGGACAGGCCAAGGCCCGTGCCCTCGGCGCGCGTGGTCACATAGGGTTCGAACAGGCGGTTGCGGTCCTGCGGCAAGCCGATCCCGTTATCAGTGATCGTGATGTGCAACTGCTCTTCCCCGGTTTCGAACTGCACCCGAATTTCGCCCGGCGGGCTGTCGGGGTCTTCTTCGCGGCGCGAGGCAATCGCCTCGCCCGCGTTCTTGATAAGGTTGGTGAAGGCCTGCGCCATCATCGTGTCATCGACCTGCACGATCACGGGCTCTGCGGGCAGTGTCAGGGTGAAGGCGATGTCGGGCTGCCCGCTTTCCTGAAGAAGCGTGCAATCACGCAGAATAGCGGTCAGGTCATGCGCGCGCCGGTCGGGTTCGGGCATACGGGCGAAGCGCGAGAATTCGTCAACAATGCGCCGCAAGTCATTGGTTTGCCGAACAATAACAGACGTAAGCTGGGCAAGACTGTCGGCATCTTCGCCTTCCAGCTTGCGGCCAAACTTGCGCGCGATGCGTTCGGCGGAAAGCTGGATGGGGGTCAGCGGGTTCTTGATCTCATGCGCGATCCGGCGCGCCACGTCGCCCCATGCGGCCATGCGTTGCGCGCTGACAAGTTCCGACACGTCGTCGAACGCGATCACATAGCCCTCAAGCCGCCCATCGCTGCGGCGGCGCTCGGCAAAGCGCACAAGCACCGTTTCCAAGCGGCCAGAGCGCACCAGCCGCAGCTCTTCCTGCACCCGGTCCTGACCGAGCGGCAGGTCGCGCACGCGGTCCATCAGGGGCAGGAATTCGGGCGCGATCTGGCCCAGACTGCGATCCTCGCGGGCGTCGGGGTCCAACTCCAGCATGGTTTCGGCGGCGCGGTTGATGAAGGCAAGCTGGCCATCCGCATCCAGCCCGATCACCCCCGCCGTGACCGAACTGAGCACAGAGTCGAACAAGCGCCGCCGCGCGTCGATCTGGCGGTTGTTTTCCAGCAGGCGCTCGCGTTGGCCCTTCAATTGCCGGGTCATCTGGTTGAACACGCGCCCCAGAAGCGCGATTTCGTCATCCTCGCGCATGACCACGACCTGCACATCCAGATCGCCCGCGCCCACCTGCTCGGCGGCTTCGGCCAAACGCCCGACGGGCCGCGCCAAGCGTTCGGCAAAGTTCAGGCCAAGCCAGACGGCGGCAAGGATCAGGATCAGCGCAAAGCCCAGATACAGCGCGCCGAACTGGAACAGGATGCGCCCGCGATCCTGTTCCAACTGCTGGTAAAACGCCACCGTCTCGCGGGTTTCATCCAAGAGCGCCAAAATCTGCCCGTCCACCGCGCGCGAGACATAGAGGTAACGGTCGAAGAAATCGTTCAGCGGCACGATGGCGCGGAATTCGTTGCGCGGCCAGTCGCGGATCAGAACGGTGCCCTCGCGCGCGCGGGTCATCTCATCCGCCGTGGGGGGCACGAAGTTGAAGCGATAGGACCGCTCGCCCCGCGCCCGAATTTCGCCCGCCCCGTCAATGACGAAGGCCACGCGCAGGCCACGCTGCACCCGCGCCTGTGCCTCGGACAGAAGGTTGCGCAATTCGCCTTCGTCCAGCAGCGGAAAGACGCGGCGCGCGGTATCCAGATAGGCGGCCAAGTCTTGGGCATCGGCGCGCAGGTCGCGTTCCTGCTCGAACTGGTAGGCTTCGGCGGCGGCCAGCGAATTGCCGACAACGCGCTGCACCCGGTCGGAAAACCACCCTTCCAGCCCCACGTTCAGCGTGATGACGGCGAACACGGCCACGGTCACGGTGGGCACCATGGCGATGGCGGCAAAGAGCGTGGTCAGGCGCAAATGCAGCCGCGAGCCAGCGGAATCCTTGCGCCGCGCCGCGACCAGACGCGCCACGCGCACCGCCACAAGCCCCGCGACCAGCAGCATGTAGACGAAATCTGCCAGCAGGATCAACGCCAGCCCGGATGTGTTGAATACCCCGTCCAGCGGGCCAAGCGCCAGCAGGGTCAGCAGCACCAGAAGCGGGCCAGCAAGCACCAGCGCCACCGCGCCCGCCGCAGTTCCGCGACGGCTGCGCCTGCCGAACACCTGGCTGAACAGACCCCAAGAGAGCGCCGTTTGCCCCAAACTACCCCACCGCTTTACACCGCCGACCGGGCGTTCATGCGCCCTTTGTGTGGATTGTGCCACAGGGCATGTGGCATTTCTACATCAAAATCGCCCGATCAGGCCAGCTTGCGGCGCCGAGAGACCTCGATATCCAACTCGGTGATCTTCTTGCGCAGGGTGTTGCGGTTGATGCCCAGAAGCTCTGCACAGCGGGCCTGGTTGCCCCCGGTCGCATCCAGCGCGATCTCGATCAGCGGTATCTCTATTTCGCGCAGGATGCGGGCATATAGCCCCGGCTGCGGCAGATCCTGCCCGTGCAGGTCGAAATAGCGGCGCAAGTGCCGCGCCGTGGACTCGGACAGCGATTCGCCGCCCATGTCTTCGCCGAAAGACACGGCAGAGGGCTGGCTTTTCAGCGCCATTTCCATCTCTGCGCGGGCGATGATCTGGTCCTGCCCTGTCAGCGTCAGGCGGCGCAGCGTGTTTTGCAACTGGCGCACATTGCCGGGCCATGAATAGCCGCGCACCAGTTCCAGCGCCTCTGGCGACAATTCGCGCGAGGTGGCACCATCATCGGCGGCCTGCGACAGGAAATGCCGTGCCAAGGGTTCCAGATCGTCGATCCGCTCGCGCAGGGCGGGCACGGACAGTGTGACGCCGCTGAGCCGATAATACAGGTCTTCGCGCAGGCTGCCTTCGCCCATGGATTGCGCGAGGTTGGTCTGCGCGGTGGCCATGATGCGCGGGCCGTCATCGGGCAGGCTGTCTAGCAGGCGGGCCACGCGAAGCTGCGCATCGGCGTCGTAAGAGGCCAGCTCATCCAGCAAGAGAGAGCCCGAGCGCACCCGCGACACCAGCGCTTGCGCGGCATCGGGGCTGCGGAAATCTTCCGCCGTGGCAGAGATGAAGGGCTGGCCGCGCCGGTCCGACAGATCGTGCAAGGTGCGCGCGATCAGCGATTTCCCGGTGCCGGATTCGCCGGTTATCAGCACCGGCATGGTCGAATTCATCACCCGCGCGATCAGGCGATACAGTTCCTGCATGACCGGCGTGCGCCCGACCAGCGGCAGCCCTTCCATGCTGGACATGTCGCCTCGCGGCGCGGGTTTGGGCGCGGCATCCGCCTGCGCCGAGGCGGCGACCAGCTTGCGGTTCTTCATCGCCGTGCCCGCGCGTTTCAGAAGGTCCGGCAGGTCGAAGGGTTTGGGCAGGTAATCATGCGCATCGACCTCGTTGGCCTGAATGGCCGTCATGATCGTGTTCTGCGCCGAGATCACGATCACCGGCAGATCGGGCCGTTCCTGGCTGATCTTGGGGATCATCTCTATCCCGTTGCCATCGGGCATCATCACATCGGTGATGACCAGATCGCCCCGCCCTTCCTCGACCCAGCGCATCAGCGTGGTCAGGCTGGAGGTGGCATGCACCTTGCAGCCCGCCCGTGTCAGCGCTTGGGTCAGCACCGTGCGGATGGTGCGATCGTCATCGGCAACCAGAACCGTGCCATCCATCAGGAAAGCTCCTCTGTTAGATCGTCGCGGTCCCTCGATTCTGGGGCGCGCGGAAGGGAAACACGAAACACTGTCTGTCCGGGGCGGCTGTCGACCGACACCCAGCCATCATGCGCGGCAATGATCTTGGACACCAGCGCCAGCCCCAGCCCGGTGCCATTCTCGCGGCCCGACACGAAGGGGTCAAAGACCTCGGCGGCGATGGCGGGCGGCAGACCGGGGCCATCGTCGATGATCTCGACATGGATGGGCAGCGCGATGTCAGAGCCGTCGGCGGCGCGCACGCGCAGCGAATGCTCGAAAAAGGTGCGAATGCGGATCGTGCCGCCATTGGGCTGCGCTTGGCCTGCGTTTTTCAGCAAGTTCAGGAAGACCTGCAACAACTGGTCGCCATCGGCCCAAACGGGGGGCAAGGACGGGTCATAGGCATCCTCTATGCGCATATGCGCGGCAAAGCCCACTTCGGCAGAGCGACGCGCGCGTTCGAGGATGTCGTGAATATTGATCGGCCGGCAGGAAGGCGGGCGCTGGTTGCCGAATTGCTCGACCTGGTCCAGCAGGTTCACGATGCGCTGGGTTTCGGCCACGATCAGGTCGGTCAACTCGCGGTCGCGCGGCTCCAGCCCCATGGAAAGAAGCTGCGCCGCACCGGTAATCCCCGCCAGCGGGTTCTTGATTTCATGCGCCAGCATTTGCGACATGCCGATCGCCGAGCGCGCGGCATGGCGAATGCCGTCGGCCTGCCCCAGCTTGCCCGCGATCTCGCGCGGGGTGACAAGCATCAGGACCAGTTCGGGCCGGTCCACCAGCGGCGCAAGCTGGATAGAGCAGATCACCGGCTTGCGGGTGCCGATGACCACGGCGGCATCGTTGATGAAGACCGCCGCGCGGTTGCTGCGGCACCGCTCCAGCGCGCGGTCAATCTCGGCATCCACCTGCATGAGCTGGCCCAGCGAGCGGCCCAACACCGCGCGGCGCGACAGGCTGAGGAACTGCTCTGCCGCCGGGTTGCAATCGGCCACGCATTCCATTTCGTCGACATGGCCCACCATGAAGGCCGGTGCGGGCAAGGCGGCCCAGATGGACCCGGTGGCGGGCGGCGTCATGCGGCCACCTCTTGCACCGGGGTCAGCAGATCGGGCAGCAGTGCCAAGACGCGCGCCGGGTCTGTCGCGGTCAGCGCGGCACGGCGCGCGCCCGCGCAGCCGCAAGCGGCATCTGCATACCAGCCCAGATGCTTGCGCGCGACCCGCAGGCCCAGATCGCGGCCATAAAAGGCCAGTATCGCCTCGTAATGGCCGGCCACCAGATCGACCAGCGCGGCCCCTTCCGGGGCTTGCGGCACGGGGCGGCCCGCCAGATCGGCGGCGATCTGCGCCAGAAGCCATGGACGGCCCTGCGCCCCGCGCCCCACCATCACGCCCGCCGCACCCGATTGCGCCAGCGCCTGACGCGCGCGCAGGGGCGAAGTGATGTCGCCATTGGCAATAACCGGCACATCGACCGCGCGCACCACCGGCGCAATCGCCGCCCAATCGGCTTGGCCCTTGTAGAACTGGCAGCGCGTGCGCCCGTGGATCGTGACCATCCGCACGCCCGCATCGGCCGCGCGGCGCGCAAGCTGGGGCGCGTTCAGGCAATCCTCATCCCAGCCCAGCCGGGTTTTCAGCGTAACGGGCAGGTCCACCGCGCCCACCACCGCGTCAATCAGCGACAGCGCATGATCCAGATCGCGCATCAGCGCCGACCCCGACAGCCCACCCACGACCTTCTTCGCGGGACAACCCATGTTGATGTCGATGATCCGCGCGCCCTGATCGGCCACCATGCGCGCGGCTTCCGCCATCCACCACGCATCGCGCCCGGCCAGTTGCACGGCGGTTCCGCCATCGGTCAGGTCCAGTTCCGCTTTGGCGCGGGTCGAGGGGCGCGCGCGGACCATATCCTCGCTTGCGACCATTTCCGACACCACCAGCGACGCCCCGAACCCGGCCACGACCCGCCGGAACGGCAGGTCCGTGATCCCGGCCATTGGGGCCAGAATCACCGGCAGATCCGGGTCGGTGGGCAGGTCGGAAAACAGGGTCATGTCAGGTGGCAGCCGCGATTGTTCATCTGTGCAGGGATAGCCAGAAGCAGGCAGCATGGCAAACGCAACCAAGGGTTTCTTGGCGCTTATTTCATCATGTGCTTAATTATTAAGCGGCGCACGCGCGGCTTCGCGCGCATTGTCAGCACCGCGCGCCCCGTGCATATAGAAGGCGCATAACAAGGCGAGAGTGATGACCGAAAGCACCGCTGCCATTATCGTTGCCGCAGGGCGCGGCACGCGTGCAGGCGAAGGCTTGCCAAAGCAATGGCGGCCCCTGACCGGGCGCCCGGTGCTGGCCTGGACACTCGATGCCTTGCGCGCGGGCGGGCTGTCGCGGCTGGTCCTTGTGCTTCACCCCGACGATATGGACCGCGCGACCACGCTCGACCTGCACGGCGTCACGCTCGTGGCGGGCGGGGCCACGCGGACGGCGTCTGTGCGCGCAGCACTCGACGCCTTGGCGGACGATCCGCCCGCGCGGGTGCTGATCCATGACGGCGCGCGGCCTTTCGTGTCCGCCCGGATCATCGCCGATGTGCAAAAAGCGCTAAATGACGGCCCCGCCGCCGCCCCTGCCCTTGCGGTGGTCGATGCGCTTTGGCGTGGCGATGCGGGGCTGGTGGGCGACGCGGTGGCGCGTGACGGGCTTTACCGCGCGCAAACCCCGCAGGGCTTTCACTTCGCGCCGCTTCATGCCGCACACAAGGCATGGCCGGGCGACGCGCCCGATGACGTCGAAATCGCCCGCGCCTACGGCTTGCCCGTGGCCTTGGTGCCCGGCAGCGACGCGAATTTCAAACTGACCTACCCGCCCGATTTCGACCGGGCAGAGGCGATCTTGCAAGCAAGGACACCCCAGATGACCGATATTCGGCTAGGCAATGGCTATGACGTGCACCGCTTCGGCCCAGGCGATGGCTGCTGGCTGTGCGGCATAAAGGTGCCGCATGGGCGCGGGCTTCAGGGCCATTCCGACGCCGATGTGGGGATGCACGCCTTGACGGATGCGATCTATGGTGCCTTGGCCGAAGGCGATATTGGCCGCCATTTCCCACCTTCCGACCCGCAATGGAAAGGCGCGGAAAGCCATATCTTCCTGCGCCACGCGATCGAACTCGCGCGCGCGCGCGGCTACCAGCTTGGCAATTGCGACGTGACGCTGGTGTGCGAGCACCCCAAGATCGGCCCCCATGCGACTGCGATGCAGGCAGAGCTTGCGCGCATCATGGGGGTCGAGCCCGGGCGCGTGAGCGTGAAGGCCACCACATCCGAGCGTCTGGGCTTCACGGGCCGCGAGGAAGGCATCGCGGCGCTGGCCACGGCCTGCCTGATCGCGGGATGATGCGGCGGATTTTGAGTATTTTTGGCAAGATGAAGAGAGATTGCGCATGAGCATGACCAGCATGATCGCGACCTTTGGCGGCGTGGGCTACCTGCGCCCCGCGCCCGGCACATGGGGGTCACTGGCCGCCCTGCCCGCGGCTTGGGCCTTGCATGTGCTTGGCGGGTTCTGGCTGCTTTTGGCAGCAACGCTCGTGGCCTTCGCCCTTGGCTGGTGGGCCACCATTGCCGAGACGCGCGAGACCCCCGACGCCGACCCGTCAGAGATCGTCATAGACGAGGTTGTGGGCATGTGGATCGCGCTTTGGCCCGTCTCCTTGGGCGCGATGATGCAGGGCGTGCCGGTGACGGCGCTCTGGCCCGGTTGGGTCACGGCTTTCGTGGCCTTTCGCGCGTTTGACATCTGGAAGCCCGGCCCGGTGGGGCTGGCCGACCGGATGCACACGCCCTTGGGCGTGATGCTGGACGATGTGATCGCGGGCGCGCTCGCCACGCTGGTGGTGGCCGTGGCCGCCGTGGTCAGCCACGGGCTGATGGGCGCATGAGCGCGCGCGCGGTGCTGAATGCGGCGCGAGTGCAAGGCGTTATGCTGGCCGCCGCCGAAAGCTGCACCGGCGGGCTGATAATGGCCGCTCTCACCGCCGTGCCCGGCTCGTCCGACGTGGTGGACCGGGGTTTTGTCACCTATTCCAACGCCGCCAAGCGCGACATGCTGGGCGTGCGGCAAGCCACGCTCGACGCGCATGGCGCGGTCTCTGAACAGGTGGCGCATGAAATGGCGGCGGGTGCCTTGGCACGGTCGCAGGCCCAAATCGCGGTCGCGGTCACTGGTATCGCTGGCCCCGGCGGGTCAGAGCACAAGCCAGAAGGCCGCGTCTGCTTCGGGCTGGCCGATGCGCAAGCGGTCGTCACCGAAACGGTTGAATTCGGCGCGATCGGGCGTGACGCGGTGCGCGCGGCGACGGTCGAGCACGCGCTGGCCATGGTGCTGGCGCGGCTGCAAGCCTAACCGTAAAGCGCTTTTGCCCGAGCCTCGAACGCGCCCACGACACGGCGCATGGCTTGGTCAAAGACAACCCCGATAATCTTTTGTAGCATCGGGCTGCGAAACTCGAAATCGACGTGGAAATCGACGATGCAGCCGCCGCCCTCGGCATCCTTCACCGTCCAGCGCGAGACCATGTGCTTGAACGGCCCGTCCAGATAGGCCGTGTCGATCACGCCATCCTCGGGGAACAGCCGCACGCGGCTGCCGAAGCGTTCGCGAAAGACCTTGAACGAGATGACCAGATCGGCCTCCATCTCTTCCCCGCCTTCGATGGGTTTGCGCGAACGGATGCGCGCGGCGGCGGTCCATGGCAGGAATTCAGGATAGCGCGCGACATCCGCCACCAGATCGTAAATCTGACGCGCCGTATAGGGCATGTGGCGATGTTCGGTATGGGTTGGCATTCACGATCCGGGCTTTTGTCTGGGGGGGACATGTCTTAGACTTGGCCCGAAAAATCAAGGGGCCGAGATGTCGCAAAAACCCTACGAAATCGACCAGATGATAAGCGCCAAGCAAATCGCCGCACGGGTGGAAGAGCTGGCAGAGGAAATCACCCGTGAATTCGCCGCCACCGAAAAGCTGGTCGTGGTGGGTCTGCTGCGCGGGTCTTTCATCTTCATCGCCGATCTGGTGCGCGAGATCGACCTGCCCGTGGAGGTCGATTTCCTCGAGGCGTCGAGCTACGGCGACAGCACCCAATCCTCGCGCGAGGTGCGGATCCTGAAGGATCTGTCGGGCAAGATCGAAGGGCGTGACGTGCTGGTGGTGGAAGACATCGTCGATACGGGCTTTACCCTGCACCACGTGCTTCAGATGCTTCTGGCACGCAACCCCGCCCGGCTGGAGGTCTGCGCGCTGCTGGACAAGCCGTCGCGCCGCGAGGTCGATATTCGTGCCCGCTGGACCGGGTTCGAGATACCGGACGAATTCGTCGTGGGCTACGGGATCGACTATGCCCAACGAAACCGCAATTTGCCCTATATCGGCAAGGTTCGCTTCCTTGATTAGGCCGTTCACGCGCGCGTGTGTTTGAAACCTCACGAAGCTGCGCTACGCTTTAGGCCACAAACAACACTCGAGGAGCGACAGGATGGCATTCTTCAAGGTAATTTCCGGCGCGGCACTGGCCGTGGCATTGGCAGCACCGGCGCTGGCGCAGGACATGAACGCAGTTCAGGCGCGTCAAGGTCAGTTCAAGCTCTATGGCCACAACCTTGCCGTTTTGGGTGGCATGGCGCAGGGCCGGATGGACTATGACGCTGAGATGGCGCAGACCGCTGCCGACAACATGTTCCACCTGACCCGTCACGACCAGTCGCGCCTGTGGCCCGAAGGCACCGATTCGTCGGCGATCATGGAAACCCGCGCCAAGGCCGAGATCTGGGAAAACCTTGACGATTTCACCGCCAAATTCGTGGCGCTTCAGGAAGCGACCGCCGCCCTGCAAGGCGTGGCCGGCAACGGTCTGGACGCGCTGCGCCCCGCCGTGGGCGCGATGGGCGCAACTTGCGGTGCTTGCCACGAAGTTTACCGCGAAGAAAGCTGAGTTGACGCTTTCGCGAAGCACATGACAGGCCGCCCCTAGCTGGGGCGGCCTGTTCCAAAAAGGAAAGGCACGGATATGAACCGCATCGGGGCGCTGCTTTTGGGGCTTGGGACGGCGGCGGTGGCGGTGGGATGGTATATCACCCAGCCTGTTGGCCTGCCCGAAACCGTGTCTGAGCGCCTGACGGGCGACGCGCTGGCGGGCGAACGGATCTTTCTGGCGGGCGGTTGCGCGTCGTGCCATATGGGCACAGAGGATGACGCGGACCCCAAGCTGCTGCGCGGCGGTGCAGAGTTCGTGACCCAGTTCGGCACGTTCTACGCCCCCAATATCAGCCCCGACCCGGAGCACGGCATCGGCGGCTGGACGCAAGCGCAGTTCATGGATGCGGTCATGCGCGGCGTCTCGCCCGAGGGGCAGCATTATTACCCGGCCTTTCCCTACACATCCTATGCCAAGGCCGACCCGCAGGATATTGCCGATCTTTACGCCTATATGCAGACGCTGCCCGCCGATGCGACGCCCTCGCGCGCGCATGATCTGGGCTTTCCCTTCAACATCCGCCGCAGCCTTGGCGTGTGGAAAGCGCTTTACATGGACCGCGACTGGGTCGTGACCGGCGATCTGACTGCGCAGGAAAGCGAAGGGCGCTATCTGGCAGAGGCGCTGGCGCATTGCGCCGAATGCCACACGCCGCGCGACGCCTTGGGGGGGCTCGACACCGGCGCGTGGCTGACGGGCGCGCCCAACCCCTCTGGCAGCGGCCGCATCCCGGCCATCGCGGGCGACGAATTCACGTGGACCGCCTTCGACATCAGCGCCTATCTGGAAACCGGCTTTACCCCGTCCTTCGACGTGGCGGGCGGGTCCATGGCCAAGGTCATCGCCAATCTGGGCCAGCTGGAGAAATCCGAGCTGGACGCGATTGCCGCCTATATCTTGCGCGCGGGACAGCGCTGATGCGCCGCGCGCGCGCTTTGCGCCATCACGCCTTGCCGAGCGCGGCTTTCCCTCGCATACTTGGGCGCAACGCAGCACAGCCCCTGGATCATGTCGGACAATTCTAAATCTGTCACCCCGCTGGCCGCACGGCTCAGTTTTGGCGAAAAGTTCCGCCTGCAAACATGGCTGATGGGCATCATCGCCTTCGCGGTGGTGCTGTTTCTGCTGGTGCAGGCCAAGTTCATCCTGATCTCGCTCGCGATTGCCATCATCCTGTTCTCGCTGACATCGGACGCGATCAATTCCATCCAAAGCATGAAGATCGGCAATCTGCGGGTCACGAACTGGGTGGCCTCGGTGCTGGCGGTGGTGCTGATCGCCTCGGGGCTGCTGACGCTGGTGGGGCTGGTGATTTCGCAGATCAACACGGTGCTGACCACCACGCGGGCCTATACAGAGGACGCACAACGCGCCATCGCGCGCATGTTCGCCTGGATGGGGGAAGATGTCGAAGCCTCGGTTCTGGCCACGGTGCGCTCCATCGAGGTGTCGGGCTATCTGCGCTCTGCGGCTGGGCAAGCGGGGTCGCTCTTGTCTCAGGTGGTGCTGATTATCCTGTTTGTGGGCTTTTTGTTTGCCGAGCGCGTCTGGTTCGGCACCAAGCTGGAAAAGCTGATGGGCGATCATGCGCAGGCCACGCGCGTGAGCGCGATCATCGGGTCGATCATCCGGCGGGTGAACCGCTACCTGCTGGTGAAAACCCTGATTTCCGCCGTGACCGGCGCGCTGATCTTCCTGCTTCTGAGCGTGTTCAACCTGCAATTCGCGCTGGCCATGGCGCTTTTGACCTTCGTGTTGAACTTCATCCCCTCTGTCGGGTCGATCATCGCCACGCTGGTGGTCACGCTGGTGGCCTATATCCAGGTGGCGGAACCCTCGACCGCGATCCTGATCTTCGTCATCGCGGGCATGATCCAGTTCCTGTTGGGCAATGTCATCGACCCCATGCTGATGGGCAAGACGCTGCGGTTGTCGTCCTTCGGGATCATCATCTCGCTCGCGTTCTGGGGCGCGGTCTGGGGCATTCCGGGCATGTTCCTTGCGGTGCCCTTCATGGTCGCGGTGATGATCGTGTGCTCGCATATTCCCGCCGCGCGACCGGTGGCGGTGCTGTTGTCGCGCGAAGGGCTGCCGGAAGAGGAATTCCCCCTGCCCCCCGCCCAGCCCGCGACCGAAGCCGAAGAGCGCCAATACGCAAAAGCGATCGGCGCGGAATAACCCTAGCCGCCCGCGCGCTTGAGCGCGTCCTCCAACACGTATAGCCGGATGGCAGAGGCCAGCCCCGTATCCCCGCGCGCGGCGTCGATCCGGGCGGCAAGTTCATTCAGCGCCATGCCCTCGCGCTCTGCCAGCGCGCGAAAGGCGCGCCAGAATTCGGCTTCCAGCGACACCGATGTGCGATGCCCCCGCAGCGTCAGCGAATGTTTGACAGGGCGCGGCATCAGCTTTCGCGCTTATGCGCATCCAGATGCGCGCGGGCCTTCTCGGCGGCGGCTTTCTGGGCATCGCGTTCGGCGCGGGTGCGGCCATGGCGCGCGGCAGTCTCGTCGCCCGCACGGCGTTTGGCGTCGCGGGCGGCTTGCTTGCGGATCGTGCGCAGATTGACAACCTTGCTCATGCGCGCAGGTTAGCCGCGCCCTGCCCTGTCGGCAATCGTCATTTCGGGCGCATTGGCCGCCGGATGTGCAGCCCCCCAAACCGCGGCGGCATCCTTTGCCACAAGGCGCGCTTCAACCGCATCAAGCTGCGCCAAGGCGCGCTGCGGGTCGCCGGTGCGAGAGACAGCGCGCGCATAGACGCGCGCAACAGAGCCGGGCCGCCACGGCAGCGCCGCCCGCGCCAACCATGCGCGCAATTCGGGCGGCAGGCGGTCATACTCCTGCATCGGGTTGCGCCTGCGGGTCTTCACGCGCAGGCTGGTTGTGCCACGGTTGGAGCGGGCCATGCGATCCTTGCGGGTTGAAACCATCCCGCAATGTTACGCTATACTATAACCAACCGCAACCCGCCCCGCTGCACCACCCTAGCCGCCCATGACATGCCCAAGCTCTGCGCCCGACAGCACCATGTGGCGCGCACGTCCCACGATCAGCGGATCGGGCTTGCGCGCGATCTCGGGGTCTTTGTCGGGGTAATCCAGCGTCGAGAGGACATGCTTCATGCATTCCAGCCGCGCGCGCTTCTTGTCCTTCGACTTGACCACCGTCCAAGGCGCATCGGCGGTGTCGGTGTAGAAGAACATCGCTTCCTTGGCCTGCGTATACTCGTCCCATTTCCCAAGGCTCGCCTTGTCGATGGGCGACAGTTTCCAGCGTTTCAGCGGGTCGGTTTCGCGCGCCTTGAAGCGGCGGCGCTGCTCGTCCGGGGTGACAGAGAACCAGAACTTGAACAGTCGAATGCCAGAGCGGACCAGCATACGCTCGAATTCCGGCGCCTGACGCATGAATTCCAGGTATTCGCTGGGCGTGCAAAAGCCCATCACCCGCTCGACCCCCGCGCGGTTATACCAAGAGCGGTCATAGAACACCATTTCGCCACTGGTCGGCAGATGTTCGACATAGCGCTGGAAATACCACTGGCCGAGCTCTTTCTCGGACGGTTTGTTGAGTGCCACGACGCGGGCGAAACGCGGGTTCAGATGCTCGTTGAACCGCTTGATCGTGCCGCCCTTGCCAGCGGCGTCGCGCCCCTCGAACAGGAAAACGAAGCGCTCGCCCGTCTCTATCGCCCATTTCTGCACCTTCAGAAGCTCGGCTTGCAGGCGGGCTTTCTCGGCCTCGTAGGGGGCGCGGGCCATCTTGTAGCGATACGGGTAGCGGTCGGATTCGAAGAATTGCCGGATCTCGTCCTGCGTCAGCGTGTCGGGATCGGGCATCCAGGCATATTTCGCGGGCGCGGTTTTCAGGCGGACGGGTTCGACCGGCTCGATCGGGGTGCCTTCTGGCAAAACGGTGGCGGCGACATCTTCCATGGGCAAGCGTCCTGTCTGATTTCCTGAATGCGCCATTCTACCCCGCGCTGCAAAACCTGTCCTTGACATGCCTCAATCCGGGCTTGCCTTGGGCGGCTCCGCGCCCGATATCTTGGCCATGACGAAAACGCTTCTTTCCCTTGGCCATGGCTATAGCGCGCAGTCGCTGGCAGAGCGGTTGCTGCCGCTGGGCTGGCATATCATCGGAACCACGCGCAGCCCCGAGCGCGCAACCGCGCTGGAGCGCGCAGGCATTGAGCCGCTGCTCTGGCCCGCGACCACGCTGCCGCTGGAGCGGGTGACACATGTGCTAAGCTCCGTCGCGCCAGAGGATGGCGACGACCCGGTGCTGGCCGCCCATGGCCCGCAAATCGCGCGCGCCACGCATCTGGAATGGACCGGCTACCTTTCGACCACCGGGGTTTACGGCGACCATGGCGGCGCATGGGTGGATGAGGACACGGCCCTCACCCCCGGCACGGCGCGCGGCCGCGCCCGCGTCGCGGCAGAGGCCGCATGGCAAGCCACCGCGCCCACGCGGCTGCATATCTTGCGGCTGGCGGGCATTTATGGCCCCGGTCGCAGCCCGTTCGAGCGTCTGCGCGACGGCAGCGCGCAGCGTATCGTCAAACCCGGACAGGTGTTTTCGCGCATTCACCGCGACGACATCGGCGGCGCGCTTCACGCGGCGATCCAGTCGGACCAAGGCACGGCCATCTACAACCTGTGCGATGACGACCCCGCCCCGCCGCAAGACGTGATCGCCTATGCGGCAGAGCTGTTGGGCATGACCCCGCCCCCGGAAATCGCGTTCGAGGCAGCGGATTTGTCGCCCATGGCGCGCAGCTTCTATTCCGAAAGCAAACGTGTGCGCAATGACCGCATCAAGCGCGACCTACGCTGGCAGCCGCTTTATCCCGACTACCGCAGCGGGTTGCGCGCGGTGCTGGCGGCGGAAGGGTAATTGCATCTGTCGCCGCGCGGCGCTAAGCCCCTCGCCATGCCGCGATATGCCCTGAAAATCGAATATGACGGCCGCCCCTTTTGCGGATGGCAGCGGCAGCGCGACCTGCCTTCGGTGCAGGGCGCGATAGAGGACGCGCTGGCATGGCTGGAACCCGATCTGCCGTCGATTGCCGCCGCGGGCCGCACCGATACGGGCGTGCACGCCACCGGCCAAGTGGCCCATTGCGACATGGCCCGCGATTGGGACGCCTTTCGCCTGATGGAGGCGCTGAACCACCATCTGAAACCGCTGCCCGTGGCGATCCTGGCCTGTGCGCAGGTCACAGAGGATTTTCACGCCCGGTTCTCGGCGCTGGAGCGGCGCTATACTTTTCGCCTGCTTGCGCGGCGCGCGCCGCCCGCGCTGGATGCGGGCTTTGTCTGGCATATCCGCCACGCGCTGGATGTGGGTGCCATGCGCGCGGGCGCGGCGCATCTGATCGGGCAGCATGATTTCACCACCTTCCGCGCCAGCCAATGCCAGGCGCTGTCGCCCGTCAAAACGCTTGATGCGGTAGAGATAGAGGCGCGCGATGTGCCCGGCGGGGTGGAATACCGCTTTCACCTGCGCGCGCGGTCCTTCCTGCACAACCAGGTTCGCAGCATCGTCGGCACATTGGAACGGGTGGGCGCGGGCGCTTGGGCCCCCGATGACGTGAAAGCGGCGCTGGAGGCACGCGACCGCGCGGCCTGTGGCCCGGTCAGCCCGCCAGACGGCTTGTGCCTGACCGGGGTGGGCTATCCGGATGACCCGTTCCTGTAAGGCCTTGGGACAGGCGGGGGCTGTCTGCCCCCGCACCCCCGAGGATATTTTTGCAAGGATGAAGGATCAGTCGATCTCTTCGACGACGACCAGCTCGCGCGTGGCGGCATCCTTGGCGAAGCTCAGCGCTTCCTGATAGGCGGGAGAGTTGTAGCACGCGACCGCGGCTTCGACCGAGGGAAAGCGCGCGACCACGTTGCGGGGGTGGCCCTGCCCTTCAAGCTGGACCGCGCGGCCCGCACGCGCGAGGAAGACGCCGCCGTGATCGGCAATCGCCTTGGTCGCGCGGCTGGCATATTGGCCATAGGCGTCGGGGTCGGTGACGGTGACGTGGGCGATCCAGAGAGCGCTCATGCGGATACTCCTGCCAGATGGTTGGTTGCGGCTTTCAGCGCGGCCTCTGCCCCGGCGATGTCGGCCCCGCCGCCCTGCGCCATGTCGGGACGGCCGCCGCCGCCCTTGCCGCCCAGTTCGGTGACGGCGGCGCGCACAAGGTCCACCGCCGAGATACGGTCGGTCAGGTCTGACGTTACGCCTGCGGCGACGGCGGGCTTCGCGCCCGTATCGGCAATCAGCACCACGACACCGCTGCCCAGCTTGTCTTTCATCGCGTCGATCAGCGCGGGCAGATCCTTGCCGCTGACGCCCTGCATGACGCGGGCGATCAGCTTGATGCCACCCACGTCTTGCGGCGCATCCTCTGCCGTGCTGCCGCCCATGGCGATCTGGCGCTTGAGTTGCGCGATCTCGTTTTGCAGCGCGCGGCGTTCGTCCATGAGCGCGCGCACGCGGGCGGGCACATCGGCGGCGGGCGCCTTGAGCGCAAGCGCGGCATCGGCCAGACGCTGGTCCTGCGCGCGCAGGTAATCGAGGGCGGCCTGACCGCTGAGCGCTTCGACCCGGCGCACACCGGCAGAGCTGGCACTGTCGCCCAGCACCACGAAAGCGCCGATATCGCCCGTGCGCGCCACATGCGTGCCGCCGCACAGTTCGAGCGAATAGGTGTCGCCCTCGGCACCCTTGCCAGAGCCGATAAGCGTGCCCATCGAGACAACACGCACCTCTTCGCCGTATTTCTCGCCAAAGAGCGCCTGCGCGCCCAAGGCGCGCGCGTCATCGGGCGTCATGATGCGGGTTTCGACCGCGCCGTTCTGGCGGATGAAGGCGTTCACCTCTGCCTCTACCGCCGCGATCTGCGCGGGGTCCAGCGCCGCGCCATGGCTGAAATCGAAGCGCAGCCGGTCGGGCGCATTGAGCGAGCCGCGCTGTGCGACATGGTCGCCAAGCGCGCGGCGCAGCGCCTCGTGCAGCAGGTGCGTGGCCGAGTGGTTGGCGCGGATGGCGCTGCGGCGGGAATGGTCAACCTCCAGCTTGGCGGGCTGGCCCTTGGCGATATGCCCCTCCGTCACCTCTGCCACATGGATATGCAGGCCTGCGGCCTTGCGCGTGTCGGTCACGCGGGCCAAGCCGGTCGCGGTGCGGATCAGGCCGGTATCACCCACCTGACCGCCGGATTCGGCATAAAACGGCGTCTGGTTGGTGATGATCTGGACCTGCCCCTCGGCGCGGTCGGCTTCCGCGCCTTCCGCGACCAGCGCAAGGATCTGGCCCTCTGCCGTTTCGGATTTGTAGCCCAAGAACTCTGTCGCACCTGCGCGATCGGCAATGTCGAACCAGATCGAGGCATCGGCAGCCTCGCCCGACCCCGCCCAAGCGGCGCGCGCGCGGGCCTTTTGTTCGGCCATGGCGGCGTCGAAGCCCGCCACATCGACCTTGCGGCCGCGTTCGCGCAGGGCATCTTGCGTCAGGTCCAGCGGGAAGCCGAAGGTGTCATACAGCTTGAAGGCCGTGGCGCCGGGCAGATCGGCGTCGTCCGACAGGTCAGTCAGCTCGGCATCGAGCAGTTTCAACCCGCGATCGAGCGTCTGGCGGAAGCGGGTTTCCTCGGCGCGCAGGGTTTCGGTAATCAGCGCCTGCGCCTCGCGCAATTCGGTGAAATGGCCGCCCATCTGCGTGACCAGCGCGGGCACGAGGCGGTGCATGACCGGGTCTTGCGCGCCCAGCATATGCGCGTGGCGCATGGCGCGGCGCATGATGCGGCGCAGGACATAGCCGCGCCCGTCATTCGAGGGCAACACACCGTCGGCGATCAGGAAGGACGTCGCGCGCAGGTGGTCGGCGATCACGCGGTGATGGGTCTTGCCGGGGCCGTCCGGGTCGGAATTGGTGACATGCGCCGAGGCTTCGATCAGCGCGCGCATCAGGTCGGTGTCGTAATTGTCGTGTTTGCCTTGCAACAGCGCGCCGATACGCTCCAGCCCCATGCCGGTGTCGATGGACTGGCGCGGCAATTCGGTCATGGACCCGTCGTCATGCTGTTCGTTCTGCATGAAGACGAGGTTCCAGATCTCGATGAAGCGGTCGCCATCTTCTTCGGGCGATCCGGGAGGGCCGCCCCAGATTTCGGGGCCATGGTCGAAGAAAATCTCGGTGCAGGGGCCGCAGGGGCCGGTCGGGCCCATGCGCCAGAAATTGTCATCGGTCGGGATGCGGATGATGCGGTCATCCGACAGGCCCGCGACCTTTTTCCAGATGTCTGCCGCTTCATCATCCGTGTGGTAAACGGTGACGAGCAGACGGTCCTTGGGGATGTCGAAATCCTTGGTCAACAATTCCCAGGCGAAGGGGATCGCGTCGGATTTGAAGTAATCGCCGAAGCTGAAATTCCCCAGCATTTCGAAGAAGGTATGGTGGCGCGCAGTATAGCCGACATTATCAAGGTCGTTATGCTTGCCACCTGCGCGCACGCATTTCTGCGAGGTCGTCGCGCGGTTGTAATCGCGGTGTTCCAGCCCGGTGAACAGGTTCTTGAACTGCACCATGCCCGAATTGGTGAACATCAGCGTCGGGTCATTGCGCGGCACAAGGGGCGAGCTGTCGACGACCTGGTGCCCGTTGCGGGCGAAAAAGTCGAGGAATGTCGAGCGGATGTCGTTCAGGCTGGGCATGTCACACTCCGGGCGCTTGCGCGTGCTAATCTGATGGCACGGTTTAGCCCTCGGCGCGGGGGCTGTCCACACCCCGCGCCGAAATCATGTGACCGGACGGTTAGTCCTCTGTCAGGTCGGGATCGTTTTCCGACATGGCGAAATCCAGCCCATGGGCGGCGCGGATTTTATCCTCGATCTCTATCGCGCGCTGAGGGTTTTCACGCAGGAAGGTTTTCGCGTTCTCGCGCCCCTGCCCGATGCGTTCGTCGCCATAGGAATACCACGCGCCCGATTTCTCGACCACGCCGGCCTTGACGCCCAAGTCCAGCAATTCGCCGGTTTTCGAGATGCCTTCGCCATACATGATGTCGAATTCCACCTGCTTGAAGGGCGGCGCGACCTTGTTCTTAACCACCTTCACGCGGGTCTGGTTGCCGACAACCTCGTCGCGATCCTTGATCGAGCCGATGCGGCGAATGTCCAGACGCACGGAGGAGTAGAATTTCAACGCGTTGCCCCCGGTCGTGGTTTCGGGGCTGCCGAACATGACGCCGATCTTCATGCGGATCTGGTTGATGAAGATCACCATGCAGTTCGAGCGGCTGATGGACCCTGTCAGCTTGCGCATGGCCTGAGACATAAGGCGGGCATGGACGCCGACAGAGCTGTCGCCCATATCGCCCTCAAGCTCCGACTTGGGCGTCAGCGCCGCGACCGAATCGACCACCACCAGCGACACCGCGCCAGAGCGCACCAGCGTGTCGACGATTTCCAGCGCCTGTTCGCCCGTGTCGGGCTGCGAGATGAGCAATTCATCCAGATCGACGCCCAGTTTCTTGGCGTAATGCGGGTCGAGCGCGTGTTCGGCATCGACAAAGGCGCAGACGCCGCCCTTTTTCTGCTCTTCGGCGACCACATGCAGCGTCAGCGTGGTCTTGCCCGAGGATTCCGGCCCGTAAATCTCGATGATGCGGCCCTTGGGCAGGCCGCCGATGCCCAGCGCGATGTCCAGACCCAGCGAGCCAGTCGAGGTCGCCTCTATATCCTTGAAGGGGTTGTCGCCCCCCAGCTTCATGATCGAACCCTTGCCGAACTGACGCTCAATCTGCGCCAGCGCCGAGTCGAGTGCTTTCTGTTTTTCCGCCGTCTTCTTGTCGGTCATGTTCAGCAGGTCCGCTACAGCCATTCTTTCGCCCCTTATTTCACAGCGTGCCGGTTGCGGCAATCGCGTGTTTGTTCCTGACATGTTCTACACGATCAAAAAGCACAAAGCGAGAACTTTATGATTAGAGATCCCGGCCAGATTGCGACAAAGCGGTTAATAAAGTCTTGCCGCCAAAGCTTTGCACGAAATGCAAAGCGGGCATTCCGGATTTGCCGTGGTAAGGGCAGCCACCCTGACCTAACTTGATCGCAAGGGAGGCGTATCGCCTTTTGGAAAGGACTGACCCCATGGCAAGTGTAACGACTGACATTCTTGTATCCGGCGCAACCGAGTCGCTGATGGACAAGCTGACCCGCGTGCTGGAAAGCATGGCGCAGCTGTCGCCGACCTACCGCCGGGTAGAGCAGTTGAGCGCGACCTCTGACGCGGAGCTGCGCGCGCAAGGCCTGACCCGTCAGGACGCGGTTGAACAAATCTTCGGCGGGCGTTTTTACGCCTGATCGCAACCGGGTGGCGCGCCGGGGTCCGGTCCGGCGTGCCGCGGTGGCTTGCCAAGGGGCCGGGTTTGGACCATCACCTTGGCCATGACAGCTTCAACAGACATTCTTTGCATCGGCGCGGCGCTGTGGGACATCATCGGTCGCACGCCCGCCCCGATGCGCGTGGGCTCTGACGTGGCGGGCCGGATCGCGCGCATTCCCGGCGGCGTTGCGCTGAATATCGCCATGGCGTTGGTGCGCGCGGGCGCACACCCACAGGTGCTGGCCGCGATTGGCCAAGACCCGGCGGGCGATGCGCTGGTGGCCGAGATGAGCGCGCGCGGCGTGGGTTGCGCCCATGTCTACCGCGCGCCCGACCTGCCCACCGATACCTATATGGCGATCGAGGGCGCGGGCGGGCTGATCGCGGCGATTGCCGATGTGCATTCGCTGGAGATGGCCGGGGCCAAGATCTTGGCCCCGCTGCGTGATGGGCGGTTGGCAAGTGACGCAAGCCCTTGGCAGGGCATGATCGCGCTCGATGGCAACCTGACGGTTTCGCTACTGGCCGAAATCGCAAGCGCGCCCGCTTTCGCGGCGGCGGATCTGCGGGTGGCCCCGGCCTCTCCGGGCAAGGGGGAGCGACTGCTGCCACTGATCGCGCGGCCCGGAACGGTGTTTTACGTCAATCTTGAAGAGGCCGGCCTGCTTTGCGGCACCGAATTCGCCAAGTCCGCCGATGCCGCACGCGGGCTTTTGGCACGCGGGGCGCAGCGTGTGCTGGTCACGGATGGCGCGCGCGACACCACGGATGCCAGTGCCGACACGCTTCTGACCCTTGCGCCCCCGCAGGTGCAGGCGGTGCGCGTGACCGGCGCGGGCGACACGTTCATGGCCGCGCATATGGCGGCAGAGGCGCGCGGCATGGCGCGCCAAGACGCGCTGGCCCATGCGCTGCGCACCGCCGCCGCCTATGTGGCGGGTGGTCCGGAACATTAAAGGATTCCAGATGCTTGAGATGCGTTATTCAACCGAAGTGGCCAAGGCGCGCGACGCAGGCGCGCCGATTGTGGCACTGGAATCGACCATCATCACCCATGGCATGCCCTACCCGCAGAACCTGGCCATGGCGCAGCAGGTCGAAGATGACATTCGCCAAGCCGGGGCCACGCCTGCGACCATCGCGGTGCTAGGCGGCACCATCCATATCGGGTTGGAGCCCGCAGAGCTGGAAAGGCTGGCCCAGACGAAAGGCGCGCTGAAGCTAAGCCGCGCCGATCTGGCGGTGGCACTGGCCATGGGGGCCACCGGCGCGACCACGGTTGCCGCAACCATGATCTGTGCCGCGCGTGCAGGCATCGCGGTCTTTGCCACGGGCGGCATTGGCGGCGTGCACCGGGGGGCCGAGCTGAGCTTCGACATTTCCGCCGATTTGCAAGAGCTTGCGCAAAGCCCTGTCACCGTGGTTGCGGCGGGGGCCAAGGCCATTCTGGACCTGCCCAAGACACTGGAAGTGCTGGAAACGCTGGGCGTGCCGGTTATCGCTTATGGCCAAAGCGGCTTTCCGGCCTTCTGGTCGCGCGAGAGTGGCTTGCCCGCCCCGTTGCGGATGGATGACGTCGCAGACATCGCCCGCGCGCACCTGATGCGCGCGGCGCTTGGCCTGCCCGGCGGGCAATTGGTGGCCAACCCCATCCCAGAGGCCGATGAAATCCCGCGCGCGGTGATCGACGGCTGGATCGCGCAGGCGCTGGAGGATTGCGCGGGCGTCGCCGCCAAAGAGGTCACGCCCCGCCTGCTGGCCCGCATATACGAGCTGAGCGGCGGCGCGTCGCTGACCGCCAATATCGCGCTGGTGCGCAACAATGCGCGGCTGGGTGCCCAGATTGCCCGCGCGCTTGTATCGCAAGCCGCGCAGCCCCATATCGGCGGCTAAGACACAGGCAGGACAGGGCATGTCGGCAGAGCATCACAAACGCGGGCTTTTGGGGTCCATCCGCTCGAATTTCCTCGCCGGCCTTGCGGTCATCGCGCCGGGCGTGCTGACGGTCTGGCTGGTCTGGAACGTGGTGACATGGATCGACGGGATCGTGATGCCGCTGATCCCCGCGCGCTTTCAGCCAGAGGTGCTGACAGGCTGGGACGTTCCCGGCGTGGGCGTGGCGATCTTCCTGATCTTTACCGTGGTGATGGGCTATTTCACCAAGGGCTTCATCGGGCGCACGCTGGTCGGCTGGGGCGAGCGCATCGTCGAGGCGATGCCGGTCGTGCGTTCCATCTACAACGCCGTCAAACAGATCGCCGACACGATCCTTGCGCGTTCTGCCCCCACATTCGACCGCGCCTGCCTGGTGGAATACCCGCGCAAGGGGATATGGGCCACGGCCTTCATCTCGACCACCACGCGCGGGGAAATCGGCGACCGCTTGGGCGCGGATCAGGACGAGATGATCTCTGTCTTTCTGCCGACCACGCCGAACCCGACCTCTGGCTTTCTGCTGTTCGTGCCCCGCCGCGACGTGATCGAGCTGGACATGTCGATCGAGGATGCCGCGAAGCTGATTATCTCGGCGGGCTTGGTCTATCCCGACAGCCGCAAGGGCAAGCTGGTGGCAGCGCCGGAGGTGAAGGATGCAGGATAAACGCGGCCTGCGCCTAACTTGGCGGAGGTGGCTGTTTGTGGTGGTGGCGCTTATTGGCGCTGCATCGGCGTTTCTTTTGCATTCGGAACCGCATCTAAGGGCCTATTTGTGTCCCACTTGTTCCGGCTTTCATGAAGTATCGCCGAACATTTATGCCGATAGTCAGGCAACCGACGCGCAGATTGAGGCCGCATTGCAAGGCTTTGACGCTGCAAGAGACAGGCTGCACAAGATCTATCCCAACCGCGCCGCGGACCCGGTCTGGCTTTTGTGCCTGTCGGGAAATTGTGGTGTATCCGACGGGCCGCGACCGCTTGCGATGGCCTATTTGAACCTGTTTGTCTTTGTCTATCCAGACGGCGCGACTGCGACCATTCTGGCGCATGAAATGGCCCATGGCGAACTGCACGCCAGACTTGGCACAGCGCGCCGCTTGGTGTCGCAACCCGTGCCCACTTGGTTCGACGAGGGGCTGGCAGTTCTGGTGTCGCAAGACTCCCGCTATCTGGAATTCGCAAGTGGCGCGGTCACGGGCTGCAAGGCTGGGGATTGGCCAGAGCCACCATCTGACCAAAGCAGTTTCCGGCGGCAAGCCGCAACAGAGGCCGAGGCGCTTTACACCGCCTCGGCCTGCAAGACGATTGCTTGGCTGGACGACCACGGCGGGATCAATGCCACACCAGCTTTGATGGACCGGATACGATCAGGCGACATCGCGGTGCGATAGGTGCTGATGCATCTGATCCGCGACTTTTCCTTCGCAAAACGCAAATCCCGTGCCAAGATGCCAAAGTAGCCCAAACATCGGAGCTTGCTTTGCGTTCCCTTATCCTGACCGCCTTTGCCCTGCCCCTTTTGGCCACGCCCGACACGGCTTTGGCTGAGTTGCGCTTTTGCAACGAAACAAATGCGCGCGTCACGGTCGCCATTGGCTACCGCAGCGATGGCGCATGGCGGTCAGAGGGGTGGTGGGCGGTTGAGCCAGACGCCTGCCGCGCGGTCGTGTCAGAACCGCTGGAAAACCGGTTCTACTATTACCGCGCCACGTCGAAGCTGGATAGCTGGACGCATGAGACTTACTATTTCTGCACCTCGCCGCAGCCCTTTGACATCATGGGGGACGAGGAGTGCGCCGCGCGCGGCTATGACCGAGAGGCATTTTCGGAAATCGCGCTGAGCGACGGGATCACGCGCTTCACGATGACGCTGACCAGCAGCAAAACCGCGCCACCGCCACCCGCGCCGCCGCCCGCCCCTGCCCCCATGGCGCAAGGTGACGCGCCGGGCACGCATGGCGAGCCTTATACCGTGGCGGGTCTGCTCAGCCATTGCGAGGTGACGGATGCGAGCGTGCAATGCGAATTGCACAATGACGGCTGGCGCTATGTCGCCTCTAGCGCGTTTTACACGGACCAAGCGCTGCTGGAGCGGATGATGGACCTTGCCCCCAACACGCCGATGACATGGGTGGGCGATCTGGCGGGCTATGGCGGCGCGAATGTCGATGTCACGATCCGCGAGGCGCGGGTGGAAGGGTCCGACCCCTATGCCCGGCTCCGGGCCGAGCTTCAGGGGTTCTGGACCTCGACCAGCGATCCGAATTACCAGCTTTTGATCGCGGGCGGGGTGTTCGAGGAATGGTATCAGAACATTCCAAGCGACACGCGGCTGATGGAACTGGCCAATACCTGCGAAGGCGCGATGGGCGACGGCCCCTATCTGCTGGCGCAGAGCTATGCGCGCGATGGCGATATTCGCTGTTTCGAGGTATTCGAGCTGTCGCAGGACAGCCTGTCGTTGTTTCCGCTAGGCGTGATGCAGCCCCTCGATTTCTACCGCAGCGACTAGGCCCGCACGCGACGGGTCTTTTCACCGTCATATACCCATGATAAGCGGCCCCCGCAGGCGGAAAATCCTTTTCCGCACCCAGATATATCCGGAGAGTTATCATGGCCCTAGAGCGCACCTTCTCGATCATCAAACCCGATGCAACCGCCCGCAACCTGACCGGCAAGATCAATGCCAAGTTCGAAGAAGCCGGTCTGCGCATCGTGGCGCAAAAGCGCATTCACATGACCAAGGCCCAAGCCGGCGAGTTCTACAAGGTCCACGCTGAACGCCCCTTCTATGACGAACTGTGCGAATTCATGGCATCCGGCCCGGTTGTCGTGCAGGTTCTGGAAGGCGAGAACGCGATCGCCAAGAACCGCGAAGTCATGGGCGCGACCAACCCCGCCGATGCCGCCCCCGGCACCATTCGCGCGGAATTCGCGCAATCGGTTGGCGAGAACTCGGTCCATGGCTCTGACGCGCCGGAAACCGCGGCGGTCGAGATCGCCTATTTCTTCGCAGGTATTGAACTGGTCGGCTAAGCCCGACCGGCCGCGCTGAACGAGAGGCCCCGGGTCACGCCCGGGGCCTTTGGTTTTAGGGGGGCTGTCTGCCCCCCTCGCCCGCGCCTTGCGGCGCGCGCTCACCCCCCGAGGATATTTAGGCAAGGATGAAAACAGGAACGGTTCTGCATTTACCGCGCCTGTTCTTCCTGACAGATTGCGGGAATGTTTGAGCGCGTCGAATTGCCAGTCTGGGCATTGATCCTGATCGTGGGCTTTGCCGCGGTCACTTTCGCGTCGCATTTCCTGTTCCCGTCCGTGCGCTGGTTTTTCCGCAAACGCGCCGAGCGGGCGGTCGCGCGGTTGAACCAACGTCTGAAGCGCCCGATAGAGCCGTTCAAGCTGATGCGGCGGCAGGACCAGGTGATCCGGCTGGTCTATGACCCGCAGGTTATGGAAGCGGTGCGCCACTATGCCCGCGAGGAAGGCATTCCGCCCAATGTGGCCTTTGAAAAGGCGCGCTCCTACGCGCGCGAGATCGTGCCGGGATTTTCCACCGCCACCTATTTCGGGCTGGCCATAAGGCTTGCGCGGCGCATTGGCGAGGGTTTGTACCAAGTGGTGGTGCGCGCCGAGGACCAGAGCGAGCTGGACCATGTCGCGCCCGAGGATGCGATCGTCTTCGTGATGAACCATCGCTCGAACATGGATTACGTGTTGGTGACATGGCTTGCCTCGCAGCATTCCGCGCTGAGCTACGCGGTGGGCGAATGGGCGCGGATCTGGCCGCTGAAATCGCTGATCCGGGCGATGGGAGCCTATTTCATCCGGCGGCGCTATGCCAATCCGCTCTATCGGGCGGTGTTGGCGCGCTATGTGCAGATGTCTGTGCAACAGGGCATCACGCAGGCGATCTTCCCAGAGGGCGGGCTGAGCCTGGATGGGCATGTGGGGCGCGCCAAGGTGGGGCTTTTGACCTATATCCTGCGCGGCTGGGACAAGACCGGGGTGCGCGATGTGTTGTTCGTGCCCGTGGCGCTGGCCTATGACCGCGTGCTGGAGGACCGCGTGCTGATTGCCGCGCAGGCCAGCGGTCGGCGGCGCTTTCGCGGGCGCACGGGCGTGGCGCTGGGGTTCGTGGCGCGCATCTTGTGGCAAAAGCTGTGGGGGCGGTTCCGGGGCTTTGGGCAGGCGGCGGTCAGCTATGGCCAGCCTGTGTCGCTGCGCGCCTTTGCCCGCAGCCATCCCGACCATGATGCCGAAGCGCTGGGCGACTTGCTGATGGCGCGGATTCGCGCAGCCATGCCGATCCTTGCGGTGCCGCTGAGCGCCGCCACGCTGCAAGCGCGGGGCGGACGCGGCAACAGGTCGCAGCTGGAAGCAGAGGCCAGCGCGATCCTGGAACAGCTGGAAATGGCCGCGCCAGAGCCTGCGCGCGTGCAGGAGATGATGGCGCGTGGCTTGGCGCAACTGGCGCTACGCGGCGTGATTGTTGAGGATTCCGGCGAATTCCGCGTGTCCGGGGACGCGCAAGACCTGATCGCCTATTACGCCGCCTCGGCCAGTCGAGAGCCGGGACCGGATGCGTCGCCGCCCGACAGGCTTTCGACATAAAATTACAAAATGACAATATTCAGGGTTGCAATGTTGCGCGGCCCATTTTATCCATGCTGCAAGCGCCGCATGAATTCTGCGTCGCAGCACCTCAACCGGGGCTGACCCCCCGCAACCCTGAGCTTGGAGGCCGACATGGCGCTGGATAACCAGACGGGCATCGCCCAATACGACGCACCCGAAAAAGACCTCTACGAGATCGGCGAAATGCCCCCGATGGGCTATGTGCCCAAGAAAATGTATGCGTGGACGATCCGCCGCGAGCGCCATGGCGAACCCGACAAGGCCTTCGAGGTCGAAGTGGTCGACACTTGGGACATCGACAGCCATGAAGTGCTGGTTCTGGTGATGGCCGCGGGCGTGAATTACAACGGCGTCTGGGCCGGTCTGGGCCAGCCGATCAGCCCGTTTGACGGCCACAAGCAGCCCTATCACATCGCTGGCTCCGACGCGTCGGGCATCGTGTGGAAAGTGGGCGACAAGGTCACGCGCTGGAAAGTGGGCGACGAGGTCGTGATCCACTGCAACCAGGACGATGGCGATGACGAGCATTGCAATGGCGGCGACCCGATGTATTCGCCCAGCCAGCGCATCTGGGGCTACGAGACGCATGACGGCTCTTTCAGCCAGTTCACCCGCGTGCAGGCCCAGCAGCTTATGCCGCGCCCCAAGCACCTGACCTGGGAAGAAGCGGCGTGCTACACGCTGACGCTGGCGACCGCCTACCGTATGCTGTTCGGCCATGAGCCGCATGACCTGAAGCCCGGCCAGAACGTGCTGGTCTGGGGTGCCTCGGGCGGTCTGGGGTCGTATGCGATCCAGCTGGCCAACACCGTGGGTGCGAATGCGATCGGCGTGATTTCGGACGAATCCAAGCGGCAATTCGTGATGGATCAGGGCGCAAAAGGCGTCATCAACCGCAAGGAATTCAACTGCTGGGGCCAGTTGCCCAAGGTCGGCAGCGAAGAATATGCCGAGTGGTTCAAGGAAGCCCGCAAATTCGGCAAGGCGATCTGGGACATCACCGGCAAGGGCGTGAACGTGGACATGGTGTTCGAACACCCCGGCGAAGCGACCTTCCCGGTCTCGACGCTGGTGTGCAAGAAGGGCGGCATGGTCGTGATCTGCGCGGGCACGTCCGGCTTCAACTGCACCTTTGACGTGCGCTACATGTGGATGCACCAGAAGCGCCTGCAAGGCTCGCATTTCGCGCATCTGAAGCAAGCGTCTGCGGCGAACCAGTTGATGATCGAGCGCCGTCTGGACCCTTGCATGTCGGAAGTGTTCACCTGGGCAGACATCCCGGCTGCGCATACCAAGATGCTGCGCAACGAACACCTGCCGGGCAACATGGCCGTGCTGGTGCAATCGCCGCGCACCGGCTTGCGCACGCTGGAAGAGGTGCTGGACGCCGGCCCGACGAAGTAAACAGCCCCATCAGCGCAAGCGCATACCGCGACCGGCTTTCCGGTCGCGGTTTTTTCTTGATCGAAGCCTGCCTTGCAAATGCTGCATAGCGGCATTTCCGTCTTGCTTATTGTGCAGTCGCAGCATCGGCATAGATTTAACGGTAACATACCATTTCGAAGGAGCCGACCATGACCTATGCCACCCAGACCCGCGCCCCACGCTCCAGCAGCCTGCTGGCACGTCTGCAAGAGCTGCGCGACGCGTTCCGCACGCTCATGCAGCAGCGCGCCGTCTACAACCGCACCGCACGCGAATTGCACGCCTTGTCCGACCGCGAACTGGGCGATCTGGGCATTCACCGCAGTGAAATCCCGCGCATCGCGGCGGAAGCCGCGTTCAAGCACCAAGGCTGACCGCGATCAGCCTTTCCGGCGCGACTTTCGCGCCAGCTTGCTGGCCTTGCGCTTGGCTTTCGCGGCCTTGCGTTTTGGGCCGCCGCGCGCAGGGCCACCGCGGGCGACGGGCAGCGTTTCGCCCTCGACCTCCAGCAGTTCCAGCATCAGCCCGCCGGTGATCGGCTCGGCCTCTGCCAGTTTCACCAGCACGCGCTGGCCGATCTGGATCATGGCCCCAGTGCGCTCGCCGGTCAGGCTTTGCGCATCCGGGTCGTGGCGGAAATACTCGGCCCCGATGGTGCGAATGGGCACCAGCCCATCCGCGCCGGTGTCGTCCAGCTTCACGAACACGCCAAACCGCGCCACGCCCGAAATGCGGCCCGCGAATTCCGCGCCCATGCGTTCCGACAGATAGGACGCCAGATAGCGGTCATTCGTGTCGCGCTCTGCGGTCATGGAGCGGCGCTCTGCCTCGGAAATCGCCTTGGCGGTTTCCTCCAGATGCTCCACATCCCAAGCCGACAGCCCGTCATCGCCCCAGCCATGCGCCGAAATCAGCGCGCGATGCACGATCAGGTCGGCATAGCGCCGGATGGGTGAGGTGAAATGCGCGTATTCGCGCAGCGCCAGCCCGAAATGCCCGAAATTCTGCGGTGCGTAATAGGCCTGCGTCATGGACCGCAGCGTGGCCATGTTGATCATCTCGTCAAACTCGGTGCCCTCGGCCTGCGCCAAAAGGCGGTTCAGGTGGCGCGTGTGCAGCACTTGCCCCTTGGCCAGCACCAGCCCGGTTTCCTTGGCCACCTGCCGCAACCCCTCCAACTTGTCGGGGCTGGGTTCTTCGTGCACGCGGTAGAGCAGCGGGCGGCCCTTTTCGCGCAGCGTTTCCGCGGCGGCGACATTGGCCAGCACCATGCATTCCTCGACCAGCCTGTGCGCGTCGAGCCGTTCCTTGAAGGCGACCGATGTGACCCGCCCCTCATCCGATAGCACGATCTGGCGTTCCGGCAGGTCTATCTCCAGCGGTGCGCGACGCTCGCGGGCGCGGGTCAACGCGCGGTAGCAAGCGAACAAATCGCCCAAGGGTCCGGCAAGCGGTTCCGTCTGCGCATCAAGCCGCCCATCATCCGCCGCCTGCGCCTGCTCATAGGTCAGGCTGGCGGCAGAGCGCATCATCGCGCGGTGGAACTGATGGCCGATCTTGTTGCCCTCTGCGTCGATCTGCATTTCCAACGCGATGCAGGGGCGGTCAACACCCTCATGCAGGGAACACAGATCACCCGACAATGTGTCGGGCAGCATGGGCACCACGCGGTCGGGGAAATAGGTGGAATTGCCACGCTTGCGCGCTTCGCGGTCCAACTCTGAGCCGGGGCGCACATAGGCGGCGACATCGGCAATCGCGACCCATAGCGTGAACCCGTCGCCGCGCCGTTCGGCAAAAAGCGCGTCGTCATGGTCGCGCGCATCCCACGGGTCTATGGTCATCAGAGCCATGTCGCGCAGGTCCAGCCGGTTGCCCAAGGGCATGGGCTGCGCGCTGTCGGCCTCTGCCACCACCGCGTCATCGAAGGCGTCCCGAATGCCGTGCTGGTGGATCGCGATCAACGACACTGCCTTGGGCGCGGTCGGGTCGCCCAAACGTTCGACCACATGCGCGCGCGGCGGGCCAAAGCGGGCGCGGCCCATGGGTTCGGCCAGCACCAGTTCGCCATCCTGCGCGCCGTTCACATCATGGGGGCCAACCATCCAGTCGCGGTCAGACCCCTTGTCGATGGGCACCACGCGCCCACCTTCGGCCCCCTTGCGGAACAGGCCCAATATGCGCTGCGGGTTCGACCCCAGCTTGCGGATGACCTTGGCCTGATACTCGTAATCGGGGCCGCGGATCGCCTCGCATTTGGCCAGAACGCGGTCGCCCGCGCCCAAATCCTTGGGGGCCAGCAGGATGACACGCGGGGCGCCGCCCTGCCCGCGCCACTCGATCGGGCGCGCGAACAGGTCGCCATCTTCGTCCGGCCCCAGCACGTCCAGCACCGTCACCGGCGGCAAGGCACCGCCAGAGGCGCGGCGGCGCGGGGCGATGCCCTCCCCCTCCAACTCTCGCAGCATGGCTTTCAGGTCGATCTTGGCCGCACCCTTTATACCAAAGGCGCGCGCGATCTCGCGCATGGTGGCAGAGGGGTTCTCTGCCATCCAGTCGCGCAACTCGGACACAGAGGGAAGCTGCTTCACCATGGCGCGCCCCAGTCTGCCCAGAGCGCAAGGCAGGGGCGCAGCCCCTGCCGGGGGTGGGTGGGTGGGCGATCTGGGCAGACTGGGGCGTATCTCATGCGCCGCGCTTTAGCATGGGGCGCAAGGCGCGTCACGCGCTGAACGCGCGCAGCATGTCGCGATGCGCGATGCCGGCTTCCATGTAAACCTCGCCCACGGGCACGAACCCAAGGCTTTCGTAAAACCCCAGCGCATGGACCTGAGAGCCCAACTTCGCGCGCCGCACCCCCGGCTGCGCTTGCGCCAGCTCCAGCGCCGCACGCATCAGCGCCTGCCCGATGCCTTTCCCGCGATGGGTGCCCAGCACGCAAACCCGCCCGATCTTGGCGGTGTCCCCCATAAGCAGTATCCGCGCGCAGCCCACGGGCAGGCCGTCCAGCCGCGCCAGAACATGCAGGGCGCGCTCGTCCAGCCCGTCCACCTCGAGCGCCTCATCGACATTCTGTTCCTCGATGAAAACCACCCGCCGCAGGGCGTGACAGGTGGCGATGTCCGTTGTCGGGGCAACCGTCAGCATCCGGCGAAGTAATCCTGCAAGATACGTGAATAAACGCGCTTAAGTTGTTCGATATGCTCGATTTCCGCGTATTCGTCGACTTGGTGCATGGACTGCCCCACAAGCCCGAATTCCACCACCGGGCAGTGGTTTTTCATGAAACGTGCATCAGAGGTGCCGCCAGAGGTCGACAAGACCGGTGTCACCCCGCATTCCGCCTCGACCGCGCGCGCGACCATGTCCGACAGCGGGCCCGGCGGCGTCAGGAACGCCTCGCCCGACACGCTGACCGACACCTCTAATGCCACGCCCGTGCCCGCGCAGACCTCTGCCGCCTCACGCTCCAGCCACTCGGTCAGCGACGCGCCCGTGTGCAGGTCGTTGAAGCGGATGTTCAGCCCCGCCCGCGCCGTGGCCGGGATCACATTGGTCGCCGCATTGCCCACATCGACCGTGGTCAGCGCCAAGGTCGAAGGGTCGAAATGCTCGGTGCCGCGGTCCAATACGTGCCGCGCCAGCCGGTCCAGCAGATGCACCAGCACGGGAAGCGGGTTCGCCGCGCGATGCGGATAGGCGGCGTGCCCCTGCCGCCCGCGCGCGGTGATGGTCGCGTTCATCGACCCGCGCCGCCCGATCTTCATCATCTCGCCCATGCGCTCCGGGCAGGTGGGTTCGCCGACCAGACAGACCGACATGGCCTCGCCTTGCGCGTCCATCCAGTCCAGCAGCGCGATGGTGCCGTCTTGCGCCGGGCCTTCCTCGTCGCCGGTGATGGCCAAGATGATCGCGCCGTCGGTCGGTGAAGCCTGCACGAAGTCGATGGCGGCGGCGACAAAGGCCGCGACGCCCGATTTCATGTCGCAAGCGCCCCGGCCCCACAGCCGCCCCTCGGCAAGTTCGCCCCCAAACGGATCGCGCGTCCAGTCCGAGCGCAGGCCAATCGGCACCACGTCGGTATGCCCGTTGAACCCGAAGCTGCGTGCGTGGCCTTTTGCCCCCCAACGGGCGAACAGATTGGCTGTCTCGCCCCGGTCCACGCGGGTGCAGGCAAAGCCCGCATGGCCAAGCATTCTCTCCAGCAACACCAGCGCGCCCCCCTCATCCGGGGTAACAGAGGGGCAGCGCACCAAGTCGGCTGTCAGTTGAACCGGGTCAATCATCTGCTGCGTCATCGGTAAACCATGTTTTCTGTGCCACGATCACGGCATTCTCGGCCAGTGCGCGCGCCATCAAGTCGCGCTCTTCCTGCGGGATTTCGTCGCCCGCCGCCAAGCGGTCGTCCAGCGTGCCGTAGCTTGTCACGTCCAGCGGTTTCAGATCGGCCTGTTTCAGCACCGACACCGCGTCGCGGACGGCACTCGCCTCGTCCGGCCCCGGCGCATAGAGCAGCAACCCCGCCCCCGTCGCGCCCTTCGGCAGATCGTCGGTCACGCCCAGTTCGACCAGCAGGGTGAAAACCTGTTCTGGCGCGGGGGGTTTGGGGCGGTCGGGTTTCGGCATGTCCGGGCTCCGGTCGTTTTGTCCGTTCCTCGCAGGTCGGCGCGCGGCTGGCAAGGGCTTAGGACGCCGCCAGCACCGCCGCGACCAGAACCGCGTAGCGCCCGAATTTGCCCAATGTCACCACCAGAAGGAAACGCCAGAAGGGTTCGCGCATCGTGCCCGCCGCCAGCGTCAGCGGATCGCCGATGATGGGGGCCCATGCGAAAAACAGGCTCCACCAGCCATAGCGGGCATACCAGCCTTCGGCGCGGGCGATCTGGTCGGGGCGAAAGGGAAAGCGCGGATGGTCCTTGTAGCGCATCAGGAACCGCCCCAAGGCCCAGTTCACGCAAGACCCCAGCACATTGCCCGTGGTGGCAACGGTCAGCAGCAGCCAGACCGGGTGGCTGCCGGCCAGCACAAGTGCGCTCAGCACGATTTCCGACTGCGCGGGCAGAAGCGTGGCCGCCACAAGCGCGGCGAAAAAGAGGGCAAGCAGATCCATGCGCCCCTCATGCCCCGACGGCAGGCCGCTGTCACGCGCCAAACATCTGGCCCTGCCCTTGGGCATTCGCTAAAAGGGCGCAACCGACAGGAAAGGCGGGATCATGGCGCATCGCATCGCAGATATTGCCCAAGCCCTTGGGGCCAAAGCCGAAGGCGCGTTGGACCTGATCGTGACCCACGCAGCCGAACCCGCGCAGGCCGGACCGGACGCGCTGGCACTGGCGATGGACCCGAAATACGCCGATGGGCTGGCCAAGGGGGCAGCGCGCGCGGCCATCCTGTGGCCCGGCGCCGATTGGCGCGCCATGGGGCTTCAGGCCGCGATCTTCGCGCCGCGCCCGCGCCTTGCCATGGCAGGCGTCAGCCGGTTGATGGACCAGGGCTATGACTTTGGCCAAGGCATTCACCCGCAGGCCTGCATCGACCCAAGCGCAGTCGTGGCAAAGGGCGCGCGCATCGGTCCCTTCACCTATATCGGCCCGCGCACGGTGATCGGCGCGCGCGCCTGCATCGGCCCGAGTGTGACCGTGGCCGAAGACGTGGTGATCGGCGAAGATGCCATCCTGCACACGGGCACGCGCATTGCCGCGCGGGTGCGCATCGGCGACCGCTTCATCGGTCAGCCCAATTGCGTGGTGGGCGGCTGCGGTTTCAGCTTTGTCACGCCAGAGCCGTCGGCGGCCGAAGACGTGCGCGCCTCGCTGTCGGGCGACCGGGAATTGCGCCAGCAGAAATGGATGCGCATCCAGTCGCTTGGGTCCGTCACCATCGGGGATGATGTGGAACTGGGCGCGAATTCCTCGATCGACCGGGGCACGGTGCGCGACACGGTCATTGGCTCGGGCACCAAGATCGATTCGGTCGTCCAGATCGGCCATAACGTGCAGATCGGCGAAGACTGTATGCTCTGCGGCATGGCCGGTGTGGCCGGGTCTGCGCGTATCGGGAACCGCGTGCTGTTGGGCGGCAAGGTCGCGGTGAATGACAATATCTTCGTGGGCGATGACGTGATCGCGGGCGGGGCCGCGCGCATCTACACCAATGTGCCCGCCGGGCGCGCGATGCTGGGCGATCCGGCCACCAAGATCGAAACCCAGCTTGAAATTCGCAAGGCCCTGCGCCGCCTGCCGCGTCTGGCCGCGACCGTGGCAGAGTTGCAAAAGGCGGTTTTCGGCGGCAAAGCGCAGGATTGACACCTTGCCCAAACCCGCGCGCGGGTTAGCTGTCGGCTGACATCTTGGCAGGCAGCAAAGGCAAAGCAATGGACGGAAGCGTCATGACAGAGCAGGTTTTCACCCCGGATGCAGACCATCAGCGCGCGTTTCGCGATGCCTTGGGGCGGTTTGCCACCGGCGTCACGGTGGTGACGACCCAGACCGCGCAAGGCCCGGTCGGGATTACCGCCAACAGCTTTGCCGCGCTGTCGCTAGAGCCCGCGCTGGTCATGTGGGCACCGGGGCGCTTTTCCCGCCGGTTCGAGATTTTCGAGCAAGCCCCGCATTTCGCCATCCATGTGATGGCCGAGGACCAGCTGGACATAGCCCGACATTTCGCGCGCGACGGGTTCGATTTCAGCCTGCCCGGCATAGAGGCGGGCTTGGGCGACACGCCGCTGCTGCCGGGCTGCCTTGCCCGGTTCGAATGCGCGCGCCACGCCGTCTATCCGGGCGGCGATCATGCGATTGTCGTGGGCGAAGTGCAGCGCGTGGCCACCCGCGAAGGCGCGGGCCTCAGCTTTTTCAGCGGGGCCTATGGGTCCATCGGCTGAGCCGCCACGGGAGGCCGGTCGCCCGCACCCGGAACTTGATGTCCATGTCTTGAGCGGCCCGCAAGACCCGCTCTTCCCTGCCTTGGCCGCGCTTTGCGTCACGCCAGAGCAGGAAGAGTTCAGCGGCAGTTTTGCCTATACTCTTCAGGATTGGGCTGAGGCCAACTCAGACGACGCGCTCTTGCTAGCCTTTCTATTGGACAGCACGCCGGTTGGGCTGGCGCTTGTGAAACGCGGGCAAGCCGCACCGGATTGGGTGCCCGCGCGCGCGGCCTCGCTGCACGGGTTGAAGATCGCGACCCGCTATCAGGGGCGCGGGCTCGGGCGGCTGGCGATGGCGGGGCTTATGACCGCACTTGGCACACACTGGCCAGAGACTGACAAACTTGTGCTGGCGGTTGACGCCGCCAATGACGCGGCGCTCGCACTCTATCGCGACTGCGGGATGCGGCAGATGGGGCCGCCACATGCAGGGCGGCTGGGGCCAGAGTATCGGATAGGGCTGACGCTGCGCTGAAGGTTGTGCGCCGTGCCCCGGCCCCCGAGCCGGGGCCTTGCGGTCCACCAAGCCAACCCAGAGGCCCCGGCTCTGCGGCCGGGGCGCGGCGCGCGGGCGGTAACGGTTTGCCAAATCCTCGACATATTTGCGCGGTAGCCTTCCACAAAAGCCATTTTCAAACGAGGCATATCATGTCGGAAGCTCAAACAGCGCAACCTTTTGGATGGGCCGCCTTCACCCTTGGGGCAATCGCCCTTGGCATGGGGCTGGTCGTCTTCTGGGCCGGACCCTTCGCACCGCAACAAGCTGCCGGCGTCACCTTGGGCGAGCTTGCCGCCGAGATCGCGAAATCCGCCGCGCGTGCGGCGGTCGGGCAAGACGCGCCGCCACCGGCCCCGATGGCCCGCGATCTGGACGATTACCTGAACTTGGCCACGGGCCTGATTGCCGGGCTGGCGATTATCCTTGGGCTGGCCTCGTTCATCCGGCACGAGGCGAAGCGCGCCGCACTCTCGGGCATTGCCCTGGGCGGGCTTGCGATCGGGTTCCAGATTTTGACATGGGGAATGATGCTGGTCGCGGGCGCGCTGGTGCTGGCGGGGCTAAGCTACGCCCTGCGCGATGCCTTCGGCGAGATGTTCGGCGGGCTTCTGGGCGGCTGAGCGACCGCGCCCGCTAGCTGCGGATCAGCCGGAAAATGGCTGACGCGCCCCAGCCGAACACCGCCGCCAAGACTAGCGCCAGCAAGCCGTAAAGCGCGGGCTGGTCATAGGCCAGCGAATACAGCCAGCGTTCCAGCACCGCCTTGCGCACCTCGATGAAGGTTTCATACTCGTCCACGACCGCCCCCTCGCGCATAAGGAAGATGCGCGCGGCATAGCTGCCCTCGACAATGTTCTTTGGCAGGGTAATGCGCGTCGTGAACAGCGTGTCGCGTTCCAGATCAACGGGCGTCGCCCCTTCCTGATACAGCCCCTCGTCCTTGCGGATGCGGATCAGCGCCTCTGTGAAGGCGGCGGGATCGGTCAGGTCGGTGTCGCTGCGGGCTTCGAAAATCGCGAGCCGGGTCGAGATGCGGTAATCCAGATCCGCCTCTGGCGAGAGGATCTCGGCCAAGGGCGCGGTGCTGGCCACGGCGTAGAAACTTGGGGCTGCGCGGACCTCTTGCGCCTCTGCGTTCACCCAGATGCCGAAGCGGCGCGCCTTGCGCCAGATCGTGGCTTCCTGCGGCGGGCCTTCGACGGTGACGATCACGTCCAGCGGGCCTTCGGGGATCACGCCGTCGCGGCGCACAGCCCCGAAGATCAGGATGTCGGAGCCCACGAAATTGACCGTCAGCGCGACGCTGTTCTGGCTCAGACCCGCGACGACCTCTTCCTGCGCCTGCGCGGGCGCGGCTGTCAACACAAGCAGCAGCAGGGCGAAAAGCCGTCCCATCACGCGCCCCCCGCGACCGAGATGGAGTAGAGTTCCGCAGGCGGCCAGAGCAGGTCGAAGGCGATCTTGCCGCAGACCGCCAGCACCATCAGCGCCAGCAGGATGCGCAATTGTTCTGCCCCCAGCTTCAGCCCCACACGCGTGCCGATCTGCGCGCCGATCACGCCGCCGATAATCAGGAACACCGCCAGCATCACATCGACCGTCTGGTTCGTCAGCGCGTGCATGAAAGTGGTAAAGGCCGCGACGAATGTGACCTGAAACAGCGACGTGCCGATCACCACCTTGGTGGGCATTCCCAGAAGGTAGATCATTGCGGGCACAAGGATGAACCCGCCGCCCACGCCCATGATCGCGGCCAGAATGCCCACGCCCACCCCCACCAGAAGCGGCGGAAAGACCGAGATATAGAGGCCCGAGGCGCGGAATTTCATCTTCAGCGGCAGGTTATGGATCCATGTATGCATATGCCGCTTGCGCCTTGGCGCGGTGCCCGAGCGCGTGCGCAAGAGCGCGCGCAGGCTTTCGTTGAACATCATCGCACCGATGACGCCGAGGAAGATCACGTAAGACAGTTGCACGATCAGGTCGATCTGACCCAGCCGGCTCATCAGGTTGAAGAACCAGATGCCCACCACCGACCCGATCATGCCGCCCACCAGCAGCACCCAGCCCATGGGCAGGTCCACCGTCTTGCGTTTCAGATGCGCCAGCACGCCAGAGATGGACGAGGCCACGACCTGGTTGACCCCGGTTGCCACGGCAACGGCGGGCGGAACCCCGATGAAGAACAGAAGCGGCGTAATCAGGAACCCGCCGCCCACGCCGAACATGCCCGACAGCATCCCCACCCCGCCGCCAACCCCCAGCAACGTGAAAGCGTTGACGGAGGTTTCGGCAATCGGCAGGTATATCTGCATGGTCGGCCCCGGCGCTAAGCGCGGCTAGTGTTCTTTCACATAGGGGCTGCCCCCCGCCCGTGGCGGAATGGCGCGGCCCACGAACCCTGCCAGAATGACAACCGTCAGGATATAGGGCAAGGCCTGCATCACCTGCACGGGAAGCGCAAGCCCAAACACCTCGATCGACTGGAAGCGATTTGCCACAGCCTCCAGCAGGCCGAACAGCAGCACCGCGCCCATCGCGTGCCATGGGCGCCATTTGGCAAAGATCATGGCCGCCAGCGCGATATAGCCCCGCCCGGCGCTCATGTCCTTGACGAAGCCCGCCGACAGGCCCGTGGACAGATACGCGCCTGCCAACCCGCAGAGCACGCCGCAGATGGCCACAGCGCCGAAGCGCAAGCCAATGACCGACACGCCTGCCGTGTCCACAGCCGCGGGGTTTTCGCCAACCGCGCGCAGCCGCAGGCCGAAGCGGGTGCGGAACAGCAGGAACCACGTTGCAGGCACGCACAGGAAAGCAAGGTAAACCAGCGGAGCGTGGCCCGAAAAGATGCCGTATATCGGGCCGATCACAGGCACGTCGGCCAAGGCCTCAGCGAAGGGCAAATCAATGGTCGGCATCCGAGCATCCCCGGTCAGCGACGGGGTGCGCCCGCCCTGCTGGAACCAGTTCTGCGCGATCACCACGGTCAGACCGGCGGCAAGGAAGTTGATCGCCACGCCGGAAATAAGCTGGTTGCCCCGGAACGTGATCGAGGCGACGCCGTGGATCAGCGACATGAACACCGACACCGCGATGCCCGCCAAGACGCCCAGCCAGACATTGCCCGACACATAGGCAATCGCGGCAGCCAGAAAGGCGGCGGCGAGGATCTTGCCCTCCAGCCCGATGTCGAACACGCCCGCGCGCTCGGAAATCAGGCCCGCAAGGCAGGCGAAAAGCAGCGGTGTCGCCAGTCGCAGCGTGCTGTCAAGCACCTGCGCAAGGGTTGCTAAATCCATCAGCCCGCCCTCCGCAGGGAAAAGAGTTTCGCGATCGGAATGCGCACCATGTTGTCCAGCGCACCCGTAAACAGGATGACCAGCGCCTGGATGACGACGATCAGCTCGCGCGGGATACCCGTCCAGAGCGCCAGTTCCGCGCCGCCTTGGTAGAGGAACCCGAAAAGGATCGCGGCCAGGAACACCCCGAACGGATGGTTGCGACCCATCAACGCCACGGCGATGCCGATGAAGCCCGCGCCCTCGACCGCGTTCAGAACCAGCCGTTCCTGTTCACCCATGACGTTGTTCAGCGCCATCAACCCCGCCAGCCCGCCAGAGATGAGCATGACGATGATCGTGATACGCGCGGGGCTGATGCCTGCATATTGCGCGGCAGGCTCGGATTCGCCCAAGGCGCGGATCTGGTAGCCCAGCCGCGTGCGCCACAGCATCCACCACACGGCAAAGCACAGGCCCACCGCGATCAGAAGCGAGATGTTGACGGGCGGCACCTTGGAAAAGGGAATGCCGAAAAGCCCAAGGATTTCATGAAGTTTCGGCAGGCTCGTCGCATCGGGAAAGCGCGGCGAGGACGGGTCTTGGCTGCCCACGGGACGCAGGAAATTGACCAGCATGTAATTCAGGAAGGACGCGGCGATGAAGTTGAACATGATCGTGGTAATCACGATATGGCTGCCGCGTTTCGCTTGCAGATAGCCGGGGATCAGCGCCCAGAGCGCGCCGAACAAAGCCGCGCCCACCGATGCGCCCAGAAGCGCCAGCGTCCAATGCGGCCATGGCAGATAAAGCAGCACCAAAGCCACGCCCAGCCCGCCAAGCGCCGCCTGCCCCTCGCCGCCGATATTGAACAGTCGCGCTTGAAAGGCCACGGCCACGGCAAGGCCCGTGAACATGAAATTCGTGGCATAATAGAGCGTGTAGCCCCAGCCATAGCTGGACCCGAACGCGCCATCGACCATCATCTTGACGGCGGCCCAGGGGGATTCGCCGATGGCCCAGATCAGGATGGCCGAAATGATAAAGGCCAGCACCACCGATACCAGCGGCACCAGCGTGACATCGGCCCAGTTGGGAATGCGTTTGCTGCTCATGTCTCGGTCATCCCGGCCATCATCAGGCCCAGTTCCTTGGCGTCGGTCGCGTCTGCCATCCGCTCGCCCATGATACGCCCGTCGAACATGACCAATATCCGGTCCGAGAGCGACAGGATTTCATCGAGTTCCACCGACACAAGCAAGATCGCGGCCCCCGCGTCACGCAGCTGGATCAGGCGTTGGTGGATGAATTCGATCGCGCCGATATCGACCCCGCGCGTGGGCTGGCCGACCAGCAACAGGTCCGGGCCGTATTCGATTTCGCGCGCCAGCACGATCTTTTGCTGGTTGCCGCCCGAAAACCCCTCGGCGGGCAGTTGCGGGTTGGGCGGGCGCACATCGAAGCGTTCCATCTTGGCGGCGGTGTCGGCCACGATGGCCGCGCCGTCCATCCGCCACGGGCTGGGGTTATAGCGCGGGTCGTTATGGTAGCCGAGCGCGGTGTTTTCCCATGCGTGGAAGGGCAGCACCAGCCCACGGCGGTGACGGTCCTCTGGCACATGGGCGATGCGCGCGGCACGGCGCGCCTGCCCGTTGCACTCTGGCCCAGAAAGCGGCAACGGCGCGCCCCGCAGCCATGCCTTGCCTTCGGCCTCGCGCAGGCCCGCGAGCACTTCCAGAAGTTCCGACTGGCCGTTGCCGGCCACGCCCGCGATGCCCAATATCTCGCCCGCGCGCAGGTTGAAGCCGATCTTGCGCAAGCGTTCCACGCCTTGCGCATCGACCAGCCTCAGGCCTTCGACGCGCAGCACCTCATCACCCGGCTGCGCCTTGGTTTTTTCCACGCGTAACAAGACCTTGCGGCCCACCATTAATTCGGCCAACTCGGTCGGGCTGGTGTCGGCGGTCTTGCGGGTAGCCACCATTTCGCCGCGCCGCATGACGCTGACCTCGTCGGTCACATCCATGATCTCGCGTAGCTTGTGGGTAATCAGGATGATGGTCTTGCCCTGCTCCTTCAGCCCGCGCAGGATGCGGAACAGATGGTCGGCCTCGGACGGGGTCAGCACGCCCGTGGGTTCGTCCAAGATCAGGATGTCGGCCTCGCGATACAGCGCCTTCAGGATCTCGACGCGCTGCTGGTGTCCGACGGACAGCTCTTCGATCAGCGCGTCGGGTTCGACCTCCAGCTCGAAATCGCTTGCCAATTGCTTCAGAACACCGCGTGCGCGGCGGCGCGACGGTCCCAGAAGCGCGCTGTCCTCGGCCCCGAGGATGACGTTTTCCAGAACCGTGAAATTCTCGACCAGCTTGAAATGCTGGAACACCATCCCGATACCGGCGCGGATCGCGGCCAGGCTGTCGGGAATATCGGTGCGTTTGCCGTTGATATACACCTCGCCCGCATCGGCCTTGTAAAAGCCATAGAGGATGGACATGAGCGTGGATTTGCCCGCGCCATTTTCCCCCACGATGCCATGGATCGAGCCGCGCGCGACCTTGATCGAGATGTTCTTGTTGGCCTGAACCGGCCCGAATGCCTTGGAGATGCCGCGCAATTCGATTGCGGGCGGCACTTGCGCAGAGGACGCGGCAGTTTCCTGCCGCGTCGCTTGGTCTGTGACAGTCGTCATGCGCGGGTCGCTCAGAACGCCGGGCAGGTGCTGTCGGTGCGGTAGTCATGCACCACGGTTTCGCCCGCGATGATCGACGCGCGGGCCGCTTCCACGGCTTCCTGCATCTCTGCGGTAATCAGGTCGGCGTTATGCTCGTCCAGCGCGTAGCCCACGCCAGCCGAGGCAAGGTTCATCGTCACAACGCCGGTTTCCATGCCGGGGCCATCGGTGAAGGCCTGATAGACGGCCTCGTCCACCAGTTTCAGCATAGAGGTCAGGACCGAACCGGGGTGCAGGTAGTTCTGGTTGCTGTCCACGCCGATGGAATAGACGCCCGCATCTGCCGCCGCTTGCAGCACACCCAGCCCGGTGCCACCGGCAGCCGCGAAGACCACATCCGACCCTTGGCTGATCTGGCCGCGCGCGATTTCGCCACCGCGCACCGGGTCGTTCCATGCTTCGGGCGTGTTGCCGGTGTAGTTCACGATCACGTTCATGTCGGGGTTCACAGCTTTCGCGCCCTGGGCATAGCCGCAGGCAAACGCGCTGATGAGCGGAATTTCCATGCCACCGACGAAGCTGATGGTGTTCGATTCAGACGCCATCGCGGCCAGCATCCCGACAAGGTAGCTGCCTTCATGCTCTGCGAAGATGACCGAGCGGACATTGGGCAGATCGGCGACCGCATCGACCAGCACGAAGGATGTGTCGGGATAGTCGGGCGCGACCTCTTCCAGCGTGGGGGCGTTCTGGAAGCCCAGCACCACGATGGGGTTCGCGCCGGATTCGGCCATGCGGCGGGCGAATTGCACGCGCTGCGCCGCTGATTGCATCTCGATATCGCGGTATTCGCCGCCGGTTTCGGCTTTCCAGCGCTCGGCACCGTTATAGGCGGCCTCGTTGAAGGATTTGTCGAACTTGCCGCCAAGGTCGAAAATCAGCGCCGGGCCTTCGGCCAGCGCCATGCCGGCGCCCAGCGCCAGCACGGATGCCGAAAGGGTCAGGGTCTTGAGGGATTTCATCATAGCTCTCCTGTTGGATGCGCGGCTGTTGCGCGCTTGGGTCTTGGGGAACACTCGCGGTGGGCCGCGATTGGGGTCGATTAACCCCCTAAGCGCGCGCAGGGTCAACAGGAAAAACCGGGCGACGTGGCGCATGGCGGGGAAGTGACCAAAGGTCAGGCTAGGGCGCGCTCCAGCAACAGCGCATCGACCGCCGGGCCGTGGCTGCGGCGGTAGTAACCCTTGCGCCGCCCGGTCTGGGCAAAGCCTGCACGCGCGTAAAGCGCGCGGGCCGGGGTGTTGTCCTCGGCCACCTCCAGGAACAGCCGCTGCACGCCGCGCGCCCGCGCCTGATCGATGGCCTTGGCCAGAAGGGTCGCGCCCATGCCCTGCCCTTGCGCATTTGGGGCGACGGCGAAGGTCAGCACCTCGGCCTCGTCCAGAACGCAGCGCAGCAGGATGAACCCCTTGTCCTGCGCGACCAGCAGCGAAGCCGGATCCTCCAGATGGGCGGCCAGATCGCGCGCCGTCCAAGGGTCGTCGGGAAAGGCCGCCTTGTGCAGCACGGCCATTGCTTCGGGCGTCACGATAGCATCACCGGGCCGGGATCATTCGAGGGCGCGGCGTCGGGCGCGCGCAGGTAAAGCGGCGCGGGGCGCGGCTGGGGCGTGCCAAGGCGAAGGGCCGCGATCCGGGCAATGGCGACCGCCAGCGGCACGGAGGCGGCAAGCGGCACCGCGCCCAGCAGGCCCGCGCCCGTGCCGGTGATATGTTCGGCCACGACCACATCTTCCAGCGCGCTCAGGGCCGGGGCGCTGTCCGGCCCGAAATGCTGCACATAGACCATGCCGCGCTTGGCATCCTCGACCACGCTCAGCGGGCGCGGCAGGCCATGGGCGCGCGCGTCGAACACGCTCACGCCGATCGCGGGCACGCCCAAGCCCAGCGACAACCCGCGCGCGGCCGCGACCGAGATGCGAATGCCGGTGAAATTGCCGGGGCCGATGCCCACGCCCAGCGCGGCCAGATCGGACCACGCGGCCCCGCCTTGCGCCAGAACCTCTTCCAGAAGCGGCATCAGGCGTTCGGCTTGGCCCTTGGCCATGTCTTCCTGCGCCTGCGCCAGAACCCGGTCGCCCGACACCAAAGCGGCCGCGCAATGCGCGGCCGATGTGTCAAAGCCCAAGACCAAAGCGTCAAACGGCAACGGGGCGCACCTCTGTCACTTCGGGAATGTAGTGGCGCAGCAGGTTCTCGATCCCCATTTTCAGCGTCAGGGTCGAGGACGGGCAACCGGCGCAAGCGCCTTTCATATGCAGGTAGACGACACCCCGCTCGAACCCGTGAAAGGTGATGTCGCCGCCGTCTTGGGCGACTGCCGGGCGCACGCGGGTGTCCAGCAATTCCTTGATCTGGCCCACGATCTCGCTGTCGGGGCCGTCATGCGCCGCATGACCCGACTGCGCCGCCCCTTCGATGGCGGGCGCGCCGGACTGGAAGTGCTCCATGATCGCGCCAAGGATCTCGGGCTTCAGGTGTTGCCAGTCCAGATCATCCGCCTTGGTCACGGTGATGAAATCGAGGCCAAGAAACACCCCCGTCACGCCGCTGATCGCAAACAGACGCCGCGCCAACGGCGAAGAGGCGGCGCTGTCGGCATTCGGGAAATCCGCCGTGCCCACTTCCATCACGTCCTGACCGGGGATGAATTTCAGCGTGGCCGGGTTCGGGGTGCTTTCGGTCTGGATGAACATGAGCAATCTCCTTGGTGTTACGGGGCATATGCGCCCTGCCCCCACACCTGTCAAGGTCGCCACCTTGACAGCGCCCACGCCCCCGCGCAGCTTTGGGGGCAGCTTACGAAAGGTCCATCCATGCAGTTTGCTTCCGACAACACATCCGGCGTGCCCGACGCCATTCTGGACGCGCTGCGCGCCGCGAACCAAGGCTATGCCATGGGCTACGGGGCAGACACCTATATGGACGCGCTACGCGGCCGCATCCGCGCGCTGTTCGAAGCGCCGGAAGCCGAGGTCTTTCTCGTCTCGACCGGGTCAGCGGCCAATGCGATGGCCTGTGCCAGCCTTTGCCCACCTTGGGGCGCGATCTACTGCCACCGTCTGGCACACATAGAGGTTGACGAATGCGGCGCGCCGGAATTCTTCACCGGAGGGGCAAAGCTGACCCATGTGGCGGGCGAAAACGGCAAGATCGACCCCGACGCCTTGGCGCTGACCTTGGCGCAATCGTGCAAGGGCGTGGTGCATCATGTCCAGCCGGGACTGCTGAGCCTGACCAACCTGACCGAATGCGGCACGCGTTATTCGGTGGCAGAGATCGCGGCATTGGCGGAAATCGCCCACGCCCACGGCCTGCCCGTCCATCTGGACGGCGCGCGCTTTGCCAATGCGCTGGTGGCCGAAGGCTGCTCACCTGCGGACATGACATGGCGCGCGGGTGTCGATGTGCTGTGTCTGGGGGGCACCAAGAACGGGCTTTTCGGCGTCGAGGCGGTGATCTTCTTCAACACCGCGCAGGCTTGGGAATTCCAGTTGCGCCGCAAGCGCGGCGGGCATCTGCCGTCGAAACACCGGTATCTTTCGGCGCAAATGCTGGCCTGGCTGGAGGGCGATCTGTGGCTAAATCTAGCCCGGAACGCCAATGCCATGGCCGCGCGGCTGGAAGCGGGGCTGACGGAGCACGCGCAAATCGCCTATCCGCGCGGCGGCAACATGCTGTTCGCCACATGGCCGCGCGCGGGCCATGACCGGCTGCAAGCGGTGGGGGCGCAATATTACCTGTGGCCCGACTATGCGACGTTTGACGACCCCGACCCGATCGGCGCGCGGCTGGTCACAAGCTGGTCCACAACCGAAAGCGATGTTGACCATTTCCTGACCGCTCTGACCGGGCAAAACGCGCTGGCCTCGGACCGCGCGCTTGGCTAAAGACGGGCACATGACCCAACTCACCATCCCCCGCCCCGACGATTGGCATTTGCACCTGCGCGACGGTGCCATGCTGGAAGGCATCGCGCCGGAAAGCGCGCGCCATTTCGCCCGCGCGATCATCATGCCCAACCTTGTGCCGCCCGTGGTAACAGGCGCTCAGGCGGCGGCCTATCGCGAGCGTATCTTGCGCGTGACGGGCGACGGCTTCACGCCGCTGATGACGCTTTACCTGACCGAAGACACCGACCCGGCCGACGTGGTTGCGGCGCATCGGGACGGGATCATCGCTTCAGTCAAGCTATACCCGGCGGGGGCGACCACGAACTCGGCCAGCGGTGTGCGCGATTTCGACAAGGTCCGCCCGGTGCTCGACGCGATGGCGGAAGCGGGCGTGCCGCTGTGTTGTCATGGCGAGGTTACGGACCATGACATCGACATCTTCGACCGCGAGGCGGTGTTCATCGACCGTGTGCTCGACCCCATCCGCCGCGCCACGCCGGGGCTGCGCGTGGTGATGGAGCATATCACGACCGCCGACGCCGTGGCCTATGTCCAAAGCCAGCCCGAGAACCTTGGTGCCACGATCACGACGCACCATCTGGTCATCAACCGCAACCATATCTTGGTGGGCGGGATCAAGCCGCATTACTATTGCCTGCCGGTCGCCAAGCGCGAAAGCCACCGGCTGGCGCTGGTGCAGGCCGCGACCTCTGGCGATGCGCGGTTCTTCCTTGGCACCGACAGCGCGCCGCACACGGATGACGCCAAGGAAAACGCCTGTGGCTGCGCGGGCTGCTTCACGGCCACCAACACGATGTCCATCCTCGCCCATGTGTTCGAGGCGGCGGGGGCGCTGGACAAGCTGGAAGGGTTCGCCAGCCGCAACGGTCCGGCCTTTTACCGCCTGCCGGTGAATGACGCGACGATCACGCTGGAGAAAACCGCTGATCCGGTCGCCTACCCTGCCAAGATCGAAACCGGCGCTGGACCCGTGACCGTGTTCGACCCCGGTTTCCCGCTGCATTGGCGCGTTCTGTAACAAAGGCTCTGACATGATCCCCACCACCTACCCCGACCGCGCCACAGCCGCTCGCCTGACCGCGCGGATGCTTCTGGACATCAAGGCCGTGCATTTCAATGCGGCAGAGCCGTTCACATTGGCCTCGGGCCTGAAAGCGCCGACCTATATCGACTGCCGCAAGCTGATTTCCTTCCCGCGCATTCGGTCCACGCTCATGGATTTCCTGACCTGCCGCGTGCTGGAAGATGCGGGGATGGAGGCGTTCGACAATATCGCGGGCGGTGAAACGGCGGGCATTCCCTTTGCCGCGCTGGTGGCCGAACGCATGGCGCTGCCGATGACCTATGTGCGCAAGAAGCCCAAGGGCTACGGGCGCAATGCACGGATCGAGGGCGCGATGAGCGAAGGGCAGCGCGTGCTGCTGGTCGAGGATTTGACCACCGATGGGGGCTCTAAACTGAGCTTCGTCGATGCGATCCGTGAAACGGGTGCGACTTGCGCGCATACCGCCGTGATCTTCTATTACGGCATCTTCCCGGAAACCGAGCCGCGTTTGGCAGAGCATGGCGTCAAGCTGCACTACCTGTGCACATGGTGGGACGTGCTGGCAGAAGCGCGGCGGGGCGAGGATTTCGATACCGCGACACTCGATGCCGTGGAGGCGTTCCTACGCGCGCCCCGCGACTGGGCGGGGGCTTGAGCAAGATCACCCGCATCTACCGCGTGCGCATCCATCCGCATTTGCGGGCAGAGTTCGAGCCGCTGTTCAAAACCGTCGCCCGCGCCTCTGTCGCCGATGTTGCCGGCTGTGTGGGCGTGACGGTCGGGTTTCCGACGCAAGCCAGCCCCGATGAATACGCCATGATCTCTGTCTGGAAGAGCGCGGGCAGCCTGACCGCCTTTATCGGGCCGAATTGGGACCGGGTGCATATCCCGGACAGCATGGCGCATTTTTTCGAAAGCGCATGGGTGCATCATTTCACCCACGCGGATGGGCCAGACGCCTAAACCCCAAGCGGCGCGCGCGAACGTGACCGGCGGGGGCGGCGTTGGGCTTGCGTTATAGCGCCTTGTGACCCAAACAGGCCTTATGCGTGCGCTTCGCCCCGTCCTTCTGGCCCTGATGATGGTCCTGATGCTGCCCTTGGGCGCGCTGAATGCGTGGGTGCCGAGCGTGCCGGCAGATGCCGCACCCTTGGCCCAGACCGCCCCGCAAAGCGCGGCGCAAAGCCAGATTCGCACCTGCCGCAGCGCATTCTTGCCGGGTGCGGGATGCGCAAAATACCTGGAGGGCGCGGGCCCGAGGGACATTGCAGGGCCAGAGCGAGCCGCCCCTGCCGCGCCGCAGCAGACAAACGCACGGATGCAGACCCAGCCTGCCCCGCCGCAAGGACCGCCCCGGAACATGTAGCCACCTCACCGCGCTTCGGCGCAGAACATGCTACAGTTTTCAGGAAAATCCCATGCTTACACGCAGAGCTTTCACCGCGTCAGCGGTGGCGCTTGGCTTATCGGCCTGCGCCAAACCCATGCCCGCAACCCGCGCCGTGGCGCAGCCCCCGGCCCATCCGCCCCTGCCCGGCTTCTACGACGCCATCACCGATGAACCCTTCCCCGTGCCCGCCATCTCACCCGGAACGCTACCGCCCCAGCACTGGCGGCAAAGCGTGGAGAACCCGTGGCCCGACCAGCCGCGCGGCACCATCATCGTGGACCCGGATGCGGGCAACCTGCATTTCGTGCAAAGCCGCGACACCGCGCTGCGCTATGGCGTAAGCGTGGGCGCCGAAGGGTTCGCGTGGTCCGGCACAGCGCGGCTGCAATTCTGCCGCGCATGGCCGCGCTGGAAAGTGCCAGAGGCGATGATCGCGCGCGAGCCGTCGCTCGAGCGCTTCTCGGTCGCCAAGGGCGGTATGCCCCCCGGCCCCGACAACCCGATGGGCGCACGGGCGCTTTACCTGTTCCAGAACGGCGAGGATACGCTCTACCGCGTCCATGGCGGGGCGGTTGCGCGCGACATCGGGCGCGCGGTGTCCTCGGGCTGCATTCGCCTGCTGGACCAGGACGTGATCGACCTGCACGCGCGGGCTATTCACGGGGCGAAAGTGGTGGTCTTGCCCTCGCTTGCGCCTGCGGGTCTGGGAATGCTGTTCTGACACGGGCGGCGCGCGCCGGGACATGGTTCCGGAGCGCGCCATTCGGCCATTGCGGACCTAGGCCCGAAAAAGCTTGTCAGGCGCTGTCAATCATTGTCATAAAACCGTCACGGGAGTGTAAACCAACTGTCAAGAAAGGGCGCTACGAAACGCCCGGAACGACAACCCCGAAGGGAGAGAGAAAATGCTGAAGACCCTCATGGCCACGGCGGCAACCGCCGCGCTGCTGGCGTTGCCTGCAACCGCGTTCGAACTGGACGAGCGCTATTCCGACGCCGATGGCGACCTGATCGCAGACATTCCGGCCGACGAATCGCAATGGCTGGACCCGTCGGTCCTGATCTTCGCCTACACCCCTGTCGAAGACCCGGCAGTCTATGCCGAAGTCTGGCAGCCTTTCCTTGACCACATGTCGGCGCTGACCGGCAAGGATGTCCAATTCTTCCCCGTGCAGTCGAACGCCGCCCAGATCGAAGCCATGCGCGCGGGCCGTCTGCATGTCGCGGGCTTCAACACCGGGTCGAACCCGCTGGCCGTGGCCTGCGCAGGCTTCCGCCCCTTCGCCATGATGGCTGCCGAAGACGGCTCTTTCGGGTATGAGATGGAAATCATCACCTATCCCGGTTCCGGCATCGCCACGGTCGAGGACATCAAGGGCCGCCAACTGGCCTTCACCTCGGAAACCTCGAACTCGGGCTTCAAGGCACCCTCGGCGATCCTTGCGTCGGAATTCGACATGATCCCCGAGCGCGATTTCACCCCCGCCTTCTCTGGCGCGCATGACCAGTCGATCCTTGGTGTCGTGAACAAGGACTATGACGCCGCGTCCATCGCCAACTCTGTCCGCAAGCGGATGGTGTCGCGCGATGTGATCTCGGAAGACAGCTACGAGATCGTCTATACCTCGCAGACCTTCCCGACCACCGGCTACGGCACCGTCTACAACCTGCACCCCGACCTTCAGGAAAAGGTGCGCGAGGCGTTCTTCACCTTTGACTGGACCGGCACCTCGATGGAAACCGAGTTCCAGAATTCGGGCGAAGCGCAGTTCATCCCGATCACCTTCCAGAAAAACTGGGCCGTGATCCGTCAGATCGACGAAGCCAATGGCGTAAGCTACAGCTGCAACTAACCGTTGCAGCGCGATCAAAACAGACAGGCAGGGTGCGCCCTGCCTGTTCTTTCCTGTTTGAAAAGGGCGCAAGATGCTGAAAATCGACGGTCTGGGCAAGACCTATAAAACGGGTGACAAAGCCCTGAGCGACGTGTCTTTCGAAATTCCGAAAGGCGAGGTTCTGGGGCTGATCGGCCCGTCGGGTGCGGGCAAATCGACGCTCATTCGCTGCATCAACCGTCTTGTGCAGCCCACCACCGGCAAGGTGCTGCTGAACGACCTGAACATCACCGGCCTGCGCACGGGCGAGTTGCGCCGCGCGCGCCGCCGCATTGGCATGATCTTTCAGGAATATGCGCTGGTCGAGCGTCTGACAGTCATGGAAAACGTGCTGTCGGGGCGTTTGGGCTATGTGGGTTTCTGGCGGTCCTTCCTGCGCAAATACCCCGAGAAGGACGTCGCCAATGCCTACCGCCTGTTGGACCGCGTTGGGCTGATGCAGCATGCCGACAAACGCGCCGATGCGTTGTCGGGCGGGCAGCGGCAGCGTGTAGGCATCGCGCGCGCGCTGGCGCAAGACCCGGAGCTGCTGCTGATTGATGAGCCGACCGCCAGCCTTGACCCGAAAACCAGCCGCCAGATCATGCGCCTGATTGTCGAGATCTGCCGCGAGCGCGGCCTGCCTGCGATCATCAACATCCATGACGTGGTGCTGGCACAGCAATTCAGCGACCGTATCATCGGCCTGCAAGCGGGCCGCGTGGTGTTCGACGGAGTGCCCTCTGACCTGACCGAAGACGCGCTGACGCTGATCTACGGCGCAGAGGACTGGACCGCCATGCGCAAGGGTGCCGCCGAGGATGCCGAGGCTGAAGCCGAGGAACAGGCGCAGACCGAAAAGATGATGGGCGCGCTATGAGTGACGCCACCACCTACCCGACCCGGTGGCGCAAGCCGCCAATGATGGTCAAGTCGCGCTTCTGGCGCATTGCCCTGACCTTGGGCGCGATTGTCTACCTGGCCCTTGCGCTCAGCACGGTCGAGGTGAACTGGGCCCGCGTGGTCGAAGGCATGTCGCGCGCGCAACGCTTCATCGCGGGCTTCTTGCAGCCCGACTTCACGTCGCGCTCGCGCGACATCTGGATCGGGATCGGCGAAAGCCTGACGATGACCTTCACCTCGACCGTGGTGGGGGTGCTGATCTCTATCCCCATCGGGCTTGGGGCCGCGCGCAACATCGCGCCGCGCCCGGTCTACCTGGTCTGCCGCAGCATCATCGCCATCAGCCGCTCGCTGCAAGAGGTCATTATCGCCATCTTCTTCGTGGCGCTGTTCGGCTTTGGTGCCTTCGCGGGCTTTCTGACGCTGTCTTTCGCCACGATTGGCTTTATCGGCAAGCTTCTGGCCGAAGATATTGAAGATATTGACGAAAAACAGGCCGAAGCGATCCGCGCGACAGGCGCGAACTGGGTGCAACTGGTCAATTACGGGGTGCAACCGCAGGTCATGCCGCGGCTGATCGGCCTGTCGCTCTATCGTCTGGACATCAATTTCCGCGAATCCGCCGTGATCGGCATTGTTGGCGCGGGTGGCATCGGCGGCACGCTGAACACGGCACTGGGGCGCTATGAATACGACACGGCGGGCGCGATCCTGCTTATCATCATCGCAATCGTCATGCTGGCCGAATATTCGTCCGGCTACCTGCGGAGGTTCCTGAAATGAGCGTGACCGACGCACAAACCCCGATCTGGCGGCACCGCACGCCCAAGGCGCGCTTGGCGCTTTGGGGCGGTTGGCTGGCCTGTGTGGCGCTGTTCGTGTGGTGCTGGGAGATGATGACCCAGCGCACCATCTGGGCCTTTGTCTATGACGCGCCGCGCGCGGCGGGCGACCTGCTGGGCCGCGCCGTGCCGCCCAAATGGGACTATATCGACAGCCTGATCTGGCCCTTGTGGGACACGATGAACATCGCCACACTGGGCACGCTTCTGGGCATCATATTGGCCGTGCCGCTGGCCTTTCTGGCGGCCAATAACACCACGCCCTCGCGCCTTGTTCTGCGGCCCATCGCGCTGTTCCTGATCGTGGCCTCGCGCTCGATCAACTCGCTGATCTGGGCGCTTTTGCTGGTGTCGATCCTTGGGCCGGGCATTCTGGCCGGGATCATCGCAATCGGGCTGCGCTCGGTCGGGTTCATCGGCAAGCTGCTCTATGAGGCGATCGAGGAAACCGACGTGAAACAGGTCGAGGCCGTGACCGCCACGGGCGCCAGCCAAGCGCAGATCCTGAATTACGCGATCGTCCCGCAAGTGCTGCCGACCTTCTACGGCATCAGCGTGTTCCGCTGGGACATCAATATCCGCGAAAGCGCCATTCTGGGGCTGGTGGGCGCGGGCGGGATCGGCTTGCAGCTACAGGCCAGCATGAGCGTGCTGGCATGGAACCAAGTGTCCCTGATCCTGCTGGTCATTCTGGGCACCGTGGTGCTGAGCGAATGGGTATCCGCCAAGGTGCGCCACGCGATCATCTAGGCGGGCCAACACAACGAAACCAGCCGCCGCGCCCCGAAAGGCGCGGCGGTTTTCATTTGGACCAGCGTCAGGCCAAGCCCTCTTCGTCCAGCAGGTGACGGCCTTGGGGATCTTCCACCTCGACGACCCACAGATCGGGGTCCACCTGCCGCTCGCGGGTTATGGTGGCATCGACCTCTGCCTCTGGCCCCGCGCGCAGCACGTCCCAGACATGCGCATCGCGGGCGAAATCGAAGCGTTTCAGATAGGCGCGCGCGGTCCCGTCCATCGGTGCCAGTTTCACCAGCACCGCGCCAGAAGTGGCATCACCCTTGGCGGTCACATAGGCCGGGATCGCCTGTAGTTGCAGCCGTTTCAGATAGGCCGCAACCCAGATATGCGTGGCCAGACGCGCGCCGCTCATGCGTTGCCGTCGCGAAACTCCAGCCCCATTTCGGAATAGCGCTCGGCTTCTTCCATCCAGTTCTCGCGCACCTTCACTTGCAGGAAGAGATGCACGGGGCGGCCAAGGAATTCGGCGATCTCGGCGCGGGCGGCGGTCGAGATTGCCTTGATCGTCTCGCCCTTATGGCCCAGCACGATACCCTTGTGCCCGTGGCGCATGACATAGATCGTCTGGTCAATGCGGGCAGAGCCGTCCTTGCGCTCTTCCCAATTCTCGGTCTCTACCGTCAGCTGGTAGGGCAGTTCCTCATGCAGGCGCAGGGTCAGCTTTTCGCGCGTCATCTCTGCCGCGATCATGCGCATGGGCAGATCGGCGATCTGGTCCTCGGGGTAGAGCCACGGGCTTTCAGGCAATTGCCCGGCCAGCCAACGGCGCAGGTCATCCACGCCATGCCCGCGCTCTGCCGAAATGAGGAAAGTCTGCGCGAAAGGATAGGCGTCGTTCAGCTTGGCGGTCAGGGCCAGCAACGCCTCGGATTTCACCCGGTCGATCTTGTTGATCGCCAGCGCCACGGTCTGCTTGGGGCTGACGCGGTCGCGCAAGGTATCCAGGATGGTTTGCACCCCGTCGGTCAGGCCGCGATGCGCCTCTACCAGCAGGACGATGACATCGGCATCGGCAGCCCCGCCCCACGCGGCGGCGACCATCGCGCGGTCCAGACGGCGGCGCGGGCGGAACAGGCCGGGCGTGTCGACAAAGACAAGCTGCGCGTCCCCTTCCATCGCCACGCCGCGAATGCGGGCGCGGGTGGTCTGCACCTTGTGGGTGACAATGCTGACCTTGGCACCGACCATGCGGTTGGTCAGGGTCGATTTGCCGGCATTCGGCTCGCCTATCAGGGCAATGAAACCTGCGCGTGTCGTCATGTCCTGTCCTTGTGATGGCCCGTGCTTGCCTGCGCCTTAGCCGGTTTCGCCTTTTCCCGCCAGAGCGTAAACAGCCCCGCGCCGACGATCAATGCCGCCCCGACCCATGTAACCGCGTCGGGCCGCTCGCCAAAGACCAGCATCCCGATCAGCATGGCCGCGACAAGGCGGCTGTAGCGAAAGGGGGCCGTGGCCGACACGTCGCCCGTGCGCACCGCGCGCGTCAGCGCGTCATAGGCGATGACCCCGGCAATGGCCGTCAGCACCATCAGCCCCGCACCGGGCAAGCCCGGCAGGCGCGGCGCGCCCGGCTCGAACGCCATGATGACAAGACCCGCGACCGTCACGACCGCAAAGCCCAACAGCCCCAGTTGCGCGGGCTGGACCTGCGCAGGCGCCGCACGCGTGGCCAGATCGCGAAAGGCGAAGCCCAACATGCCGAGGACAGCGAAAATAACCGTCGGTTCAAACTGCGACGGCACCGGGCGCAGCACCAGCACCACGCCAAGCAGGCCCAACCCCATGGCCAGCCAACGGCGCGGGCCTGCGCGTTCGCCAAAGATCAGAACCGCCCCCAAGGTCACGACAATGGGGGCCGCTTGCAGCACGGTGCTGGTCACGGTCAGCGTGTTGAACGCAAGGCTAAGCGCGAAGAACAGCCGCCCCATGGTTTCGGCCAAAGTGCGCAGGATCAGCGGGCGGGTCAGATAGGCCGGGTGCCACAACGCGATGCCGCGTAGCTTGGCGATACTGGCATAAATTGCCAAGGCGACCACCCCGAACAGGAAGGTGCCCATCCCCGGCGTCAGCCAGCCGTTGCCGGTCGCGGTCTTGAAGAGCGCATCCTCGACGGCAAAGACCATCATGGCCAGAACCATCCATCCCGCACCGCGCAGGTTATCGCTCATGCGTCGGTATCAAGCTGGGCCAAAAGCGCGCTTGCGGCCTGCTGTTCGGCCTGCCGCTTGTTGCCGGCCGCAGCCGTCGCGGATTGGCCGGTTTCCAGCCGCACTTCAATGGTGAACACCGGCGCGTGGTCGGGGCCGGTGCGGCTGACCTCTGCATAGGCGGGCAAAGCCAACCCGCGCGCCTGCGCCCATTCCTGCAACAAGGTCTTGGCATCGCGCGAATCCGCCTCGACCCGGTCAATGCGCGCGCCCCAATGGCCGAGGATCACGTCGCGCGCCACGGCGAAACCGGCATCGAGGTAGACGGCGGCGATGACGGCTTCCATCGCATCACCCAGCACCGCCAGTTTGCGCCGCCCGCCCGACAGCATTTCCGAGCGCCCGAGCTTCAGCACCGCGCCCAGATCAATCTCGCGCGCGATTTCGGCGCAAGTCTCCTTGCGCACGAGCGCGTTGAAGCGCGGCGCAAGCTGGCCTTCGCGCGCGCCCTTGTCGGCGGCCAGAAGCGCTTCGGCCATCACAAGGCCCAGAACGCGGTCGCCCAGAAACTCCAGCCGTTGGTTATCGGGCCGCGTGAGCGTCGAGATGGAGGGATGCGTCAGCGCGCGCAGCAGCAATTCGGGCCGGTCGAACCTGTGGCCCAACCGGTCCATGAACGCTAACAGCTCGCGCGATGGTTTCACTGCAAACTCTCGAAGAAACGGTCGCCGCGCCATGTCCAGAACATGTAGAGCGAGCGGCCTTCTGCCGAGAAGACGACATGGCGCGCGCGGCCGATCAGGTGGTCGAAGGGCACGAAACCCACACCGCCCACGCTGCGCGGCATCCGGCTGTCGAGCGAGTTGTCGCGGTTGTCGCCCATGAAGAAGAACTCGCCCTCGGGCACGGTGAATACCGGCGTGTTATCCGCCGCACCCGTGCTGGTGATGTTCAGAACCGGGTAGCTGACGCCATTCGGCAGCGTTTCGATCATGCGCGATTTCAGGCAATCGCCGCCCTCGCCCACCGGCGCATTCTCGCAGCGCGGAAACTGCTGGGACGACCCTTGACGCGCGTATTCCTCGACGAAATTGCCGGCGGGTTCCTGCGGGACGGGTTCGCCATTCAGGATGATCTGGCCGTCGCGGACCTGCACCGTATCTCCCGGCAGCCCGATCAACCGCTTGATGTAATCGGCTCCCGTGCCCGGATGGCGGAAGACGACGATGTCGCCACGCTCTGGGTCGGATGCGAAAATCCGGCCAGAGAAAGGGCACATCGCGAAGGGGCAGGAAAGGCGCGAATAGCCATAGGCCATTTTATTCACGAACAGGAAATCGCCGATCAGCAGGTTTTCCTTCATCGACCCCGATGGAATCCAGAAGGGCTGGAAGAACAGCGTCCGGAACAGGCCCGCGATCAGAAGGGCATAGATGATCGTCTTGACGTTCTCCCAAAGCCCGTCCTTCTTGCCGTCGATGCTTGCCATGAATGCGCTGTCCGATGCTGACTGTGGTTTCGCGCTTCATGCGGGGGGGCGGGCGCGAAGTCAAGCGCAGGGCGCGGCTTCGCGTGAACGTGAGCGTCTAGCCCAGCGCCAGACGCAGCGCCAAGGCGCCCATGGTCAACGCGACGATACCATCCAGCACCCGCCAAGCGACAGGTTTGGCGAAAAAAGGTCGCAAGACGCGCGCGCCAAAGCCAAGCGCCGCGAAGAAGACAAGCGAGGCCAGCGCCGCGCCGACACCGAACAGAACCGGCTCGGGCTGTTTGACCGACACCGCGCCCAACAGCACCAGCGTGTCGATATAGACATGCGGATTCAACCATGTCAGCGCAAGGCAAACCATGACCGCACGGCCAAGGCTGCCTGCCTGCTCGCCCGGTTGCAGGCTTTCGCCGCCGCGCCACGCCGCGCGTGCGGCGCGCAAAGCATAGACCGCCAGAAACGCCGCCCCGCCCCAGCGCAGCGCGGGCACGACCCAAGGGGCGGCTTGCACCAGCGCCGTGAACCCTGCCACGCCCGCCGCGATCAGCACCGCGTCGGACAGCACGCACACCGCGACGATGGCTGCCACATGCTCGCCCCGCAAGCCTTGGCGCAGCACGAAGGCGTTTTGCGGGCCGATGGCAAGGATCAGCGACATGCCAAGGCCGAAGCCAGAAAGGAACGAGGGGATCATGCGCGCAGGATTGACCGCGCCCGTCAGAAAGCTCAAGTTAATTCAGCTAAAGTCAGATTAGGGATACTTATCCATGCTGAACCCCGAACATCTGCGCAGTTTCGCCATGGTGTGCGAAACCGGGTCTTTCGAATTGGCCGCCGCGCGCGTGGGGGTGACTCCCCCGGCGATCAGCCAGCGGATGCGGGCGCTGTCCGACGCGGTCGGCGGGGCGCTGTTCTCCCGCCTGTCGCCTGCCGTGCCGACAGCCTTGGGCCGCCGCCTGCTGCGCCATGCGCAGGACAGCGCCTTGCTGGAGGCGAGCCTGATGGCCGAGATCGGGTTGGCGCATGACCCCCGCCCCATCCGCATCGCGATAAACGCCGACAGCCTGGAGACATGGGCCATCCCGGCCTTGGCGGCGGTCGAAGGGTTCGTGTTCGACGTGGTGATCGAGGATCAGGACCACGCCAGCACACTTTTGCGGCGCGGCGAAGTGTCGATGGCCATTACCGCCAGCGGCGACCCTGTGCCGGGCTGCGATGTGCGGCCCTTGGGCGCGTTGCGCTACCGCGCGGTCGCCACACCGGGCTTCAAGGCCCGCTGGTTCAAGGATGGCCTGACACCCGACAGCTTGGCCCGCGCGCCGCTGATCCGCTTCAACGCGAAGGATGCCTTGCAATCCCGTTGGGCGCTGCATGTTACGGGGCAAGCGGTAGCCCTGCCCAGCGCGCATTGTATTGCGGCGACCGCACCCTTCCAGCAAGCGATTTGCGCGGGGCTTGGCTGGGGGCTGAACCCCGAACCACTGCTTGGCCCGGATTTGCAGGCGGGTAGGCTGGTCGAACTTGCGCCCGATGTGCCGCTGGATACCGCGCTGGATTTGCAGGTCGCGCGGCACCTTGCGCAAGCCGCGCGCCCTGTTGCCGACGCCTTGCGGGCGGCTGCGCGCCGGGTGTTGCGGCGCGTGCAGGCTTAAAGCAGGCTGTCGGGGATTTTCTGCTCTGCCGCCGTGTTGGCCCTGCGGAAGATCAGCGTCACCACGGTCGATGTCATGACGATGAAGAGCGAGTAGAGCGCCCCCACCGCGACGATGGATTGCTGCTGATCGGCCGGGAAGGTCAGCACGATGATGGCAATCGCCAAGGGCGCGTTCTGGATACCCGTTTCCAGCGCCACCGTGCGCGCATTGCGCGGGTGCAGCCGCAACAGCTTGGCAAAGGCATAGCCGATGGAGATACCGAACACCCCAAGCATGACGGCGGCGAAATAGGTCGCTGCATCGGTCGTCATCAGGAACTGCCAGTTCCGCGGCACCCAGGAGATGGCGATGAAGGCGATGAAGAACACCGCCAGCACTGACCCGAAGAACTCTGTCACCGCGCCCACATTGGCGCTGATCTTGCGCAGGCCCATCCCGATGGCGACGGGCACGAGCAAGATGACGAGCGTCGTGATGATGTTCTCGCGCGGGATCTCGATATCCAGCGCGGTGGCATAGACGACCAGCACGATGGGGATAAGGATGACGCCGAACACGGTCGAGGTGACGGTCATTAGCACCGACAGCGCCAGATTGCCCTTGGAGAAATAGGTGAAGATGTTGGACGTGGTGCCACCGGGCATACAGGCAACGATCAACAAGCCCAGCGCGATGGGTTCCGGCAGGCCAAGCCCCAGCGCCATCAGGAAGCCGATCAACGGCATGAAGCCGTATTGCGACACAACGCCAATACCCAGACCGTAAGGGCGGCGCAGCGCGAACCAGAAATCGCGCGGCGTCAGCGATGCGCCCATGCCCAGCATGATGACGAAGATCATCAGCGCCAGCAGCGTCTGCTCAAAAGCTCCGACCATATGCTCAGCCCCCCTGCCCGGTTTGCGCGGTCTCTTCGGCGCGCAGGTCTTTACGAAGGATCTTGCCGACATTCGATTTCGGCAGGCTGTCGCGGAACTCCACCAGCTTGGGCACCTTGTAGGCGGTCAGATGCGCCTTGCAATGGCTGCGGATGTCTGAGGCGCTGAGGCTTTTGTCCTTCAGCACGACAAAGGCTTTCACGGCCTCGCCCGTCTCAGCGCTCGGCACACCGATCACGGCGCATTCCAGAATGCCGGGGTGGGCGGCCAGGCAATCCTCGACCTCGTTTGGATAGACGTTGAAGCCCGACACCACGACCATGTCTTTCTTGCGGTCCACGATGTAGAAATAGCCGTCTTGGTCCATGACCCCGATATCGCCGGTCAGGAACCAGCCGTCTTGCAGCACCTTGGCGGTTTCCTCGGGGTTGCGCCAATAGCCGGCCATCACCTGCGGCCCCTTGGCGGCGATCTCTCCGCGCTCGCCGATGGCGACGGGTTGGCCCGCATCGTCCAGACAGGCCAGATGCGTGGAGGGCACCGGCACCCCGATGGACCCGTCGCGCGTCTTTCCCAAGGGGTTGAAGGCCAGCACCGGCGCGGTTTCGGTCAGGCCGAACCCTTGCAGCAGCGGCTTGCCCGTCACCTCTTCCCAGCGTTTGGCCACGGGCGTTTGCAGCGCCATGCCACCGGCAGAGGCCAGTTTCAGATATTTCGGCGGGTTGTCCAGAAACCACGCTTCGTTCGACAGACCGTTGAACAGCGTGTTCACCCCGCTCATCCAGGTGATCTTGTAATTCTCGAAGGCGCGTTTCAGGTTCGTCAGCGGGCGCGGGTTCGGGATCAGCACATTGCGCGCGCCCAGCCAGTAAAAGGCCAGCAGGTTCACGGTAAAGGCGAAGATGTGATACATCGGCAGCGCCGTCAGCGCCACCTCGCGCCCGCGCTCGAAGGCCGGGATCATTTCCAGCGACTGCTCCATGTTCACGATCAGATTGCCATGGGTCAGCATCGCGCCCTTGGCCACGCCGGTGGTGCCGCCGGTATATTGCAGACAGGCCAGATCCTCGGGGCCCACGTCTTGCGAGTAGCGCGCCACTTCCAGCCGGTCTTGGCCCATATGCGCACGCCCCGCGCGAATGGCATCGGGCAGGCGGATATGCGCGACCTCTATCGGCTTGACCGAGCGGTCCCAGTGCTTTTGCACCAGCCCGATAATCCCGCGCGGCAGCGACGGCAGGAATTCGGCCACGCGGGTGACGATGATATTCGGGATCGGATGGCCGCGCGTCGCCGCCGCGATCTTGTCGGCGAACATATCCGCGATAACAAGCGCATGGGGTTCGGCATCGGTGAACTGGCGGGCCATTTCCTCGGCGGTGTAAAGCGGGTTCACGTTGACCAGCACGCAACCCGCCTTGAACACGCCAAAGGCCGCTATGGGAAATGACAGCCCGTTGGGCACTTGCAGCGCGACGCGGTCGCCCGCGTTCAGCCCCGCCACCTCGCGCAGGTAGACGGCGAAAGCGTCCGACATCTCGTCGACCTGGGCAAAGCTGAGCGTGCCGTTCATCCCGTTGGGCATACAGGCCGTGAAGGCGGGCGCGGTGCCATAGGTGTCAGCGGCAGAGCGCACCAGCTCGCCCAAGTTGCGATAAGCGACCGCGTCGATATCCGGTCGCGTGCTTGCGCCATAAAACGCAAGCCAAGGCCTGTTACTGTCCAACATCAATTCCTCCCTGCCCGCGGCCGATGGCCGGGGCTAGAGAGCAGAATGATGGCTGGGCGACAAAGCCGTCAAGGCGTTTGTCGCGCACGGCCCCGGTGACGACGCAACGTCAGGGCAAACCCCGCTCGTGCGAGATCATCCATGGACGCTTGGTCGGAAAGCTTTTGGACCCGTCGGGGCGATAGAGCGTCTTGCTGTTCTTCTTCGCGCCACCGCACCGGCGGCGCAAAGCTTGCTGACAGGGTGCACCTGCCCTATCTGGTCCCGCAGTCCCGCATCACCGGGCGTTCGCAGATACCAAGAGCAGAGGTTACATGCACCTGAATGCAGATTTCAGCCAGCGCGCGCTTGTGCGCTATGACGAAAGCGACTGGGTGGCATCGCCCATGCCGGGGGTCCGGCGGCGGATGCTCGACCGCATCGGCGGCGAGGTGGCGCGCGCGACCAGTATCGTGCAGTTCGACCCCGGCAGCGCGTTCTCGGCGCATACCCATGACGGGGGCGAGGAATACCTTGTCCTCGACGGCACGTTTCAGGACGAGGATGGCGATTTCCCGACCGGGTTCTATGTGCGCAACCCGCCCACCTCGTCGCATACGCCAGCGGCCAGCGCGGGTGCGACGATCCTTGTGAAACTGCACCAGTTCGACCCAGACGACCGCACGCTGGTGCAGATCGACAGCCAAAAGGCGGATTGGGCGAAACGCGCGCAAGGGGTGGAACATCTGGCGCTGCACAGCGACCCGCGCGAAACCGTGGCGCTGGAGCATTGGGCACCGGGGGTGACGCGTAGCCTTGACGCCACGGGCGGGCTGGAAGTGTTCATGGTCGCGGGCGCGCTGTCGGACGGTACCGACACGCTGACCCGCTGGGATTGGTTGCGCCTGCCTGTCGGGTCCGAGTTTCACGCCACCGCCGGCCCGGAGGGCGCGCGGATCTGGATCAAATCGGGCCATCTGCGCGATGTGATCGGGCGGGCGGCGTGAACCACGACACCCATGTCTGCATCATCGGCGCGGGCCTGTCGGGCCTTGCGTTGGCCAACGGCTTGCGCGCCAAGGGCTGCGCCGTCACCCTGCTGGAAGCGCGCGACCGTCCCGGCGGGCGGGTCTTGTCGCAGGACGGCTTCGACCTTGGCCCGTCCTGGATCTGGCCGCATAACCGGCGAATGCTGGCGCTTCTGGACCAGCTGGGGCTGCGCAGCTTCGCGCAATACACGCAAGGCCGGCTGGTGTTCGAGGACGCCACCGGCGCGATCCGTCGCGACCTGGACTTCGCCACGATGGGCGGCGCGCTGCGTGTGGGGGGCGGGCTGGCGCAGGTGACAGGCGCGCTGGCAGACAAGCTTGGCGACGCGCTGCGGCTGTCCTGCCCTGTCCAACAGATTTCCGAAGACGCCCATGGCGTGACAGTCACGTTGCGCAACCAAAGCCTGCGGGCAAGTCAGGTCGTCCTTGCGCTGCCGCCGCGCCTTGCCGCCGGTCTGGGCCTGACTATGCCCGATATACCCACATGGATGGCCGGACAGGCAAAGCTGGTTGCGACCTACCCGACCCCGTTCTGGCGCGCGCAGGGCTTCAATGGCGATGCCATCTCGCATCTTGGCCCCTTGGCAGAGATCCATGACGCCTCCCCGGTCGATGGGCGCGAAGGCGCGCTGTTCGGTTTCGCCCGTCCCGGCGCGGCACGGGCAGAAGGGTTTCGCGATGCCGCGATCGCGCAACTTGCGCGCCTCTTCGGGCCAGAGGCCGCGCAGCCCACGCGGGTGATGCTGAAAGACTGGAGCACGGACAGCGCCACCGCAACGCCTGCCGACCTTGTCCCGCCTGCGGGACACCCGCATTACCGGCCCATCGCGCCCACCCGCCGCGTGATCTTTGCCGGGACAGAGGCCGCGCCACAGGATGGCGGCTTTCTGGAAGGCGCACTATGCGCGGCTGACGCGGCCCTAGGCGCGTTGGAACGTATCCTGCACCCGATTTGACAGGCCGCCCCGGCTACAGCCACGCCGTGGCAAAGAGCGCAAGGCTGGTCAGAACCCCCATCACGGGCACGACCAGCGGCACGGTGAAATGCCCGGCACCCCCCTCGCCCCGCCATTTCAGCCGGATCAGCGCCACGTTGACCACAAGGAACACCAGCAGCACGATCTGCGAGGTGCGTTCCGCGAGCGCGGCAATCGGCACCGCCAGCGCCAGCCCGAGGATCAGGCAGGCAACCAGCAGCGTGGCCACAACCGGCGTCTGCGTGCGCGTCGAAACACGCGCAAGGACCGGCGGCAGATGTCCCTGATCCGCCAAACCGAACAACACCCGCGACGCCATGATCATCTGGATCAGCACGCCATTCACGGTGGCCACGATAGCGATGATCGCGAACCCCTGACGAACCGGTTCTGGCGCGGTCTGGAACACCAATGACAACGGCGCGGCAGAAGCTGCAAGCTCATTCACCGGGACAGCCACCAGAACGGCGGCGGTGGTCACGATGTAAAGCAGGCTTGCAACCACAAGCGTCAGCACGATGGCGCGCGGGATGGTCCTGACCGGATCTTTGACCTCTTCGGCCACATTGGCCATATCCTCGAAGCCGATAAAGGCGAAGAAGGCCAGCAGGGACGCGGCCCCGATCCCCGACCAATGCGCCCCGGTCAGTGGCGGCACCATTTCGGACAGGCTGGCCCCCAAGGGAGGGGCCAAGCCAAAGCCCCATGCGGACAAGAACACCAGCCCGCCGATTTCGATGACCGTGATGATCGCGGCCACCGTGATCGACTGGGTGATGCCCCAGATGGCGATCAGCGCCATGATGCCGACAATCGCCACCGTCAGCACCGCCTGCGGCGCGGCGATCAGGCCTTGCAGGTAAGAGGCCGCGCCGATCACCACCGCCGCCGCCGACACCATGCCCGACACTGCCACCGCCAACCCGACCGCGACCGCCAAGCGACCAGAGCGGAAGCCGGCCTCGACATAAGCCGCCTCTCCTGCGCTGACGGGGTAGCGCGTGGCCAGTTCGGCATAGGAAAAAGCGGTGAAGGCCACGACGATGGCCGCAAGCAGGAAAGAGACCGGCGCGTACGCCCCGGCCTGCGCCGCCGTGGTGCCCACCAGCACATAGATGCCCGCGCCCACGGTCACGCCCAGCCCGTAAAGCGTCAACAGGCCTGTGCCCAGCGAGCGGCGCAGTTTTCCCGCGCCCCCCGAAGTATCCGATTGTAGCCGTGTCACGGGCATTGACGCGCGATCCTTGAACCGAGACCCACCCTCGACAGGCCGGAGCGGTCTAGAGAAGCGAGGGCAGGAACATAACAAGCCCTTCGGAATAGGTAAGCAACAGCAAAACCGCCAGAAGCGCGGCGAGCAGCGGAATGACCTCTCGGACGAAATCCAGCAAGCGCACTTTCAGGATAGAGCAGACGGTGAACATCATCGACCCGAATGGTGGCGTGATCCCTCCGATCATGATGTTGACGATCACGATTACCCCGAAATGCACCGGGTTGATGCCCAAATTCAGCACCGCCGGCAATAAAAGCGGGGTCAGGATAATCATCGCCGCGCCACCCTCGATGAACATGCCAACCGCCAGCAAAAGAAGGTTGATGAACAGCAGCAGCATGAATTTGCTGTCCGTCAGGTCGATCAGCGCAGAGGCAATGCTTTGCGGGATGCGTTCAAGCGTCATGTAATAGCCGAAGAGCAAGGCCCCGATGATGATGAACATCACGGTGCTCGTGCCTTGCACCGTCTCTCGCAGGATCGGGCCGACATGTTTCAGCTTCAGTTCCTTGTAGACGAAAAAGCCGATCAGCGCGCAGAGCAGAACCGCGACGGCCCCCGCTTCGGTCGGTGTGAACAGCCCGAAGCGCATACCAAGGATGACGCCGAAAGGGATCAGCAGCGCCGGAATGGCTTTCAGGAAATAGCTGAACCGTTCCGCAGCACTTGCCGGTTCCGAACGCGAGGGTTTGTAGTCGCGCCGCTTCGCGATGATCGCGATGGTTATCATCAGCGCCAGCGCCATCAGCAACGCGGGAACATACCCGGCTATGAACATGCTGTGCACCGACACATTGGCCAGAAGCGCAAAGATGATCAGGTTGATCCCCGGCGGGATCACCGGGCTGATACAGGACGAAGCGGCCGTCACCGCGGCGGTAAAGGGCAAATCATAGCCGCGCTTGGTCATTTCCGGGGCAAGGATCTTGGACTGCATCGCGGCATCGGCATTCGCAGAGCCAGAGATGCCGCCCATCATGGTGCTGAGGATGACATTGACCTGCGCCAAACCGCCGGTTTTGTGCCCGATCAGCGAATCCGCAAAGCCCAGCAAACTGCGGCTGATACCAGAAAAGTTCATCACCGAGCCGACCATGATGAAAAACGGAATCGCCAACAGAGGAAAGGCTTCGGCAGAAGTGATGAAGCGCTGCATCACCAGCGCGATGGGCAGCGTGGTGTTGATGAAGAGGAAATAGACCAGCGCCGAGGCGATCAATGAAAACGCAACCGGGATGTTCAACAGGAACATCACGAACAGCAGCACCATGGGAAGGTAGTCCAGCATCGCGCGTTACCCCTGTCCGCCCGCAGCGCCGCGCATCTGCGCGATGTCACGCAGGATGAAACGGATCGTATGCAGCGCCATCAGGCCGAAACACAGCACCAACACGATATTTACCCAGAAATAGGATACCCCCATCACCGGCGTCGTCTTGTTGGACAGCATGGTGTATTCGTAGCTCAGATAGGCCAGAAGCCCGTTCAGCCCCAGCAAGAACACCAGGATCGCCAGGTTGAACGGCCCGACGACCCGCTTGGGCAGAATGGACAAGATCGCATCGACACCCATATGCAGCCCGTGCTTGTAGCACGATGAAATCCCCAGATAGACCGCCCAGATGAAACACAGAACGGCAAGTTCCTGCCCCCATGGCATGACAAAGCCGAACCCGTAGCGCAGCACCACATTGATAATCACCAAAATGACTGTGACGCTGATAGCGATCGACGCAAGGATTTCTTCCAGATTCCTGATGATGGCGATCATCACTGTCTCATGTCTTGTCTAAAGCGGCACGCAGCCCGGCACAGGCGTGGCCGGGCTGCGCATGGGGCAAGATCAGTTGCCCCGGATCTTTTCAAGTTCCGCCCCGATAACGGCGCGAATATCGTCATCCCATGCCGGGAATTCGGTGTAGACGCTGGCCGTAAGCTCGCTGAAGGCGGCGGTATCGGCTTCGACAAAGGTCACACCCTCGGCTTCAAGCAGGGCGCGATATTCCTCGTCAAGCTTGATCAGGTTCTCGGTGTTCGAAATCGCCCCGGCGGCAAATTCCTCGTCCACGATCGCCTGCTGCTCGGGCGTCATCTGGTCCCAGACAGACGGCGAGATGTAGATGCCCACGCTGCCAAGGAAGTGCTTCGTCATCGACATGACATTGGCGACTTCATAGATCTTGGTCGAATACATGGTCAGGATCGAGCCTTCCAACCCTTCCACGACGCCCTGCTGAACCCCGGAATAGGTTTCAGTGAAGGGGATCGCCTGCGGAGATGCCCCCATCGCCGCCAACGTGCTGATGAAGATCTGGCTACCCGGCACCCGGATTTTCATGCCTTCAAGGTCGGCAGGCGTGACGATGGGTTTGTTCGTGATCATGTGGCGGAAGCCGAACATGTAATCGGCATTGATGATCTTGATGCCCTGCTCTTCGGCCTGTGCGGTCAGATCGGCGACCAGGTCGGTGTCCATCATCGCGAGGTATTCATCATAGCTGTCATACAGCATCGGGCCGGCCAAGGCGCCGAAATTCGGGACGTAATCGCCGACATAGGTCAGGTCTTCAACCGCGATCCAGTTCGCGCCGTTGACGACCTGCTCGAGGTTGTCCTTGTAGGTCGGCAACTGGCCACCCGGAAAGACCTGAATATCGACATCGCCATTGGTGCGTTCGCGAATTCGGTCGGTAACCTTGATGAGCTCTTGCGTCAGAAGTTCCGTTTCCTGAAAGATCAAGCTCATGTTGATCTGGATTTCATTGGCGGCAGCCCCCTGCACACCAAGCACCGCCGCGAAGGTCGCAGCTGTAAGTCGTTTCATCATCTGGGTTTCCTCTCTGTCTTGGCACGGGCCGCCTACCATAGGGCAACCGATCCGCGATGCTGACCGGGCAACTGAAACAGGCGCGCCGGTCGTCATGGCTTTTTAATAATGGTCGTCATTGTGCGCAGAGGGGTCTGCATCCTGACCGAACCAGACGGATGAACGCGGCATAAGCTGCATTTCCATCGCTTCCTCAGCGCCCTCTTCCTCCCAAGGCTGAGTTTCGAAGAAATTGCACCGATGCGCAAGACGCAACTGGACCGTTTCCGTGAGGGAACAGCGGAGTGCAGGGCACCACAGCCAATGCCAGCGACGGGCCTAGCCTTGCGCGATCAGGTCACTGGCTTTTTCCGCCAACATGGCGGTCGGGGCATTGGTGTTCGATCCCGGCAGGCTGGGAAAGACACTGCTGTCACAGATGCGTATCCCCTCGAAACCGCGAAGTTTCAGATCGGTTTGCACCACGCTGCCCGCATCGGACCCCATGCGGCATGTGCCGACCGGATGGTAACTGGTGCGGCAATGCTGGCGGACGAAATCCCGCAACTCCGTCTCGGAGCGGATCGCTGCATCCGGCAAAACCACGCGGCGAATATACTTCGCCAACGCCGGTTGCGACAGGATTTCCAGCCCGGTTTTCAGCCCCTGAACGGTTGTTTCCAAGTCCTCGTCGTGGCCCATGAAATTGGGGTCGATCAAGGGCGCGGCAGCAGGATCGGCAGAAGCAAGCCTGACCATGCCGCGCGCCTTTGGGCGCAGACCATAGCAATTAAGCGTGATGCCCGAACGCCCCGGCGGCACACCTGCAACACCATCTTCGGCGGCAGCGCCCGCCAAGAAATGGTATTGCAAATCGGGAATGGACAAGCCCGGCCGCGAATACCAGAACAGCCCCCCTTCGACGACATTGCTGGCGACAGGCCCGCTTCGGAAAAGCGCGTATTGCAACCCTGCCCATGCGGCCAAGTGCGGCTTGCGGTATTTGTCGAGGCTTTCATGCCCGCGCAGTTCCGCCACGATGTCGATATTGACATGGTCGGACAGGTTCAAACCCACGCCGGGTATATCCGCCAGAACCTTGATCCCGAGCGATTTGAGATGTTCGGCGGGGCCAATCCCGGAGAGCATCAGCAGCTTGGGCGACCCGATCGCGCCCGCCGTGACGATGACCTCGCACCCGGCATGGACAGTTCTGATCTTGCCACGGTGCCGGAACTCGACCCCTGTGGCGCGTAAGCCGTCAAAAACCAATCGGCGGGAAGCCGCTCCTGTCAGGACCGTCAGGTTCTTGCGGTGACGCACCGGCGCCAGATAGCCCCGCGCCGCCGAACAACGCCGCCCATCCACGACATTGACCTGATAGTAACCTGCCCCCGCCTGTGTCGCGCCGTTGAAATCATGGTTGAAGGGAATGCCATATTGCTGGCACGCCATCACGAAAGCACGTGTCATGGGCTGAGGATTGGCGATATTCGACACGCCCAGCGGCCCGTCGGTGCCGTGCCACGCATCTGCTAGTGCCGTGTTGCCCTCGGAGCGCAGGAAATAAGGCTGCACATCGTTGAACGACCAGCCGTCACAGCCTTCTTGCTGCGCCCAGCGATCGTAGTCGGCAGGCACGCCGCGGGTGAATACCTCTGCGTTCACAGAACTCCCGCCGCCAAGCACGCGGCCTTGTGCGTAGGGGATACGGCGGTTGCCCGCATGTACCTGCGGTTCGGTCCTGTAGCCCCATGTCATGCCACTGCCGGTCATCTTGGCAAAGCCAACAGGCATGTGGATATAAGGATGCCAATCCGATTGGCCCGCTTCCAGCAACAGGACAGCGTTGGTAGCGACCGCGCTCAGCCGCGCGGCAAGAACGCACCCGGCTGTTCCGCCGCCGATGATGATATGGCTGTAATCCGGTTCTGGCATGGGGTTTCGTCACTCTCGTCGAGCGATCTCTTCCTTCGACATGATGGCGCGCAAGACGAAGTCCACGATGAAGGCACGCCGCGTCTTGAGGGCCGTGTCCGTCATGTGGTCGTAATTGTAGATTTGCGAATTGGTGAAACGGTTGTTGAGGTAGTAGAACCCAAGCGCCGCGATGGAATTGTTCAGCTGAAGGGCATCGATACCGGGTCGGATCGTGCCTTGGGCCACACCTTGGCGCAGGATGGCTTCGACTCGTTTCAAAAGCACGCTGGTACGGCCTTTGACGATACCTGACTTGTCCAAATAAACCGCACCAAGCAGGTTTTCCTGGTTCACCAGCGCGATGAATTCCGGGTTCGCGACGAAGTAATCCCAAGTCGCCTCGACCAATTTTCGCAACGCGTCGAGCGGAGCCAGATCTTCCAGTGGCAACGCCTCTTCCATCTTACGTATCCCAAGATAGGCGTCTTCCAGAACGGCGATATACAGATCCTCTTTCGAGCCGAAATAGTGATAGATCATCTTCTTGTTCAGCCCAGTCGGCTCCGCGATCCCTTCGATCCCGGCAAGTGCAAACCCCTTCTCCGCGAATTCACGTTTCGCCGATGCCAACAGATCGGCCTTTGCCTGATCTGCATTGCGTCCCTTGCGCCGAATACGGGGCTTTTTCGCGGTTAGCTCTGTCATCAACTTTTCCTCGCTGGGTTACGGGTGCTCAGCCCTTGCTGGCACCCAGCGTCAGGCCCGCGATGAAGTGTTTTTGCATCGCGAAGAACATCATGACGGGAGGAAGTGCTGCAATCAACGACCCAGCGGCCAGAAGGTTGAACGAGGAAATGAATTGTCCCTTGAGCGTTGTCAGCCCCAAGGTAATGGGTCGCAGTTCATCGGACTGGATCAGGATGAGCGGCCAGAAGAAATCGTTCCAGATGAAGGTGAATTGCAGAACCGCCAGCGCGGCCAGCGCCGGTCGCACCAGCGGTACGATGATATGGATCAGGATCTTCCACTCGCTGACCCCTTCTGCGCGTGCGGCTTCGACAAGCTCAAACGGCAGTTCGGCGATGAAATTGCGCATGAAGAAGGTGCAAAACCCGGTCTGGAACGCGATCTGGAACAGGATGACGCCGAGGTAACTGTCATAGACACCCAGATCGAGCGTCAGTTGCCGCACCGGGATCATCAAGATCTGGAAGGGGACGAAATTGCCAGCGATGAACAACGCCAGCAAGAAAAAGCGGCCCCGGAACCGGTAAAGCGCAAGGCCTGCTCCTGCGAGCGTGGACAGAAACAGCGCGCCGATGATCGACGGGATGGTGATGATGAAGCTGTTGAGCAGGTAGACCCCGATGGAGGATGATCCGAACACGGCGGCGAAATTCTCGAAAAACACCCATTCGGTCGGGATGCCCCAGTAATTGCCATAGTTCAGATCGGACAGCGACCGCCCCGCCGTGGCGATGATGGCAATCATCGGCAACAGCCAGACCACCAGCGACACCGGAAGTGCCACCTTGTACATCACCTGCCGCGCGCGCGTGGTTTCTTGGATCGGACGGGGAAACATCAACGGGTTCCTTTCTCGTTGTTCCACAAGCGCATCAGGAACCAGACGATGTAGACGTTCATGATCAGAAACAGGACTGTCGCGATCGAAGAGGCATAGCCCATCCGGTATCTGAAGATCGCGTTGTCATACATGTAATAGGCCAGCACGTTGGACGAGTTATAGGGACCGCCCTCTGTCATGACGGCAACAAGGTCGAACGAGCGCAGCGCACCGATAATGGTAACGACCAGAGCGATGAAGGTGGCCGCGCGCAGCTGTGGCAGCACGATCTTGACCAGCAATTGCCAGCCTTTTGCCCCGTCCAGCCGGGCCGCCTCGATCACTTCGGGGTTCACGCTGTTCAGGCCGGTCAGATACAGGATCATGCAATAAGCGGTTTGCGGCCAAAGCCCGGCAAGGATGATCCCGAAGGTTGCAAGGGTCTCATCCGACAGGATCGGGGGCATATCCAGTCCGATCGGCTCCAGAACCGTGGCCAGCAACCCGAAGGCCGGGTCGTAGAACCACGCGAAGATGATCCCGACCACGATCTGCGACACCACGAACGGGAAAAAGAAAAGCGATTTGACAAGCCGGATGCCGAAGACGGTCTGGTTCAGGAACAGCGCAACAAACAGCCCGAAAACGGGGGCCAGCAGGAAGAGGACGAGCCAGTAGACATTGTTCATCAACGAGGTCCAGAACACGGCATCGTTGAACAGCATCCGGTAATTGTTCAAACCGACCCAAGTTTTAGGACCGATCCCTTGCCATTGCGTGAAAGACAACCCGATGGACTGGATGATCGGGTAGATCACAAACAGGGAAAACATCGCAAAAGCAGGTGCGATAAAGGCAAGCGGCATCAGAAGCAGTTTATGCTTGCGGAAAAACGACGTGGTCATCCGCGTTCGCTGTGCCGGCATCATGGGCAGGTCGGCCATATCGGTGTCCTTGGCTGAAGATGGACCGGCGCGGGCTGCGCCGGTCCCGGCGCTCTGGCTTAGAGCGCTCCGTAGATTCGGGCGCGTTCGGCCTCGATCTGCTCCAGAATGCGGTCAAGCCGGTCGGGGTTTTGCAGGAACTCCTGAAAGCCCTGCATTGCCACCTTGGCAAGCGCGGGATCGGTGTCGCGGTCGAAGAACTGCATGATCCCGTCGGCCTTGCTAAGCTGGGCGAAACCGCCTTGCGCGAAGCGGTCATCCTTCACCGAGGCATTCACATTCGGCGGCAGCATGTCCAGCGTCGCCGCCGTGCGCGTCTGCACATCGGCTTGCGCTGCGAAGGCAAGGAACAGCCGCGCATCTTCCTTGTTCTTGGCGTTGACCGGGATGTGGAAACTGTCGGTCGGCGCGTCTTCGTAAATGCCGACATCGGAATCAATGATCGGGAACGGGAACCACTCGACCTGAGCGCGCACATCCTCGGGGAACATGGAAACGATGAACGGCGCCAGCAGATACATCGCGGCATTGCCTTGGTTCATGAAGGGAAGCGCTTCCTGGAACGAATAGGCCGGGTGGTTCTCGATATAGAAATCGGCCTCGACCAGCTCGCCCCATTTCTCGAACACGGCCCTGACGCGCGGGTCGGTATAGGCAACCTTGCCATCCATCAGCTCGGCATGGAACTCGACCCCGTTCACCCGCAGGTTCAGGAAGTCGAACCAACCCGCTGCCGGCCACAGGTTCTTCGTGCCGATGGTGACGGGCGTGATGCCTGCCGCGTTCAGCTGCTCGCCAACGGCCTTGAACTCTTCCCAAGTGGTGGGCGTTTCGGTGATACCTGCCTGCTCGAACAGGTCCTTGCGATAGTAGAACCCCCAGGCGTAATAAGCATATGGCACGCCATATTGCTTGCCATCGACCGAAGACGCACCGACCACGGCAGGCATTTTCTCATAAAGACCTTCGGCTTCCCAAACGTCAGAGACATCTTCGAAAAGGCCCAGATCGACAAAGACCTTCATGCGGTTACCCGCGTTCCAGGTGATAAGATCGGGCGCATCCGACACGAGGAAATTGCGCATAGCAACCTTGAAGGCCTCGTGGTCATACAGGTTGAACTTCACGTCAATCTCTGGATAGGCCGCCTCGAATTCGGCGATCAGGTTTTCCATCGCAAGCTTTTGCGCCGGGTCTGACGTGTTGGCATTCATCACCAGATCGCGGGCCGAAGCCGAGGTCGCGAAAGCCGCAAGAGCGACCGCGCATACCGCTGATTTGAAGAGTTTCATGTTCCTCCCTTTCCTTCAGAAATGGCCGCGTGTCGCGGACCATGTGGACGGCCCTTGGGGCCAGTTTCCGCCCGCTCCTTCGGGCACGCGTCGCTTGTCTTGTTACTCACTGGTGAGTTACCAGAAAGCGAAACCTCCTCACCCTCGGGCCCGGCGCATCAGCAGCGCATTGCGCCCGCATTGCACCGTCACGCCCGACTGGTTGTACACATCGAACGCCAGTTGCACGATCCCCCTGTCCCCCGCAGAGGTCAGGCGCATTTGGTCGACCGTTATCGTGGCCCCGATGCTGTCGCCCGCCACGATCGGTGCCTTGAAGGACCAATCGCTCCACCCCAAAGAAGCCACGGCCTGCAGCTGCGCTTCCGCGCGGTTCTTCAACCCGTCGACAAGGCAAAGCCCCAACAAGCCGTGCGCGATGCGGCCCGGAAAGCCTTGGGCGCGCGCAAACTCGTCATCCATATGCACATCGAAGAAATCGCCGGACATGCCCGCAAAGGCCACGATATGCGCCTCTGTGACAGTGATGCGGCTGGTCGCGAAACTGTCGCCGACGCGCAAATCGTCGTAGAAATACTTGCCCGCGGCCAGGTGCGATGAGCCGGACGTGCTCATGCCGCCGCATCCCGCAAACGGATTGCCCCGGCAGATGTGCTCAGCGTCTGTCCCGCATCGTCGAAGAGATGGCAGTAGGCATCGTTGATGGATGCCGTCACCACCATGCCCGAATGCGGCGGGCGTTCGCTTTCGGCTTTCAGGATCAACTCTTGACCCGCATTCGTCTTGCCATAGGCATAGGCGATCCCGCCAAGGTTTTCGACCACGTCGATACGAACCTCCAGGCCCGGTCCTTCGGGCGTTCCCAAGAAATGCTCTGGTCGGATACCGACCGTCACGTTTTGACCGACCTGCACTTGGGCGGTGCGGCGCAAGGGAACGCGCAGAATATGGTCGGGGGCATCGGGGACAGCGACCTGCACCTCTATGCCGCTGACACCCGTCACCTGCCCTTGCAGGAAATTCATCTGCGGCGAGCCTATGAACCCTGCCACGAAGCGGTTGTCGGGCGCGGTATACAGATCCAGCGGAGAGCCGATCTGCTCGATCAACCCGTCGCGCAGCACGACGATCTTGTCGGCCATGGTCATGGCTTCGACCTGGTCGTGGGTCACATAGATCATCGTCGCGCCGATCTCGTTATGCAGCTTCGACAATTCGACCCGCATCTGCACCCGCAACTCGGCATCCAAGTTCGACAAGGGTTCATCGAACAGGAACACTTTCGGCGCGCGCACAATCGCGCGCCCGATCGCCACGCGCTGGCGCTGCCCGCCCGACATGTCCTTGGGTTTTCGGTCCAGCAAATGTGTGATCTGCAGGATCTCGGCGGCACGGCGCACGCGTTTGTCCACTTCGGCACGCGGGGCTTTGGCCATGCGCAGGGCAAAGCTCATGTTCTCGGCAACCGTCATGTGCGGATAAAGCGCGTAGGATTGGAACACCATCGCGGTGCCCCGATCCGAGGCCTCGACATCGCTCATGTCCTCGTCCCCGATCAGCAATTGGCCAGAGGTGATCTTTTCCAGCCCGCAGATCATCCGCAGCAAGGTGGACTTGCCACAACCGGACGGCCCGACGAACACCACGAATTCGCCATGCCGCGCTTCCAGATCGACACCCTTGATGACATCGACCGCGCCAAAGGATTTGCGCACATTCTTCAACACGACATCAGCCATATGCCTGCCCCTTGTGTTCGCCTGTCATGGTCATGCGCCCTCCACCCATCGCTCGGTTTGCTCTCCAACCTTGAGATGGACCGATTTCAGTTCGGTATATTCCTCGATTCCATAGCGGCCGGTTTCGCGCCCGTTGCCGGATTGCTTGAAGCCGCCCAGCGGCAATTCCGGATAGCCCTCCAGCGCGGCATTGACCCAGACCCGCCCGGCCCGGATACGCCGCGAACAGCTGAGCGCCTTGGTCAGGTCATTGGTCCAGACATAGGCGGCAAGGCCATATTCAGTGTCATTGGCAAGCCGGATCGCGTCTTCGAGCCTTTCGAAGGACATGACGGACAAGACCGGGCCGAAGATCTCTTCGCGCGCGACGCGCATGTCGGGTGTGACATCGGCCAGCACGGTCGGTGGGAAAAACAGGCCCGCATTGTGCCCCGGCTCTCCGCCGCAGACCAGACGCGCGCCGCTGGCCAGCCCGTCGCGGACCATCTGAGCAATCCGGTCGAATTGGGCGCGGTTGATGATCGCGCCGATCCGCGACGCCGGGTCGAAAGGATCGCCCATCTGCACCTGCTGCAAGCGCTGTGCGATCCGGTTCTGGAACTCATCGGCAATCGACGCCTGAACCAGCAGCCGTGACCCGGCGATACAGCATTCGCCCATGTTGACGGTTGCCGCCTTGATTACCCCGTCCACGGCGGCATCCAGATCGCAATCGGCAAAAACCACCGAGGGCGATTTCCCGCCCAATTCAAGGGACAGTTTCTTGATATTGCCCGCAGAAGCCGCGATGGCCGCGCGCCCCACCCGGGTCGAGCCGGTGAAGGCGACCATATCGACATCGTGGCTGTCCAGAATGGTCTGCCCGACCGGATCGCCAAGGCCGGACAGGATATTGCACACCCCATCTGGAAGGCCCGCATCCTTCAGGTAGCGGCCCAGCATCAGCGCCGTGCCAGAAGTGAACTCGCTTGGCTTGACCACCGCAGAGCAACCGGCGGCCAGTGCGAAAGGCAAGCGTTCGGACAAGATCAGGAACGGGTAATTCCACGGTGTAATGATGCCCACCACGCCGATCGGTTCTCGCAGGACCAGCCCCAACATCGACGCGCCCAGGGTATTCAGACTGTCCCCATGCAAGGCGCGCGCGGCACCGGCGGCGTAATCCCAAAGCTCTGCCGAGAACAGGATTTCGCCACGCGCCGCCTCGAACGGCTTGGAGGTTTCAAGCGCCTCGACCAGCGCCAACTCGTCAGCATCGCGGCGGATCATGCGCGCGACCTCTTGCAGCAGCCGCGCGCGATCGCCGCCATAGGAAAACGCCCACGTCCCGGCATCAAAGCTTTCGCGGGCCGCCGTGATCGCAGCCTTTGCATCGGTCCGTGTAGAGGCCGGGTAATAGCTGACGATCTTGCCATGCGCAGGGCTTTCGCGCGGGATAGTATCGCCGTGTTCCGCACCGACAAAGCGCCCTGCTATGAAGTTCTGGAAGCTGTTGGGTGCGTCGAAAACGCGTTGTGCCCGGTCAAGCATGTGCCGCCCCTTCTGGCAGCAGGCCGACAGGCCCGGCACTGCTCGGGTCTGTGACAAAACAGCTTGCATCCATTTGGGCCAGATCGGGCGAAATCGCGGGGACGAAAGCCATTTGGTCAAGGATCTGGCTTTGCAGATCGACCCCTGGTGCGATTTCAACCAGCGTTACGCCCTGTTCCGTCAGCCGGAACACGGCGCGTTCGGTGATATACATGATCGGCTTTCCTTGCTTCAGGGCACAGTGCCCGCAAAAGGTCACCTCGCGCACCTGCTTCACGAATTTCGGAATGCTGCCCTCGCGGTTGACGTTCAGACGCCCGGCATCGACCTGCACGGCAAGGCCGCTGGCCGCGAAAGTGCCGCAAAAGACCACCGCCTTGGCCCCTTGCGAAATGTCGACGAAACCGCCGGGCCCGACGACATCCTGACCCAGCCGCGAGACGTTGACATTGCCACTGGCGTCAATCTCTCCCGCGCCCAGAAACGCGATATCGACGCCACCACCGCTATAGAAATCGAACTGGTCGGTCGAGCGCATGATTGCACTCGGAAAGGCCGCAGCCCCGAACAATGCCCCGTCAATGAGTTGGCCATTATGGATGCCCTGCTCGACCGTCAGCCAGATGCCCTGAAGCCGGTCCTGCTCGGACAGGATTGCCGCGATACCGCCGGGAATGCCGAAGCCGAAATTGACCGACTGGCCCGCCCGGATTTCCGCCGCTGCGCGCCGCGCGATAACCGCGCGCGCACCCGTTGGCAGCGACAGACCCGCGAATTTGCCCTTGGGTGCTTCTGCGGCACCGGGAAACCCGGCAAGGCTCAGCTCATAGCCGCCGGCATGGGTTTGCGGCTGTTCGGCATCCACGACGACCTGATCGACGAAGATACCCGGAATCTGCACCAGCCGCGCCGGACAAGCACTGTCGGCACGTATCTCTCGCACCTGCGCCACAACACGGCCGCCCGCATTCTTCGCACTGAGCGCGACGGCATAGGCATCCAGATCGCCCGCTTCTTCAGCACAGGAAAGATTGCCCTGCGCGTCGCAATAGGTGCCGCGCACAATGGCAAGATCGGGGTGCAATGGCAGGTAGCGAACATACTCCTCGCCCCCAAGGATAACGATCTCGCTGAGCGGGTCGGCTGCGCGTGCGGCGCTATTGGCCGCGCCGCCACCATTGCGCGGATCGTAGGCCGTGTTCAGCCCGGTGCGCGTGACAAGGCCGGGCCGCTTCGCCCCAGATTCGCGCAACAGGGTGGAAATCACACCTGCGGGCAGTGTGAAGGCTTCGATCAGGTTGTTCCGAGCAAGCGCCTGCATCCGCGGGGACCATGACCAATGGCCGCCGATCACGCGGCGCACCATGCCCTCATGCGCGAAGCGGTTTACGCCGCGCACGGACCCGTCCCCCACCCCCAGCGCATGAACAAGTACCAGATCGCGCGGATGGCCGGTTTTCAGAAAGCGCGCTTCGAGCGCGGCAAAGACCGCATCAGCTTCAAGCATCCCGCCGCCATTGCCCGTGATCGCGATCATATCACCGTCGCGCACGCACTGAGCCGCTTCATATGGCGAGACTTCAAACAAGCCGACCTCCATTGATCGCTTTATTCACTCACTAGAGAGTTACTTATATTTGATCCGCTGTCAACACGCTTGTGACAGCACAATCTCAATCCCATGTCGGGGCGTATGGAACCACTTCGGCATTGCTGATGCGGTAATTCGTGGATGTCAGCGCCGAGATCGTGTCCATTTCATCCGGCGTGAGCGCGAAATCCATGATGTCGAAATTGGCGCGGATGTTTTCAGGCCGGGTGGACATGGTGTTCATCGTCACACCTCGCTGCAAGATCCAGCGCAATGTGACCTGCGCAGCGCTTTTGCCGTATCCAGCCCCGATTTCAGCAAGGACCGGGTATTTGAAGATTTCGCCGCGCGCGATAGAGCAATAGGAAGAGAGCGGTATCCCTGTTTCTTGCGACGCCGCAAGCAGCTTGTCCTGTTTCAACAAAGGATGAAATTCGACCTGGTTCACCGCGAGCGGCACATCCAGCGCACGCACAGCACGGTGCATCATTGCGACCGTGTAGTTCGACACGCCGATATGCCGCGCTAAACCTGCACGGTGAGCTTTCTGCAACAGGTCAAGAGACGGCTCTACCGGGTCGTCGCCCGGCGGCCAATGCAGCAATAGAACGTCAATGGCATCCAGCCGCAGATCGCGCAAGCTCTGCTCGACCGAAGGCAGGAAACGTTCTGCCGTCATATTCTCGGGGTGCACTTTCGTAGTCACCAGAAGCGCGTCACGCGAGACGTCCGTGTCCGCCAGAGCGGCACCAAGCTCTGCTTCGTTGCCATACCATTGCGCGGTATCAAAGGCGCGGTATCCTATCTCGATCGCGTCGCGGACGGCGGCATACAGTCTCTCTCCTCGAAGCGGATATGTGCCGAAGCCCCGCTGAAAGACCCCCTCGCTGTAGACAGACATCCCTCACCCCTATTTTCGGACAGGTCAATTTATTACTTGATAACTCACTCTCTGGTGAGTTATCAAGTATTCATTCGGAACACCCATGAAAATGAAAGCGCCAGGAACCAGCCCATGATCCGACATATGGTATTTCTGAACTACGCGGAGGACATGGCGCAGGACATGAAAGACGCGATCCTTCGCGATCTGGCTGCCTTGCAGACAGAGATTGACGGCATCGAAGCCTTCCACGCGCACGCTAACATGTCGCCGGAAACGCATTTTATTCATGGGTTTACGGAAGTGTTCTGGTTCGACTTTCGGGATGCGGGCGTGCGCGACGCCTATCTTGCCAATGACACGCACACGGCCATCGGTCGCCGCATCATGGCAGGTCTGAATGACGACCCGAACCGGATCTTCGTCTGCGATGTCGCGCTTTAGTCCCCCGCCCTACCAAGTCAGGAAAGCCTCATGACCCGACCCGTGGCCCTTGTTACCGGGGCAAGCCGAGGGATCGGCCGCGCCATTGCACTGGATCTTGCGCGTCACGGCTTTGACATAGCCGCCAATGACCTTGCCCCAGACTCCGCGCTGCACGCGCTTGTGGCCGAAATTTCCGCGCTGGGCGCGCGCGCTGTTGCAGTTCCTTTCGATGTCAGTGATCTGTCCGCGCACGAGGCGGCGCTGTCGCGGATAGCGTCGGAATTGGGACCACTCACGACCCTCGTGAACAATGCCGGCGTGGGTGTCATGCAACGAGGCGACCCTCTGAATGTCAGCGAAGCCAGTTTCGACCGTTGCATGGCGATCAACGCCAAGGCGTTGTTTTTCCTATGCCAAGCCTTCGCACGGCATGTGCTGGCAAACCCGCAAGCCACCGCGCACCCGCGCGCGATCATCAACATCACCTCTTCCAACGCGACGGCAGCGGCAGCACCACGCGCGGAGTACTGCGCCTCGAAGGCGGCGGCGGCGATGGTTTCCAAGTGCTTTGCCGTCCGCCTTGGGCGAGAAGGCATCGCGGTTTACGATGTGCAGCCCGGATTGATCGAAACCGAAATGACCGCGGCCGTCATTGACAGTTACAAGCAGCGCGCCGCGGATGGGCTGTGCCTGTTCCCGTGGGTCGGGCAACCGGCTGATGTGGCGGGCGTTGTCGCGACACTGGCCACCAACAAGCTTCCCTACACCACGGGGCATGTCATCTCTGTCGATGGTGGAATGCTCTTGCCCCGTTTCTGAAAGTTTCGCCATGAAAATCGCCCTGCCCGACACCCGCGCCCAGCTTGTGGATTATCATCTGGTGGGCCAGCCGGTCGCCCCTGCCCCGCTTTCGCCAGACAGCGCGCGGGTGGTGTATTCGGCGGCCCATGTCGTCCGCGATCCCTTTGCGGATGGCGACATCACGGGTCAGCCCGCACTCGACTGGGACGCAACCCTGGCCTTTCGCGGTCATCTGGCAAGCTTGGGTCTGGGCATAGCCGAGGCGATGGACACCGCGCAGCGCGGCATGGGGTTGGACTGGCCCACGGCGCTAGAGCTGATCCGGCGCACGAAATCGGCCTTTCCGAAAGCTCGCGTGGCCAATGGTTGCGGCACCGATCACCTGCCTCCGGTAGAAGCCCGCACACTGGCCGAGGTCACCGCCGCTTACCTGACCCAGGTGGACGCGATCCAGGCCGCAGGTGGGCGCATTATCCTTATGGCCAGCCGAGCGCTGGCCAAGGTCGCGCGCGACGCAGATGATTACAAAGCGGTCTACCGCGACGTTCTGGCGGCCTGCGACGAGCCAGTCATCCTGCACTGGCTAGGCGACATGTTCGATCCGGCCTTGAGCGGGTATTGGGGCACGTCAGACTTTTCCACTGCGCGCAACACCGTTCTGGAGATCATCCAAGAACACCAGGCCAAGATCGACGGAATCAAGATATCGCTGCTCGATGCGCAAAAGGAAATCGAGATGCGCCGCCGCCTGCCCGACAGCGTGCGCATGTACACGGGCGATGACTTCAACTACCCGGAATTGATTGCCGGCGACGCGCAGGGTTTCAGCCACGCGCTTTTGGGGATTTTCGACCCATTGGCCGCGCACGCCGCGAATGCCGTCCGCAGCTTGGATGCGGGCGACATGGCCGCGTTTCGGGCGGCACTGGACCCGACGGTTCCGCTCGCACGCCACATCTTTCGTGCACCGACGCAATACTACAAGACCGGGGTCGTTTTTCTTGCTTGGCTGAACGGACATCAGGACCATTTCAAGATGATCGGTGGTGCAGAGGCGATGCGCTCTTTGCCATATTTCGTGGATTGCTTCCGCCTTGCGGATCGCTGCGGTGCCTTGGCCAATCCCGAGCTTGCGGTCGAGCGTATGGGCATCCTGCTTCACGGCTACGGGGTCCGGTAGCGATGCGCGACTTTTCCGCCGATACCTCCGCCCTTGCTCTCAACACCGCGACACTGGGGCATAATCTGGACGGTTATGGTGCGGGCTGGCCATTGGAACGGGTGATCGACGCCTGTGCCGCGCATGGCTTTGGCAGTATCGTGTTCTGGCAGCGCGAAATCGGCACTCGGGCGGTCGAGATCGGCAATCGCGTGCGGGCCGCCGGACTAGACGTGGCGGGCCTTTGCCGAACGCCGTATCTTGTCGGCCGCGACCGTCCCGACACATGGCTTGAAGAGACGCGCGCCAGCATCGAGATGGCCGCTGCCTTGGGCGCCCCTGTGCTGACCGTTGTCAGCGGCGGCACGGAACCGGGGACCAAGGGGGTCGCCGAGACGCAGAAGATCCTCGCCGAGCGCCTGTCGCAGGTCGTTGAACATGCCGCCGCTTGCAACGTTCGCTTGGCGGTGGAGCCGCTGAACCCGATGTTCGGCGGCAATCGGACCTGCCTGATGACGGTGCAGGACGCGGTCAAGCTGTGCGATCTGATAGGCCATGACGCATTGGGCATCGCGGTCGACGTCTACCATGTCTGGTGGGATACAGCCCTGAAAGATGCTTGCGCAAAAGCCGGGTCGCGCCTTGTCGGGTTCCATTTATGCGATTGGCTGGAAAACACCACCGACATGCTGCTTGACCGTGGCATGATGGGTGATGGGGTGGCGGACCTGAAAGCGATCCGCCGCGCGGTCGAGGGAGCGGGGTATTCCGGCCCCTGCGAAGTCGAGATTTTCTCTCGCAAGACCTGGTGGGAGATGGACCCCGAGACGGTGCTTCGAGTGATCTCAGAGCGCTTCAGATCGGTGTGCTGACGAATTCGGCGATGCAAACGTGGTCAGCGCCATGGTTGGCTCGACCTTCTGTATCAACGCAAAGCTCAGCGTTCACCCCCATCGGATACACGTCCACAGCATTCCAAGCAGCTTTGATCGCGTTTTTGGTCGTTATACCCTCTGCAATGGCAAGAACTTCGCCCAATCGCCAAACACGACACGGGCTATCCTCAGCTGACGACCAAAGGCAGTTCCGGCAAACACGTATCTAGGCTTGGGATAGTTGAAGTGCGCGTAGCAAGTGTTCCCGCATCAAACGATCCGCGCGATCCGGATCGCATTCCAGAATCGCGTCCGCGATATGCCGGTGTTCTTCGACGGACCGCGCCATGGCTTCGCCGCCCAACGCACGACCGACCTGTCCCATGATCATATGCAGGTGAAACTGGCCGCATATGCTGGCAAGTTGTTGGTTATCCGCCGCGACCAGAATAGCCTGATGAAACCCGGAATTTTCATCTAGGTAGCGTCCGCCATCGACGCGAGGTTGCTCCTCCCAGATGGCGGCAATGTCGGCTTTGAACCGGGCTTTGACAGCCGGATCCGACATTCTACTGGCCGCCAGACGCGCGGCCAGCCCCTCCAATTCGGAGCGGATCTGGAAAAGTTCAAGCACATCGCGCTGTGACATTTGCCGGACAATCGCGCCGCGATTGGGCACGATGTCGATCAGACCGTCCGATTCCAGACGGCTGAAAGCTTGCCGGAGCGTGCCCCGGCTGACCTGAAATTCTTCTGTAAGATCAGCCTCTATCAGCCTTTGGCCGGGCGCGAAGCGACGCGTCATCAACCCGGTTCGCAGCGCATCTGCCACACGGTCCACGGCGCTTTCGCTGCGCCTGCGAGAAGAGTTCAGAAAATTCATATCGCGATTTTAAGATGAAACTGTGCCCTTGACAATGCCCTGTCGAACAGTATCGTCTAGCAAAATTGTTCGACAATACTGTTCGACACAATTGTTGGCGCAAGGAGAGAGTGCAATGATGATCGGCAAGGCAACGGCTGCGCGCAGTTCGATTTGCGATGCGGATGCAAGCTCTATCCGGGTTCATGGGCACAGTCTGACCGAAGACCTGATGGGGGTGAAAACCTTCACCGATTTCTTCTTTCTGTCGGTCACAGGACAGATGCCGACGAATCAACAGCGTTATTTTCTGGACGTGTTGCTGATCTCGATCGCGGAACACGGGCTGACGCCGAATGCCCAGGCCGCGCGCATGACGTTGGCTGCCGGGCCTGATGCGCTGCAGGGAGCCTTGGCGGCGGGCATTCTGGGGTGCGGGACGGTCATTCTTGGTGCGGCGGAAGACTGTGGCAAGTTGCTGACAGAGGCAAAGGCCCGCTGCGATGAAGGGACACCGCGCGCAGAAGCTGCCCGGGCCCTTGTGGCCGAGGCGGCAGCCGAAAAGCGCCACCTGCCCGGCTTTGGCCATCCCTTGCACAAGCCTGAAGACCCGCGCACCACGCGCATTCTTTCTTTGACCAAGGAACGCGGTGTCGCTGGCGCGCATTGCGCCATGGCAGAAGAACTTGCAGCCGCCGTGACCGAAGCGCGCGGCAAGCCGCTGACGATGAATGTTTCAATGGCGATTGCCGCCGTGCTGCTGGACCTCGATTTCCCTGCCACGATGATAAAGGGCGTGCCGCTTCTGGCGCGCGCGGCGGGCCTGCTGGGACATCTGGCGGAAGAGCAGAAGCACCCGATCGGCTTTTTGCTGGCGGGCAAAGCCGCAGAGGCAATCGAGTATGTGCCCGAAGGAGCCGACACATGAACATTATCGAGCACAAGGGGATCGGTGACGCTGCCGATATATCCGACGACGCAGCCTTTCAGGCGCAGATCGCCTATCTTCTGACAAACTCGGAATTCTATCGCGGCCGCCTGAACGACGCAGGGATCACCCATGCGTCACAGATCGGCGGGCTATCCGATTTAGCCACCTTGCCTTTCACGGAAAAGAACGACCTTCGCGCCAGCCGGACAGACGAACGCCCGCTTGGCACGCAGCTTGCTTGCGCCGAAAGCGACATCGCGCGCATTTATTCCACCTCCGGCACGACCGGCACGCCCAGTTTCATTCCGCTGACCGCGCGCGATGTGCAGGATTGGGTCACGATCTCGTCGCGCAGCTACTCTGCCTCGGGTGTATCCGCGGGCGACCGGGTTATCTCCAGCTACAATGCAGGCCCGTTCGTTGCGGGCGCCGCCTTGGGGTCATTCGACCGATTGGGGCTGTGCCACATCCCGGTCGGCACCGGCAATACCGAGCGGCTGGTCACGGCCATTCAGAAGCTGCGCGCGGATGCCGTGGTGGTCACACCCTCTTACGCTCTGCATCTGATCGAATGGGCGGCCGAGCGCGGCATCGACCTTGCGCAATCCAGCGTCCAGCGCGTGATGGTCGCGGGCGAGCCGGGCGGTGGAGAGCCTGAAATGCGGGCGACGCTCGAAGCGGGCTGGGGCGCGAAAGTGACCGAAGCCATGGGGATCGGGGACATTGCCGTGTCGCTTTGGGGGGAATGCGAGCACCAGAAGGGTATGCATTTCGGCGGCGCGGGCTTTGTCCATGTCGAGTTGATCGACCCTGACAGCGGGGCCACACTGCCCATGGAGGACGGCGCGGAAGGCGAACTTGTCTATACGCATCTGCGCCAGCAGGCCGCCCCGCTTCTGCGTTTCCGCAGCCGCGACCATGTGCGCGTGACCACGTCGCCCTGCCCTTGCGGTCGCCACAACCTTCGGGTGCGCTGCATCGGTCGCACCGATGACATGCTGATCGTGCGCGGGGTGAACGTGTTCCCGACCGCAATTCGGGAAGTGGTGTCAGACTTCACGCCTGACGTCTCCGGCGTGATCCTGATTACACCAACCAGCGACGGCGCAAAGCAAGAGCCGCCCCTGCCGGTGAAGGTCGAGATGGCACCGGGCAAAGCCGCGTCAGACGATCTGGCCAAACGGATAGAGGCCGCGCTGCGCGCGAAGCTCGTGTTCCGGGCGGCAATCGAACTGGTGCCGCATGGCAGCCTGCCGCGCAGCCAATACAAATCGAAGCTCATCCAGCGAGCGACGTAAGACCGGATCGGGAGAGCCGGAAAACCAACCAAAGGGAGGAGAGACCAATGACCAGACTTCGCTTGACGGTATCCGCCACCGCCTTGGCCGCGCTGACCGCGGTCAGCGCACAGGCCCAGACCACCATCCGCTACGCGGAATACGGCCCCGACCGGGGCGTGCGCGCCGAGGCGATCAAGTATTTCGCCGAGCAGATCGCAGAGCGCTCGAACGGTTCGATCACGCTCGACATCACTTGGGGCGGCGCGCTGGTCAGCGGGCGCGATGTCATGCGCAGCGTTGAATCCGGCTTCGTGGATGCGGGCACCTTCGTCCCGTCATGGGAGCCGAACATGCTGCATCTGTATGAAGTGGGCGACCTGCCCATGGGCTCTGCCGATCCGTGGGTTGCGATGCGCGCCATGTATGACACGGCCACCACCAACGAAGCCCTGATCAACGAATTCGCGGAACATAACGCGGTCTACCTGATGCAGTTCAACACAGGCCCGGTGCAACTGATCTGCCGCGAACCCATCGATGAAGTGTCCGATTTCGAAGGCAAGCGCATTCGTGCCGTGGGCCCCTATATCGAAGCCTTCACCAGCCTTGGTGCCGAGATCGTGTCTTTCCCCGCCATCGAGGTGTATCAGGCGCTCGACAGCGGCCTGATGGATTGCAGCCAGGTTTATTGGAGCAACGTGACCGCCTACCGCCTGCATGAAGTGGCAAGCCACTTGGTGCAGATGGATTTCGGCCAGATGCTTGGGCTTGTCGGGGTCATGAACCTTGGCCTTTGGGAAGATCTGAGCGCGGAAGAGCAGCAGCTCATGCGTGAGGTCGGACGCGACACGACCGATTTTCTGGCCAATGCGCTGATGTCCTTGGGCGACGAGGTGAAAGCCCAGATGGAAGCCGGCATTGACGGCCACATGGTTTCCGTCGCAACGCCCCCCGCAGAAGTGATGGAAGTCGTCACCTCGCGGGCCGACGATCTGACGGCGCATTGGCTAGAGGCGACGGCGGCCAAGGGGCTGGCAGGTCAGGACGTGCTGGACCAGTTCCTTGCCGCGCAGACCGACCTTGCGGCGGTCCGTGACGCCAACGGCTACCCCTGGAACTAACCTGACAACCGGAGGCAGGCCCGATGGATGACGACGCGGCCATACCGCATAAGCGTCCTGACGGCGCTGGCTTTGTAGACCGTGCCTTGCACGTGGTAGAAACCGCCGCGATTGGGCTTGCGATGGCCGCAATCGCCTTCGCGGCGGCCTTGCTCTTTACCTCTGTTCTGGCGCGAACGTTCCTGGGCACGTCCATCCCGGATGACGTGGTGTTGGCAGAAAACCTGATGCCGCTGATCGTAACCCTGCCCTTGGCCTATGTCGCAGCCCGCCGCGGACATATCGAGGTCGAGGTCTTCACGAACTTCCTGCCGTTTCGGACCCGCACGGCCCTGACCCTCTGCGGCAACCTCATTGGCCTGTTGTTGTTCGGGTTGATCGCCTGGAGCGCGTTCAATGTTGCGCTTAGCGATTTTCAGCGCGGTCGCTTCTACGAGGGGGTGCTGCAGATCCCGCAATGGCCTGCAAAGGCGTTCTTCGTTGCGGGGCTGGCGCTACTCAGTGCCCGTCTGGTGCTGAACACGGCGCAAGACCTTGCCACTTTGGTGAAAGGAGGCCGCAATGCTGGCTGATCACTCCACGATGTCCGGATTGGGGCTGCGATAATGGACCCTGTTACGCTTGGCGTCCTCGGGATGGTGACGGCGTTGGTGTTGCTGGCGTTGCGTGTGCCGGTGGCCTATGCGCTGGGGGCGGCGGCCCTTGGCGGGATATTCTGCTTTTTCGCCTTTCCGGCCGCGGGCGGGTTCAACCCGGACCGGGCGATGCGGCCGGTCTTCTCTTTCCTCGCCTCCGACCCCTATTCTCTACTGCATTCCTACCCGCTCATCATGGCACCGCTGTTCATAGGAATGGGCCATGTCGCGCACCGCGCCGGGTTCACCACCGACCTGTTCTACGCGATCCGCATCTGGTTGCCGTCGGTCCCCGGCAATCTGGCGATTGCATCGGTCATGGGCTGCGGCGGGTTTTCCGCAATCACCGGAACTTCTGTCGCCTGCGCCGCGGCGATGGGGCGCATCGCGGTCCCCGAAATGCTGAAATTTGGCTATTCCAAGTCCTTGGCGGCCTCTTGCGTGGCGGCGGGCGGCACTTTGGGCTCGCTCATTCCGCCATCGCTTTTGCTGGTGTTGTATGGCGTCTTTACCGAGCAATCCGTCAGCCTGCTGTTTCTTGCGGGGGTGCTGCCGGGTCTGGCGACGGTCGTGGCCTATGTGGGTGTTGTCTGGGCATGGGTAAAGCTCAACCCGGAAGCGGCCCCGGTCACAGATGACCGCCCAAGCCAAGCAGAGCGCGTCACGGCACTAAAGCGCGCATGGCCGTTTTTCACCCTGTTCTTCCTGATCGTGGGGGGCATCTATTTCGGGCTGTTCACACCGACCGAGGCGGCCGCCGTCGCCTTCATGGTCGCGGTAATCCTTGGCGTGGTCACGAAACGCCTGTCACTTGCGGGCTTCGTCGACGCCTTGCGTGAAAGCGCCTATCAAACCGCTGCTGTTTTCGCCATCGCCATCGCCGCCAAGATGCTTCTATCTTTCGTTGCCCTGACAGGCGTAACGAACGCGCTTCTGGCCTGGATCGAGGCTGCGGACCTGTCGGTCTTCGTGGTCATGGCGGCGATCGTTCTGCTCTATATCGTGCTGGGGACATTCCTCGACCCGATCGGGATCATCTTGCTGACCATTCCGCTGACCGTCCCGATCGTGGAATCTTACGGCATGAGCCTGATCTGGTTCGGCATCGTGGTCATCAAACTGCTGGAAATCGGCCTAATCACGCCACCCATAGGGTTGAATGTTTTTGTCATCAAAAGCGTGGTGGGCAAAGCCGTCCCCCTAGAGGCCATCTTCAAAGGCGTGCTGGTCTTCCTGGCTGCCGACATCCTGATCTTGTGGCTGCTCTTCCAATTCCCCGGCTTTGCCTTGCTCCTGCCCAACAGCGCCTTCTAGGCAAAGAGCCGCGATAGGGTCGTTGAACATGGCAAAGCGCCGCAAACTGAACCGCTCCGGTTTCGCCGGAGACTGTTGAGTTCGTATTTCAAGCTGCAATTTTGTCTGACTTCAAGGCCTCCTTATATTTCTCCTCGGCTT
>NZ_JAFMPR010000009.1 GCF_020667835.1 Roseibaca sp. Y0-43
CGCCGCCGTCAGCGTCGTCTTGCCGTGGTCAACATGGCCAATCGTGCCGATGTTCACATGCGGTTTCGTCCGGTCAAACTTTTGCTTTGCCATGGATAGGGCACCCTCTGTTGGTGGGCCGATGTGGCGGGCCCGAAAAGACACGCGCGCCAGTTACCGAAGCGCGCGGGGGAAATCAAGCCGGAAAGGCGCGGCTGCGGCGTCTCAGCTGTCTTCGGTCGCGGCGGTGGCGGCCTGTGCGGGGTCGTCCTGCGCTTCGGCGGTCTCTTCCTCTTGGGTGTCGGGCTGCTCTGGCGCGGGCGGGAACCACTCTTCCTGGGTGGCCAGCCAGCGCTCGATCGCGGCGACGCCGTTCTGGGTCAGGTTCTGCATCTGCTCTTCGGCGCTTTGGGTCAGCCCAGAGCTGATGGCGGTTTCGCCCGACAGCGATTCGAACACGATGATGCGGTGCGGCTTGTCGTTCAGCTTCTGGCCCGCCGCGTCATCCCAGACGGTCACGCCAAGGATGAGGAACGACTTGGGCGCGGCCACCAGCGGAATGCCCGGAATGGCCAGCACGTAGCCCTGCACCGCGACCCCCAGATGATAGAGCTTGTCCCCCTGATAGCGCCCGAATCGACGCTGCAATTCAGCTTCAAGGCTCTCTTTCCAAGCATTCGGCTCTGCCTTGCGCGAGGCGGGGCCGGCGACGGCGTTTTCATCCACCACGATGGCATGGCCCAGCAGGAAATTGTTCAGCTCGGCGCGTTCTTCGCCCAGCTTCGCGCCGCTGGCGCAAGCCGACAACAGCCCGATCGCGGCGACCAGCCCAAGCCTGCGCAAGAAAGCACCCGAAACCCGCATGACGACACCCTTTCAGCCAAAGACCCGTCTGCCATAGCTTATTGAAGCCAAAGGCGCAAACCCATGAGGCGGGCCAGCCGGTCAGGCGAAGCGGTTATCGCGTGGAAAGCCGCGCGGGGCCATGCGGCCCGCGCTAGCGCGTTTGCCCAGCCATTCGGTCAGGTCCGCCTCGTGCCGGGTGCGCCCTGCCGGGTCCAGCCAGCGCAGCCCTTCGGCCAGCGTGATCGTGGTCAGGTCCGACAGCCCGCCATCCTTGTAGGATTGCAGCCGCACCCCCTTGCCACGCCCCATTTCGGGCAGATCGGCCAGCGGGAAGACCAGCATCTTCCGATTTTCACCCACACAGGCCAGATGGTCGCCTGCCACGGGTCGACAGACCAGCGCGCGCACGCCTTCCTTGACGTTGAGCACCTGTTTGCCGCTGCGGGTTTGCGCTACCACATCATCGGCAGGCACGACAAAGCCGTCGCCCGCACTGGAGGCCACGACAAGCTTGGTGCCGGGCTTGTGGATGAACAGATCAACGATTGCCGCTTCGTTCGGCAGATCGACCATCAGGCGCACGGGTTCGCCCATGCCGCGCCCGCCGGGAAGGTTGGCGGCCAGCAGCGTGTAGAACCGCCCGTTCGAGCCAAAGAGCACGATCTTGTCGGTGGTTTCGGCGTGAAACGCGAAGCGCCCTTCGTCGCCATCCTTGAACTTGAACGCCTGATCGAGCGCCACATGGCCCTTCATGGCGCGGATCCAGCCCATGGCAGAGCAGACGATGGTCACGGGTTCGCGTTCGATCATCGCCTCTAGCGGCACATCTTCGACGTCGGCGGCCTGTGCGAAATCGGTGCGGCGGCGGCCCAGATCGGTATTCTTGCCGAACTCGGCCTGCACATCGCGCAACTCGCGCCCGATGCGCTTCCATTGCAGTTTGTCCGACCCAAGCAGGTCTTCCAGATCGGCGCGTTCTTTCAGCAACTCGTCACGCTCGCGGCGCAACTCCATCTCTTCCAGACGGCGCAAGCTGCGCAGGCGCATGTTCAGGATCGATTCGGCCTGAAGCTCTGACAATTCGCCCTCGCCCTCAGCCGGGGCGACATAATCCTTCTCGGACGTGGCGCGCGGGAAATCGCGCCCCCAAACCTCGCGCATCAGCGCGGCGCGGGGGTTGTCATCGTAGCGGATGATGTCGATCACGCGGTCAAGGTTCAGGAAGGCGATGATAAAACCTTCCAGCACTTCCAGCCGGTGGTCGATCTTGTCCAGCCGGTGGCGCGAGCGGCGCAGCAAGACCTCGCGGCGATGGTCCAGAAACGCGCGCAGCACTTCGCGCAAGGAACACACCCTGGGCGTGACCCCGTCGATCAACACATTCATGTTCAGGCTGAAACGGGTTTCCAGATCGCTGTTCTTGAACAGCATTCCCATCATCAGCTCTGCATCGACCGTGCGCGACTTGGGTTCCAGCACGATGCGCACATCATCGGCGGATTCGTCGCGCACATCGGCCAGAAGCGGCACTTTACGGGTCTGGATGACCTCTGCCAGCTTCTCGATCAGGCGCGATTTGGGCACCTGGAAGGGAATTTCCGTGACCACGACCTGCCATTGCCCGCGGCCCAGATCCTCGACCTCCCACCGCGCGCGCAGACGGAAGGCACCGCGCCCGGTGGCATAGGCCTCGCGGATCGCCTCGGGCGGCTCCACGATCACGCCGCCTGTGGGAAAATCGGGGCCGGGGATCAGCTTGACCAGATCGTCATCGGGCAAATCGGGCGTGGCGATCAGCGCCAGACAGCCCTCGATCAACTCGTCCAGATTATGCGGTGGAATGTTGGTGGCCATGCCCACGGCAATACCGCTTGCGCCATTGGCCAACAGGTTCGGAAAGGCAGCGGGCAGAACAACGGGTTCGCTGAGCGTGCCGTCGTAATTCGGGCGGTAATCGACCGCGTTCTCGGCCAGCCCTTCGAGCAACAGCTCCGAGGCCCGCGCCATGCGTGCCTCGGTATAGCGCGCGGCGGCCGGGTTATCGCCGTCGATATTACCGAAATTGCCCTGCCCGTTCACCAGCGGGTAGCGCAGGTTGAAATCCTGCGCCAAGCGCGCCATCGCGTCATAGATCGCGGCGTCGCCATGTGGATGATAGTTGCCCATCACGTCGCCGGTGATCTTGGCCGATTTGCGAAAGCCGCCTGTGGGCGAAAGCTTCAACTCGCGCATGGCGAACAGAATGCGCCGGTGCACGGGTTTCAGCCCGTCGCGCGCATCGGGCAGCGCGCGGTGCATGATGGTGGAGAGCGCATATTGCAGATAGCGCGAGCCAAGCGCGCGGCGCAGCGGCTCGGATGTGTTCAGCTCGGGCGTCGGATCATCATCTTGGGGCATTCCTCTCGCATACCGCTATGGATGGGCTGCGTCCAGCCCTTGCTTTTGCTGCGCGCCAATCGCCGTGGCAAATACCCGCCGCTGCCCGCGCGTGCCTGTTTCCAGCGCATCTTGCACAGGCTAGGCTGCGTGAGCGTTTACATAAAGGACCGCCCCATGCGCCCCATCGCCGCCCTTCTGCTTTGCACCGCGCTGACCCAACCCGCCTTGGCCCAGACCGACCTGCGCGCGGTCACGCTGTCGACCGCCGGGGTCGCCATGCTGGAGGGTGAGGGGCAAATGGGGCCGGATGGTCTGCGCCTGACGCTGCGGCACGCCGACATGAACGATTTCCTGAAATCGCTGCGGCTGGCCGACCCCACGGGGGCCACACCCCGCCTGACCATGCCGGGGCCGGGGGGCTTGGAAGATGCCTTTGCCACCCTGCCCTTCCCGCCAGAGGCCGTGTCGGACCTGACCGCGCTGATTGACGCCATGCAAGGCGCGCCCGCGCGGCTGACCCGGCGGGCAACCACGCTGGAGGGGCGGCTGATGGGCACCGGGCCAACCCCTTGCGACGACGGGCGCGCGGGATGCGTGGCCGTGTCGGTCATGGATGCCGACGGGCAGATCTTGCAGATGCCGCTTGATGATGCGACCACGCTTGTGCTGGACGATGCCGATGACCGCGCGGCGCTGGACACCGCGCTAAATGCCATCCGCGCCCAAGGCCGCGCCAGCCGCATCGAGGTGCAGATCGACAGCGCTGACACCAGCCCCCGCACCGTGGGCCTTGGCTGGCTACAACCCGCGCCCGTGTGGAAAACCGCGTGGCGCGCGGTGGATGGTCCGGATGGGCTGACGCTGACCGGCTGGGCGGTCGTGGAAAACACCACCGGCCAGGATTGGGACGGCGTGTCGCTGACACTGGCCACGGGGGCTGTCCGCGCGCTGGATGCGCGGCTGTATGACCGGGTGGATGCCCCACGCGAAAAAGCGCCGCAATTCGCGCCCGCGATGGCGGAAAGCGCCGTGATGCGCGGGATGGCTGACATGCCCGTGATGGAACCCGCCCCGGTCGAGATGGTCGAAGGCACGAGTTTCTCGGCCTATACGCTCAGCGACCCCGTGACCTTGGCCAGCGGCCAGATGATAAGCCTGCCCTTCCTGCAAGAGCAGGCGCAAAACGCGCGGCTGACGGTCTATTACGGCGGCAGCTATGCGCCCCATCCGATGATGGCGCTGGAAGTGGAAAACCCCCTGCCGCTGCGCCTGCCTGCGGGCATTGTCACCGTCTATGACGCCACGCGCGGCCATGCGGGCGATGCGATGATGCCCGAACTTGCCCCCGGCGACACCGCGCTGGTCGAGTTTGCCGAGGACACCGCCCTGTCCATCCGCGAGGATCTGGCAGAGCAATCGACCGTGACCGAGGCCACGCTCTCGGACGGGGTGCTGGTCGCGTCCGAGCGGGTGGAGCTGACGACAACCTACCGGATCGAAGGGGCCGAGGCGGGCACGCGCGTGCTGACGCTTTTGCACCCGTTGCGCCCCGGTTGGGACATGCAGACCCAAGGCGGCGCGGCAGAACTGGACGCAACCCGCTTCACCATCGACCTGCCGCAGGGCGAGATCACGCGCTTCGACGTGCTAGAGACCCGCACCACCCGCACGCGACTGGCGCTTCTGGATATGGACGCCGACGAGCTTGCCTATTGGCAGGGGCGGATGCCCACCGACGACACGCGTGCCCTGTTCGAGCGCTTGCGCACCCTGCGCGCCGAGCAATCGCGCCTGCAAGACCAGATCGCCGATCTGCGCGACGCCGAGGCGCAGCTTATCGCCGATCAGGACCGCTTGGCGGGGTTGATCGTGCAACTGGGCGACGAAAGCAGCGCGACTGCCGAGCGTCGCGCGCGGGTCGATGCGATAGAAGGCGAAATCGCGGCCCTGCGCGCCGAGCGTATCGCGCGGCAGGCCGAGTTGGACGCCTCGGACGCAGCAATCGCGGAATTGCTGCGCTAAGGGCCGCTCAGGCGGCGGACAAGATGGCGGCCAGATCGTCGAGGCTCAGGTCCACCGGGTTGGCCTTGTAGGACGAGGACAGCCGCGCCTCGCGTGCAAGCTCTGCGTGCTGGTCCGGCTGCACGCCCAAGGCAGACACCCTTTGTAAGCCATGGCCCTGTGCCCATGCGTGAAAGTCGCTCAGCCCGCCAAATTCATCCGTGATCCGGGCGATCACCCAATCCATCCGCTGGGCAGCCTCGGTTTCCGGCGCGGCAGCGGCCCGGTTTGCGCGCAAGACCGGTACCAGAAGCGCGCCGCAGATCGCGCCATGCGCCGCCCCCGTGCGCCCGCCGATGACGCCCGCGAACCCATGCACTGCCCCCAGCCCCGCATTGGCCAGCGCCAGCCCGCCGTAAAGGCTGGTCAGCGCCATGTCGTCCCACGCCGCACTCTCGCCATGGTCCATCAGGCGGTGCAGCGCGTGCAGCCCGCGCGGGATGGCGTCGCGGCACAGCGCATCGGTCATAGGGTTGGCGCGCGCGCAAATGAAAGGTTCGATCACCTGCGTAATCGCATCAAGGCCAGAGGCAAGCGTCACCCCGCGCGGGCAACTTTCCAACAGGTCTGGATCGACCAGCGCCAGTGCCGGATACAGGCGCGGATCGCGCAGGCTGACCTTGCGCCCGGCCTGCGGCACGCCGATGACCGCGTTGCGCGTGACCTCTGCACCCGTGCCGGCGGTGGTGGGAATGGCGATCAGCGGCAGGGGGGCGGCATCCAGCGGTTGCCCCTCGCCCACCACTTCCAGGTAGCGCATCGCGCCATGAGGCGCGGGCACAAGCGCGGCCAATGCCTTGCCATGGTCGATGATCGCGCCGCCGCCGATGGCGACGATCAGATCGGGACCAAAAGCGCGCGCTTGCGCGAGCGTGGCCTCTAGCTGGGGCAGGTCCGGCTCGCCCCGCGCGACCATGTCCAGCACATCGCCCGGCAGCGCGCGGGCCAGATCCCCGGCCTGCGCGACAGAGGCCGAGCGCAGCAACAGCACCCGCCGCGCGGATGCGGCAAAGGGGGCGGCTTCCGCCAGCACCCCGCGCCCGAAGCGGATTTGCCCCGCCGTCGCAAAGCCGAAGGGCGGCACGCTCATACCCCCAACACGGCATTCACCGCGCGGCCCCAACGGTCATAGCGTGCGCTGCGTTCGCCCGCGTCCATCGCGGCGGTGAATTGCCGTTCGATCGCCCAACCCTTGGCAAACTCGTCCATCCCCGGCCAGACACCGGCACGTTGGCCTGCCAGCCAAGCCGCGCCCAGCGCGGTTGTTTCCAAGACCTGCGGGCGATCCACGGGCGCGCCGATAATGTCGGACAGGAATTGCATGGCATAGTCATTCGCGGCCATGCCGCCATCCACGCGCAGGCTGGGCCGGGTGCCTTTTGCGGTCCAGTCATCCTGCATCGCTTCCAACAGGTCGCGGGTCTGGTAGCCCACCGATTCCAGCGCCGCGCGCGCGAATTCAGCAGGGCCGGAATTGCGCGTCAGGCCAAAGACCGCGCCGCGCGCCTCTGGCTTCCAATAGGGCGCGCCAAGCCCCACGAAGGCGGGCACGAGGATCAGGTCTTGGGTAGGGTCGGCCTTTTCGGCCAGCGCCTGGGTTTCGGGGGCCGAGCGGATGATCTGGATGCCGTCGCGCAGCCATTGCACCACCGCGCCCGCAATGAAAATCGACCCTTCCAGCGCATAGGTGGGCGTGCCGTCCAACTGGTAGGCGATGGTCGTCAACAGCTTGTTCGACGACGCCACCGGCTTTGCGCCCGTGTTCAGCACGGCGAAACACCCTGTGCCGTAGGTGGATTTCATCATGCCGGGGGTAAAACAGGCCTGCCCGATGGTCGCGGCCTGCTGATCGCCCGCCACGCCAAGGATCGGGATCTCGCGGCCGAACAGATCGGCGCGCGTGACGCCGAAATCGGCGGCGCAATCGCGCACCTCGGGCAGCATGGACATGGGAATGTCGAAAAGATCGCAGATCGTCTTGCTCCACCGGCCCTTGTGGATGTCGTAAAGCATGGTGCGCGCGGCGTTGGTGGCGTCGGTCACATGGGCCTTGCCGCCGGTCAGGTTCCAGATCATCCAGCTATCGACCGTGCCGAAAGCGAGTTCCCCGCGCTTGGCCCGGTCGCGCGCGCCGTCGACCGTGTCGAGGATATACTTCACCTTCGTGGCAGAGAAATACGGGTCCGCCAGCAACCCCGTGCGCGCGGTAATCATCGGCTCGTGCCCGTCCTTGCGCAGACCGGCGCAGAAATCGGACGTGCGGCGGTCCTGCCAGACAATCGCGTTGTGGATGGGCTTGCCCGTTGCGCGGTCCCAGATCAGCGTGGTTTCGCGCTGGTTTGTGATCCCGATGGCGGCGATGTCACTGGCCGAGAGCCCCGCCTTTTCGATCGCGGCGCGGGCCGTGGCGGCGGTCGTCGCCCACAGATCGGACGGGTCATGTTCCACCCAGCCCGAGCTGGGGTAATGCTGGGTGAACTCTTCTTGCGCGATGGCCTTGATCCGCATCTGCGGATCGAACACGATCCCCCGGCTGGACGTAGTGCCCTGATCGAGTGCAAGAATATGGCCCATTGACCCCTCCCTGGAATTCCAACTTCTCAGAGAGGTTTTGCCCCGAAACCCCGCCATGTTGCAATCTTTGCGTGGCGGCGGGGCGCATGGGCCGTGTCAGCCCTTGGATTTGCCTTCCAGCGCATCCAGCCGCGCTTGCAGGGCCGCGTTTTCCTCACGGGCCTTTTGCGCCATGGCGCGGACCGCATCGAATTCCTCGCGGGTGACGAAATCGCGGTCGGCGAGCCACCGGTCGAGCAGGCTTTTCATGGCCGTCTCTGCCTCTGTGCGCGCGCCTTGGGCCACGCCCATGGCGTTGGTCACAAGTTGCGACATGTCGTCTAGGATCTTGTTGCGGCTTTGCATGACGGCTCCTTTGCCAGCGGCTTTTGCCTGATATGTGACCTGACGCGCCAAAACGCAAGGTTGACTTCCCTAGCCCCCACGCGCCAGACAGTCGCAACACTTGCCCGGACCTTGCCATGCTGTCGCCCCTCGCCATTCTGTTTCCCGACCTGCGCCCCGAGATTTTCACGCTCGATATCGGCAATTTCAGCTTCGCGCTGCGCTGGTATGCGCTGGCCTATATCGCGGGGTTCCTGCTGGGCTGGTGGATCATCCAGCGCCTGATGGCGCGGCCCGCGCTTTGGCCGGGTGACACAGCCCCCATGGCCCCCGCCAAGGTCGAAGGGCTGCTGACATGGGTCATCATCGGGGTCATTCTGGGCGGGCGGCTGGGGTTCGTGCTGTTCTACCAGGCGGGCTATTACCTTGAATATCCGTCGCAAATCCTGCGCATCTGGGAAGGGGGAATGTCCTTCCACGGCGGGCTTGCGGGGGTGATCGTGGCGGGGCTTCTCTATTGCCGCCGCCACGGCGTGCCGCCGATGCAACTGGCCGATGCGATGGCGCTGGTCGCGCCCATCGGGATCGGGCTGGGGCGGGTCGCCAATTTCATCAATGCAGAGCTTTGGGGGCGGCCCACGCTGGCCCCGTGGGGCGTGATCTTTCCCGGCCCCGCCGCGCAAGACTGCCCGTGGGATTGGCCCAGCACCATCTGCGCGCGCCACCCCACGCAGCTATACGAGGCAGCGCTTGAAGGCGCCCTTCTGTTCGCCGTGCTGGCATGGCTTGTCTGGCGGCGCGGCGCGCTGAAGCAGCCGGGGCTGGTGACGGGCGTGTTCATCGCGGGCTATGGGCTGGCGCGCTTCACGGTCGAATTCTGGCGGCAGGCGGATGCGCAATTCATCACGCCCGACAACCCGCTGGGGCATGTGCTATCGCTTGGCCCCCTCGGCGTCAGCATGGGGCAAATGCTGTCGCTGCCCATGGTGCTGATCGGGCTGGCGCTGCTGTGGCAGGCCCGGCGCACATGACGGCGCTGGCGGACATCCTGCGCCGCCAGATCGCGGCGCAAGGGCCGATCACCGTGGCCGAGTACATGACGCAATGCCTGCTGCATCCGCGTCATGGCTACTATACCACCCGCGACCCGCTTGGGCAGACGGGCGATTTCACCACCGCGCCCGAAATTAGCCAGATGTTCGGCGAACTCTTGGGCCTGCTGATCGCGCAGGTCTGGATGGACCAAGGCGCAGCCCCCCGCTTCACGCTGGCCGAACTTGGCCCCGGTCGCGGCACGCTGATGGCGGACATCCTGCGCGCCACAGCCCGCGTGCCGGGGTTTCACGCGGGCGCAGAGCTGCATTTGGTAGAGGCGTCGCCCGTGCTGCGTGCGGCCCAGGCGCAGCGCGTGCCCGGTGCGGTCTGGCATGACAGCGCCGACAGCTTGCCCGACGACCGCCCCTTGTTTGTAGTGGCCAATGAATTTTTCGACGCCCTGCCCATCCGCCAGTTCCTGCGCCACCCCAAGGGCTGGGCCGAGCGTGTGGTGGGGCTGGACGGCGACCAGCTTGCCTTCGGCCTGACCCCACCCGCGCCCTTGGCCGCCTTGGACAACCTGCTCGACAACACGCCAGAGGGCACGATGGTTGAGTCCTGCGCCCCCGCCCTGCCCGTGATCGACGCGCTGAGCACCCGCATCGCTACACAAGGCGGTTTCGCGCTGATCGTCGATTACGGCGACTGGGGCAGCGCGGGCGACACGTTGCAAGCCATCTGGCAGCAGCAAAAGGACCACCCGCTGGCCCATCCGGGCGACGCGGACCTGACCGCGCATGTCGATTTCCGCGCCTTGGCCTATGCCAGCCCCTTGGCCGCCACACCGCTTGCCCCGCAAGGCGCACTTCTGGCGGCGCTCGGCATCGGCCAGCGCGCGCAGGTGCTTGCCCAAGGTCTGACGGACGCGGCGCTGGAAAACCACCTTGCCGCATATCGGCGCTTGACCGACGCGGGGGAAATGGGTCAGCTATTCAAGGCGCTGGGCCTTTACCCTGTAGGGGCGCCGCAACCGCCCGGTTTTGGACAAGTGACGTGACGTTGGACATCATCACCTCGGACGCGCTACAGCCCTTTCGGCACGGGTTTTTCACCCGGCGCGGTGGGGCATCCTCGGGCATTTTCGCGGGGCTGAATTGCGGCACCGGGTCTTCCGACCAAAGCGACAGCGTGCGTATGAACCGCGCCCGCGTGGCAGAGGCGATGCAGGTTCCAACCGACGCGCTTGTCACCGTGCATCAGGTGCATTCAGCCGATGTGGCCAGCGTGAACGCAGCGCTTGGCGATGACGAGCGCCCGCGCGCCGACGCGGTCGTGACCGCCACACCGGGGCTGGCGCTGGCCATCCTGACCGCCGATTGCCAGCCGGTCCTGTTCGCCGACCGCGATGCGGGCGTGATCGGCGCGGCCCATGCGGGCTGGCGCGGCGCGCTGGACGGCGTGCTGGAACAGACGATAGACGCGATGATCGCGCTTGGCGCCCAACGCGAGCGCATCACCGCGGTGATCGGCCCCTGCATCAGCCAACGCAACTACGAGGTCGGGCAGGATTTTCTGGAAAAGTTCCTCGACGAAGACCCCGACCACATGCGCCATTTCGTCAATGGCGAATGCGGGCGCTACCAGTTCGACCTGCCGGGCTTTGGTCTGGCCCGTCTGCGCGCGGCGGGGGTCGATGCGCATTGGACCGGGCATTGCACCTATGCCGACCCGGCGGCATTCTATTCCTACCGCCGGTCCTGCCACGAAGGGCAGGCCGATTACGGGCGGCTGATTTCGGTCATTCGCCTGTAGCGTCCAGCCCCGCGCTGAATTCGCCCATCAGGGACCGCACCACGGCGCGCAGGGCTTCGGCCTGATCCGCGCTATCGGCCACGGCCTGCGCATGAACGGCGCGCTGCCGCTCGGCGCTGGTGCCTTGGGCGACGATGTCCTGCGCCGCGCGCAACTCGTTCAGGCAGCCCAAGGCCATGGCATCTGCGTCCAGCAGATCAATCAACTCGGCCACCAATTCGCCCATCGGCACAAGCGCGCCGCGCCCAATGTCCAAGAGCCCTTCGCGCGGGCCATAGCGTTGCGCCCGCCAGCGATTCTCGGCGATCAGGAAGCGGTCATAGATGCGCCAGCGTTGGTTGCGGCGGCGCAGCTCGACCAGCATCCGGGTGATGGATTGCACCATCGCGGCGATGGTCAGCGTATGCTCCATGATCGGCATGACATCGCAAATCCGCGCCTCGATGGTCGGAAAGCGGGCCGAAGGGCGAATATCCCACCAGATTTTCGACGTGTCCTCGATCAGCCCCGCGCCGATCAGCATATCGACCGAGCGGCGATATTCGGCATATGAGATGAAATCAGGCGGTAGGCCCGTGCGCGGCAAATTGTCGAACACGCTTAGTCGGTAGCTATTGAGCCCGGTATCCTGCCCGCCCCAGAACGGCGAGGAGGTGGACAGCGCCAGCAGATGCGGCAGGAAATAGCTGATCTGGCGCATGATATCCATGCGCAAATCGTCATCCGGCAGGCCCACATGCACATGCGTGCCGCAGATCAGCATCCGCCGCACCACGCCACCCAGATCGCGGGCCAGATCGTCATAGCGGGGCTTTTCGGTGTGCTTGCGCGATTGCCAATCGGCAAACGGGTGGCAGGACACCGCCAAGGGCGCCATGCCGTATTGCGCGGCGCAAGCGGCAATCGTGCGGCGCAGATGGCCCAGATCGGCGCGCGCCTCGGCCACGCTTTCGCAAATACCGGTGCCGACTTCGATCTGACAGGCTAGAAATTCGGGCGAGACCTGATCGCCAAGCGCCTGCGCGCAGTCGCGCATCAGCGCATCGGGCACATCGACCAGCGCGCAGGTCTCGGCATCGACCAGCAGGTATTCTTCTTCGATGCCAAGCGTGTATTCGGGCTGTGCCATGGGGCCATGCTGCCGCGAAATCCGCCCTTGCGCAAGAAATTGCTGTGGCGGGGCGAGCGCGGGCGCGGTAGCGATGGGGCATGATCCTGAACGCGCGCCTGCCTTTTGCCCCTTGGGTGGACCCTGCCCGCCGCCGCTTGCCGGGTGTGATGCCCTTGGCGCGGGACGAATGGCTACTGATCTCGGACGCTTACGCGGCGCAGATGGCAGAACGCGCGCGGCTTTTGGCAGATCGCCCCGCCGAGGTGACGGCCTGCTTGGCCGAAGCCGAAGATGCGGCGGCGGAACTGTTGGCGACCGTTCTGGGCGACCTGCCCGCCTTGGGCTTCACGTGCGACGGTCCGCGCATCACATGCCCCGATGGGCGCAGAGTGGACCTGTCCGCCCTGCCCCCGCTTCATGCGCTAGGGCTGCTGGTGCAAGAAGATTTCTGCATCCTGCAAAAGCGTGATGGCGCGGACGAGCATGTGTTGACGGGCGCGGTGCTGTGTTTTCCGTCCAGCTGGACGCTGGCGCAGAAACTGGGCCGCCCGCTTCTGCGTATTCACGCCCCGGTCGAAAGCTATGATAGCCAGATGGGCGCGCGGGTGCAGCGGATGTTCGACGCGATCCGCCCGGAACAGCCGCTCTGGCGCGCCAACCTGCTGCGCTACACCAACGCCGCGCTTTACCAGCCACGCCAAGAATACGCGCCCAAGGACAAGCGCGACGATGGCGATTTCATCCGCTCGGAACGGCAATGCCTGCTGCGCTTGGCCCAAAGCCGGGCGGTGGTGTTTTCGATCCACACCGCTCAGGTACGGCGGGCGGATCTGACCAAGGCGCAAGCGCAAGCGCTGGCCGAAATTCTGGATTAACGCAGGCTGGGGCCAGAGGCGAGCAGCCGCGCGCGATCGGATGCCGCGATGACCGGGCCGCGCAGGCGGGCGGCGCGCGCTCGCAGAGCGGCGGCACGGGCTTGGGGGGCGGCGGCAAGGCTGACGGCGGTCAGGCTTTCGGGGCGTGCGGCTTGGTCAAGCAGGCCCGAAATCGGCACAAGGCTGGGGGCTGCGCCCTGCGCCTGCCGGTCGGCGGGCGGCAGGTCAGGGCTGGTCACGCAGGCGGCAAGCCCGGTGCAAAGGCAAAACAGCAAACTGGCGCGGCGCGGCATGGCATGGTCCGTTGGCGAGGCTGGCTTACCCTAGCCTTGGAACGACACGGGGCGCAAGGCGATCTTGCCCTGCGCCCCGGTCTGTTTGCCGGTGGGGAAATTGTCAGTAATGCTCGAACAGAATGTCGGCTTGACAGGTGCCCTGACTGTAGCGCCCACCCCAGATGATGTAGGTTCCGCTTTGTGCATGAGCCAGTTCCAGCCCAGCATTCCAGCCAAATCCTCTAAGGTCGTCGACCCAGAACCACTGGCCGTTGGGGTCGCGCATCAGCAACACGGCATCGCATTCCGCGCCATTGGCCCCGTCATCGGTGCGAATGCGGAAGCGGTTATTGTCCCAGTTGCCGGTGTCGTTTTCATATTCCAGAACCATCAGCGGCGAGGCGTTGAAAAAGCCATAGCCGTCACTGCGGCAGTTCCTCATCTGCGTATCCCCGCCGAAGGTGCGGCGCATCGGGATCGCACCGCCCCACAGGTCGTAATTGCCCAAGGACAGGGTATCTGCCGGGTTGTTGTTCACGAAACAGCCGGAATGCACCGGAAAGCCGGTCAAGCTATCGGTTCCAATCAGGGTAGCACGGTCGGGCACCCAGCGGTCGGGGTCTTGCGACCCGGCAACAGCGCTGAGGGACATGCCGCCGAAACCGAAGGATTCATTGTCGAGGCCTTCGCTTGTGTTGGCAACGAAACCGATGCTGATCGTTTGCGCCGGATCGACGATACGAATCGACAAGGACCAAATCTGGTCCATCCAGTAATCCCCGTCGATATCGACCGCAGTTTCAACAGGTTCCAGTGTGACGCGGACGCGACCATGTGCAGTATGGACCAAGCTTTCCCGAGCGCGCTCCGTAACCCCCCAAGGGTTGACTGCAAACGGCTCCAGCGCGACGACCTCGCCATTGACGGTGATTCCGAGCGTCTCGCCCTCCGGCAAGTTCCAATTCCGATCGAAACCATCCCACGAGCCAAGGATGACCAAATCGAAATGGTAATCCGCCTGCGACATGGTCTGGCTGAACGTATTGGTAAAGGTGACGGGGCTGGTGCGGGTTTCATTGCCGAACGGACCCAGATAGCTGTTGCCCGCCGCGTTGCTACCGGCCGCCGCGGTTGTTTGCGTGCTGGACCAGCCGTCGTTCACACCCGCCGAAAAATCCGTGACCGACACCACATCGACCGTGTCGCCGGGGTCAACCGGGTCCACCGGGTCGGTAATGTCCCCCTCGGGGTCGCTGACCGGGTCCGAGGGCGTGCCGTCAAATTCCGAGAAATCCGGCGGAACCGCGTCGATCGCGCCTTCGAAATTGATGAAGGGCGAGAAGCGCGGGCGCACCACGGCAATCGGGCTGAGGCGGCTGTTCTCCAGCAGGTCGAAGCCAAGGAAAATGCCGCGCGTGGGCGCTTGCCACATGGTGAAGCTTTCGACCAAGATCAGCGCCTCACCCGGCATGACCGGCGGGATACGCTGGTGCAGGTCGGCGACCGGCGTCTGGGTAAAGCCGGAAATCAGGTTCTCGCCTTCCATGCCGTCCATGGCTTCTTGCAGCATGGCATATTCGCCGCTCGCCATAAGCTGGAAAGCGTTGTCGGGCAGCGGGTTCATGCCGCGCGTGCCATAGGACCACAGCACCATCGGCTCATCCGCGTCGCGGTCCCACACCACAGAGGTCACGCGCAGGCGCGACAATTCCTCGCCCCCGGTCAGGAAGTCATACACGTCGTTCATGCCTTCCAGGTATTCGGTCGTCAGAATGGTCGTGTTGCGCGAAATGGCGTCGGCCACATGCAGCGCCGCCGCCTGCGCTTGCGTGCGCGCGCGGTAGGCGTCGTTGAAGATCATGGTCGCGAAAAAGGCCCAAAGCAGCATGGGCAGAACCAGCACCAGTTCCACGGTAATGGCGGCGCGGGCATCTTGCGCGAAAAGCCGCAGGCGCAAGAAAAAGGCGTTAGCTAGGTTCATTGACGAAAATCCCCCGAGACGCGATCACGTAATCACCGTCAGGATTGATCGGCATCGCGTTGAAAAAACCGGTGAGCCGGATGAACGGGTTGGCCGAGACACAGGTCTTGATAAGCATCAATTCCTGCGCCGCGCCGCCAGAGCCGGGGTTGAAGGCCACGGCGGGCGTGAGCGCCAGCTCGCGGTTCACGCAGCGCACAGGGTCATTCAGCCCGGTGAAATTGGTAGTGTCGATCGGTTGCATTTCGACCGCGATATTGTCGTGGCAATCGGAAAACAGGATCGCGCGGTCACAGATCAGTTGCGCCATGGTGACAGAGCCGTCGCTGGGCACCCGGCCCAAGCGCACCTCGCGCACCGCCATGTCCACCGCGCGGTCCAGCATGACCTGGCGCAGCATGGTGATACCCGTGTCGACCGACGCGAAGAACAGAGTCAGGACAAAGGGCACGACGACGACGAATTCGACGGTGACAGCGCCATCCTGGCGCGTGGCCCATGATCGAAGGAAGTGACTGACACGCTTCATGGTCTTACCTGTTCACACTCTTGGCCCGGACTGTCGGGCCTGTAGGTCTTGAAATCTAACGCGGCATTGCGGCCCTATCGGCGCGCAAAAATGGCAAAATCGGGGTTTTGGCGGATTGACCCGGCGCAGGCGTTCGGCCCGCGCCGGGTCTGATGGCGCTATTCGATCAGGCGCAGCGCCTGCACCTGAACATGCGTGGCAATCGCGTCGAAAGAGGCGATCAGCTCTTCCCCGCCGGTGTTGAAGAAGTGACCGGGCGAAGAGGCGCATTCGGCCAACAGGTCGATCCCGCCCTGCGGGGCTTCGAACGACACGGTGTAGACCGTCACGTCATTGGCGCGCAGACCTTCGCAGACTGCAAGCGTGTTGTCGTCTTGCGTGTCGCGGTTGAAGCGTGCGCCACAGCAGTTCTGACCGTCGGTCAGCAGCACCATGACCCGCGCGACATTGGGCTCGTCCCAGTCAAAGGGGCGGCCGCGCATGGATTCGGGCAATTGGCCTGCATCCACCAACGCGTCGATGAAGGGGCGCATATCCGGGTCCAGAAGCATCGCCCCGAACCGTGCACCAAGGTCGATAGAGGTGGTGCCGCGCGTGGTGATCGCATCGACATAGCCCTCGAAGGCGGTCAGGTCATTGACCATGGGGCGCACTTCGTAAGCGGCATTGGTCGGGCAATTCACACGGGTTGCTTCGGCGTTGCGGCTATTTTGGCCGACGGACGCATAGGGTTCGGTGCTGGCACCGTTCTGGAACGGCGGCGGTGTGCCCCCAACGCCCCAGCCGTTGCCGTTGGTGCTACCATTGCCGTTGCTGCCACCGACACCAACGCTAACGCCAACACCGCCAACACTGACTCCAACGCCAATACCGTTGCTATTGCCGTTTCCGTTGTTGCCGCTGTTGCCGGGGCTTCCGCCGTCTTGGAACGGCGGCGGTGTGCCACCAACGCCCCAACCGTTGCCATTGCTGGGCGCAGGCGGGCCGTTTCCGGCGCGCACATCCGCCCAGTCGTCGAATTCCATACAAGCGCCCGTGCCATCCACGCGCAGCATGTGGTTCAACATGCCCGGCGTCGGCAGCACCCAGGAATCGTAGGTGACAAGCGAGATCGACACGAGGTCGGGGTCAGACGTGGTCAGGATCTGGTTCGCGAAGGATTTCGCGGCAAGCTTCATCTCTTCAAGGCGCGTGTTCCCGGTAGAGGTCATGGACCCCATCGACCCGGACGCATCCAGCACCATGACGATTTCCAGCTTGGTCGGCCCGCCCCGCCCTTCGACGGCAGCGGCCGGTGCGGACATGGCCAGCTGGTCCACACCCGACATGCGCAGGAACATCGTCTCCATCGGGGCTTCGGGCGTCACGCGCACAACACGGCCGGTTTCCGGCGTATCGGTCACGGAAATGCGGCCTTGGGAATACTGACCCAAACCTTCGGCATCGAAATAGGCTTGCGCCAGTTCCACGGGCGTCAAGGTCGTGTTGTTGTTCATCAACGATGTCGCGGCCAGAACCGCACGGTCCGACGTGCCTTGCAGGCGCACGCGTTCATTCTCGTAGCGCATGACATCGACGGCCAGACCGCTGACCATCAGCATCATGACGAAGATAATCAGGCCCAGCACGATGATCGCGCCGTCTTGTGCGCGGGCGAACCCGGCAGCCAGCCCTTGCGCCTTGCGGGCGGCGATACTTCCAATACTCGTAATCCGTTTCATGGCTAATACCTCTAAACTGGCCAACCTGCGCGAACCGCAAGCTGGAATGAGCAGCATCCATCTCTCTAGATACGTGGCTCAAATGGCTTTTCTGGGGCGCTGGCGGGGCGAAATATGGCGGGATTTTGGCGGTCTGGTGGCGCGTTGCCGGCCTTTGCCGACAGTTTTGCCGACCGGCCTAATGCACCAGCCTTAACGAGGTCGTTCGGATATGCGTGGCAATCGCCTCGAACGAATAGACAAGGTCATCAATGGTGCTGTTGAAGAAATGCCCCGGCGAGGATGCGCAAGCCTGCATCACGTCGATCCCGGCCTGCGGCGCGGCGAAGGCGACGGAATAGATAATCACGCCCTGCGCTTTGATGGCGTCACAGGTCGCGATGGTCGCGGCGTCCATCTCTGCGCGCGTTGCGTAGCGGTTCCAATAATAGCCTTCGTTGAAGCAACAGTTTTCACCATCGGTCATCACGACGATTGCCTTGGTCGCGCGGTCATCGGTCCAGTCGGCCGGGTAGGCTTGGAACCGCGCGTCCAGATCGCCGCTGGCCACCAGCGCAGAGGTGATGGGGCGAATGCTGGGGTCCAGCAGCATGGCGGCGGTGCGGATACCCAAGTCGATATGCGTTTGTCCGTAGCGCGACAATTGCGCAATGGCATCTACCGCATCGGCATGGCTGTCAACAAAGGGGGATACACGCGCCATGATGTAGTCAGGCGCGGGCCGGACAATGCAATTCTGCCGGAACATGGGCGCGTTCAGACTGTCGACGACATTGGTGATGTCGACCCAATCATGGCACCAGTCATTCTCGACCACAGGGGCGGGCGATGGTCCGACATTCGTGAAATGGTCCAGCCAGCCTTCGGGCAACCAAACCTGCGTGGAATAGGGCACGATGCTGAGCGCAAGGCTCTCTTCCGGGCGCCCGTCCGCAAGGCTTCGCGAAAAGCGCTCCGCGGCGGCGCGCAGGGTGGGCATCATGGCCGAATCGTCCATCGAGGTGGACACGTCCAGCACCAGCGCCACTTCCAGCGTCAGCTTGTCCAGCCCTTCGCCTGCGGCGGCGGGTGCGGACACCCCCAACCCCGACACCCCGCCCAGACGCAGGAACATGGTATCCATCGACGCCTCTGGCGCGACCGTGACCACGCGGCCCGATTCGTTATTGCCCGACACGGAAATTCGGCCCTGCGAGTAGGCGCCAAGCCCCTCGGCCTCGAAATAGGCCTGCGCCAGTTCCTCGGGGGACATGGTGGTGTTGTTGTTCATCAGCGACGCCGCCGCCAGCACCGCCCGGTCAGAGGTGCCCTGCAGGCGCACGCGGTCGTTTTCATAGCGCATGGTGTCGACCGCGAAGCCGCCGACCATCAGCATCAGCACGAAGATAATCAGCCCTAGAACGATGATCGCGCCGCTTTCGTCGCGGGCATGGCGTTGCAGGGCGCGGCTGATACGGGGGAACGGGCGAAACGGGATCGAGGGAAACCGGGACATGACACTCACCATGGCAAACAGGCTATGCCCCCGCAGAAGAGCGGTTGCATGATACAGTCTTGTCGTATCGCCGCAGAACACGGCAGGATTCGGGCAACAGCAAGGCAGATTGCGGCAAGTGCAGGCAACTGCGCGCATTACCCGACCAGGCCCGCGGAGCTGCCACGCCGGGGTTTCGCTGCGGCGTTTACCTGTTACTCTCCGAATCAATGTAGCAATATGCCGCAGCCACCGCGTTCATCTGGGAGGATTTCATGCGCGACACGACCGAGCCGGGCTTTCGGGAAAATGTGGACATCATGTTCCGGCGTGCCGTCGAATATCTGGACCTGCCACCGGGGCTGGCCGACAAGATCCAGATCTGCAATTCCACCTACACCGTGCGTTTCGGCGTGCGGCTGCGCGGCAAGATAGAGACATTCGTCGGCTATCGCGCCGTGCATTCCGAACATATGGAACCTGTGAAAGGCGGCATCCGTTACGCCCCCGAAGTGCACCAGAACGAGGTCGAGGCGCTGGCAGCGCTCATGACCTATAAATGCGCGCTGGTTGAAACCCCTTTTGGCGGGTCCAAGGGGGGCTTGTGCATCGACCCGCGCAAATACGAGGAACACGAGCTTGAACAGATCACCCGCCGCTTCGCCTATGAACTGGCCAAGCGCGACCTGATCCATCCCGCGCAGAACGTGCCCGCCCCCGACATGGGCACCTCCGAGCGTGAAATGGCCTGGATCGCCGACCAATACGCCCGGATGAACACGACCGACATCAACGCGCGCGCCTGCGTGACCGGCAAACCGCTGAACGCGGGCGGCATCAAGGGCCGGGTCGAGGCGACGGGCCGAGGCGTGCAATTCGCCCTGCGCGAATTCTTCCGCCATCCTGATGATGTGAAGAAAACCGGGCTGAAGGGCGATCTGTCGGGCAAACGCATCATCGTGCAGGGCTTGGGCAATGTGGGCTATCACGCCGCCAAGTTCCTGCGCGAGGAAGATGACGCCATCATCACCGCCGTCATCGAGCGTGACGGTGCGATCCTGAACGACAAGGGGCTGGACCCCGACGCCGTGCGCGACTGGATCGGGCAGCACGGCGGCGTCAAGGGTTTTCCCGATGCCGAATTCACCCCCGGCGGCGCGTCGGTGCTGGAGCATGAGTGCGACATCCTGATCCCGGCGGCGCTGGAAGGGGTCATCAATCGCAGCAATGCCGACCGCATCCGCGCACCCCTGATAATAGAGGCCGCGAATGGCCCGATCACGGCCGGCGGCGATGAAATCCTGCGCGAGAAGGGGACGGTTGTCATTCCCGACCTCTATGCCAATGCGGGCGGTGTCACGGTGTCCTATTTCGAATGGGTCAAGAACCTGTCGCATATCCGCTTCGGCCGGATGCAGCGGCGCAACGAGGAAGCCCATGCCATGACCCTTGTACGAGAGCTGGAACGGCTGTCGGCCGACAAGAACCTTGGCTGGGAATTGTCGCCCGATTTCAAGAAACGCTACATGCAGGGCGCGGATGAGTTGACGCTGGTGCGCTCCGGTCTGGATGACACGATGCGCACCGCCTACCAGTCCATCTCGGAGGAATGGAACCAGCGACGCGACGTGCGCGACCTGCGCACGGCGGCGTTCATCGTCTCTATCAACCGCGTGGCCAGCAGCTACCGCGCCAAGGGGCTGTAGGCGCGACCGGTGGCACGGCACCTTATTTCGCGCCGCAAACCAAAGCGGCCGCAACTGCGCGTGACGCATTTCGCCCAAACAGGTCGCATTTAACGGGCTGATCGCCCGGAAGGCACATAATCTGTAGGCGGTTATCCTGAAAAAATGCTGTGGTAATCGAAATAAAGAGTTATCGGTTGCATTGCGAAACCCGGTTCGTTTTACTCTGTGACAGGAAAAGAGCGGATACCGCCGGTCCAACAGGGAGAAGAGTGTGAGCGCATCAGATAAGCGTGACGGCTTCGTCGTATTCGACAAAGTGCAGAAGAGCTACGATGGCGAAACGCTTGTCGTAAAAGACCTCAACCTCTCGGTCGCGAAGGGCGAATTCCTGACCATGCTGGGGCCGTCCGGGTCCGGCAAGACGACCTGCCTGATGATGCTGGCCGGGTTCGAGACCGCCACCAATGGCGAGATTTTGCTGGACGGCAAGCCGATCAACTCGGTTCCGCCGCACAAGCGCGGCATCGGGATGGTGTTCCAGAACTACGCGCTGTTCCCGCATATGTCGGTGGGTGAAAACCTGTCCTTCCCGCTGGAAGTGCGCGGCATGGCCAAATCCGACCGCGAGGTGAAGATCAAGCGCGCGCTGGACATGGTGCAGATGGGCAATTTCATCAACCGCCGCCCGGCGCAGCTTTCGGGCGGTCAGCAACAGCGGATCGCGCTTGCCCGCGCGCTGGTGTTCGAACCCGAACTTGTTTTGATGGACGAACCATTGGGCGCGCTCGACAAACAGTTGCGCGAACATATGCAGTTCGAGATTACGCGCCTTGCGCATGAGTTGGGCATCACCACGGTCTATGTGACCCATGACCAGACCGAAGCGCTGACCATGTCCGACAACGTGGCGGTGTTCGATGACGGGCGCATCCAGCAGCTGGACCCGCCCGACAAGCTGTATGAGGAACCGCGCAACAGTTTCGTGGCGCAATTCATCGGTGAAAACAACACGCTCGACGGCGTTGTGAAAGAGATCACGGGCGACGAATGCGTCGTGCAACTGGACAGCGGCGACCTGATCGACGCGCAGCCGGTCAATGTCTCGAAAGTGGGCGAGCGCACCCGCGTGTCGATCCGCCCGGAGCGCGTCGAGGCCAATAAAGAGCGCCTGAAAGAGGGCGCGCATACGATCAAGGCCCAAGTGCTGGAGTTCATCTATATGGGCGACGTGTTCCGCACGCGCCTGAAGGTCGCCGGCAACGAGAATTTCATCATGAAAACCCGCAACGCACCCGACCAGGTGCGCCACAAGCCGGGCGACATGATCGAAATCGGCTGGTTGCCGAAGGATTGCCGCGCGCTGGATCACGACTGATCCGGCATTGCGGCCAATAATTGCATAACCAGAGGGATGGGGATGCAAAAATGCGTATCGGCACGGACCGATCACGTTCACAACCTAGGAGGTTACGAATGACGAAGAAATTGAAACTGATCGCGCTAAGCTCGGCCGCCAGCATGATCGCGCTGAGCGCCGCGGCCCAAGACCCGGTCTCGCTGACCGTTGTGTCCTGGGGCGGTGCCTATACCGAAAGCCAGCAGCGCGCCTATCACGAGCCCTATATGGCCGCGAACCCGCATGTCACCATCATCAACGATGACGGTTCCGCCAACGCACTGGCCGGTCTGCGTGCCCAAAGCCAGGCAGGCAACGTGACCTGGGATCTGGTCGACATGCTGCCGTCGGATGCGCAGCTCGCCTGTGACGAAGGTATCATCCTGGAAATCGACCATGACGCGATGCTGGCCCCTGCCCCCGATGGCACGCCTGCCAGCGAAGATTTCCTGCCCGGCTCGCTGGGTGACTGCTTCATCCCGCAGATCGTGTATTCGACCATTCTGGCCGTGCGCCCCGGCGCGTTCGAAGGCGAGCAGCCCGACTCGATCGCCGACCTGTTCGACCTAGAGAACTTCCCCGGCAAGCGCGCGCTGCAAGACCGTCCCGGCACCAACCTGGAATGGGCGCTCTATGCCGATGGCGTCGCCCCCGAGGACATCTATGACGTGCTGGCCACGCCCGAAGGTGTGGACCGTGCGTTTGCCAAGCTCGACACGATCAAGGACGAGATCATCTTCTGGACCGAAGGCGCGCAAGCACCGCAGCTTCTGGCAGATGGCGAAGTTGCCTTCGCAACCGGCTATAACGGCCGTATGTTCAACGCGATCGAGGTCGAAGGCATGGATGCCGCCATCGTCTGGGACGGCCAGATCGTGGAATGGGATGGCTGGGTCGTGCCCGCAGGTGGCCCGAATGTCGATGCCGTAATGGACTATCTGCGTTTCGCCACCGACACGCAGCGTCTGGCGGATCAGGCGAAGTTCATCAGCTACGGCCCGGCACGCGCCTCGTCGGCAGCACTGGTTGGCCAGCACGCCGATCTGGGCATCGACATGGCACCGCATATGCCGACCGCGCCCGCGAACTACTACTCGCCGATCGTTCTGGATAACGATTTCTGGGCCGACTATGGCGACGAACTGCGCGAGCGTTTCGCGAACTGGATGCTTCAGTAACCAGAGGCAACCACCAAGGGCGCGCGGGTTTCGCGCGCCCTTTTTCGGCCCTTCGGCCGATCACGGATTTCCATGAAGGATGACGCCATGGCACCGTCTGACGCTTCGGACACCCCCACAGCAATCGGAAACGAGACCGACAGCAAGGGCCGCTTGCTGACCTCGGACGGTCGCCCGCTGCGCGCCGCGCTGCAACGCGCCAACCGCCGGCGCAAGCTGACGGCGCTGGGGCTTGTCGCGCCGCTGCTGGCCTTCATCCTGATTTTCTTCGCCTACCCCATCGTCCAGATGATGTGGCGGTCTGTCGACAACCCCGCCGTGGTCGAAGCCCTTCCCCGCACGCTCGCCGCGCTCGAGGAGTGGGACGGCAATGACCTGCCCGGCGAAGAGGTCTACCGCGCCCTTTACGAGGATATGCTGGCCGACGAGGAACTGCCCCGCGCCGAGCAGAAAATGGGCCCCCTGGCCGTGCGCCTGAACTACGAGATTTCGGCAGCACGCAGCGCGATCGTGCGCACCGCGCGCAACGTGGACGAGATGGAAGCGCCCTACAAGGAAGCCTTCCTTGACGCGCACCGGCTTTGGAACGACCCCACCATCTGGCGCATCATCGAACGCGAAGGGCGGCCCCTGACCGCGTCCTATTACGTTGCAGCCGTTGACCGCGAGTATAATGCCGAGGGCGAGATCGTTCAGGCCCCCGAGAACCGCCAGATCTATGTCGCGCTCTTCGGGCGCACCTTCATGATGAGCGTGGTCATCACCTTCATGACCTTCGCGCTGGGCTTTCCCATTGCCTATTACCTGTCCACCCTGCCGATGAGCAAAGCCAACCTGCTGATGATCGCGGTGCTATTGCCCTTCTGGACATCGCTTCTGGTGCGGACATCGGCGTGGATCGTGCTGTTGCAGGGGCAAGGGGTGATTAACGACATGCTCGTGGCGCTTGGCGTCATCGACGATGAGAACCGCCTGACGATGATCTACAACCAGACCGGCACCATCATTGCCATGACGCATATCCTGCTGCCTTTCATGGTGCTGCCGCTCTATTCCGTGATGAAGACCATCCCCCCCAGCTACACGCGCGCCGCCAAAAGCCTTGGGGCCACGCCCTGGACCGCGTTCCGCCGGGTCTATTTCCCGCAGACCCTGCCGGGGATTGCCGCGGGCGGTGTGCTCGTCTTCATCATCTCGATCGGCTATTACATCACGCCCGCGCTGGTTGGCGGTCAGGATGGGCGCATGATCTCGAACGAGATCGCGCGGCATATCCAATCCTCGCTGAACTGGGGTCTGGCCGCAGCGCTCGGCACGATGCTTCTGGTCAGCGTGCTGATCCTCTACTGGCTCTTCAACAAGCTTGTCGGAACCGACAGCCTGAAATTCGGATAAGGGGGCGCGCATGTCACTTCCCGCCTATTACACCACCAAGGACAAGGTCTGGCATTACGCCTTCCGCGTGATCTGCTTCGCGATCTTCTTCTTCCTGCTGGCGCCGATCCTCATCATGATCCCGCTCAGCTTCAACGCGCAGCCCTATTTCACCTTCACCCGTGAAATGCTGACGCTGAACCCCGAAGGCTACAGCCTTCGTTGGTATCAGGATTTCCTGGGCGATGACGGCTGGATGCGGTCAATCCGCAATTCCTTCCTGATCGGCATTGCGGCGACGATCCTGTCCACCACGCTGGGCACGCTGGCAGCCCTTGGCCTCTCGCGCGCAGAGATGCCGGCGAAGGGGCTTATCATGGGTATCTTGATCTCGCCCATGATCGTGCCGCTTATCATCTCGGCGGCGGGGATGTTCTTCTTCTTCTCGCAGATCAATATCGCGCAAACCTTTCTGGGGGTGGTGATCGCCCACGCAGCCCTTGGCACGCCCTTCGTGGTCATCACGGTCACGGCCACGCTGGTGGGCTTTGACCAGTCGCTGACCCGCGCGGCGGCCAATCTGGGCGCGTCGCCCACGACCAATTTCTTCAAGATCACCATGCCGCTGATCTTGCCCGGCGTGATCTCTGGCGCACTTTTCGCTTTCATCACCTCTTTCGACGAGATCGTCGTGGTGCTGTTCGTGGCCGGCGTCGAGCAACGCACGATCCCGCGCGAAATGTGGTCAGGTATCCGCGAGGACATCAGCCCCACCATCCTCGCGGTGGCGACGATCCTTGTGCTCATCTCGATCGCGCTGCTGACGGTCGTGGAACTGCTGCGCCGCCGGGGCGAGCGGTTGCGCGGACTGTCGCCGCAATAGCCCATGGCAGAACGATAACAAAAGGCGCGTCCCCGGACGCGCCTTTTTGCTTGGGCACCGAACAACGGCAACACCCGGCCCGAACGGGCCGAAACCTATGGAATTAAGGGAAAAATGGTGCGGTCGAGAAGAGACCGCTTTTCCAAGGCCTAGTCATTGTTTTTCAACGACTTTTTGTCACCCGAATTTTCAGCTTTGTAGCAGGTCTTTGTAGCGCAGGTCAAGCCAAAGCGCGCCCCGAACCCGCGCGTAGCAATTCAGCTTGCGATTGCGCGGCCCTCTCTGTTCAATAGCCGCAAATCCGACAGGGGCATTCCGTGACATTGATTTCCGACTTCATCGCCCGCGTTCAGGACGTCCAGAAAACCGGCATTGCCCGCGAACATGCCTACCGGCCTGCGCTGCATGACCTGCTGAAAGCTCTGGGCGATGATCTGGAACCCGTGAACGACCCCGCCCGCTCTGAAGTGGGTGCGCCCGATTTCATCATCCTGCGCGACAACATCGCCATTGGCCACCTAGAGGCCAAGGATATCGACATCGACATCCGCGCGATGAAGGACGCGAACAAGCGCCAGAAGGACCGCTATGTGAAGGGTCTGGCCAACCTGATCTACACCAACTGTCTGGATTGGGATTTCTACCGCAATGGCGAGCTGGTCGCCTCGGTGAAGATCGCGGATTACCTGATGGGCATCCAACCCATCCCCGACAACTACACCCAGCTTGAAAACCTGTTGCGCGACTTCATCGCCCAGCGCCCGCAGACCATCACCAGCCCGCGCGACTTGGCAGAGCGGATGGCGGGCAAGGCAATCCTGATAAAGGACGTGCTGTTCAACGCGCTGCGAACCGATGCCGACATGCAAAGCGAACTGACGGGCCAATACCTTGCCTTCAAGGAACACCTTATCCACGACATCGCGCCAGAGGATTTTGCCGACATCTACGCCGAAACCATCGCTTACGGCATGTTCGCGGCGCGCCTGCATGACGACACGCTCGACACGTTCAGCCGCCGAGAGGCGCTGGACCTTCTGCCCAAATCCAACCCCTTCCTGCGCAGCCTGTTCAGCTATGTCGCGGGCGTGGACCTAGACGACCGCATCGCGTGGATACTCGACGACCTTGCCGCCGTGTTCCAAGCCGCGAATGTCAAAAAGATCATGGCCAATTTCGGCAAGCTGACGGGCCAGCAAGACCCGTTCCTGCACTTCTATGAAACCTTCCTTGCCGCCTATAACCCGGCCAAGCGCAAGGCGCGCGGGGTCTGGTATACGCCCGAACCCGTGGTCAACTTCATCGTGCGCGCGGTGGATGAGGTGCTGCAAACCGAATTCGGCCTGCCCGACGGGCTGGCGGACACGTCCAAGGTCACGCTGGATTGGGACACGGGCCAGACCGACAACAAGGGCCGCGCCGTCACCATCAAGAAAGAGGTGCATCGCGTCCAAATCCTTGACCCGGCCACCGGCACGGGCACCTTTCTGGCAGAGGTCATCAAGCAGATCGCGCCGAAAATCCAGGGCGTGGCCCCCGGCATGTGGTCGGGCTATATCGAGAATGACCTTATCCCCCGCCTGCACGGGTTCGAGCTGCTGATGGCGTCCTATGCGATGTGCCACATGAAGCTGGACATGATCTTGACAGAGATGGGCTATAAACCCACCAGCACCCCCCCGCGCCTGTCGGTCTACCTGACGAACTCGCTGGAGGAAGGGGAACCCGCCACCCAGAACCTGCTGTTCAGCCAATGGCTGTCACGAGAGGCGAAGGGCGCGAACACCATCAAGCGCGACATGCCGATCATGTGCGTCATCGGGAACCCGCCTTACTTGGGCGAGGGTGGCGTGTCCGAGGGGTGGCTTGGCACGCTGATGGATGACTACAAGAAGGAACCGGGCGGCAAGGAGAAGCTGCGCGAACGCAACCCGAAATGGCTGAACGACCTATATGTGAAGTTCATCCGCCTCTCGTCGCACCTGATCGAAAAGAACGGCGAAGGGGTCTTGGGCTTCATCACCAACCACGGCTATCTGGACAACCCGACCTTTCGCGGGATGCGCTGGCACCTGCTGCACAGCTTCGACAAGATCTGGGTTCTGGACCTGCACGGCAATGCCAAGAAGAAAGAGGTCACGCCCGACGGCAAGCCCGACAAGAACGTCTTCGACATTCAACAGGGCGTGTCGATCATTATCGGGGTGAAGAAGAAAGGCGCGCGCAAAGGTCTGGCGCAGGTCATGCAGGGCGACCTGTGGGGCGCGCGACAGGCGAAATACGAGGCGCTGGAAGCGGCCAGCCTGACCGCGCCGGTGTTCGAGAAGCTGGAAAGCCCCGCGCCGCAATATCCGTTGGTGCGGCGGGATTTTGCGACGCAGGAAGCGTATGACGCGGGGTTTCAGATCAATGCTTTTATGCCGGTGAACTCGGTCGGAATCGTGACCGCGCGGGACGCGCTGACAATCGACATATCCAAAGACGAGCTTTGGAGGCGGGTGCAGGTCTTTGCCAGCCTTGAGCCGGAAATGGCACGCGAACGCTTCAAACTGGGAAAAGATGTCAGAGACTGGCAGGTCGCTTGGGCACAAGAGGACGCAAATGAGAACCTAACGCAGGACCGGCTTGAGAGAATCGCCTACCGACCACTCGACAATCGCTGGTCATTCTATACCGGGAACTCACGGGGGTTCATGTGCTACCCGAGATATGACGTAATGCGACATATGCTTGAAAAGAACTTTGCGCTTGCAACCGCGAGAAGCAACAAGAACCCAAGCCTCGATCATTTCTTCTGTGTCGACGCGATCATGGAAACGAAATGCGCAGAACGTAGCACTCAGTCCTGCCTTTTCCCCCTCTACCTCTACCCCGACGCGCAAGACCTCGACCAATCCCGCCGGGTCAATTTTGACCCGAAGCTCTATGCCAAGCTGCGCAAGCTGGCCACGCACCCCGACCACGGCACCCCCGATGAGGTGCAGGTCTTCGACTATATCTATGGCGTGCTGCATTGCCCCGCCTACCGCGACACCTATGCCGAGTTCCTGAAAATCGACTTCCCGCGCATCCCGTGGCCCAAGACGCCTGATGAATTCTGGGACGTGTCCGCCAAGGGCCACACCCTGCGCCAGCTTCACCTGATGGACCCCGCCACCATCGGCCCCACGCCCTACCCGTTCATGGGGGACGGCGACAATGTGGTCGAGAAACCGCGCTATGAGGACGGTCGCGTCTGGATAAACCCCACCCAGTATTTCGACGCAGCACCAGAGGTGTCTTGGGGCTTCTACATCGGCGGCTACCAGCCCGCCCAGAAATGGCTGAAAGACCGCAAGGGCCGCGCGCTCAGCTTCGACGACGTGAAGCACTACCAGCGCATCCTGAAGATACTGGCCGAAACCGACCGCGTGATGCAGACGATAGAGATGGATTTGGGGGATGACCCGGCCTGACGCTCGCCCCCGCCCGCGATTGATTTTGCACCCCGCATCCGAGCGGCCAAGATCGACTACACGGCCCAGCGCCTACCCCCCTGCACCCCCTAGCATAGCCCAGAGGATACCATGCCGACCCGCTTTCGTATGACCGCCCTGACCCTTGCCGCCAGCCTGATGGCCAGCACCGGGCAAGCCTATGTCTCTGGCGGGCATGAATACGGGCTGACCTGCAACCCGGACGGCTATGTGCTGACCTCGCGCTACCCCGTCGCGCGCACCAAGGGCTTTGGTGCAGCCACCCAAGTGGTGTCGGGTATCGAGAAGCTCTACCTTGGGAAAAGCTGCGATGCCTTCCACCCCATCTTTGGCGGCGGGCGTTGGTGCTGGGCGAATGGCGGTTTCGTTGCAGAGTTCGCAGAGTTCCGCTTTGGCTTCGCTCGGCAAGAGCTGCACTGCGAGGCAGAGCCGGGTTTGGGTCTGGAGTGCCTCTGCTAAGGTTCTGGAATCGGGCAGTTTTGGTGCGGTGTCCGTTAGCCTATACCCCAGCGGTCATGTTGAGGTGAGTCCGAAAGGGTGTCCGTAAGGGTTGACTCGGGCTTTCGGTCAGTCTACTCATCGGTCACTACCCTTTCGAACACTACGGACTGCCATGACCACGATCTTCTATGCCCGCGTCTCGACCACTGACCAGACCCTCGACCACCAAGTCACCCAAGCCCGGAAAGCGGGTTTCGAGATTGACGAGGTGATCGCAGACCACGGGGTCTCTGGGGTTGCCACGAAGCTCTCGGAACGCCGTGAGGGCCGCAGGCTGTTCGACAAGCTGCGCCGGGGGGATACCTTGGTTGTCCGTTGGGTGGACCGCTTGGGCCGCAACTATCAAGACGTGACCGACACCATCCGGCACTTCGTGCGGCAGGGGGTGACGATCAAGACGGTCATCAACGGCATGACCTTCGACGGGGCCACCACAGACCCCACGCAGCAGGCCGTCAGGGACGCGCTCATCGCCTTCATGGCGGCAACGGCACAGGCGCAGGCAGAGGCCACGAAAGAGGCCCAGAAAGCGGGCATAGAGGCCGCACGCGAGGGGAAACCGCAGGCCTACCGGGGGCGCAAGCCTAGCTATAGCCGGGAACAATTCGAGATGGTGCAGAACATGCTTGCGGGGGGCACGGCGGGAACCTCTGAGATCGCGAGGGCTACCGACTTGAGCCGCCAGACGGTGCTGCGCATTCGCAACGACATGGCAGAGGCAGAAGCCGCGTTGGCCCGGTGGGGGCTGTGAGGGAGCCTCAGGGTGCCCAGCGCCCGTTCCTGTCGCGGGGTATCTGTCTTGCCGAGGTGAATGTCCGCGTGGGCAATTAACCCACACTTACGCCCTCACAAAACCGTTTCGGGCACACGCAAATCGACCGACGGCCCCTGCCTGATGGCGGGGGTCTTTTGCATTCCGGCCTTCTCAAGTGGCCGCGTGTTCACTCAAGGAAACCCCATGACAGCCAAAGCGAAAACCCCACGAACCCCAACCTACCGCCGCGCCAATGTGAACCTGCGCGAGATCAATTTCGACCCAGAGTTCTCCATCCGTGACATCCAAGAGCACCATGTCAGGACGTTGGTGGCTGCGCTGCGCACCAAAGGAAAGCTCGACCCGATCTTGCTTCTGGATGACAAAAGGAACCCTGAGCAGCCCAAGCTGACCTTGATCGACGGGCACCACCGGGTCGCGGCATACAAGACGCAGCAGCGGTCACAAAAACACCCCAAGCCAGTGAATGCCCTCATCGTGTCATGTGATGAGATCACGGCGCACCGTCTGGCCGCCCAGCGCAACAGCAAAGACAAGCTACCTCTGACCACCACAGAGAAGCTGAATCTGGCTTGGAAGCTGGTTTGGCTTTCAGAGGCCGCGCTCTCGAAGGCCGAGATTGTGAACGACACGGGGGTCAGTCGCACGACCGTCCACAACATGCGCAAGCGCCGCAGGCAGATGCTAGAGGCTGGAAAGGAACCGACAGGGGAATGGTGGAAAGACTCGAAAGACAACAGCCTAGGGACACAGGAGGAGACTGATTTGGACAAGAAGCTCGAGAAGTATGTCGACGCGCTGAAAGGTCCGGCTGAGGCGATGCGAAGGGAACCTGCCGAGGTGAAATGGGGCGTCCTTGAATATGTCTTCGGAACCTATGAAGCACGGCAAATTGCTTGGCACGGCATCTACACGGCACAAGACGATTTCGAGCTGGACGCACCCCAACTAGAACATGTGATAACCGAACTAGACGAAAACTGCGACTTCTAGCAGAGACACATGGTCACCTCTATTGTGGTCATATGACCACCTTGTGCGGCCCTGAGGGATACCCTTGGGGCCGTCACGAACACGGCCAGACGCCCACTGAACCCCAAGAAAACGCGGCGTTTGGCACTGTTAGACGTCATATCGGGGGAATCGGCTGATTGCCTCTGCGATGTCCTCTAGCGAAGGCGTCTCATAGATTGCCCCAACACTACCCGAACTATGCCCGCAAATCCCGTCCCTCAGTCGCTGTTCGATTCCTGCCCGTGCAGCTCTGCGTTTGAACGTATGCCGCCAAGCATGGTTTGGCCGAATTCGCGGGTCTTCGACTCCCTGCTTCCGAACCCAGTCTGCAAGCTTGGTCCGCGCAATCACATGCGGGGGCCGAGGTGGGTTCAGCGGGTCTATCGGGGTATCGCTAGCAGGCTTGCAGAAGAGATAGCCGTCATTGCTATCAGCGACAAAATCAATGAGGCCTTGCTCCAAAAGGTGCTCATGCAGCACAACTTCACGAAACTTGTCACCCTTTACCGCTCCAGCTTCGGGTGTGATGGTGATGAACCAAAACCCTGAGCGGTGACGCTGGAAATCTTGCTTTCTTAGCTGAGTGATTTCCCCAACGCGCGCACCCGTGTAGGCACAAATCCAAGGCACCCAGCGATACGCGGCCCGGAGTTGTTCCCCAATGCGCGGTGACATGGGGGCAAGGCTTGCGTTCAAGATCAGCTTGATTTCTGCGTCGTTAAATTCGTCTTGCCGCGTCTTCGGCGGTTTTGCTGGGCCAGCTACCTTGACGCCTTCGAATGGATTTTTAGGGATTTTCTTCTGCTCGACAACCCATCCGAACACCCGGCGCGCAGCACTCAACCAGATTTCGTTCACTGTGCGAGTGCCCCGCCCCTCTGTAATCAGGCTGTTTTTCCAGTTGATGGCGTCCTCTGCGGTGAAAAGCGCAACGTCCTTACCTTCATGGGCAACATCAAGAGCTTGGAAAACACCTCGCCAGCGGTTGACAGTCGACGCCGCAGGTTTCCTTTCTGCCACCCAAGCTTCGAATGCTTGCCACGCGGTCCAGCCTGCAAGCTTCTCCTTTCGGACGACGCGCGCCAGATCAGACACGTCAGGGAATCTTCGAAGCCTAGTGTCTTCCCCGAAATCGCCCAAAGCGCGACGCCTGCGAACCCCAAGTGCTGCAACGAAGTCATTCTCGAGTGCATCAATAAGTTCACATCGCTGACCTTCTGACAGCCCTACCCCTTCAGAGATCAGAAATGCATCAATGTCGGAATGCGCCGCAACGAAAGCTCTGACACGCGCGGCATGTTGTGGTGTCCGTTCTTCGCTTTCGTCAAAGTCCTCTGGATTACCAAGGGTTGAACAGCCGCTTTCGACAACCTGTTCGTAGGCGTCGTAGATATGTTCGATCTCTTCGGCAGTTTCAGGCGGGTCTGTGCGCTCCTGCGTGAACTCTGCATACCAGCGCCCGATAAGAGCGTGCATTTGCCGCTGAGTGAGCGTTTGCACCGAACTCGCATTGCGAATTCTGTCTATGCGATCTTCGATTTCGGCAAGCCAGTCGAGGAACTCTCGCTTGGCACGGCCTGACGGCAACCCCGAATCTCTGCGAAAGCGTTCTTCTTGAGATTTCCCATACGCTGCCCGATAGGCATCCCGAATGTCCTTTGGGATACCCTTTCGGGCAAACCAGTCGCCGTTCCTATCGCGCTTGAGAGACGTCATGCAGATAGCCATTTTGTAGTGCCCTTTGTAGCGAAGGGGCAACCACAAGTCGTTGAAAACACCTAACTATTTGGCATCACAACATAAAAGGCAAGGGATGGTGCGGTCGAGAAGACTCGAACTTCCACGGGAGTTACCCCACAGCGACCTCAACGCTGCGCGTCTACCAATTCCGCCACGACCGCACGTGGGTGGTATGGCCGCCTGATAATCATTTCGCTGCGCGTTGAAAAGGGGAAAAAGCCGCTTGCCGGATGCCCGCCCCAGAAAAACGGCCAAAAAAAAGCGCGCCCGTCGCGGGGCGCGCCTGGTCGGGGCCGATGCGGTGGCGCCGGGGTTATTGCAGGCTGAAAACCGGCAATGTCGCCGTGGCTTTTTGGGTCTCTGCCTCTGCTGGAGTGCTGAACAGAACCGCGCGCAGCAACTCGTCCCGTTCGGGCTGCATGGGCGCGAAGACGGCGGTTTTCGCCGGGTCCAGACCGTGTTCATACCACGCCAGCGACAGGTCATCGCGCTGCGAGGCGCCAAAACCCTCGGCCAGATGGTGGCCCATCAGCTCGCCATAAGCGCGCTCGCCCATGGCCACCAGCAACAGGCCGGAACCGATGGCCAGAACCATGTCATCCTGCATGTAGCCCACGGCCAGGCAGATGCGGGCCGTCGCGCCAAGCTGTTCGGGGTTCATGCCGGTTTGCAGCACAAACCCGCCCACATCGCGCATCACCTCGTCACGCGGCTTGACCGAAAGCGCGCTGACATGCGGCTGCAAGCTGGGGGCAAAGCCTGCGCATTGGGCCGCGATCTGGTCGGGCGTCACACCTTGCACCTTGGCGATCAACGCCTCGCCATCGGCCATGGCATAGGTGCGGGCCAGACAGAACTGTTCGGCAATTACGACGGCGCGGTCGGCCATCGTGTCGAGCGTGGCAAAGCCACCATTGGCGTTTGTCAGCAGGTTGACCTTGTTGCAATGCGATGCAAGCGAGCGCGCCCCCTGCCCGCCCCCGAAGAAATTGGGAATGGCCGGGGCGGCGGGCGCGGCAGCCATTTCGGCATTCGGGTTGCGCGCGGCGGGTTGCGCCGAGGGAACGGACAGCGCCACCTCCGTGGTGGGCGTGGCAGGGGCTGCGGGCACGGCCGGTTGCGCCACGCTGACCGGGGCGCTGGTATCGGTCATGGTGCAGGTGCCGCGCGTGCAAGAGAACATCGCAGGCGTGACGTTGAACGCCTGGAAGTCGTTGCGCACATAGCCGTCGGGCGTGGACATGAAGGTCTGCACCGTGCAGGCCTGCGCCGAACACCAGAAGGCAGAACCAGTCACGGATGTATCAAGGATATAATCGGTGCGCCCATCGCCATTCATATCGGCCAGCTGAATGAAGCCCGCGCGCTGCACAAGCTGTTCGGCATTCGGATCGGACGAGGCCGCGATTTCATCGACCGCTGTCGCCACCAAGGCGGGCAACCCGTAATTGCCCGCGCTGCGCGCCGGGCTGCGGCCCGACATCTCGTCGCGCACCACAAGGATCAGCCCGCGCATTCCCTGCGGGTGCGATGACACGGTCTGCGCCACCTGCGGCCCGCCCACGATCGCGCGCTGATGCGCCGTGACAAGGATGTTGCGTTCGAAATCGGTCAGCACGCCCGTGCCCGAGAACCCGGCAAAGACCTGGTACTGGCTGATCCCCTCGCGCGAGCGGCGGCCCAGAACCCCGTCGGCACCGCCCACGTTCCAGCCGAAATGGTTCAGCGCGGTCTGCACCGAACGGTTCTGTTCGCGCTGCGCAGAGCTGACGGCGGGGGCAGAACGCACCACGCGCTGGGTTTGCGGCGCGGAGCGGCGCTGCCCATTGGCAATGGCACCGCCGATAATGCCGCCGATGATCCCGCCAACCAGCCCGTCCTGCGCACGCGCCTGCTCTATCGGAAAGGCGGCCACGCTCAGCGACAGGACCGCGACCAGACTGAATTTTCCAAACATATCAATTCTCCCCAAGAAACATCGGTCGATGCTACCCGAAGTTGAGGATTCGAGATAACAAAAAGTTCAAGACGGGAAAAAACGCCTTAGCGCGGGGTCGGGTGGCCTTGGAGACTGCGTTGCAAGCGCGGGTAAAGAATCAGACTCAGCGCGATGGTAAGCCCCAACGCGATCAGCACATAGCCAAGCTCGGGCAGTTGCGGGAACAGCGTGCGGTTCACGATCCGGCCCGGCAGAAAATTGAAAAGCCCAGCCACCATCAACCCGTACCAGTATAGGTTTCGAAAAACCCGCCGATGTGCCGCGACCTGCCTCATACGCGCGCGGCGAATGCCTTCCCACAGCGACCATAGCGTCAGCAGGGCCAGACCATGCAGCGGGCTGAATGGCCCGATCAGCGCAAACCCGTGGATGCCGAAGGACGACAGCGCCAGCACGGCCATGGAAGCAACCCAAAGACAGCCAATCATCTTGTGCGCCCCTTGCCCCGGTCGCATGTAGAGCGCGACAGGCCCGAGCAGGATGGCCAGACAGGCCGCCGCGATATGAAGTTGAATGACAGGGCTAGCGGTCAGGATTGCGGACATGGTCATATTGGGTCTCCGGGAATTGGCGTTGCAGTGGATCTGCGCTATGGCTGACAGGAACCCGCGCTGCACCCAAGCGCCGATACGGCAAGAACAAGGATTGCTTCGTGACTGACGCCCGTTCGCAGTCTGCGCTTCGTGAATGGCGGGACCAGTTTCGCCAGCCCAAGGTGCTGGTCGTGCTAGCGGCGGTGGGTGTCACGCTTGCCATTGTCGCGCCATACGGCACCGACATATCGCTGCGTCCCCTGCCCCGGTTGGGCTACTGGGCTCTGGTTGTGGCCGCAACTTATGCGGCGGGTAGTCTGGTGGTGACGGTTCTGCGTGAAGTGCTGCCGCCGTGGGGCTTTGCACTGCGCATGGGGCTGTCGGGCATCGCGGCAGGGCTTGTCGTGGCAGTGGTCGTGTTGGCCCTGAATGCCGGGTTGCTTGGGTATGTGCCCGAAGCTGCCGATCTGCCCGGCCTTGTCGGCAGTATTACGGGCGTGGCCCTGGTGGTGACGCTGACCATTGGCTGGCTCAGCCGGGAGGATCGGCCAAAGCTCGAAACGCCGCCCGCGCGCCCTGCCATTCTGGACCGCCTTCCACTGGAAAAGCGTGGCGCGCTTCTGGCGCTGTCGGTCGAAGACCATTATGTCCGGGTGCAGACAAGCAATGGAACCGAGTTGCTGCTGATGCGCCTGTCCGATGCCATCCGCGAAACCGGCGATCTGGCCGGTGCGCAGGTTCACCGCTCGCATTGGGTGGCGTTCCCGGCGGTGCAAACGGCCCGGCGCGACGGCGACCGCGCAGTTCTGACGCTGAAGGACGGCACAGAAATTCCGGTCAGCCGCGCCAACCTGCCCAAACTGAAAGAGGCGGGGCTCTTGCCCCGGTAGCGCCATGGTGGAGTGGATCATATCGGACGGGCTGACGGATTACGACGCGGCAACCGCTTTCATGGAGGCCCGCGCAGAGGCCATTGCCCGTGGCGAGGCCCGCGAATGTATCTGGCTGGTCGAGCATCCGCCACTTTACACCGCCGGCACCTCTGCCCGCCCCGAAGACCTGACACAGCCCGACCGTTTCCCGGTCTACCCGTCCAAGCGCGGCGGGCAATATACCTATCACGGCCCCGGCCAGCGGGTCGTCTATGTCATGCTGGACGTGGGCAAACGCGGGCGCGACGTGCGCTGTTTCGTGCGCGACCTAGAGGCCTGGGTCATCGCCGCACTGGCCGAGTTCGGCCTGACCGGCCATATCCGCCCCGGTCGCGTGGGCGTCTGGATAGAGCGGCCCGACAAAGCCCCCCTGCCCGATGGCAGCGCGCGCGAGGACAAGATTGCCGCCATTGGCATCCGCCTGCGGCGCTGGGTCAGCTTTCACGGCATCTCTATCAACGTAGAGCCGGATCTGGAACATTTCAGCGGCATCGTGCCTTGCGGCATCCGGGGGCATGGCGTGACCAGCCTTGTCGATCTGGGCCTGCCGGTCACGATGGCCGATCTGGACAGCGCCCTGCGCAGCAGTTTCGAGCGCGTGTTCAATGCCCCCGCAAGCTGTGACAACACAGGGAGCAACCCGGTTACAGCCTGACGAGGGCCGTGTCTTTTCAACAAGATGCCTGCCCCGACGACCCATGCCAAAGGTGCCTTGGTCGCGATTTCAAGAGCGCTGCGACATTTTAGATCAAAAAATGTGAATATGCCGCAGATCGCGCGTTGCGTCACGAAAAGAGACATTCTAAACCTATAGTATGCCGTGCCATGCCATTTGGGTTGCACGGAATGGAATCGGGCGCGCGGTTTTCGTCGCGCGCAGCTGCAAACAGCCGCCGAAAAGCGCGGCAGGAAACGGGAACTGGAGTAGCCAATGGCCGACGCAGCCACCCATGACCATGGGCACGAAGATACCCGCGGGTTCTTCACCCGGTGGTTCATGTCCACCAACCACAAGGATATCGGTATCCTTTACCTGTTCACCGCAGGGATTGTCGGGTTCATCGCCGTAGCCTTCACGGTCTACATGCGCATGGAGTTGATGGAACCCGGCGTGCAATACATGTGCATGGAAGGCGCAAGCTTTACCGCACAGGAAAACTGCACCCCGAACGGCCATATCTGGAACGTGCTGATTACCGCGCATGGCATCCTGATGATGTTCTTCGTGCTGATCCCGGCGCTGTTCGGTGGGTTTGGTAACTATTTCATGCCGTTGCAGATCGGCGCGCCGGACATGGCTTTCCCGCGCCTGAACAACCTGTCTTACTGGCTGTTCGTGGCAGGGTCCGCGCTGGCCGTGGCTTCGGTCTTGTCGCCGGGCGGCAATGGTCAGCTTGGCTCTGGCGTGGGCTGGGTTCTCTATCCGCCGCTCTCGACCAACGAGGCGGGCTATTCGATGGACCTCGCGATCTTCGCGGTGCACGTGTCGGGGGCGTCGTCCATTCTGGGCGCGATCAACATCATCACGACCTTCCTGAACATGCGTGCCCCGGGCATGACCCTGTTCAAGGTTCCGCTGTTTGCCTGGTCGATCTTTATCACCGCGTGGATGATCCTTCTGGCGCTGCCGGTTCTGGCGGGTGCGATCACCATGCTGCTGACCGACCGCAATTTCGGCACCACCTTCTTCGATCCGTCGGGCGGTGGCGATCCGGTGCTCTACCAGCACATCCTGTGGTTCTTCGGCCACCCGGAAGTGTATATCATCATCCTGCCGGGCTTCGGCATCATCAGCCATGTGATCGCGACCTTCTCGCGCAAGCCGGTCTTCGGCTACATGCCGATGGTCTGGGCGATGATCGCGATCGGTGTTCTGGGCTTCATCGTCTGGGCGCACCACATGTATACGGTCGGTATGTCGCTGACCCAGCAGACCTATTTCATGCTGGCCACGATGACGATTGCGGTGCCCACGGGGATCAAGATCTTCTCTTGGATCGCGACCATGTGGAAAGGCTCTGTCAGCTTTGAAACGCCCATGCTGTGGGCCTTCGGCTTCCTGTTCCTGTTCACCGTGGGCGGTGTGACCGGGGTAGTGCTGTCTCAGGCCCCCATCGACCGGGTCTATCATGACACCTATTATGTGGTGGCCCACTTCCACTATGTGATGAGCTTGGGTGCCGTCTTCGCGCTGTTCGCCGGGATCTACTACTGGATCGGCAAGATGTCGGGCCGTCAGTATCCGGAATGGGCCGGTAAGACCCATTTCTGGCTGATGTTCATCGGCGCGAACCTGACCTTCTTCCCGCAGCACTTCTTGGGCCGTCAGGGTATGCCGCGCCGCTATATCGACTATCCGGAGGCCTTTGCTTACTGGAACTACATCAGCTCGATCGGCGCGTTCATCAGCTTCGCTTCGTTCCTGTTCTTCATCGGGGTCATCTTCTACACCCTGACGCGCGGTGCCCGCGTGACCCAGAACAACTACTGGAACGAACATGCCGATACGCTGGAATGGACCCTGCCCTCGCCGCCGCCCGAACACACGTTCGAGCAACTTCCCAAGCGCGAGGACTGGGACAAGCAGGCCGCTCACTAAAGCAGCCTAGCTACCCATGCCAGCAATCTGGACAATAACGCCAAAGGCCCCGGGCACGCCGCCCGGGGCCTTTAGCGTGGCACAGGCGGATGGCGCGGAATACCTGCTGGTGCTGTCGCCGCATCTGTCGATGGGGGCCGAGGGATTCGTGGCGATCATCGGCATCAGCGCCAGCCTTTTGGCCCTGCCCCTGATCGGCGTCTTGGGCACGCCGGTTCTGTGGGGGCTGATCCCTTTCGCCGGGATTGTGCTATGGGGGTTGTGGTATGCGCTGCAACGCAACGGGCGCGAGCGGATGGCCCTGCGTGAAGAACTGCGCCTGACCCGCGAGCGGATAGAGATTACCCGCACCAACCCGCGCACACCCGAACAACGCTGGGAAGCCAACCCCTATTGGGTGCGCCTGTCGCTGCTGGAAAAGGGTGGGCCGGTGGAAAACTACCTGACGCTCGACGGCGGCGGCCGCGCGGTGGAACTGGGCGCATTCCTAAGCCCCGAAGAGCGTGCGGCACTCCATGACGAGTTGTCGCGCGCGCTGCGCCATCTGCGCTAGGCCGGCGCGCGCCGATTCGTGTCATATGCTTGCGCCACGCAAGCGGCGCGCCGGGTATCCTTCTCGCAAAGCGGCCCCGCCCCTTCTGGCCGAAACCGCGCCCGAAACGCGGCCAACCGATCCTCGGGCGGCGCGGGCGGATAGCCGATGCGGTCAAGGCTCGAACCGAAATCGCCCTCGCCCCCCTGCCCCTCTGGCCACAGCGCATGGCCCGCGCGGGCCAAGGCGCGCCAGTCGAACCTTGGGCCGGGGTCTTGCTTGCGCGCAGGTGACATGTCGGAATGTCCGATCACGCCCTCTGGGCCAATGCTCCATCGCGCCATGATCCCCGGCAAAAGCCCTTCCAGCGCGCGCATCTGCGGCCATGGAAACGGCTCTGCCCCGGTATTGACCAGCTCTATCCCGACAGAGCGGGAATTGATGTCCTCCAGCCCCGCCCATGCGCCTGCGCCCGCGTGCCACGCGCGCATCTCTTCATCCACCATCTGGAAACAGGTGCCATCCCGGTCGATCAGGTAATGCGCCGACACCTCGGCGCTGGGGTCGCACAAACGGGCCAGCGCCTCTGCCGCGCTGCCCATGGCCGTGTAATGCAACACGATAAACCGGGGCCGCAGCCCGTCGCGGCGCGGCCCAAAATTTGGCGAAGGGTGCCAGATCACGCTATTCGCGGGCCTTGACCGTGCTCGCCGCTTGCCGGAACGGGGCCGGATCCCACCAGCAGGCAAAGCCGTCGCCATCTGGGTCCATATGGTCGGGGTCACGCTCTGGCCCGCCTGCGGCAAGGAATGCTTCCTGCGCCAGATCCTGATGCGGGTATTGCGCGCAGGCCGCTTCCCAACGGTTCCAGCGGAAGGGGTTGCGGCGCGTGTAACGCTCCTGCCCCACGTTATGCTGCGTCGAGAGCGCATACATGAACAGGTTCGGGCCAGAGGCTGCGGGCGCTTCCGCTTCTGTCACGCGCACTTGCGGAACATAATCCCGCCGCACCACGCGGTTCTGAATGGGCGTGCCGAACGGCTGCGCCTGATAGCTTTGCGTGCTGACCCCGGCCTCTGCCGGGGCGGGTGCCGCGGCGGCAACGGTCTGCCCGGTGTTGAAGCTTTGCGCAGGCGATTGCGCGACCTGCTGCGGCAGGGGCTGGCTTTGCAGCGGGCTGGCCGCCACGGGCTGGCCCAAGGGCGCTTGCTGCGGCATCTGGGTTTGCGCGTTGCCAAAGCCCTGCGGCTGAAAGGCCACCTGCGCCGGGGCATCGGCGGGCGGCACCAATGCGGTGCGCGCGGCCGCGGCCTCTGCCCGGCGAATGCGCGACAGTTCTTCCTGCGCACGCATATACTGGGCGTAATCGCTGAAACCCACACCGCTGCCCGCCGTGTCGATCACATTGGAATAGGGCGCGTTAGAGGTGCAGGCCGACAGCAGACCAACTGCAACAAGAACTAGGGGCAAACGCATGGGGCAAATCTCGACGCTCGACTGTTTTGCCAGACGTTACCACCATTTGGCCGGTTTGGCCACAAAGCCCGCAGCCGTTTCCAAAACATGCGCGGTGTTCAGCAAATCGCCCTCTTCCCACGGCCGCCCGATCAGTTGCAGCCCCAGGGGCAAGCCTTGGCTGTCCAGCCCCGCAGGCACCGACACACCCGGCAAACCTGCAAGATTCACAGTCACGGTGAACACATCGTTGAGATACATCTGCACCGGGTCGGCGTCGGCCATTTCACCCAGACCAAAGGCGGCAGAGGGCGTGGCAGGCGTCAAGATCGCATCCACACCCGCCGCGAAAGCCTGCTCGAAATCACGCTTGATGAGCGTGCGGACCTTGCGGGCGCGGTTGTAATAGGCGTCGTAAAAGCCTGCCGACAGCACATAAGTGCCGATCATCACCCGGCGCTGCACTTCGGGGCCAAAGCCCTCGGCGCGGGTTTTCTCATACATCTCGGTTATGCCATCGCCCGCCGACAGCGTGGCGCGGTGGCCATAGCGCACCCCGTCATAGCGCGCGAGGTTCGACGACGCCTCTGCCGGCGCGATCACGTAATAGGCTGGCAGCGCGTATTTCGTATGCGGCAAACTGATCTCGACGATCTTCGCGCCCGCATCGCGCAGCATATCGGCACCCTTGTCCCAAAGTGCCGCGATCTCTGCGGGCATCCCGTCAATGCGGTATTCACGCGGAATACCGATGGTCTTGCCGCGAATGTCGCCGGTCAACATCGCCTCGAAATTCGGGACCGGCAGGTCGGCGCTGGTCGAATCCTTCGCGTCATGCCCACACATGGCTTCCAGCATGATCGCCGCATCGCGCACGGTTTTCGTCATCGGCCCAGCCTGATCGAGCGAGGACGCGAATGCCACGATCCCCCAGCGCGAGCAGCGTCCATAGGTCGGCTTGATCCCCACGGTCCCGGTAAAAGCCGCGGGCTGACGGATGGACCCGCCCGTGTCGGTGCCGGTCGCGGCCAGACACAGATCAGCCGCCACGGCTGCGGCAGACCCGCCGGATGACCCGCCCGGCGTCAGGTCGCGCGCATCCACCTTCCACGGGTTGATGGCATTGCCGTAGACGCTGGTTTCATTGCTGGACCCCATGGCGAACTCGTCCATGTTCAGTTTGCCCAGCATCACCGCGCCCGCATCGCGCAATTGCGCGCTGACGGTGGATTCGTATTCGGGGCGGAACCCGTCCAGAATGCGGCTGGCCGCTTGGCTGGCCACGCCTTCGGTGCAGAACAAGTCCTTGATCCCGATGGGCAAGCCGCACATCGCGGGCGCATCGCCTTGGGCCAGCCGTGCATCGGCGGCCTTGGCACGCTCCAGCGCCAGTTCAGGGGTCTTGTGCACGAAGGCATTCAGCGCACCCGCGCCCTCTATCGCGTCCAGACAGGCCTCGGTCAGCGCCACGGACGTCACATCGCCCGTCCGCAGCAGATCGCGAGCCTCGGCCAGCGTCAGTTTGTTCAGATCGCTCATTCCACCACCTTCGGTACCGCGAAAAAGCCCTCGCGCGCATCGGGCGCGTTGGACAGGATACGCGCCTGCATGTTGCCATCCGTCACCCCGTCGGCGCGCCGCTTCAGGCGCATGGGCGTGACCGATGTCATCGGCTCCACGCCCTCGACATCGACCTCGTTCAGCTCTTCCATGAAGGTCAGGATGTTGCTGAGCGATTGCGCAAGCTCTGGCAGGTCAGCCTCTGCCACGGCAATGCGCGACAGCTTGGCAACCTTGCGCGCGGTTTCCAGATCAATCTCGGACATACGCCCTCCGCCGGGTAGTCGGGTTTCGCTTCGGGGTTTATCCAGATGCCGCGCGGGGTGCAAGCGCGCCCGCGCGCGCGTGGCGGCAATAGACAAGGATCATCCATCCCAGCATGATCCCGTTCAGGATATGCCACATGAAATGCGTGCCGATCGGCAGGCGCGCACAAACCACCTCATCCGCCATTCGAAAGCCAAGCGACAGGCACAGGATCGCCGCCCCGATCAACAAACCCCGACCCGTGTCGCTGCGGATCAGCCACAGGCCATAGGCGAAGATCAGCACCGCGACACTGGCATAAAGCGCATTGGCACCGGGCAAGACACCGCTGAACACCGCGTGGAAGCCGAATGCATAGGGAAAGAACCCCAATGCCACGATCGCGGCCACGACCGCGGGTGCCCCCAGATAGTCGCGCGTGGCGGCATATATATAGACAAGGATGAACATGAGGATCGGCAACACATCGGCAAGGCTTGCCCAGCCGGTTGCATGGGTGTGCCACAGGAAAGACCCAAGCCCAATCATCGCCAAAATCACCGCCATCGCCCGCGCCAGAACCAGCCCCCGCGTCTGCGGCCAGACATGGAGTGCGGCTAGCACAAACGCGATATTTGTCAGCGCGTTGATGGGTTCGGCCCAATAAGAGAAATCCGTGCGTTCACAATAGGCTATGACCTGCTCGAACATGATCCGGCCTCAGCGCAGCTTTTCAAAAAACGACATAAGCAGCCCGCGCGCGTCTTCTGCCTGCAAGCCGTCATAAAGCTCGGGCACATGATGGCATTGCGCATGCGAAAAGACCCGCGCCCCGTGCAGCACCCCGCCCGATTTCGGGTCATCCGCCCCGAAATAAAGCCGCGCAATCCGCGCATGGGCAATCGCCTGCGCGCACATGGCGCAAGGCTCCAGCGTGACATACAGATCGCAGCCCGTCAGCCGCTCTTGCCCAAGGCGCGCACAGGCCGCGCGAATGGCCAGAAGCTCGGCATGGGCCGTGGGATCGTTTCGCTCACGGGTCCGGTTGCCCTCGGCGGCAAGGATTGTCCCATCGGGCGCAACAATCGCCGCCCCCACCGGCACCTCGCCCCGCAAGGCGGCCTTGCGCGCTTCCTCCAGCGCCAGCGGCATATGGCTTCGAAACCGGGTCATGGTCTTTCACTTGCCTTCAAAGGCGGAAAAAACAAGCCTCTTCATCCTTGCCCAAATATCCTGGGGGAGTCGCGGCACAGCCGCGACGGGGGCAAAGCCCCCTGAAACATAGACTTGGCGCGTCAGCGCCTCCGCCAGATTTGACACGTATCCGCGCCAATGCGGTCGAACCCCACAAGATCGAACTGAGGGGCATCGGCCAAGGCGGCCAGCCCAAGCGGCCCCATGCCGGGCAAGCCATCCGCGCCGATCACCTTGCCCGCGGTGAACAGCACCAGTTCATCCACAAGCCCCGCGCGCAGCAGGCTTGCGGCCAGCGCCCCGCCGCCTTCGCAAAACACACGCGTGATCCCTTCACCCGCAAGCGCCGTCATAATCGCGTGCGGATCAAGATACCCCTCGGATACGGCACATCCCATCATCCGCGCGCCTGTTGCGGCCCATGCAGCGGGCACATCCAGCCCGTCGCCATGCAGCACCCAAAGGGGCACATCACGCGCGGAACGGCCCAAGCGCCCGTTCGGGTCCAGATCCAGCCCGCGGCTGGCCACCACCCGCACGGGCTGCTGCGTCACGCCCAGATCGCGCACCGTCAGGTCCGGGTCATCGGCCCGCGCGGTGCCGCCGCCCACCAAAACCGCGTCGTGGCGCGCACGCAGCGCGTGAACGGCGCGCCGCGCCTCTGGCCCCGTGATCCAGCGGCTTTCGCCGCGTGCCGTCGCGATCCGCCCATCCAGCGTTTGCGCCAGCTTCAACGTAACCCAAGGCCGCCCTTCCGTCACACGCAGCAGGAAACCGGCATTGACCAGCGCCGCCGCGTCCGCCTCGACCCCTTCGTCGACCGCGACCCCGGCGGCGCGCAGCCGCGCATGGCCTTGCCCTGCCACGCGGGGGTCAGGGTCGGTCAGCGCGGTCACAACCCGCGCCACGCCTGCCGCGATCAGCGCATCGCAGCAGGGCGGCGTGCGGCCATGATGGGCGCAAGGCTCCAGACTGACATAGACGGTCGCGCCCCGCGCGTCGCAGCGCGCGAGCGCCATGGCTTCGGCATGGGGCCGTCCACCCGGTTGGGTCCAACCGCGCGCCAGGATACGCCCATCGCGCACGATGACGCAGCCCACCGCCGGGTTCGGCCAGACCCGCCCCAGCCCGCGCGCCCCCAAGGCAATCGCCAGCCGCATGAAGCGGCGGTCTGCGCGGCTTGCCAAGGGTTACTCCGTGTCTTGCTGCGACGGCCGCAATTCCGAGACGAACTTGTCGAAATCGTCAGCTTCCTGGAAATTCTTGTAGACCGAGGCGAAGCGCACATAGGCGACCGTGTCGATCCGCGCGAGCGTTTCCATCACGATCTCGCCGATCAGTTTGGACGGGATGTCGCTGTCGCCCACGGATTCCAACCGCCGCACGATGCCGCTGATCATCTGGTCCACGCGCTCATGCTCGATATTGCGCTTTTGCAGCGCGATGCGCACCGAGCGTTCCAGCTTCTCGCGGTCAAAGGCCTCGCGCCGCCCGTTCGATTTCACCACGACCAGATCACGCAATTGCACGCGTTCATAAGTGGTGAAGCGCCCGCCACAGGCCGGGCAAAAACGGCGGCGACGGATCGCGCCATGGTCCTCTGCGGGACGGGAATCTTTCACTTGCGTGTCGGTATTGCCGCAAAAGGGACAGCGCATCAAAAGCCTCGGGGGTTATTTCCTTGGTTGCCCCAAGGACTATACCCAACGCCAAGGCTTTGGGTAGCGCTTTGTCACGACCACCAGATCATGCGCGCTGCCCTGTGGCATCGGGGACTCAGCGCACCACGATCACGCGGGTCTGATCCATCCCCTCTTCGCGGACCATGTCGAACAGCACGCTGGCATTGGCCGGGTCAAGCCGCACGCAACCGGCAGAGGCCGGCCGCCCAAGGCGGCTGATCTGGTCGGTGCCGTGAATGGCATAATGCCCCGAGTAGAAAATCGCGAAGGGCATGGGCGCGTTGTTGTAGCGGCTGGAGCGGTGGTATTTCGACAAAAGCTGGGGCCGCCATGTGCCCGTGGGCGTGATCTTGCCCGCCCGCGCGGTCGAGACGGGCCATTCATGCACCAGCATCCCGTGATGATAGACATACATCCGCTGCTCGGAAATGCTGACACGGGCCACCACGCGATCCGCCAGCGCGCCCTGCGCCATGAAGATCAAGGCGACCAGCGCCCCCAAAATCTTGTGCATGTCCTATCCCCCCGGAAAAACGATGCAAAACCGGGTCAGACCCGTTCGACAATCTGGCCCGATGCGCCATGCCCGAGTCAAGCAGTCTTTGCCGATTATATCTTGAAAAGCAGGGGGCACGGTGTCATTTGCGCCGGATGGAACAAAACAAAATCGCACTTGTCACTGGCGCATCGCGGGGAATTGGCGCGGCGCTGTCCGAAGAACTGGCCGCGCGTGGCTGGCATATCGTGGCCGTCGCGCGCACGATGGGCGCGCTGGAAGAGCTGGACGACCGCATCAAGGCGCGCGGCGGGTCCGCCACGCTGGCCGCTATGGATGTGACGGTGGATGACGCCATGCGCCACCTGTGCCGCGATATTTACGACCGCTGGGGCAGCGTGGGGCTGTGGGTGCACAGCGCCATTCAAGCGCCGCCCCTGTCGCCTGCGGGGCACATCGCGATCAAGGAATGGGACAAGGCCTTGGCGGTGAACGCGCGCGCGACGGGCGTGCTGATCCCGATGGTCGCGCCCTTGCTGGCGGCCAGCCCCGATAAGGGCACGGCGCTGTTTCTGGCCGACCCCGCCGCAGAGCAACGTTTCCATAGCTGCTATGGTGCAACCAAGCTGGCGCAGATGGCGCTGGCGCGGGCTTGGGCAGAGGAAAGCGTCAAGACCGGCCCGCGCGTGCTGATAGAGGCCTGCGCGCCCATGCCCACGGCCCTGCGCGCGCGCTTCCATCCGGGTGAAAACCGCGATGCGCTGACGCCCTGCGCGGCGGAAGCCACGCGACTGGCGGACCTACTTTAACCGACTTCTGCCTGCACCGCTTGGCGGGCAAGCGCAGAGTCACGGTCGGCCATGCCCAGCAGGTTGCTGGCCAGCCGCATAAAGCCGTCTTCCTCGAAGTCTCGCGTCTCGTCCGCCAGCACCACGCGCCACAGGTCTTGCAGGTAGGCCATGCGATCATCATGCGGGATTTCATCCTTGATGATCTTGGTCAGATGCACCGTGTCGCCCGCGTTTTCCTCGAACACCTCGGCCTGCGGCAACAACTCTGCGCTGCCGTAGCGGCGGGTCAGGATGTCGCGGATCACGGCCACCTCTGCCGCTGCATACTCGCCATCTGTTCGCGCCACGCGCACCAAAAGTGCCGCGACGGCCACGCGGCCGTCGGGCTTGGGGGCTTCGGGTTTGCGAAACAGCCGTCCGATCATGCCACGGGCACCGGGTGGCCTTCGACAACGCCGGTCTCATCCGGGGTAAAGGTCAGCGCCAAGCCGTTGATGCAATGGCGCATTCCGGTGGGCGCAGGCCCATCGCTGAAGATATGCCCCTGATGCCCGCCGCAATTGCTGCAATGCACCTCTGTGCGGACCATGAAGAAGCGGCGGTCCTCGCGCGTGCCCACGGCCCCGTCCATCGCCTGCCAGAAGCTGGGCCAGCCGGTGCCGCTGTCATATTTCGTGTCGGACCGATACAGCCCTTGCCCGCACCCGGCGCAATTATAAGTGCCCGCGCGCGATTCCTTCAAAAGCGGCGAGCGTTCGCCCATCAGCGCATTTGTGAAAGCGCGCTCGGTCGCTTCCTCGCGCAAGACGGCGAATTGCGCGGGCGTCAGGCGGGCGCGCCATTCGGCCTCTGTCAGCTTGAACGGAAAATCGCCTTCCGATGCCGCGGCCTTTGCCCCGTAGAATGCAAGCCCGGTTGCAGCTAGAAATGTGCGTCTGTCCATCTTCCCCTCCAGTCTTGGGTTCCTGACCATATTACGCAAGAAACACGCGTCTTGTTTCATCATATAGGTCAGGATACCGAGAATCCTTCTACAACCCCGCGTGATCTGCCATTGTAGCGCCCATGAGTCTGCCCCCCGGTTTTCTGGATGAACTGCGTAATCGAGTGTCGATCTCGTCCATTGTCGGGCGCAAGGTCATCTGGGACATGCGCAAATCCAACCAGGCCAAGGGCGATTTCTGGGCACCCTGCCCGTTTCACCAGGAAAAGACCGCGTCCTTTCATGTCGATGATCGCAAAGGGTTTTACTACTGTTTCGGCTGCCACGCCAAGGGCGATGCGCTGACCTTCCTGCGCGAGAGCGAAAACATGTCCTTCATGGAAGCGGTCGAGCTGATGGCGCGCGAGGCAGGGCTGCCCATGCCCGAACGCGACCCGCGCGCGGCGGAAAAAGCCGACCGCCTGTCGGAACTGGCCGAAGTGACCGAAGCGGCGGTGCGGTTTTTCCGAATGCAGCTGAACACCTCTGCGGCGGCGGGCGCGCGCGACTACCTGAAAGGCCGCGCGCTGGCGCAATCGGCGCTGGACCGGTTCGAAATCGGCTTTGCGCCCGATGCACGACAAGCCCTTTGGTCGGCTCTGACCGGCGCAGGCATTGCGGGCGACAAGATCATCGAAGCGGGGCTTTGTGCAAAGCCCGACGATGGCAGCGCGCCCTATGACCGGATGCGCGGGCGCATCATCTACCCCATCCGCGACGGTCGCGGGCGCTGCATCGGCTTTGGCGGGCGGGCGCTCAGTGCGACGGCGCGGGCGAAATACCTCAACTCGCCAGAGACGCCTTTGTTCGACAAGGGCCGCGCGCTTTACAACCTTGGCCCTGCCCGCAGCGCTTGCGGCAAGGGCCAGCCCTTGATCGTGGCCGAAGGCTACATGGACGTGATCGCGCTGGTCGAGGCCGGGTTCGAAGGTGCGGTCGCCCCGCTTGGCACCGCGATCACCGAAGACCAGCTGCGCCTGATGTGGCGCGTCGCCCCAGAGCCGATCATCGCGCTGGATGGCGACACGGCGGGCCTGCGCGCGGGCTTTCGGCTGATCGACCTTGCGCTGCCGCTGCTGGGTCCAGAGCAATCGCTGCGCTTTTGCCTGCTGCCCGAAAAGATGGACCCGGACGACATTCTGCGCCAAGGCGGGCCCGCCGCCATGGGCAAGCTGATCGAAGAAGCAGTGCCCCTTGTGCAATTGCTGTGGCGGCGCGAAACCGAGGGGCAGGTCTTCGACAGCCCGGAGCGGCGCGCAGCGCTGGACAAACGGCTGCGCATGGCGCTGTCCAAGATCGCCGATCCCGGCCTGCGCGGGCATTATACCGATGAAATCAAACGCTTGCGGGCCGAGTTTCTGCGCCCGCCCGCCCGCGGTTTCACCCCGCGCGGCGCGCGCAACGCCGCCCCGGTCAAACCGCTGACCGCCACCCGCAGCACCCGGCTGGCCAGCGCCCCCGATGACGCGATTGCCGAGGCGATGCGCGAAGAGCTGATCGTCGCGACCCTGATCTGCCACCCCGCGCTGCTGCCCGAATTCGAAGGCGATCTGGAACGCCTGACCTGCCGCGACCCCGCCCTCTCGCAGCTTTGCGCCGCACTTCTGGCAGGCGACCGGCCCGACGGCGCGCAGGCCGACGCGCTGCTGTCGCTGCCGCATGTCGCCATCGCGCCCCCGGTGCGCGGGGCGGACCCGGACTTGGCGCGCCTGTGTCTGCGCGACGAATTCGCCAAGCATTTCGCGCGCGGCGGCGTGGAAGCAGAGTTGCGCGAGGTGGTCGAGGATCTGGACGATCTGGCCGATGAAAGCGTGACCTACCGTCTGGCCCGCGCCACCGCCGCACGAAACGAATCAGAGCGGTCGCGCCTGAGTGATTCGACCGATCTGGGCGAGGATCGCGCGGCGCTTTCCAACGAATTGCAGCGCTTGATCGAATCGGAAATCTGGGTGAAACGGAAAAAGTGACCGATTCGTAACGATAGCGGTGGCATTAACGACCAAATATGCACACCCTAACTGGAAAATCCGGCAATCTGCCCCTAAATCATACCCAGCACCGATGCGCGTTCACCCGATTCGTCTGAATCGGGGCGGGTATCTTCGCAATTTACTTGGGAGCTTCCATGGCCGCCAAAGACACTGACGACACCCGCAACGACGATATGGAAGTTGAAGAGACCCAAACCGTCAGCCAAGCCTCGATCAAGAAGATGATCGCACAGGCGAAAGAGCGCGGTTACATCACTTACGAACAGCTGAACAAGGCGCTGCCGCCGGAACAGGTCTCTTCCGAACAGATCGAAGACGTGATGTCGATGCTGTCGGAAATGGGGGTCAATGTCGTCGAGGATGACGACGAGGGCGACGAGGGCGACGCCAAGGGCGGCGATCTGGTCGAGGTTTCGACCAGCCGCGATGTGGCTGTTGCCACCTCGTCCAGCTCTGAAACGCTGGACCGCACCGACGACCCGGTGCGCATGTATCTACGCGAAATGGGCTCGGTCGAGCTGTTGTCGCGCGAGGGCGAGATCGCCATCGCAAAGCGGATCGAGGCCGGGCGCAACACCATGATCGCGGGCCTATGCGAAAGCCCGCTGACCTTTCAGGCGATCACCATCTGGCGCGACGAATTGCTGAACGAAGACGTTCTGCTGCGCGACGTGATCGACCTTGAAACCACCTTCGGCAACTCGCTGGACGAAGATGACGGCGTGCCCGTGACCGAAGGGCTGAACGGCGGCGCGAACGAACAGAAGCGCGAGCGCAGCGCAGAGCCGGAACTGGACGCCGACGGCAACCCGATTGCGCGCAGTGACGACGATGAAGAGGATGACGAACATTCCAACCTGTCGCTATCGGCGATGGAAGCCGCGCTGAAACCGCGCGTTTTGGAAACGCTCGACCGCATCGCAGAGGATTACGAACGCCTGTCCGAAATGCAGGACGCGCGCATCGACGCCACCCTGCGCGAAGCGGGCACGTTCAGCGATGCGCAGGAACAGCAATACCAGAAGCTGCGCGGCGAGATCGTGGAGCTGGTGAACTCGCTTCACCTGCACAACAACCGTATCGAAGCGCTGGTCGATCAGCTTTACGGCATCAACAAGCGCATTATGTCCATCGACAGCGCCATGGTGAAGCTGGCCGATCAGGCCCGCATCAACCGCCGCGAATTCATCGACGAATATCGCGGGTCCGAACTGGACCCGACCTGGTGCGACCGGATGGAAGAAAAGCCGGGTCGCGGCTGGCAAGCGCTGATGGAGCGCTCGCGCGACAAGGTTGAAGAGCTGCGCGCCGACATGGCGCAGGTCGGCCAATATGTGGGCGTGGACATCAACGAATACCGCCGCATCGTGGCGCAGGTCCAGAAGGGCGAGAAAGAGGCACGTCAGGCCAAGAAGGAAATGGTTGAGGCGAACCTGCGTCTGGTGATCTCGATTGCCAAGAAATACACGAACCGCGGCCTGCAATTCCTTGATCTTATTCAGGAAGGCAATATCGGCCTGATGAAGGCCGTGGACAAGTTCGAATACCGTCGCGGCTACAAGTTCAGCACCTACGCGACATGGTGGATCCGTCAGGCCATCACCCGCTCGATCGCAGATCAGGCGCGCACCATCCGTATTCCGGTGCACATGATCGAAACGATCAACAAGCTGGTGCGCACCGGCCGCCAGATGCTGCACGAAATCGGCCGCGAGCCGACATCGGAGGAACTGGCCGAAAAGCTGCAAATGCCGCTGGATAAGGTTCGCAAGGTGATGAAAATCGCCAAGGAACCGATTTCGCTGGAAACGCCCATCGGCGACGAGGAAGACAGCCAGCTTGGCGATTTCATCGAGGACAAGAACGCGCTTCTGCCGCTCGACAGCGCCATTCAGGACAATCTGCGCGAAACCACGACGCGGGTTCTGTCATCCCTCACCCCGCGCGAAGAACGGGTGCTGCGGATGCGCTTCGGCATCGGCATGAACACCGACCACACGCTGGAAGAAGTGGGCCAGCAGTTCAGCGTGACCCGCGAACGTATCCGCCAGATCGAGGCGAAGGCGCTGCGCAAGCTGAAACACCCCTCGCGCTCGCGCAAGCTGCGGAGCTTTCTGGACCAGTAACAGGGTGCGGTTGCCTTGCAGCCGCGCCAAGACTTCGGACGCGTGCCCCAAAGGCGCGCGTCTTTTGTTTTGGCGATGTGGCCTGTCACAAGATCAGCCGCGCCGAAGTCAGCCGTTCTGTCACCAAGGCCAGCCAATCCCCCCGCGTGGTCGTCAGTTTCGCGCGATAGGCTTGCCATTCCTGCGCCAATGTCGCCAGCAGATCGGCATCTGCGGCCACCTTTTCGACCACGCACCAGCGGTTCCATTCATAGGCGAGCGACCAATCCGCCTCGTCCAGCCGGGTTTCGGGCAAGCGGTAGTGAAAGGTCGGGCGCCCGCCTTTCAACTGGTCCTCGGGCACATCCGCGAGCGTGTCAGGGCAGGCGTCTTGCAACAGCGGCAGCAGGTCCAGCCCGTAGCCACGCGAGGGTGCCATTTGGGCATAAGCCCGCCCCAGATCGGCAAGCGACCAGTCCTCGGCCAAGGCCAGCGCATCGACCAAGGGGCGGGGCCACGGATCGACGAAGGGCAGCACCCGGCGCGCGGGGTCCAGCGGGTCGGACGCGCGCAGCCAATCCTCCAGCAACGCGAAGGCGCGGGCAATCGCCACGGTCGCCGCGTCATCGGGGCGTTCGGGGTTCAGATGCACGCCAAAGCCATAGGCGAAATGCGCGCGCGATCCTTCGGCCCCGGCAGCGGCCAGCCTAGACAACAACGCCTCGACCTGCGGCAGATCGGCTTGGGCCATGGGCGCGGTGACAATCTCGACCGGGACCAGATCGCCCAAGATCCCCGCCGCCATATCTTCGGCCCATGCGTTTTTAAGGGTAATGTCGAGTTCGATCTTCACACGGCCAAACCGCCCATCCGCCACCACCAGATCGCGCGGCCCGTCCCGCGTGACCGTGCCGCCCCATTCGGCACGCACGATCTCGGCCGCCTGTTCGGGCGAGAGGCCCGCGAATTCCACCTCTATGCCCGTTTTGCGCCCCGCACTTGACCCGGCATGGTCGGGCAAGGGCAGAAAACGGTCGCGGGGCAAGGCGGAATGCAGCGGGTCCATAATTAATCCTCGACCGCTTCCAGCCCTTGGGTGCCGATCAGGCGGTAAACCCACGCGCTGGAGCCGTCTTCCAACATCATCAGATCGCGCCGGTAGCGTCGGCCCGTGCGCTCGTATCGGTCAAGGCGTAGCATTTCCTGTGGCGAGACCGTAAAGACAACGCCGTCCAAGACCATATCCGGCCCTTCGACGATATTGCGCCCGGCCCCGCGCCGCCAGCCCCGTAGGCGCGCGGGTTCCGCAGGTACCCACCGCCCGACCACAACCAGCCGCACCAAGGGGTTGGTCAGCGTGGCAAATCCGAACACCCGCGCGGGGCCATCCGGGAGCGCGGGCGTCGCGGCATCGGTGGGCGGCAGGTAGAACGGAGCGCGGGTGACAGCATACCACAGCGCCGCCAGCACGGTCAGGGCAATCAGGGTCAATTTCATCCCCCTCAAACTGGCACGGGGCGCGTGGCGGTCAAGCCTGCGCCGCGCGGCGGCGGCGCAGCACTTCAGAGATATAGAGCGCCATCGCCGCCCAGATCATGGGAAAGGCGATCAGGCGCGCACCCTCGAACGGTTCCTTGAAGGCCAGAACCGAGATCAGGAAAATGATCGTCGGGATCGAATAGCCCGCGATGGCGATGGTCGACAGCCGCAACCCCTTGGCCCCGTTTGCATACAGGATCAGCGGCACGGCGGTGATGAATCCGCAGCCCAAAAGCAGCGCCCAGTCGAGCGCCCCGGCACGGGCCGCGAAAAGCTGCCCCTGCCCCGCTTGCCACGCCATGAAACCCAGCGCGAAGGGCAAAAGGATCAGCGCTTCCAGCGCGAAGCCCTGGTTCGGGCCGATGGGCAAGGCACGCTTGAAAAACGCGTAGCCGCCCCAGGAAAAGACCAGCACCAGCGCGCCCATGGGCAGGCTGCCCGCCTCGATTGTCAGGACCAGCACGGCGGCGATGGCAAGGCCCACCGCCCCCCATTGCCGCGCGCTCAGCCGCTCGCCCAAGAAGATCGCACCCAGAAAGACGCTGAAGATGGGGTTGATGTAATAGCCAAGGGCCGCGTCCATCGCCTGCCCCGACTGGATCAACCACACATAGGTGCCCCAGTTGAGAGAGATCAGCGCCGCCGTCACCATGGCCATGCCCAACATGCGCGGCGTGCGGATGGCCATGCGCAAATCCGCCGTGCGCCCAAGCCACAACAGCCAGCCCAAGGCCACGGGCACGGCCCAGACCACGCGATGGGCGACCACTTCCGGCGTGGGCACATGGCCCAGCGCGCGAAAGTAGAAGGGCAAGATGCCCCAGATCGCGAATGCGCCCAGCGCGAAGGCAAAGCCGCGCGGTGTGTCTTCGTTCATGCCTGCCCCAGCCCCGCTTTCACGGCGGCGATGAAGGCCGCGCCGCGCGCTTCGAAATCGGGGAACTGGTCGAAACTGGCCGCTGCGGGGGCCAGCAGGACGGTATCGCCCGCCTCTGCCTCTGCCATGGCGCGGGCGGTGGCTTGGTCAAGCGTGTCGAACACCTCATGCGGGTGCTCGCCCAGTTGCAGGGCGAATTCGCGGGCGGAATGCCCGATCAGGTAGGCTTTGCTGACACGGTCCAGATGCGGCACGAGCGCGGCGATGCCACCCTCTTTGCCCAAGCCGCCCGCGATCCAGCGGATGCGCTCGAAGGCTTGCAGCGCTTTCGCGGCGCTGTCGGCATTGGTGGCCTTGGAATCGTTGATGTAGCGCACCCCGCCTGCTTCGGCGACCAACTGGCTGCGATGCGGAAGGCCCGTGAAGCTGGCCATCGCGTCTTCGATCGCGCGCGGGGCCGCGCCAAGGCTGCGCGCAACCGCATAAGCCGCACAGGCATTCTGGTGGTTATGCGCGCCCGGCAGGCCCGGCATGGCGCGCAGATCAATCGACGCCACTTGCCGCCCGCCCCGGTATTCGGCCAGAAACCCCTTGCGCGCAAAGACATTCCAGCCCGGCCCGGTCAGCTTTTGCCCGGACGAAATGCGGATCACCCGCGCATCCTCGCGCGCCTCTGACAGCTGGCCCGCCATGAACAGGCCTTCGACCTCGTCCACGCCGATGATGGCGCGATCCGGTCCGCCCTCTGCGAACAGCCGGCGCTTGGCCGCGAAATAGCCGCCCATCCCGCCATGACGGTCCAGATGGTCGGGTGAAAGATTGGTAAAGACGGCAATATCGGGCGTCAGCGCGCGGGCCAGTTCGGTCTGGTAGCTGGACAGCTCCAGCACGATCACCTCGCCATCTTGCGGCGGGTCAATGGACAAAACCCCCTTGCCGATATTCCCCGCCATCTGGCAAGGCCGTCCCAAAGCGGTCAGGATATGGTGGATCAGCGCCGTGGTGGTGGATTTCCCGTTCGATCCGGTGACGGCCACGACCTTGGGCGGCGTGTCCATCTCCATGTTCGACAGCGTTGCCATGCTGCGAAAGAACAGGCCGATGTCGTTGTCGACCGGCACACCCGCAGCCAAGGCCGCCGCGATATGACGGTTCGGCGCGGGGTAAAGGTGCGGAATGCCAGGGCTGGTGATGAGCGCCGCTATCTGTGACCAGTCGGCGCGCGACAGGTCTTGCAGCGCGATGCCCTCGGCTTCGGCGCGGGCGCGGGAATCGGGGCTGTCATCCCATGCCAGCGGCACCGCGCCGCCTGTGGCCAGCGCGCGACAGGTGGCCAGCCCCGAGCGGCCAAGCCCCAGCACCGCAACCTGGCGCCCTTCAAACCCTTGCACCGGGATCATGTAACATGCCTTTCAACCGGAAGGGGCTGCGCACCCCGACGCCATTTTTCAGGGGGCTTTGCCCCCAGTCTGGCCCCAGAGTATTTGGGGCCAGATGAAGCTGCAAGATCGCGCTTAGCGCACTTTCAGCGTGGCAAGCCCGATCAGCGCCAGCACCAGCGCGATAATCCAGAACCGGATCACGATCTGCGGCTCTGCCCAGCCCTTCTTCTCGAAATGGTGGTGGATCGGGGCCATCAGGAACACGCGCTTGCCGGTTTTCTTGAAGTAAAGCACCTGGATGATGACCGACATCGTCTCGACTACGAAAATACCGCCGACGATGGCCAGCACGATTTCATGCTTGATCGACACGGCAATCGCGCCAAGCGCGCCGCCCAGCGCAAGGCTGCCCGTGTCGCCCATGAACACGGCGGCAGGCGGCGCGTTATACCACAAAAAGCCCAAGCCGCCGCCCGCAAGCGCCGCGGTGAAGATCAAAAGCTCGCCCACGCCGGGGACGTAATGCACATCCAGATAGGCCGTGAAATCGACCCGGCCCACGGCATAAGCGATAATGCCCAAGGTCGCGCCCGCGATCATAACGGGCATGATGGCCAGCCCGTCCAGACCGTCGGTCAGGTTGACGGAATTCGCTGCGCCCACGATGACGAACGCGCCGAAGGGGATGAAGAACCAACCCAGCGTCAATAGCACTTCAGAGAAGACAGGCACGGCCAATTGCCCCTGAAGCTCTGCCGGGTGAGCATACATGGCGGCCGCGCTGGCCAGCACGCCGATCAGCGTGCCAAGGGCCAGGCGCACGCGGCCCGGCACACCTTTGACATTGCCCTTCGACACCTTGGCCAAATCATCGGCAAAGCCGATCAGGCCGAAGCCGATCGTGACCAGCAGCACGATCCAGACATAGGGATTGTCCAGCCGCGCCCAAAGCAGGGTCGAAACGGTCAAGGCCGAGAGGATCAGCAAGCCGCCCATGGTGGGCGTGCCGGTCTTGGTCAGAAGGTGGCTTTCCGGTCCGTCTTCGCGGATAGGCTGGCCGTTCGACTGGCGGCGCTTCAGCAGATTGATAAGCGGTCGCCCGAAGAAGAAGCCGAACACAAGCGCGGTGAAGAACGCGGCCCCCGCCCGGAAGGTGATATAGCGAAACAGGTTGAACCCCGGCAGGGTATCGGCGAACTCGGTCAACCAGAAAAACATTACGACCCCTTTTCCTGCGAGGATGTAGTATCAAGGCCGCGCAGCGCATCGACCACGCGCGATACACGGCTGCCCTTGGACCCTTTGACAAGCACGACATCGCCCGGCGCGACCAGATGATGGGCGTGATCGACCAGCGCCTCGGCGGTGTCGACCCGTTTGCCGCGCTGGCGGGCGGGAAGCGCTGCGTGCAAGCTGGCCATGCGCGGCCCGACACAATGGACAAGGCGGATTTGCGGCATCGCTGAGTCTTGCGCAAGCGCTTTGTGCATGGCCAGTTCATCGGGGCCAAGCTCCAGCATATCGCCAAGGATCGCGATGCGCCGCCCGCCGGGACCGGGGGTTGCCTGCGCCAGCAGCGCGAGCGCGGCTGTCATCGAGGCGGGGTTGGCGTTGAACGCGTCGTCGATCAGGGTAAAGCGCGCATCCTCGACCGGGTCGAGCAGGATGTCCTGCCGCAAGCCCCGGCCCGCGGGCGGCTGCCAGCGCCCCAAGGCATGGGCCGCGCGTGCAAGATCCAGCCCCAGCGCATGGGCCGCGCCGAGGCAGGCCAGCGCGTTGGTCGCGGCATGAACACCAGAATTGACCAGGCGCACAGCCAGCGCCATGCGGCCGACCTTGGCGCGGACGACCAGCGCGGTTTCGGTCTGGCGGATGTCATGCAGGTGCAGGGGCACATCGCCTGCACCAAAGGGCAGGCAGGTGGCGGCATGGGCTTTGGCGGCGGCATCGAGGATCGGGCTGGTGGGCAGGTCGGCGGGGTAAATCGCCGTGCCGCCGGGTTCCAGCCCGGCAAAGATACTTGCCTTTTCCTGCGCTATCGCTTCCAGACTGCCCAAGGATTCAAGGTGCGCGGGCGCTATCGCTGTCACTATTGCAACATTTGGCCGGGCTAGCGTGGTCAGGGGTTCAATCTCGCCCGCATTGCTCATGCCCATCTCGATCACGGCGAAATCGGCATCTTGCGGCAAGCGTGCCAGCGTGATCGGAACGCCCCAATGGTTATTGAAACTGGCCTCTGCGGCATGGACCTTACCGAATTCCGCCAGCATCTCGCGCGCCATGTCCTTGGTCGAGGTCTTGCCGACCGACCCGGTGATCCCGATGACCTTGGCCTTGGACCGCGCGCGGCCCGCTGCGCCGAGTGCGCGCAGCCCCTCCAGAACGTCGGGCACGACCAGAAGCGGCGCATCATCCGCCACACCTTCGGGTCTGCGCGACACCAACGCCGCGCCTGCGCCCTTGGAAAGCGCGTCGACCACGAAATCATGCCCGTCACGGGCGGCGGTCAGGGCCACGAACAAATCGCCCGGTTGCAGGCTGCGCGTGTCGATGGAAATGCCCGTGACCAGCCAGTCGCCGGTCGCCTTGCCCCCGGTGGCCGCAGCGGCGTCAGGCGCAGTCCAGAGGGTCATGCCCGTTCCTCCAGCGCGGCGATGGCCAGCGAGGCCTGTTCCAGATCATCGAACGGATAAACGGTGTCACCCACGATCTGACCCGTCTCATGCCCCTTGCCCGCGATCAGAAGCGCGTCGCCCGGACCAAGCGCATCGACCCCGCGCAGGATTGCTTCGGCGCGGTCAGCAACTTCGGTCGCATCGGGGCAGGCTTTCAAAATCTCTGCACGGATTGCGACAGGTTCCTCGGATCTAGGGTTGTCATCTGTCACAAATACAACATCAGCATGTTCCGCCGCCGCCGCGCCCATCAGCGGGCGTTTGCCCCGGTCGCGGTCGCCGCCCGCCCCGAACACGACCACCAGCCGCCCCATCACATGCGGGCGAAGCGCCTGAAGGGCCACTGCCAGCGCATCGGGTGTGTGGGCGTAATCGACAAAGACGGTCGCGCCGTTCGCACGGGTGCCCGCAAGCTGCATCCGCCCGCGCACCCCGTCCAGCCGAGGCAATTGCGCCGCCGCCTCCGCAGGATCGGCCCCGCAGGCCAGAACAAGCCCATAGGCCACAAGCACGTTTTCCGCCTGAAAGCCACCGATCAACGGCAAAGTCTGCTGGTAGGTCACGCCGTCATAGCCGAAACGCAAGACCTGACCAGAGGCATCAAACCGCTGACCCAACAGGCGAATATCGGCATCCGGGTCGCGCCCGACGGTCAGCGTGCCAAGGCCGCGCGCCTCGGCAATTGCCAACAGGTCCGCCCCCCGCGGGTCATCCATGTTCAGAACCGCGACGCCATCTTCGGGCAGAACGCGCTCGAACAACAGCGCCTTGGCGCGGAAATAGGCGTCCATCGTCTGGTGATAATCCAGATGGTCCTGCGTGAAATTCGTGAACCCCGCCGCGCGCAGGGTGACGCCGTCCAGACGGCGCTGGTCCAACCCATGCGACGACGCCTCCATCGCGCAATGGGTGACGCCCTCGCGCGCCATATCGGCCAGCAGACGGTGCAAGGTCACGCTGTCGGGCGTGGTATGGCCCAGTGGCGCGCTATAGGCGCCTTCGACCCCGGTTGTGCCCAGATTGGCCGCTTCATGGCCCAGCGCGGCCCAAAGCTGGCGGGTGAAGCTTGCGACCGAAGTTTTGCCATTGGTGCCCGTAACCGCCGCCATGACGGCGGGCTGCGCGCCGAACCACAAGGCAGCCGCCCCCGACAAGGCCGCGCGCGGGTCTTCGGCCAGCACGAGCGCCGCGTCGGACGCGGCAAGCGCGTCTGCCGCGATGTCCGCGCCCGCGCGGTCGGTCAGGATGGCGCTTGCGCCGCGCGCCAGGGCGGTCGCGATATACTCGGCCCCGTGCACGCGGCTGCCGGGAAGCGCTGCGAAAAGCGCGCCCTTGGGGACCGCGCGGCTATCAAGGCTGATACCCGTCACCACCGCGTTTTCCCCGCGCACGGGGTTCAGGCCAAGCTCTGACAGGGGGCGGGCAGGCAGGTCGGACACGCGCGGGTTCCTTCAAACAGCCGGGGCATGGGGCGGATTGCCGTTCTGTTACCCCGTTTTGGCGCACGGGTTCAATGGCCCGCATGGCGCGGTGGTCATTGCGCGCGCAGGTCGGCTTGAAACTTCGCCTCGGCCTCTGCAAACGACACGGGCCGCAGACCCAGAAGCGGGGCCACGCGGCGCGTGATCTCTGCCGCCGTCGGCACCGCCGTCCAGCCCGCGGTGCGGCGCGGCTCTGGCCCGGTCGTATCGACGGCCTCGTCCAGCGTCACGATCAGCACGTATTTCGGGTCATGCGACGGAAAGACAGAGGCGAAGGTCGCCAGAACCGCGTCTTCCTTGTAGCCGCCATTGGGCGCGGGCTTGTCGGCAGAGCCGGTCTTGCCGCCGACCGGATAGCCCGGAATGCGCGCGAAAGACGCCGTGCCCTCGAAAACCACGTCATGCAATATCTTGCGCATCTGGGCCGATGTGCGCGCGCTGATGATCTGCGCGCCCTCTTGCGGGGCATCGCGGCGCAAAAGCGTGGGCGTGATCGCGTAGCCGCCATTGACCAGCGTCGCATAGCCCGCGGCGAGCGCCAGCGGGCTGGTGGTCATGCCATGGCCGTAGGAAATGGTCATGGCCGACAATTCCGACCACGGATCGGGCAGCAAGGGGCGCGCACGAGCGGCCTCGGCCAGCTCTATCCGGGCCGAGTCGAGCAGGCCGAAACGCCGCAGAAACGCCTGCTGACGCTCTGCCCCCATGGCCTGCACCATGCGCGCGGTCCCGATATTCGAGGATTTGACCATCACCTTGGTGACGGACATTTCGTTGCCGTAATCGCGGAAATCGTCGATCTCGAACCGGCCCCAACGGATCGGGCCACGCGTGTCGATGATCGTGTCGGGCGTGACCGCGCCTTCGTCGAGCGCCTGCGCGACGGCAAAGGCCTTCATCACGGAACCAAGTTCATAATACCCCTGCACGGCGCGGTTAAACAGCGGGCTGTCAGCCGGTTCGCCCGAGGTGGGCGGCGCGGGGCGGTCGTTGGGGTCGAAATCGGGCAATGACACAAGGCTCAGCACCTCGCCCGTATAGGCATCCATCAAGACGGCGCTCGCCCCGCGCGCGTTCAGGACCGCCATGCTGCCGGACAAGACTTCGGTCACGGTGGCCTGAAGCGGCAGGTCGATGGACAGGCGCAAGGGCTGGTTGGCCTGGGCAGGGTCGCGCAGACGGTCCTCGAAATACAGCTCCGCGCCTGCGACGCCCAGCAATTCGGCCGCGCGCACCCCTTGTTCGCCATAGCGCGCCCCGCCCAGCACATGCGCGGCCACCCGGCCATTGGGATAGACCCGCATCTTGCGCGGGCCGAACATCAGCCCCGGCTCGCCAATGTCATGGACGGCCTGCTTTTGTTCGGGCGAAAGCTGCGTGCGCACCCAGACGAAGCGGCGGTCGGGGTCGGTGAAGCGGGCGGCCAGGCGATCCACATCCATATCGGGGAAAATGCGGCCCAACTCGCGCGCCGCGCGCAGCGGGTCAACCATGCGCCGGGTTTCGGCATAAAGCGCGTGGGTGGCAAGGTTCGTGGCCAACACGCGGCCATTTCGGTCGGTGATGTCCGCCCGCGCGCCAGAGATATCTTCCATCAGGCCCGCGCGCACCTCCAGCGGTTCGGTCGCGGCCAATAGCCCCATCCGCGCGCCCAGCAGCACGAAACCCGACAAGAAGATCAACGCCAGCAGCAACAGCCGCAATTCGGCCTGCATCCGCCCGGTATCGCGCAGCTCCTGACGGCGCAGGCGCAGGTTTTCCTGTTCGATGTAATCCGGGTTTTCGCCTTGTTCGCGGGCTTTCAGAATCCGGGCAAGGGGGCGCAGGGGCTTGCGGATCATGGCTGCTCCTCGGATGCGGGGTCGGTCGTGCCCGACAGGGTTTGCAACGCGCCAAACACTTCTATGCCCTCGCCCACCTGCAGATGCGCTTGCGGGGCGGGATAGGCGATGTCGCCGATCTCTCCGAAATGGTCAGCGGTGATGGGCACCAGCCTGAGCGTGTCGAAATTGAAATCCACAAGCGCGCGCAGCCGGTCGGGGCGGTTCAGATAGGCCCATTCCACCCGCTGCACGGAAATCTCGGCCTCTAGCCGGGAAATTTCACGCTCCAGGCTCGTGCGCATGTTCATCGCTTGCTGCGTCAGGTGGTTCTCGCGATAGGCCCATGTCGCAAGCCCGATCACGGCCAGCGCGGTCAATAGATACAGAATGCTTCGCATGGCTTACACCTCTGTCATTCGGGGCAGTCCCAGCCCGCTGCGGTCGGCAGGCCCGGCGGGCGCATCGGTGCGCAAGGCCAGCCGCAACCGGGCCGAGCGCGCGCGCGGGTTCAGCGCCAGTTCCGCGTCATCCGCCGCAATGCCCTTCTTTTCCAATAGCTTGAAGCGCGCCTCTGTCTGCGGGGCCTCGGGTGCGAAGCGGTTCCCGCCGCCCCCCTGCCCCGCACGCTGCGCGAGGAAGCGCTTCACGATCCGGTCTTCGAGCGAATGAAAGCTGACCACAGCAAGCTTGCCACCGGGCTTGAGCGCGCGCTCTGCCGCTTCCAGCCCATCGACCAGCGCGTCGAATTCCGCGTTCACGGCAATGCGCAAGCCCTGAAAGCTGCGCGTGGCCGGGTGGCTTTGACCGGGCTTGGGGCGCGGCAGGCAGGCCGCGACGATCTGCGCCAGCTGGCCAGTGCGCTCGATGGGCGCGTCTTGCCGGGCTTTCACGATGGCGCGGGCAATGCGGCGGCTGGCACGTTCCTCGCCGTAATGGAACAGGATATCGGCCAGCACTTCCTCCGAGGCGGTGTTGACGATGTCGCGCGCCGAGCGGCCCGATTGCGACATGCGCATGTCCAGCGGCCCGTCCTTGGAAAAGGAAAACCCCCGCTCGGGCAGGTCCAGCTGCATACTCGACACGCCCAGATCCAGCACGATGCCATCCAACGGCCCGCCTGCATGTTCGTCCAGCTGCGCGAAATTGCCCGCCACAAGGCGCAAACGGTCGCCATACTCCGCGCCCCAGTCGCGCGCCATGTCCAGCGCCAGCGGGTCGCGATCCACCCCGATCACCTGCGCCGCGCCCGCCTGCAACAGCGCCCGCGCATAGCCGCCCGCGCCCAATGTGCCATCCAGCCAGACCCCGGAAATCGGGGCCAGATGCGTCAGGATGGGGGTTAGCAGAACCGGGATATGGGGGCTTGCGTCTTGCATCACACTTAATTGCGACGAGAGAGCAGGTCACGCAGCAGCGCTTCGGCATCCATATCGGCGGGCCGCTTGGCCTTGCGCGGCGGCAGATGGATACGCGGGTCGAAATCGGGGTCTTGACCGACAAGGAACACCTCGGTGCGGCGCGATTTGACGGCCGTGAAGGTTTCTTCCTTCCAGATCTGGAAATGGTCGCCCTTCGCGATGAAGAAGGCGGCCTCGTTTGGCTCCAGCTCCAGCTTGTCGCGCAGGCGTTGCGGCAGCACGATACGCCCGTCCTCGTCAATCTGCGCGTCAAGGGCGTGACCGTGAAAGGTCAGTTCCAGCATTTCGCGCTCGGGGCTGCCGGGCTGCATGTCGCTGATGCCCTCTTCGATCTCTTCGATCGCGGTCATCGTGTAGCAATCCAGCCGTTTCTGGCTGTCCATGCCATGCACGATCACAAGATTGGGGCGCAGACCGTCGGTCCAGTCCGGATCGCCCTCTTCGATGACACGCCGGAAGCTGGCCGGGATGGAAACCCGGCCTTTGCTGTCCACCTTCTGGTGGAAAGAGCCTCTGAACCTGCGTGCCACGTTGGGCGGTCCTTCGTCTGTGCCCGGCGCCGGTCGGGTGCCGGAAATGAAAACGGCGGATCGAGCTGCTGCCACTGCCCGATCCGCCGACTGTCCCATCGCTGGGTGCCCGGTTGGCGCTCGCTTCCTTGGGGGGAGGGGATGCTGCTCGCGAGCGCGCCGGATCTGTGTTTTTGCAGATAAAGCGGGGCCTGTATGAACTCTGCCTCTGCGGGGTCTTTGTGCCCCTGTGATGCCCGTTTATCTTGGAAACAATGATTGCCATGGGATTTCATGGTAATCAATCACCAAGTTGGGAAAACTTGTAAGAATCTCGCCTTCGCGACCACCGCAACATACAGAATATAGGCAGGCATTCAGACCCTTTAGACTACATGTTGTGAGAACAAAAACAGATCAACTCTATATGTAAGGTGAATTCGAGGGAATTCCTGCGCCATGAAAAATGTTCCATGAAATCCCGATAGCTGCAAGCTTTGCCCGGAATTGTGGCGCACCCGCCACAGACTCGCTGAAAACCAGACGCGAATCCATAAAAAAACACGCACGGATCACGGGCGAGTGATTCGTGCGTGTGGCCTTTCCCGGCGGCTGTGCGCCGATTCCATCAATTCCCGAACGGGTGCGGCGCGGCGCTTACAACTCGGCGATGAGCTTGTCCGCGATCCGTGCATAGGCATTGGCCACGGGGCTGTCAGTTGCCGCAACGGGCACGCCGCCGTCGCCGGCCAGGCGTACTTCCACGCTCAGCGGCAACTCTCCCAAGAAGGGCAAGCCCTGCTTCGTCGCCTCTTTCCGCACGCCGCCCTCGCCGAAAATATGCTCTTCATGGCCGCATTGCGGGCAGATGAAGGTCGACATGTTCTCGATCAGGCCCAGAACCGGGGTTTTCAGCGTCTCGAATGCGCGCAGCGCCTTGCGCGCATCAAGAAGCGCCACATCCTGCGGGGTCGAGACGACGACCGCGCCTCGAACATCGAATTTGCTGCACAGGGTCAGCTGGATATCGCCGGTGCCTGGCGGCATATCGACGATCAACACATCCAGCGCGCCCCATTCCACTTGTGTCAGCAATTGCTGAAGCGCGCCCATCAGCATCGGACCGCGCCAGATCACGGCCTCGTCGCCTTTCAGCATCAACCCGATAGAGATCATCTTCACGCCATGCGCGTCCAGCGGCAGGATGCGCTTGCCGTCGGGCGATGCGGGCCGCTTGTCGACGCCCATCATCTTGGGCTGGCTGGGGCCATATATATCGGCGTCCAGCAGCCCGACCCGCAGCCCCTTGCGCGCCAGCGCCACCGAAAGATTGGCGGCCACGGTCGATTTGCCAACGCCGCCCTTGCCAGACCCGACCGCCAGCAGATGGGTCACACCCGGCACAGCCTGACGGCCCTCTTGCGGGGTGGGATGGCGACCGACCTTCAGGCTGGGCGGCGCTTTCGGCGCCGAATGGGCGGTCAGTGCAACAGAGACCGATTGAACACCGGGCAAGGCCGCGACCACCTTCTCAGCCTGCGCGCGCACCTCTCCATAGGTTTTCGCGATCTCTGCCGAGGGCGTCTCGATCACGAAGCGCACGGAATGATCGTCGATCACCAGCGCGCGCACCAGATCGCGCGCGACAAGGGTGCCGCCATCGGGCAGCTTGACCGTGTCGAGGGCGGACAGGATTGCTTCGCGCGTCTGGGTCATCTTGGGCTCCATCTTGAGGTTGCCCAATACATGGTCACACCACCCCCGGCGGCAAGAGGCAAACGGCACGCATCTGTCAAGAAATCAGCGCATTTCGACCGACGCCCGCGGGGCGTGATCCGGGTCATGGCTGCGTTGGCTTCACAATTTGCCCTCGCAATCATCGAAATTGCAGAGGGTTGCCCAATCCATAAGCGGCAGGAAAATGACGTAAGGTAAATATGCCAAAAGTGCATAGCTGCATTGCAGCATCAGCCATTGCGCACCCGCAGCATGCGCCTATCTTTGGTTTCAACGAAGGGCCAAACGGGCCACAACGACATTCCAAAGGTGCACCAAGATGGCACATATCGCTGAAAATATTGGCACGCGCAGCATCCGCCTGCCTTCTTTCGGGCTTCTGGCACGGATCGCTGACGCCTTTGCCCGCCGCCGGGTCTACAATCGGACCTACGCGGAACTGAACGCGCTGACAACCCGCGAGCTGGACGATCTGGGCATCAGCCGGTCAATGATTTCGCGCCTCGCCTACGAGGCAGCATTCGAGAATTGAGTTTCAGGCCCTATCCTCCTCCCAGGGCTTGATTACGGCGGCGGCTTTCTCCTCCTCCCTTGGCCGCCGCCAGAAATACCGCCCCGGTCGCAAGATCGGCACGCGGAACGGAACGATCGCCTCTATCCTCCTCCCGGGGGCGCTCGTAAGGAAGACCGGCCTCCTCCTCCCTGCCGGTTTCCTTCAGGATCGGGCTTCGGCCCATGACATTGTGGCGGCCCCCCTCCTCCTCCCTGGGGTCGTGCATAATCGGCGGCAGTCCCCTCCTCCTCCCTGGGACTGCCGCCTTTTGCTTTCTGGGGTATCGGGGCCTGCGCGCTAGAAGTAACTGCGCACCAGGGCCTCGGAAATCAGCCGCCAGCCGTCCGCGATCACGAAGAACGACAGCTTAAACGGCAGCGACACGATTGCCGGGGGCACCATCATCATCCCCATCGACATCAGCACCGCCGCGACCACAAGGTCGATGATGAGGAAGGGCAGAAAGATCAGGAACCCGATCTGGAACGCCCGCGCGATTTCGCTGAGCATGAAAGACGGCACCAATAACGACAGCGGCGCATCGGGGCCAAGCGTGGCTTGGGCGTCCGGTCGCAAGCTGGCGAGGCTTTCGAAGGTGTCCGGCTCTATCCGGGCTGCCATGAACAGGCGAAACGGTTCTGCCGCGCGCAGGAAGCCTTCTTCCAGCGACAGGCTCCCGTCGTTGAGTGGCACGATTCCGTTCTGCCAAGCGTCTGTCAGAACCGGTTCCATCACGAAATAGGTCAGGAACAGCGCGAGCGAGATCATCAACATGTTCGGCGGCGACTGCATCAGGCCCAACGCCTGCCGCAAGATGGCCAGGACCGTAACGATGAAGGGAAAACACGTCACCATGACAAGGATGCCGGGCACAAGGCTCAGCAAGGTCAGCAGAACCAGAAGTTGCGTCCCCCGCACCGCGAGCGAGCCACCCTCGCCCAGTTGCAGGCTGAGCTCTTGCGCCGCGGCAGGCACAAGCGCGGCCAGCCAGATCGCAAGCGCAAGTGTCAGAACGTGCCAGCGCATCGCTCAGAGCATCTCGTCAAGATTGGCCAATTCGGTCAGGCGCACGCCCAGAAACCCGGCCTGATCGCCCTCCATCTCTTGCAGCTCGCCACGCGCGATCAGTTTGTCGCCGATGTATAGTTCGACCGGATCGTCGATGCGCCGATCCAGCGGCAGCACCGCGTCGCGCCGCAGCCGCATCAGGTCGCGCACCACCGGTCGGGCAAAGCCCACCGACACCGTGATCTCTATCGGCACTTGGCCCAAAATTGCGCTTCCGTCGCGGTCGGGGGCCGTGGGGGACAGGCTTGTATCATCCATGAGAGGCTTCCTTGTGATATGTTGGGGCGCTCAGCCCCTCTGTCAGCGCGGCCAGAACGCCGTCGAGGTCGATCATCCGGGTTGTCTGGTCGATGCGCAGCATGACCTGCGCTTCAGAGAAGCTCGGCTCGTCCAGCAGCGTCACCTCAAGGCCCGCCACCTGCGCACAGCGTTCGGCCAGCGCGTCGCGCACCGATGGCGCGCAGAGCACTTCCAGCCGACCCGCCAGTTGCTTCGCCGCCACCGCGCGCAATTCCCGCTCCAGGTGCTCCGGCAAGGCGTCGCGCGCCAGTCCCGGCAAAATGGCTGCGATCATCTGCCCGGCCAGTTCGATGAAACTGCCCTCCAGCGCCGCCGTCGCCTCTCGGTAGCTGAAGGCGACCGCTTGCAACGCTTCCTCGGCGGCGGAACGTCGCAGGGCGTCCTCGTTGCGCATCTGCTCCAGCGCGTCGGTCCAGCCGGCGCCATATCCTTCTTCGAACGCGCGGCTGCGCAGGGTCTCCACCTCGTGCGGGGTGACGGGCGTGTCATCCAGCGGCGCGCGTTCGCCGTCGAAGCTTTCCAGTCTCAACATCGCGGTCATCATGAACGCTCCTTTCGGTCTTCCATCCAGTGCCGCAGCAATTGGGCGGATTCGTCCTGCCGCTCTTCGATCATGCGGCGCAGCCGCGCGACCGGGTCGTCCTGCTCGGGCGTTGCTGTGTCAAACCCCTCTGCGCCCAGACGTTGAACGCCCTCGCCCGGCGGGAAAGGCCCGTCGAGCGCCAGCAAGCCATCGGGGGCGGCGCTTCGGTCCTGACGGGCGGCCGTCAAGAGCGGGCGCAGCACGAAGAGGATGAAAATCGCGAGCACCGCCAGCAGGAACGCCCAGCGTAGCAGCGTCATAAGGTCCAGCGCCGAATTGGCGAACAGCCCCGCCCGCGCCTCGGTGCCAAGCGCGCTCATCGGCTCGAAACGCAGTGATTCCAAGGTGATGATGTCGCCGCGCGCCTCGTCGAAACCGACCGCAGAGGCCACGAGCCCCCGCAGGGTTTCCAACTCTTCGGCGCTGCGGGGGCGCCATGCCAAGGTGCCGTCGGGCTGCGCTTCTTCCACGCCGTCGATCAGCACCGCCACCGTCATGCGCCGGATCGCACCGGGCCCGCGCTGGATTTCGCGCAACGTCTCGGAGATATCGTAATCGGTGTTCGCACGCGTCACCGTTTCCGAGTTTTCAGCCGCGCCGCCCTCGCCCGCCGCATCGCCATCGGGCAGGTTGGAGGCCACGGTCACACCGGCCGCACGCGAATCGGTGCTGGTGCTGCGCGATTCCTCCGTCTCGGCGCGGATCGCGATCCGGCTTTCGGGGTCGATCCGGCGCTCGGTTATGGTTTCCACATCGGTGACCGTATCAATCGACAACTCTACCACGGAGCGGCCCGGCCCGACATGCGCTTCCAGCAACCGCTCGACATTACGGCGCAACTCGCGGGCACGGTCAGCGGTTTGCGCGGCGGGCTGCTGCGTGTCGTCCGGCCCCAGAACCAGTCCGTTCGCGCCGTCTATGATGGACACGTCCTGCGGCGTCATTCCCGGCACGGCAGAGGCCACGAGGAAACGCAGCGCCTGCGCCTGCTCGACCGAAATCGCGCCGCCGCTTGTCGTGACCGAAACAGACGCTGTGGGCGCAATGTCGCGCCGAAACGCGCCGCTGACACCTTGCGAGATATGAACGCGCGCGCTGCGCACATGCGGGCTGGCCACGATCGTGCGCGCCAACTCGCCCTCTTTCGCACGCCAATAGGCCGCGTCGAACATCTGCGAGGTGGTGCCGAACCCGGTCAGGGAATCGAGCAATTCGTAGCCGGTGTGCGAATTCGCGGGCAAGCCCGCCGCCGCCAGCATCAGCCGCAATTCATCGCGCGCGGTGGTGGGCACGTAAATTGCGTCGCCACGCACCTCATACGCGACCCCGCGCGCTTCCAGCGCCTGGATCACCTCGCCCGCCGCGGCCTCTTCCAGCCCGGCATAAAGCAAGGCCTGCCCCGGCTTCAGCCCCTGCTGCGCGATGAACAGGATGACCACGACCGCGCCCAGGCCGATCGCGCCTGCCACCAGCCGGCTGCGCATGTCGAGTGTTGTCCAGAGTGCTTTGACTTGCTGCACCACGATGCTCCCTTCCAGCGGGCGTTCTGCCCGTTCGACAAGTTCAACATCGCGGCGAGGGTTTAAGATTCGGTTAGTGACCTTGTGTCAGAAAGGAGAAAATTTCAGAGCCTTGCGAGGATCCATGTCGCAGAACGCAGACACATCGGACACGAACACGGAAAATACGCCTAAAAAGAAGGGGTTGTTGCCCATTTTGATCGGCGTGGCGGGGGCAGCTTTGCTTGGGGGCGGCGGGTTTTACGCGGTCTATTCGGGGATGATTCTCGGCCACAAGGTGCCCGAGGCAGAGCACGCCACAGCAGCCCATGCCGCGCCCATGCCAAGCTATATGCCGATCGACCAGCTGACACTGTCGCTGGCCAATCCCGACGGCGCGCAGCATCTGCGCATGTCCGCCCAGATAGAGATCGCCGACGGCCGCCTGGCAGAGGCCGAAGGGTATCGCCCGCGCTTCCTTGCGGTGATGAACACCTATCTGCGCGCCATAGAGCCGCGCGATCTGCAAGACAGCGCCGCCCTGATCCGGCTGCGCGCGCAGATCTTGCGGCGTTTGCAGATGGTCGCGGGCGAAGACCTGGTCGACGATTTCCTCATCACCGAATTCATCCTCAATTAAGGAGCGCGAGACATGGAGATTCTTGCAGATATCGCAATCGGTTCGGGCGCGCTTCTGGCGGCGGCCTATTGTCTGCTTCTGTCGCGCCGCCTTCGGGCCTTCACGCGGCTTGACGGCGATGTGGGGCGCGCGATCGCGGTGCTGTCCAGCCAGGTCGACCAGCTGACGCGCGCTTTGTCCGCCGCCGAATCAGGGGCGGCGCAGCGCGAAAGCACGCTTGGCCAACAAATTGCAGCAGCGGAACAGGCGGCACGGCGGCTGGAATTGCTGATGGCCGCCGACCGCCCGAAGGCAGCGCCCGCGGCCCAGACCAGCGCCGTCGCGCCCGATTCTTTCTGGGGGCAAGGCGATGATACCTTCGAACCGCTGGAGCGCTCGCGCGCGCCCGAACACCGCCTGCGCACCACCCGCGCCCGCGTCGGGAGCCGCACATGAGCCGGAAAACTCATAAGCGCGGCAAGGGATTGGGCATTGTCCTGACGCTTTTGGCCGGGCTTTTCTTCGCGGCGGGCCTGTCGCGCCTCAGCCTTGGCGTGGTGAGCGCATTGGCGGCAGACGGCCCGGAGGTCTCTGCGCCCGTCACGCAAACCCCCGCGCAAGACGCCGGCGCCCTGTTCGAAGCCCTGCGATCCCGCGAAGCGCGGCTGGCCGAGCAAGAGAAAGCCCTAGAAGAAAGGGCCGAACGCCTGCGCACAGCCGAGGACAGCCTGCGCGCGCAAATCGCGGAACTGCAAGCCGCCGAGGAGCGCTTGAGCGCGACGCTGGCGCTGACCGAAACCGCGGCAGAGACCGACCTGACCCGGTTGACCACGGTGTTCGAACATATGAAACCGCCACAGGCCGCCGCGCTCTTCTCGACTATGGATACAGAATTCGCGGCCGGCTTCATCGCTCGTCTAGACCCGCAATTCGCGGGCGAGGTGATGGCAGAGCTCGATCCGACACTGGCCTATGGAATCAGCGCGGTCCTTGCGGGCCGCCACGCAAATACGCCACGCAACTGATGAAAATTGCTTGGAATTTCCCGGACACGGAAACCGAAACTTAAACCTCGTCCGGGATAGTCACTCCAACAGCGACGCAGTCCTTGCGACGATTCACTGACAAGAGGTTCACGTGCTACCGATCATTGGAATTGTGCTCGTCGTCGGTCTGGTCTTCGGCGGCTATCTTGGGGCCGGCGGGTCCATGACGATCATCCTCAAGGCGCTGCCCTTCGAGATGGTGATGATCTGCGGCGCAGCCCTAGGGGCGTTCGTGCTGGGCAATGACATGGCCACCATCAAGGGCGTCGGGCGCGATATCGGCAAGGTCTTCAAGGGGCCGAAATGGCACGCCCAGGACTACCGCGACCTGCTGTGCCTGCTGTTCCAGCTTATCTGGCTTGCCCGTCAGAACCCTGTCGCCGTGGAAGAACATATCGAATCGCCAGAGACTTCGAGCATTTTCGGCGCGTATCCGAAAATCCAGAAGGACCATGACGCGATCGAGTTGATCTGCGACACGATGCGCGCGGCCTCTATGAACTATGACGATCCGCATCAGGTCGAGGAAGTACTGGATAAACGGCTAGAGGCGCAGCGCCATCATGCCCTGCATACCAGCCACGCCGTGCAGGTGGTCGCCGATGCGCTGCCCGCCTTGGGCATCGTCGCGGCCGTGCTGGGCATTATCAAGACAATGGGCGCAATCGACGAACCGCCAGAGGTCTTGGGCAAGATGATCGGCGGCGCTTTGACCGGAACTTTTCTGGGCGTGTTCCTCGCCTATGGCTTCGTTGGGCCGATCGCCAGCCGCATGAGCGCCATCGTCGCCGAAGACGACCATTTCTTCCAGCTTATCAGAGAGGTGCTGATCGCCAATCTGCATGCGCACCCTGCCAATATCTGCATAGAGGTCGGACGGCAGAACACACCGCACCATGTGCGGCCCGAATTCTCGGACCTGGAAGAGGCGATGCGCGAGTTGAAAAAGGCGGCAGCTTGAGCGATGCGCAGACTGATCCAGACCTTTGCAATGTTGCTGACGCTCTGCTCTGCGCACTCCGCTGCTGGCCAACAAAGCGAAACCATCCTGCGCGCGGGCGAGCATAGCGATTTCACCCGCCTCGTGCTGACTTTGCCCGACCAGGTTTCGTGGCGGCTGGTCCCGCAGGCGGAGTTTGTCGACCTTATCATCGACGATGCCTCTGTTTCGATCGACGTGTCCCGCACCTTCGACCGCATCCCCCGCACGCGCCTGAAAGAGGTCGAGGCGATGCCGACGGGCGTGCGGCTCTATCTTGGCTGCGACTGCCCCTTGCGCGTCGTCGAGGGGTTCGCCAGCCAGATCATCGTCGATATCGTCACTCCGCTTCCCGGCGCTGACGACCCCGGCATTTTGCCACGCCCGAAACCCCGGCCCAGCCTGACGGCGCAGATCGCAAAGGACGACCGTGTCGCTGCACGCGCGGGCGTAGCCCTGGCGCAAGCGTTGCGCGCGCCCGGCATGGCCGAGGTCGCACCGGGTTTCGGCATTCGCGCCGAAGACCAGCTTGCCGCACGACAAGCCCCTCCTGCCCCAATTCCCGACCCAGAGGTGGAAATTCAGGCCCAGCGGCTTCTGCAAGGGCTGACCAAATCGCTTTCGGGGGCCGTTTCCCGTGGCGTGCTGTCGCCAGACCCGGATTTTAGAACGGATACCGCCAGCACCGTCGTGTTACCAGACAGCGCCGCCGCGCATTTGCGTGTGGCACCGGGCCCGAATGCGCCGGCCCGGACCCTTCTGCCAGAACGCTGCGACCAAACGCCAAGCACTCTGCTTGACGCATGGACAAGCCCTACCGAAGGCGGATTGTTCGGCACGGGCTGGGCCTCTCTCTACGACCCGCTCGACCGGGTCGACCCCGCCCAGGCCCAATCGCTCGCCGCTGCTTTCCTGAGCGCGGGTTTCGGCGCGGAAGCGCGCGCGATCCTTGGCCTGCTGCCGGCATCAGGGGCAAGAACGCAGCTGGGAAACCTTAGCTACATCATCGACTTGCAGCCACCGCCCAACCCCGAAGTGTTGCTGAAGGTTGCGACATGTTCTGACGCCGACACGCTCTGGGCCTTCTTGGCAAACCCGCAAGAAACCCTTGCGCAGCCCGATGCCGAAGCGCGCCTTGTGCGCGCGGTGCAAGCCCTGTCGGCCCCGATGCGCGCGCATCTTGGCCCAAATATCGTGCAGCAGCTTGTGCGAAATAACGCTGCAGAGGCTGCCACGCTCGTCCAGGCGACCCTGCAAAGAACAGCGCCCACGCCGGGAGAAGGCATTGAAAACGCGCGCCCCGCGCTCTTGTCGGCCGATCCCGAAGCGATCGCGGATCTCGATACCGCCGCATGGCACACATTGAGCGATGCAGAATTTCTGCTCATGCTCGAACATGCCAACGCCCAAGCCCTGCCGCTGCCTGCGGATGGCTTGACCGCCGCGATGAACCGGCAATTCGCCTTGCGGCGCAGCGACGAAGGTCGCGCCTTCGCAACTGCCACCGCGCGCGCTTTGGCATATGGTGGCATGTTCCCTGAGGCCTTCGAGATCGCCATCTCTTCCGAGGCCGATCTTTCTGCGGACACACGCGCCCCGCTTCTGGACCATCTCTATTCGCGGCTGGCATCGGCTGCGAACGATACCGATTTCGTCACAAACGTGTTCACCCATAGCCCTTGGGAACATGATCTGATCTCTGCCCCGACACGGTCCGAACTTGCCGAACGCCTGAAAGCGTTGGGCTTCGACCGTGAAGCGCTGGCGCTCACGGACCCGGTCGCGATGCCGGGCCCGACGCAAGATGTGGCAGACCCCACCGCAGCCCCGCCGCGCGCCGAAAGCACCAACCCACGGCCCAGCGCGCCCGATGGGGCCGCGCCGCCTGTCGAGATGGCCGCAACCAGTGCTGCACCACCGGAGACGGAAGCACAAGACGCCTTGGGCGCAGCCCTGCAAGACCCGGCAACGGCAGCGGAAAATAGCGTGCGCGAAACGGAAACCCTTTCCAGCGAAACCCCGCCCTCACCGGCGCAAGCAGACAGCGGGCTTCTGGCGCAAGGCCGAACGGAGCTGCGTCAATCCGCAGAACTTCGAGCGCAGCTTGCAGCAATACTGGGCGAACCGAATGAGTGATACTAACCCCGCCCCGCGACTGCGTTCAGGCGAATTGCTCGCGAATCAAGCGCTCTTCCAAGCCATGGCCGGGGTCGAACAAAAGCTTGTGCACGATGTCGCCACGCGACGCGATATCGACCGCGACGACATTACGCACCGACCGGCTGTCGGCATCGGCCATCACCGGGCGTTTGTCGGGCTCGACGACCTCGAAGCGGACCTTGCTGGATTTCGGCAAAAGCGCCCCGCGCCAGCGCCGGGGCCGAAAGGCCGCGACAGGGGTCAGGGCCATGACGTCGGACCCGACCGGCAAGATCGGGCCATGGGCGGAATAGTTATACGCGGTCGAGCCGGCCGGCGTGCTGACCATTGCGCCATCGCAGACCAATTCGGACAGCCGCTCTCGCCCGTCGACCAAGATCCGCAACTTTGCCGCCTGCGCCCCCTGCCGCAGCAAAGACACTTCGTTGATGGCAAGCGCCTGCGAGAAAGAGCCGTCCACCCGTTCCGCCCGCATCTCCAGCGGGTTCAGAAGTGCCATTTCCGCCTGCGCCAGCCGCTCTTCCAGCCCGTCGCGCGCATAGGCGTTCATCAGGAACCCCACGGTGCCGCGGTTCATGCCATAGACCGGCAGGTCGATCTGCTGCGTTGCGTGAAGGGTTTGCAGCATGAACCCGTCGCCGCCCAGCGCGACGATCACATCGGCCTGCTCCAGCGGGACGTTGCCATAAAGGGCGGACAACTCGGCCAGCGCCGCCTGCGGCTCGGCCACCGGACTGGCGACAAAGGCAATTTTCCGGCTCATCAAGGCGCTCCTGCTTTGCGCGGTCACGAAGTTGTGGCCCGTAACCGGGCACTTTGGCAAGCATTTGCTTGGCCGAACAGCCCGCGCGAAAGCGCGCACCCAGGTCGGGCTTGTGGCGAAATGCGGCGCAAACAAGCCTTTCCCAGCAGGGCCACATGCTCTAAGGGAACGGCATCCAAACCCTTTGCCGGAGGCCGCAATGGACATCACCACCCGCGACACAGGTTTTTTCACCGAAACCCTCGACACCCGCGATGCCGAACTGTTTGCCGCCATGCAGGCCGAACTGGGCCGCCAGCGCGACGAGATCGAACTGATCGCATCCGAGAATATCGTCTCGGCGGCGGTGATGCAGGCGCAAGGCTCTGTGCTGACCAACAAATACGCCGAGGGCTATCCGGGCCGGCGCTACTATGGCGGTTGCCAGTTTGTCGACATTGCCGAGAACCTTGCGATCGAACGCGCTTGCAAGCTGTTCGACTGCGGCTTCGCCAATGTGCAGCCCAATTCCGGCAGCCAGGCGAACCAGGGCGTGTTCACCGCACTTCTGCAACCGGGCGACACCATTCTGGGCATGAGCCTTGATGCCGGCGGCCACCTGACCCATGGCGCCAAGCCCAACCAGTCGGGCAAATGGTTCAACGCCGTGCAATATGGCGTGCGCGAGGGTGACTATGCCATCGACTACGACCAGATTCAGGCGCTGGCGAATGAACACAAGCCGAAGATGCTGATCGCCGGCGGCTCTGCCATTCCGCGCGTGATCGACTTTGCCCGGATGCGCCAGATCGCCGACAGCGTGGGCGCTTACCTTCTGGTGGATATGGCGCATTTCGCCGGGCTGGTCGCGGCGGGTCTTTATCCGTCGCCCTTCCCGCATGCCCATGTCGCCACCACGACCACCCACAAAACCCTGCGCGGCCCGCGCGGCGGCATGATCCTGACCAATGACGAGGCGCTGGCGAAGAAGTTCAACTCGGCCATCTTCCCCGGCATCCAGGGTGGCCCGCTGATGCATGTGATCGCCGCCAAGGCCGTGGCCTTTGGCGAGGCGCTGCGCCCCGGTTTCCGCGACTACCAAAAGCAGGTTATCGCCAATGCGCAAGCCATGGCCGACCAGCTGGAAAAGGGCGGTCTGGCCACTGTCACCGGCGGCACCGACACGCATCTGCTGCTGGTGGACCTGCGCCCCAAGGGCGTGAAGGGCAACGCGACCGAAAAGGCTTTGGGCCGCGCGCATATCACCTGCAACAAGAACGGCATCCCCTTCGACACTGAAAGCCCGATGGTCACGAGCGGCATTCGCCTTGGCACGCCCGCCGGCACCACCCGCGGCTTTGGCGAGGCCGAGTTCCGCCAGATCGCGGATTGGATCGTGCAGGTTGTCGACGGTCTTGCCGCCAATGGCGAAGATGGCAACGCAGAGGTCGAGGCCCGCGTGAAGGCCGAAGTGGCCGCCCTCTGCGCGCGCTTCCCGATCTACCCGCAGCTTTGATGCGGCTCGCGCAGGTCGTTCACGGAAGCGAAGGGGCGGCCCCGCCCCTGCTGATCGTGCACGGCCTGTTCGGCTCGGCGCGCAACTGGGGGGCGATCGCCAAGCGCCTGTCCTCGGACCGGCAGGTCATAGCCGTCGACATGCGCAACCATGGCGACAGCCCTTGGACCGACACGCACGACTACCCCGCCATGGCCGCCGATCTGGCCGAAGTCATCGCCGCACATGGCGCACCGATGGACGTGCTGGGGCATTCCATGGGCGGCAAGGCCACGATGTTGCTGGCGCTGACGCGGCCCGAACTGGTGAACCGCCTGCTTGTCGCCGATATTGCGCCCGTCGCCTATGGCCATACCCAGCGCCCTCTGGTCGCGGCCATGCAAGGGTTGGATCTGTCCGCGCTCTCGACCCGCGCCAGCGCCGACGCCGCGCTCGCCATCACCGTGCCGGACCCCGGCGTGCGTGCGTTTCTGCTGCAATCGCTGGATTTGCGGGCCGAACCGCCGCGCTGGCGGCTGAACCTGCCGGTTCTGGACCGCGAGATGGACAAGATCATCGGCTGGCCCGACACGGTCGCGGGACAGTTCGATGGCCCGACCCTGTTTCTGAGCGGGGCCAAGTCCGACTACATGCAAGCGGACTACCGCCCCGCCATCAAAGCGCTGTTTCCAAACGCCAAATTCGCCAAGATCCCGAATGCGGGCCATTGGCTGCACGCCGAAGCCCCACGCCCGTTCGAGGCAAGCGTCCGCGCGTGGCTCGACTAGGGCCGCAGGTCAGGCCGCTTCGTTGGCCAGAATCATCTTGGTAACCACATAGCTGGCAATCAGCCCGACAATGCCGCCCGCCGCTGCCCAGACCAGAATGGGCGTCAGCGTGTCCTGCCCGATCACCAGCGCGATCACAACGCCGATCCCGGCACAGGTGGCCCCGGCAATGCTGAAGATAAGCGAAAACAGGCGAAACATCGGCACACTCCTCGGTTCGTGAAACTTGCGGCGAAGTTACGGGATTTGACCGGCCCTGTCCTTGATCTGGCGCAAATGGCTTAATCGTCGCAGTCAAGCCGCGCGCGCAGCACACCGATATCGCCTTCCACGCTGTCCTTGCGCAGATCGCAGCCTGTCGCCTGGCGCATGGCCTGCATCAGCGTGCCGCGCAGATCGGCCATCCGGTCGCGCCGCACGAAGCCGTGGCGAATGGCCTCGACCCGGTCGCCCGCGCGCCAGACGGTAATGTCATGGCCGTCCACGGTCAGCCGCGTCGGCTCTGCCCGCCCCAACATGGGCGAGGGGCTGTCACAGGCGGCAAGCGCCAGAAGGGCAACGAGGAGAATACGCATGAGGCCAGATTGCCCGCGCATTGGTTAACATGACCTTAAAATCCGGCCGAGGATCAGAAATTTCGCGTGGCCCCTAGCGACACTTTCAGATTGTTGAAGCTGCGCATGGGCACATTGCTTTTATGGCGCTGCACCTCGAATTCCACCACCGGGGCAAAGCCGTAAACCGTCAGATCCCGGTGCATCACGGTCGTCGACAGCGTCGCGCTCCAGTCGCGTTGCGGGCCATATTGGAACAAGAGCGGGTTGGCCTCGACAAAGCGGGTATGGCCAAGGCTGGCTTCCAGCCCGGTCACGAAACCGCCGGAAAACGCGTATTCCGCGCCGACACCGACCACCGCGTCGCTGCGCCGATGAAACAACGCTTCTGTGCGGTGGTGCGACAGGCTGAGCGAGCCCGACAGCCTGAGTTGCGGCGTCAGGATATGCCGCAGCCCCAGCCCGAAGGTCACGCGCGGGCCGTCGAATTGTGGCGCTGTCGGGTAGCGCAACTGGTCGAAATTGGCCGTAACGGATAGTTGCGTCTTACGCCCGAACCGGCGCTGGAACGCGGCATAGATGCCCGCCCCCTTCATGATGACCCCTTCGCGCCCGCCCGCGCCTTGCAGCGTGATCCCCATGCCGAAGCTGCGTCCCAGATCGCCATAGCTGACGAACCCGATTTCGCTGCGCAGATGGCCGCGGTTAAAGGCTTTATCCTCGAATAGCTGCCCGGTCGCCATGACATGAAACCGCGCGTGCAGGTCGGGGGCAAGGCGGGGAATCCATGTGCCGCCCAACCCCACTTCGACACCCACCGCACGCTCGACCGGGGGAAGCGGCAGCAGCAGCACGCCACCGATATCGACAAAGCGCCGCCCCGAGCGGCGCCACGGGTTCGACTGCGGCACGATCGCGATCCGCGCCTGCCCGCGCCAGCTTTTGCGGGTGTCCATCGCCGTCAGGTATTCCTGCGCGGCATTGATTTCGCCCAGGCTCAGCTCGCCCGACAGCGCGTATTCGAAATGGTATCGCGCACGGTCATGGTCGTCGGTCTGGTAAAGCGCGCGGGCCAGTTCCAAGCGAAAGCGCCCATTGGCGGGATAGGCCGTAACCAGTTGTTCCAAAAGCGGAAGCGCCGCGCGCGGGGCACCGTCGCGCATATGCAGCAAAGCCTGCCGCCATGTTGCGACAACGGCCGGATCAGGCGCGGGTCGGCTGGTCCGAGGCACATCGGCAGGCGCATCTTGGACAGGCGCTTGGGCATACCCCTGCGCTGCGCCCATCAAAAGCGCCAGGCTCACCGCCTGCAAGACTACGACAATGCGTCTCAAATTCTGCTCGATCTCTGGTGCGCTCTGTCGGCGCTTTGGGTGACGATGGAAGAAATTAACCATCAAGTCAATCAATTGGGCCGATCAGACCCCGGATTTACCGTTTCTAAACGACGCCCGTGCTGTGCTTGTGGCCAATGGGGCACAGCAACGGGGGGCGTTATGGTCCGCAAAGTCACACGCAGTCGCAGCTCGGCCATGGTCGGGGTCATCCATCACGACAGGCGAGAGACGGCCTATTTGCGCGATTTCTCGGCAGAGGGGGTCTGTCTGGAGGGGGTGCGCGACGTGATGGCGGGCGATACGCTCAGCCTGCATTGCAAAGGGGCGCTTGTGCGCGCCGAGGTGCGTTGGGTGCGGGGCCAGCGCATCGGCCTGTGTTTCGCCCCCGACTGCGAACAGGGCGAAAAGGCACGGTTCCTCAGCAGCATTTCAAGAGGGCAGAAACCGGCGCAAGCGGCGCGCATCTTCGGCTTTTCGGAACTGGCCTAGGGACGGTTCTCTGTCTGTCGCACCGCCTGTTCCAGGCGCGCCACCTCTCGGGCGACCCCGTCGGTCAGGGCTTGGGCAAAGCGGTCCAGGCGGCTGTTGCGCCGGTCATCGGCATGGCGGATCAGGTAAAAGGCGCGGGTCAGGTGAAATTCGTCGGTCAGCACCCGCCGCAATTCCGGTGCCTGTGGCAAAGCGAAATCATGCACCACGCCAAGCCCGGCCCCGTGGCGCAGCAGGTTCAACTGCACGGGCACCGAGTTGGACGCCATCTGCGCGCCTGGCAGGTCGAGCCGCGCCAAATAATCCAACTCGCTATCGAAGATCATGTCGGGAATATAGCCGACAAGCCTGTGCGCCCGCAGATCGCCCAGATTGCGGATCGGTGGATGCGCGGCAAGATAAGCGCGCGTGGCGGCGAAATGCAGGTGATACTCCGTGATCTTGCGCACATCCAGCCGCCCGGCCTGCGGGGCAGAGACGCCGATGGCCATATCCGCCTCGCGCCGCGACAGGTTGAAGACACGCGGCAACGCCACGATCTGCACCTCCAGCGCCGGGTGCGCTTCGCAGATCTGCGCGATGACCTGCGGCAGCAGGTAATTCGCGCAGCCATCGGGCGCCCCCAGCCGGATCTGACCGCTTATGCCCTGCCCCGGCGCACCCGGCGCGATGGCGGCGCGCAGATGCGCCTGCGCGGCCTCTATATGCGGCAGCAGGCGCAAGCCGTCTTCGGTCAGCGCATAGCCTTGGTGCGAACGTTGGAACAAACGCCGCGCCAGCCGCGCTTCAAGCCGCGCGATGCGGCGACCCACGGTGGCCGGGTCCATCTTCAGCGCCTGCCCCGCGCGCCCAAGGCTTTGTGCCCGCGCCAGCGCCAGAAAGACGCGCATATCGTCCCAATCCATCCGCCCAACCCTTGCAAATTTGCAATGCCGAGATGGGATATTGCCGCTTCCCAAGGCGAAAACGCAAGGCTACTGTGCGCCCGAACAGCGATTGGAGGATGGAATGGAAGAGCTTTCCCACTGGATTGACGGCAAACGCGTGGCAGGCACATCTGGCCGCTTCGCCGATGTCTACAACCCCGCCACGGGCGACGTGCAGGCGCGCGTGCCGCTGGCCAGCAAAGCCGAACTGGACGACGCCGTGGCCCGCGCCGCGCAAGCCCAGATCGCATGGGGCGCCACCAACCCGCAAAAACGCGCGCGCGTGATGATGGCCGCCGTAGCCCTCATCAACCGCGACATGGACAAGCTGGCCGAAAAACTGTCCTCCGAGCATGGCAAGACATTCGTCGATGCGAAGGGCGACATCCAGCGCGGTCTGGAAGTGATCGAATATTGTATCGGCGCGCCGCAGCTTTTGAAGGGCGAATTCACCGACAGCGCCGGCCCCGGCATCGACATGTATTCCATGCGCCAGCCCTTGGGCGTGGTCGCGGGCATCACGCCCTTCAACTTCCCGGCCATGATCCCCTTGTGGAAAATGGGCCCGGCGCTGGCCTGCGGCAACGCGATGATCCTGAAACCGTCCGAGCGCGACCCCTCGGTGCCCTTGATGTTGGCCGAGATTTTCAAGGAAGCGGGCCTGCCCGATGGCGTGTTGCAGGTCGTCAATGGCGACAAGGACGCGGTCGACGCGATCTTGGACAACGAGACCGTGCAGGCCGTGGGCTTTGTCGGGTCGACCCCCATCGCGCAATATATCTATGCGCGGGGCTGCGCGAACGGCAAACGCGTGCAGTGCTTCGGCGGCGCGAAGAACCACATGATCATCATGCCCGACGCCGATATGGACCAGGCCGCCGACGCGCTGATCGGCGCGGGCTACGGCGCTGCGGGCGAGCGCTGCATGGCGATTTCCGTGGCCGTGCCGGTGGGCGAGGGGACGTCGGACGCGCTGCGCGAACGCCTTGTTCCCAAGATCGAAGCGCTCAAGGTCGGCCCGTGGACCGCTGGCGATGACGTGGATTACGGCCCCGTCGTGACCGCCGCCGCCAAGGAAAACATCCTGCGGCTGGTGCAGACCGGCGTAGACCAAGGGGCTGAACTGGTCGTCGACGGGCGCGATTTCAAACTGCAAGGCTATGAGAACGGCTTTTTCGTGGGCCCGCATCTGTTCGACCATGTCACCACGGATATGGACATCTACCGGCAGGAAATCTTCGGCCCGGTCCTGTCGATGGTGCGCGCCAAGACCTATGACGAAGCCATCGGCATGGCGATGGACCACGAATACGGCAACGGCACGGCGATCTTTACCCGCGACGGCGACACCGCCCGCGATTTCGCGCATCGCATCAATATCGGGATGGTGGGTATCAACGTGCCGATCCCGGTGCCGCTGGCCTATCACACCTTCGGGGGCTGGAAGAAATCGGGCTTTGGCGACCTGAACCAGCACGGGCCGGATGCGTTCAAGTTCTACACGCGCACCAAGACCGTGACCTCTCGCTGGCCGAGCGGGATCAAGGAGGGTGCGGCCTTCAACTTCAAGGCCATGGACTGACGTGGCACGCGGGGGGTTTTGCACCCCCCGCACCCCCCGCAGGATATTTTTACAAGGATGAAGGGGTGGTTTAGCCCAAGCCTTCGTTCGGAAAACGGGGTTGAAGTCAGGGGCGCGGCCCCACAGGATGAGAACGCTCTGGCCCGTGTTGCCAGGGTGTGTCGAAGGGGCGATGGAGCAAAGCGCGGCATGACCGATCTGCATATTCGCCGCGAGGGCCGCGCCGGGCGGATCACGCTGGACCGTGGCCATGCGCTGAACGCACTGAGCTACGAGATGTGCCTGGCCATAGATGCGGCGCTGCGCGATTGGGCCGAGAACGACGCGGTTGCGCTGGTGCTGGTGGATGCGACCGGCGACAAGGCGTTTTGCGCAGGCGGCGATCTGGGCGAGATGTATGCCACGGGCCGCGCCGGGGATGCGGGCTATGGCCGCCGGTTCTGGGCCGATGAATACCGCATGAACGCGCGGATTGCCGAATACCCCAAGCCGATCGTCACGCTGATGCAAGGGTATACGCTGGGCGGTGGCGTGGGGCTTGGCTGCCATGCCAGCCACAGGGTGGTGTGCGACACAAGCCGCATCGCCATGCCCGAATGCGCCGTGGGGATCGTGCCGGATGTCGGCGGCTCGCGCTTGCTGGCGCGCGCACCGGGGCGCGCGGGGGCGTATCTGGGGCTGACCGGGGCGCGGATGGGACCGGGCTGCGCGATCTGGGCCGGGTTTGCGGATCATTTCGTGCCGCGCGCCGATTGGGCCGCGCTTGTGGCCGAGCTGGTCGCGACAGGGGATGTGCGCGCGATCCCGGACCAAAGCGCGCCCGACAGCCCGCTTGCCACGCGCGCGGCGCAGATTGACCGGCTGTTTCAGGGCGCGACCGGCGCCGAGATCGTCACCGCCTTGCAGACCGATCGCAGCTCGTTTGCAACCGAGGCGTTGGAGATGCTCGCGCGCGGTTCGCCCTTGGCGCAAGCCTGCGCGCTAGAGGTGCTGGCCCGCCTTGGCCCCGCGCCCGGCATTCGCAACGCGCTGGCGATGGAATACCGCTTCACCTGGCGCGCGACCGAACAATCAGACTTTCTGGAAGGCATCCGCGCCGCGATCATCGACAAGGACCGAACGCCCCACTGGCGGCATTCCAGTTTGGCAGAGGTCAGCGCTGCGGAGGTTGAGGCTATGCTTGCATCGCTAGGCGCGGCAGAGATGACATTCGAGACAGAGGGAGAGAGGCCATGAAAATCGGATTTATCGGCTTGGGCAATATGGGCGCGCCGATGGCGGCCAACCTTGCCAAGGCAGGCCACGCGGTGACGGGGTTCGACCTGACAGCCCCCTGCCCCGATGGCGTGAGCAAGGCCGCAAGCGCGGCAGAGGCCGCGACGGGGGCAGAGGTCGTTATCACCATGCTGCCCAATGGCGCGATCCTGCGCGATGTGGCGGATACGATCATTCCGGTCATGGCGGCGGGCGCGGTGCTGTGCGACTGCTCGACCGTCGATGTCGACAGCGCACGCATTGTCGCCGCGCAGGCCGAAGCCGCAGGATTGGGCGCGCTGGATGCGCCTGTCTCTGGCGGGGTGGGCGGTGCGGCGGCGGGGACGCTGACCTTTATGGTCGGCGGGTCAGACGCTGCGTTTGCGACCGTCCAACCCCTGTTCGAGATCATGGGCCAAAAGGCCGTCCATTGCGGCGGCGCGGGCGCAGGCCAAGCGGCCAAGATCTGCAACAACATGATCCTTGGTGCAACGATGGCGGTGACCTGCGAAGCCTTTGCGCTGGCCGACAAGCTGGGGCTGGACCGCGCGCGCATGTTCGACGTGGTCAGCACCTCGTCGGGCTATAGCTGGTCGATGAATGCCTATTGCCCGGCCCCCGGCGTCGGCCCGCAAAGCCCGGCCGACAACGAGTATAAACCGGGTTTCGCGGCAGAGTTGATGCTGAAAGACCTGCGCCTGTCGCAGCAAGCTGCCGAAGCGGTCGATGCCGACACGCCCATGGGTGCCCGCGCCACCACGCTTTACGCGGCTTTCGTCGAGGATGAGGACGGGCGCGGGCGCGATTTCTCGGCGCTGCTTCCACGGTTTGCAGCGCGCGGGCGCGGCTGATGGGCTGGGCGGGCGCGCTTTTGCCGGGGCTGGATGCGGCGTCTATCGCGCGGCTGGATGCCCTGCCCGCCATGGACCTGCCCGTGGGCCAATGCCTGTTTCGCGCGGGCGACCATGCGCAAGGCTTTGCCATGGTGCTGGAGGGGCGGGTCGAGGTGACACTAACCGCCGCGTCGGGCCGCGAAATTCTGCTCTATGCCATTGAACCGGGTCAAAGCTGCATCCAGACCACCTTGGGCCTGCTGGGCGACATGCCCTATTCGGGCGAGGCGCGCACCGTCACGCCCGCCCGCATTGCCATGATCCCGGCAACGGAATTCGCGCGCCTGATCGAAGGGTCGGGCGCCTTCCGGGCCTTTGTCTTTCGCGCCTTCGCCGCGCGCATGGGCGAGTTGACGGCGCTTCTGGAACAAGTCGCCTTCACCCGGATCGAGGCGCGGCTGGCCCGCGCGCTTCTGGACCTGGCGGATGGCGCGCAGGTCACGGCCACACATGCCGAACTGGCCACCCGGATCGGCAGCGCGCGCGAGGTCGTCTCGCGCCAGTTGGAACGCTGGGTCGGCCAAGAGCTGATCGCGTTGCGGCGCGGCCAGATCACGATCCGCGACCGCGCGGGGCTGGAACGTATCGGCTAAGTGACCTTGTCACAGACTTTGGGCGAACGGGCGCTATGTTGCGTTCATATCGCCAAACAAGGAGTCTTTGACATGCTGGCCAAAAATGTAGGCGGAATTGACCGCATTCTTCGTATCGTCGTGGGCGCGGCCCTGCTTCTGGGCTTCGTGCTGAACATGGACGGGGCCTATAGCTGGTTGTATCTGATCGGGATCGTGCCGCTGGCAACCGGCCTGATGCGGACCTGCCCGCTCTATTCCATCATCGGGGTCAACACCTGCTCGACGAAATAAAGGCTGTCGCGCCCCGGAAAAACGAGGCGCGAAATTCTTGCCGAAAAGGGCGCAGATTGTGCTTGCAGCCAATCTGCGCCTTGGCTAGAACGCCGCTCACGGTTGGGGTGTAGCCAAGCGGTAAGGCAGCGGTTTTTGGTACCGTGTACCGTAGGTTCGAATCCTACCACCCCAGCCAGTCCTTTCCCGCAAATCGCAATGACGCACCGGCGCAGGATGCCGCGCATTCGGCAATTGTGCCCCATGGTGCTTCTTGCTAAGACGGCGCGAACCCTTCCAAGCCGTCCATAGCGTGGCGATTTGCCCCGGCAGGATCGTCAGCACAGCAACGCGGAATGAACATGGCAAGACAGAACTATATCTTCACCTCAGAGTCGGTCTCTGAAGGGCATCCGGACAAGGTTTGCGACCGTATCTCGGACGCCGTGCTGGACGCATTGATCGCCGAAGAACCCAATGCCCGCGTGGCTTGCGAAACCTTCGCCACCTCTTCGTTGGTGGTCATCGGCGGCGAGGTCGGGCTGTCCGACCCCGAGCGCCTGAAGGATTACATGGGCCGCATCCCGCAAATCGCGCGCGATTGCATCAAGGATATCGGCTATGAGCAGGACAAGTTCCACTGGAACACCTGCCATGTGCTGAATTTCCTGCACGAACAATCCGCCCATATCAGCCAGGGCGTGGACCGTGACGGGGCGGGCGACCAAGGCATCATGTTCGGCTACGCGGTGGATGAGACGCCCGAACTGATGCCCGCGCCGATCCAGTACTCGCACAAGATTCTGAAGCGTCTGGCGCAGGCGCGCAAATCGGGCGAGGTGCCCAGCCTGCGCCCCGATGCCAAGACGCAGCTTTCGCTGCGCTATGAAAACGGGGTGCCGGTCGAAGTGACGCAGCTTGTGCTGTCCACGCAGCATGAAAGCGAAAGCCAGACCTCGGACGATATTCGTGCCATCGTCGAACCCTACATTCGCGAAGTGCTGCCGGCCGAATGGCTGACCGCCAAGACCGAATGGTGGGTCAACCCAACCGGCACCTTTGTCATCGGTGGCCCCGATGGCGATGCGGGCCTGACCGGTCGCAAGATTATCGTCGACACATATGGCGGCGCGGCCCCGCATGGCGGCGGCGCGTTTTCGGGCAAAGACCCGACCAAGGTGGACCGCTCTGCCGCCTATGCCGCGCGCTATCTGGCCAAGAACATCGTGGCCGCTGGCTTTGCCTCGCGGTGCACGCTGCAATTGTCCTATGCGATTGGCGTGGCCAAGCCGCTGTCGATCTATGTCGACACCCACGGCACGGGCCAAGTCGAGGAAGACGCGATCGAGCGCGCCGTTGCCCGCGCGCTGGATCTGACACCCTCGGGCATTCGCGACCATCTGGGCCTGAACCGTCCGATCTACGAGCGCACGGCGGCTTATGGCCATTTCGGGCGCGAGCCCGAAGCGGATGGCGGCTTCTCTTGGGAAAAGACCGATCTGGTCGATGTGCTGAAGAAAGAAATCTAAGGCCTGTCCCTTGAAGCAGACCAAAGGCCGCAATGCGCACCCGCGCGTTGCGGCCTTTGTTTTCGGCGACCTTATTTGCCGCCGAAGATACGGTAATAGGCCCAGTCGGGCAGGAAATTGCCGCCCCGGAAGACCAGCGAAAACAGCTTCGGAAAGGCGCGCTGGAAACTGTTCGAGCGCATGAGCGTCATCATCTCATCCGCCGCCTGATCCGGCTCCATCAGGAAGGGCATGGTGAAGTTGTTCTTGTCGGTCAGCCGCGTGCGGATGAAGCCGGGCACCGCCAGTTGCACATCGACCCCGCTGCCGCGCAGGTCGCAATGCATGGATTCGGCCAAATGCATCAACCCCGCTTTCGACGAGGCATAGCCGATCGCCCCCGGCAAACCCCGATACCCCGAGAGCGATCCGGTGATGACGATATGCCCCGATTTGCGCGCGACCATCTTAGGCACCACTTGGCCCAGCACGCGGGCCGCGCCGGTCAGGTTCACGTCGAACATGGCCTCTGTCTGCTCTGCGTCCCAGTCTTGCGCGGGGAAGGGCCAGTAGACGCCGGCCAGAAACACCAGCCCGTCCACCTCTCCAACCTGTTCCGCCGCCGCCACGACCGACGCGCGGTCCGACACATCGCAGGTCACGATCCGCGCGTCACCGGGCAGGCCATCTGCCAGCGCCTGCAAACTGTCGGCATTGCGTGCGCTTAGGACCAGCGATACGCCCGCTTTCGACAGTTTCTCGGCCAGCGCGCGGCCCAATCCTTCGGAGGCACCGACCAACCAATAGGTTTTGCCCGACAGTTTCCTCATGGGTCCACCTTGCGCATGGTGGCGACAAGCTCGGCTACCTTGATGCCGAATTTGCGGAACTGGCTGCGGTTCACGATGGTTTTGTCGTCGACCAGATACAACCAATCGGTCACGTCCAGCGCGTGCCCGCCCGCGCTTTCAGGCAGGCGGATCGTGTAGCGCAGTTGCAGCGCGCTGCCCTCGGCGGTGCCTTGGCCGTGGCCCACCAGATCATCTGCCTCGGCCCGGATGCGCCCGTCATTGCCGATGCTCAGCCGCCATTCGCGGTCTTGCACGGTGCCGCTGTCGTAGCGGAAATGCTCGGCCAGAACGCCCTTGTTGCCGTCCCAACGCCCCTCCATATCGGCAGTAAAGCGTGAACTGACACGCCCCATCGGCCCGTAGATGACGCCCTCGCAGGTCATCGGGCCGCTCAGGTGCTGGCGCAGGTCAAAGCGCGGTTCCTGCCCCGCGTAATCCTGCGGCTTCTGGGCCTGAAACCCCATGAACCGCTGGGCAAAGGCAAACAGCACAGCCATCGCGGCCATTCCCGCCAGAAATGTCACAGCAATCTCCATGTCAACTTTCCTTCAATGGGGTCAGCGCCAGCAATGCAAAAGCGCACGCTTTGAGCGCCGTCGGCACTGCGGCATAGAGCAGAATGAGCGCGCTCAGGGCCGTGTCGCTATTCTCGGCCCCTTGCTCGAACCCGGCCATGTCGAGCGTCGGGAACACGATCAGCGCCGCCAGTGCCAGCGTGGCCTTGGTGACAAAGGCCCACAGGCCGAAACCCTGCGCCGCCTCTGGCGACAGCTCTGCCATCCTGCGCGAGAAGATCGCGGGCAAAAGGGTCAGATCCGCGCCCATTCCTGCGCCGGAGATAACGCAGATGATTGCGAAGGCAATCACCTGGCCGGGCCCCAATGTCAGCACAAAGGCGAAACTGCCCGCCGCCAGCGCCATGCCCAGCAAAAGCGCCAGTTTCGCGCCCATGCGCTTGGCCAGCCACGCCCAGCCGGGCGCGCTGGCGGCGGCGGCCAGAAACAGCAGGATCAGAAGCGGCCCCTCTGCCCCGTCGGTTTGCAGCACGGATTCGGCATAGAACAGAAACAGGGTCGAGGTGATGGCCACAGGCGTTGCATTCACCAGCGCAATGGTCAACAGGCGGCGCGCGGTCGGGTCGGACAGCACATCGCGCATGGTCGGGCCAGCGGCGGACATGTCGGGTCGAAAGCGCGGCCATTCGGCCCGCATGGCAAAACCCGCAACAAGCGCCACAAGCAAGAAACCCAGCGCGAAGCCGGTAAACGGCGCGGGCAACACGCCTTCCAACGCGACCGGTGCGGCAGCGGCAAGACACACCCCCACCAGCGCCCCGCTTTCGCGCCACGCCGCCAGCCGCACATGCCCGCCCTGCCCCAGCGTGGCCCCGCGCGCGGCCCCCGTGGCGTAAAAGCAGATGGTCAGAAAGGAATAGCAGGTGAACAGAACCGTGATCGCGATGGCGAACCACGCCAGCGGCCAGAACTGCGGTGTGACGGCGAAGAGCATGACCATCGCGCCCGACAAAAGCAGCACGGCCAAGGCGGTCGCCTGCCCGCGCCATGCGCCAAGACGGGCGGCCAGCCAGCCCAGCGCCGGATCTTGCAAGAAGTCCAGCCCGCGCAACACGAATAACACCGTGCCAAGCGCCGCGAGGGAGACGGCATATTCCTCGACATAATAAAACGGCGCGTGAATATAGATCGGCAAGCCCGCCATGGCCAACATGCCGCCATAAAGCGAATAGCCCCAGAAGCGGGGCGTTTGGCCTATAGCGGCGGCTTGGGTCACTGGCTGACCTCTTCCACCGGGGGCGTGGGGCGGTTGCGGAAGCGCGCGCCTTTCCACCACAGTTTCAGCGCCTGCCAATGGATCAGCGCCAGCACCCGGCGCGAGCCCATGCGCCGCGCCATCGCCCAGACAATCGCCCTATTCCCCAAGGGTTTGCGCGCGCCCGTCAGCGTGGCGACCAGTCCCGCATTCTCGGCCTCGGCATCTTGGCGGTAGCCGATGCGGATGTTTACCTTCGCTGCCGTCACTTCGACATGAAAGCTGTAATCGCCTTCGACCGGCTGGAAGGGCGAGACGTAGAAAATCTTGCGCGCCTGCAATTCATCCGTGGGCTGGATGGCAGAGCGGTCGGACTTGACACACAGATAGGAATGGCGGTCGCCATAGGTGTTGTTCACCTCGGCGATCATGGCGCGCAGATCGCCGCCCGCGTCATGGCACAGCCAGAAGCTGACCGGGTTGAACAAATGGCCCAGCACACGCGGTTGCGTCAGCAGCAGCAATTGCCCATCGGTCACACCTTCCAACTGATGCGCCGCCAACACCTCGCGCACCCAAGCCGCGCCACGGCCCTGCCCCGGCAGGCCGCCATGATCGCGGTCTGACAGGCTGGCCAGATTGCGGCCATTGCGCGACAAAAGTGCCGGGGTTTGCAGCTCTGCCTCGGCATCGAACAGCACGTAATCCACGGCATAGGTGAAGCGGTTATTCACCGGGCCGCGCCGCCCGTGAAAGGTCTGGCCCGCGATATGCTCGACCGCGCTCATGCCACGTCTGCCAGCTTGCGCGCGCGGGCCTCCATGGCGCGGGCGACATCGACCGCGGATTTGAACCCGTCCTCGTGAAAGCCGCTATGCAGCCACGCGCCGCTGAACCATGTGCGGTTCATCCCGTTCATCTTGCGCACCGCGCCCTGCGCGTCCAGCGCCGCCGCGTCATAGACCGGGTGGGCAAAGCTGTAGGTGTCATAGATACACTCTTCCCGCACCGGGTGGTTCGCGTTCAGCGTCACGAACATCGGGTCATCCTTGGGGATGGGCTGAAGCGAGTTCATCCAGTAGCTGAGCGAGATGCGCGCGCGGTCTTCCGGCCCGCGTTCGGTATAGGCCCAGCTTGACCATGTCTTGCGCCGCTTGGGCATGAAATCGGTGTCGCAATGAAGCACCGCGTCATTGCTCTGGTAGCGGACCGCAGACAGCGCGCGGCGCTCGGCCTCTGTCGGGTCGGCCAGCAGACGCAGGGTGATGTCGGAATGCGTGGCGAAGATCACCTCGTCGAAGCGCTCGGCCTCTGCCCCTTCGGCCTTGATCTGCACACCATCCACCCCGCGCGTCACCGACTGCACAGGTGTTCCGCTGCGCAGATTGACGCCCGCACGCTCAAGATAAGCCGTCAGGCGGCGCACATACTCGACCGATCCGCCGCGCACGGTATGCCACTGGTGCTGGCCCGTGGCGCTCAGCAGCGCGTGGTTGCGGAAAAACTCCATCATCGCCACGGCAGGAAAATCGAGGATCTTCGCCGTCGGCGTGGACCAGATCGCCCCGGAAAACGGCAGGATATAGCGCTCTCGGAACCATTCGCCCGTGCCAAGGCGTTCCAGCAGCCCGCCTATGCTCAGGCTTGGGTCGGCTTGCGCAACCCGCAGCCCGTGCTTGTTGAAATGCAGAATGTCGCGGATCATCCGCAGATGGCGCGGGTCCAGCGCCGCGCGCCGCGTGGCGAACAACTGATCCAGATTGCCAAGCCCATATTCATAGCGCCCGCCCTCGAAAGAGGCGCAAAAGCTCATGTCAGAGGGCGCGGTCGGCACCTCTAGCTTCTCGAACAGCGCGGTCAGATTGGGGTAATTCACATGGTTGAACACGATGAACCCGGTATCGACTGGCTGATCGCCGCGCTTGCCCGCAATCACGGTGCGCGCATGGCCACCAAGGCGCGGCTCCGCCTCGAACAAGGTCACGCGATGGCGCTGCGACATCAGATAAGCGCCTGCCAGCCCCGAAATGCCCCCGCCGATAATTGCAATGCGCCGCGCAGGCATGTCGATCATTTCAAAGGGCATGGTGTCTCCGTTTCTTGACAGTGTTGGACGCCCGACCAAGGCATCGAAAGTATTACGCAAGGGGGCAACGCCCGGATCAAAGGTAAAAACATCTCATTTCTGTGCATATTTTTTGATCCAGCTGTGCGCAAATACCGTATGTCAGGTATGATGGACAGTATCCAGCCTCTCATCGTGTCTCGACACACGCAGGTCTTGCACCATATGGTGCAGGAAAAGCGGCCCTTTTGGGCCGTGATGGCAGGGCTGAACAGCGTGAGCAGAAAGACAACCGCAGCAACAAGCGACACCGATTGGGGCGATATGCTGCGCCGCGTGGCACAGACACAGGATAGCGAGGCATTCGCCGCGCTATTTGCCCATTTCGGGCCGCGGGTGAAGGGTTACTTGATGAAATCGGGCGCGGATGCCGCAAGCGCCGAGGAATGCGCGCAAGACGTGATGGTGACGGTCTGGCGCAAGGCCGACCAGTTCAACCCGGCGCGCGCCTCTGCCGCGACATGGATCTTCACCATCGCGCGGAACCGCCGGATCGACATGTTGCGGCGCGACAAGCGCCCCGAACCCGAAGACCTGCCTTGGGGGCCGGAAGCGGAACCCGACCAGGAGGACGCGATGGCGCTGCAACAGGAAAGCGAACAGCTTGCCGCAGCGCTTCAAGAGCTGCCCGAAGCACAACGCAGCATGATCGAGCGGGCCTATTTCAACGACCTGTCACATAGCGAGATCGCCGATGCGACGGGCCTGCCCCTTGGCACGATCAAATCCCGGATCCGACTGGCGCTCGAAAGGCTGCGCCACAGCTTGAACTAGAAAGACACGACCATGATCACGCATCACCTGAACGACAAATTGTTGATGGCCTATTCGGCGGGCAGCCTGCCCGAGGCCTTCAACCTTGTGGTCGCCACGCATATTTCCATCTGCGACGAGTGCCGCGCGCGGCTTGCCAGCTTCGATGCCATTGGCGGCGCGCTGCTGGACCAAGACGACAGCGCAGAGATGGGCGCACAATCGCTTTCGACCGTGATGGCGCGCATCAAGACGGCCGGACCGGTTGCGAAAGAGAAACCGCAAACGCGCGACGCCGTTCTGCCCGCGCCCTTGGTCGCGGCCATCGGCGGCGGGCTGGACAAGGTGCAATGGCGCGCGGTCGGCGGTGGCGTGCGGCAGGCCATTCTGAAAACCTCTGACAAGGCCACAGCGCGGCTTTTGCACATCCCCGGCGGCGTCGCGGTGCCCGATCACGGCCACCAGGGGCTGGAGCTGACACTGGTGCTGCAAGGCGCGTTTCGCGACGAAGACGGACGTTTCGGGCGCGGCGATATAGAGATCGCATCGGAAGAGGTCGAACATACCCCGGTGGCAGAGCCGGGCATGGACTGCATTTGCCTGGCCGCGACCGACGCGCCGCTGAAATTCCGCTCTATCCTGCCGCGCCTGGCGCAACCCTTCCTACGGATTTGACGCATATCAAGGTCATCTATCCGCTTCGGCCCTAGAGACGGAACCTGTATCAACGACAGGACCGTCCCATGAACTATCCCGATTTCATCAACGCAACCCGCGACCAGAGCCGCGCGTTGTTCAAGACCATCCCTGACACGATGAAAGGCTTTGGCACCTTGTCCAAGGCCGCCAAGGAAAGCCCCGCCATTGGGGTGAAGGAAAAGGAATACGTGGCGCTGGGTATCGCGGTCGCGGTGCGCTGCGAGCCGTGCATCGCCTTTCATGTCGAAGCGCTGATGAAGGCCGGGGCCACGCGCGAAGAACTGGGCGATGTGCTGGCCATGTGCATCCAGATGGGCGGCGGGCCTGCCGTGATGTATGCCGGCAAGGCACTCGATTGCTGGGATCAGCTTGCCGCGGCTTGACCTGATTGCGCGGCTGCGCCGCAAGACGATATGTCACGCCCTGCCTTGCGGCAGGGCGTTCCGGTTTCAGGCACTTGGGTCAATAGCCCAAGGCACACCCATCCTTGCGCGGGTCTGATGCCCCCTCCAGAATCCCGCTGTCATGAATACGAATGGCTTGTGCGCCGCCGCGCGGACCGGGCGACGGGATGATCTGGTGCCCCAGATCGGCCAGTGCTTGCGCGGTTGCGCTTGGATAACCGGTTTCCAGCGACAATGTGCCATTTTCAGCGAAAGCGCGCGGCGCATCAAGCGCGGCTTGCAGCTCCATCCCGTAATCGCGCAGGTTGGTAACGACACGCGCATGGCCCACGGGCTGGTATGGCCCGCCCATAACGCCAAAGGGCATGGTGATGCGCCCGCCCTCGCCCAGCATGGCCGGAATGATCGTGTGCATGGGTCGCTTGCCGCCCTTCAGCTCGTTCGGGTGCCCTTCGGCCAGGGTAAAGCCCGCGCCCCGGTTCTGGAATAGGATGCCGAATCTGTCCGACGCAAGCCCCGCGCCGAAACTGTGAAAGATGGAATAGATCAGCGACACCGCCATGCGGTCCCGGTCGACCACGGTGATATAGACGGTATCGCGATGGATGGCTTCGGTCAGGGGGGCCACATCTGGCAAAACGCGGCGCGGGTCGATCAGCGCGGCCAGTTTCGCGGCCGTCTCTGGCGCCAGCATATGCGCCAGCCGCGTGGTATGGTCCGGATCGCCGATAAAGCGGTTGCGGGCGTCATAGGCAAGTTTCGTCGCCTCTGCTTCCAGATGCGCGCGCTCCGACCCAAGCGGGTCGAGGCTGCCCAGATCGAAATGTTCCAAAATGTTCAGGATCAAGCTGGCAACCGCCCCGGTTCCATTGGGCGCATGTTCGAAAAGGTCAAGCCCGCGGTATTGGCTCTGGATCGGGTCGCCATAGGTGCAGCGGGTGGCAGCCAGATCGTCCAGCGTGTGAACACCGCCCATGGCGCGCAGGCTGTCGATCATGTCTTGGGCGACCTCGCCCTCGTAGAAGCCCGCGCGCCCCTTTTGCGCGACACGGCGCAGCACCTCGGCCTGCCCCGGCGCGCGGAACAGCTGGCCCATGCGCAAGGGCGTGTCATCGGACATGTAGAAACGGCGCGCGGCACCGCGCACATGGTCGGGCTGGCCCCAGTCATGGGCTACGCGCGGCGCGACCGGAATGCCGGTTTCGGCATAATGGATCGCGGGGGCAAGGGTTTGCGCCATGTCCAGCTTGCCCCAATCGGCGCTGAGCGTGCAAAACGCGTCGATCGCACCGGGCAAGCTGACCGCTTCGGGACCATGCACCGGCACCGAACCCATCCCCCGCGCGCGCAGATCGGCGGCATCCAGCGCCGCCGGCGCGCGGCCAGAGCCGTTGAGCGTGACGATCCGCTCTTCGCCTGCCGGTTTCAACAAAACAAAGCAATCGCCGCCGATGCCGGTCATCTGCGGCTCACAAAGGCCCAGCAGCACGGCGGCACCAATCGCGGCATCGACCGCGTTCCCGCCCTGCTGCAACAGGTCCAGCGCGACCTTGGCGGCCAGCGGGTGCGAGGTGGCACACATGCCTTCGGTCGCAAAGACCGCCGAGCGGCCCGGTGTTTCAAAATCGCGCATGATCCCTCCTGAATGCTACGCGGAACCTAGCCTGCCCCGCGCAGAAAAAAACCCCGCCTTTTCAGGCGGGGTAGAGTGGGCGCCCCGGCGGGTAACACAGGGCACCGGCGGTAACTGGGATCAATCGTGCATCTCGGCCCGGATTTGCTGGCGCAAGATGTCGATGGGAATGAGTTTGCCGTCACGCTTGAACTGCCAATAGGTCCAACCGTTGCAAGAAGGCGCGCCTTCCAGCGCCGCTCCGACCTGGTGGATCGACCCGCGATGTTCTGCGCTGACAAGCGAGCCATCGACACGCAGCTTCGCCGCCTGCCCGCGCGGATTGACCAGCACTTCGCCGGGACGCAGCAGGCCGCGTTCGACCAGCGTGCCAAAGGCCACACGCGGCTGCGCGCGTTTCGAGACCGTGGTTTCCAGCGCCGCACCATCCAGCGGGCGCACTTGGCCAAGACGTTTCGCGGCAACCTTGCGGTAGCTTTCCTCACGCTCGATGCCGATATAGTTGCGGCCCAGAAGCTTGGCGACCGCGCCCGTGGTGCCTGTGCCGAAGAACGGGTCCAGAACCACGTCGCCGGGGTTCGTGGTGCCGACCAGCACGCGGTGCAACAGGGATTCGGGCTTTTGCGTGGGATGGGCTTTCTCGCCGTTTTCGTCCTTCAGGCGTTCATGGCCCGAACAAATCGGCAGCACCCAGTCAGAGCGCATCTGCACGCCTTCGTTCAGCTCTTTCAACGCTTCATAGTTGAAGGTGTATTTCGCCCCTTCGGATTTCGACGCCCAGATCATCGTCTCATGCGCGTTGGTCAGGCGTTTGCCGCGAAAATTGGGCATGGGGTTCGACTTGCGCCAGACCACATCGTTCAACAGCCAAAAGCCTTGGTCTTGAAGCGCGGTGCCGACGCGGAAAATATTGTGATACGATCCGATCACCCAGATCGCGCCATTCGGTTTCAGCAGGCGGCGCGCGGCGGCCAGCCACTCGCGGGTGAACTGGTCATAGGCCTTGAAGCTGTCGAACTGGTCCCAAGCGTCGTCCACAGCATCGACACGGCTGTTGTCGGGGCGGTGCAGATCGCCGCGCAATTGCAGGTTATAGGGCGGGTCGGCAAAGATCAGGTCGATGCTGGCCTCTGGCAGGCCATTCATCACCTCTATGCAATCGCCATCCAGAATCTGGTTCAGGGGGAGCATGGCTGCACCCTTCGCTATATCTTTGACTGCCATCTGTGCCTCTGCATCCACGCTTTGTGCGTGTGTTGTTAAGGGCAGGATGAGTCATGCGATTCGTTTCGTCAATTTCATTTTGAATCAGCGCTTTAAAAAACTTTCTTCACGTAGAATCCGAACACAAGATTTTGCGTATCGGCTTGAAAGAGCGTCTATGCTCTGGGGTTGGGCCCAAATTGGCTATGGCATTTAGGTGACACTTGGTCGGGTATCCGGCGTTCCGTTCCCATCCATAACCGGGGTAGCTTTGCGCCAGATCGGCCATGATCGCGTCGCGCGCGGTCTTGGCGATGATCGAGGCCGCCGCGATCGACATGCACCGCCCGTCGCCTTTGACCACGGCCTGCGCCGGGCATGGCAGGTCTTTTGGCAGGCGGTTGCCGTCGATCAGTATATGATCGGGCGGCATCGCAAGCGCATCAATCGCGCGGCGCATGGCGAGGAACGTCGCTTGCAGGATGTTGATCTGGTCAATCTCTGCCGGGGTGGCATGGCCGATGCCCACATCGGCATGGGCGCGGATATGGCCAACCAATGCATCGCGCGCGCGGGCGGACAGGCGCTTGGAATCGCGCAACCCCTCGGGCAGATGCGCCGGGTCCAGCCAGACCGCCGCCGCCGTGACGGGGCCGCAAAGTGGGCCGCGCCCGACCTCGTCCACACCGACAACACGGCGAGCGCCCTGCGACATGGCAAGGCGCTCGAATTCGAAATCCGGGACGGGCGTGGGCATGGCAGAGTTAATCCATGACCACAGCCCGATTGCAAGGCTTAGCCCCGCACATATCCTTGGCGGCTCAGACAGCGTGCGCCATAGATTGCGCCTTTCCAGTGGCCAACCACGCATTGGCTAGGCAGATGCGTCAGTCCGGCGCGGTTCAGGCACCGTTCGCGGTAGCCGTTGCGCTCACGGCCCCCAGATTGCAGCGACACTTCGCACCGATGCGGCAAAACCACAGCCCTGCGATGTCGCGGCGCCTCGGGCCGCGCGTGGCGCGGAGGCTGGTAATGTTGCTGCGGCGCGGGGCGGTGCTTGCTTTCGGCGTGCACGGCACCCGCTATAATGGCGAGGGCGGCAGCGCCGAACAGAAGCTTCGCGGCATCGTCAGAGGCGCGCGCAGGCGCGGCGCTGGTCGCAACCAGACCAACGGATAGCGCAACGGCACAGGCGGCAGAGGTGAGACGAGAAAACATGTGCATTGTCAGGCTCCTTTCAGGCAAATCCTCCAACCACGCTCGCCGCACGGGGCTTGGACAAGCAATAGCGGCACCGTGTTATCGGATAGCAGAGGCCCGAAAGCGCAGAGTCATTGCCTAGCAAGGCGGTCGGTGCGACTGTTGTGGCATGAAACGCATATTGACCCTCTCCGCCGCCCTGTTGCTGGCGCTTGCGACGCAAGCCTCGGCACAATGCTACGCGGATTACAAAGCCAAACAGGACAATCCGCTGCGGCTGCAATACGGGCTGATCGAATTGCCGGCATCGGCCTGCGGGTCGATTGACGCGGCAACCGCTTATGCCGCGCCGGTGATCGCAGGTTCGGGCTGGACCTTGTTGCAGATCGAATCCTTCCTGACAGAAGCCCAGTTTAATGCAAGGAGAGCCGATGCCGGTGCCATCCATCTCCGCCGCTGACCTGACACGGCACGGCAGCCGTGCACTGATCCTTGGGATCGGGGCGATCGTCGCGGTGCTGGCGCTGACGGCGGTGCTGCTGTTTCTGAACCTGCCCGACGCCAACGCGTTCAACGCGCGGGTCGAACGGGTTTTCGTGGAAAACGCCGATCTGACCACGGGGGCCGAAATCAAGCTGTTGGAGATCCTCGCCCAGTCGGGCACCGCGTTTTCCGAAACGCTGGTCAGCTACCGGATCGTGATCTTCGTGCTGTTGGTCTTCGCCACGGGCCTGCTGGTGACGTCGCTGTTCATGGTTGTCACGCTGGTCGTGCTGAACCGCCGGTTGGCGATGGTGGAAAAACAGGGTTTGCAAGTGTCGTCGCTGCTGATTGACCGGGCCACGAATACGGTAGGGATCAACGATATGGAGTTTCGGCTGACACCCGCAGCGGTCGAAACACTCGCCGTGCTGGCCGAGGCGCGGCTGGATGACGATATGCTGACGGGTGCGGCCATAGAGGCCGTCATCTCTGGCCGCTCAGAAGCCGATTGCGACGAGGCGGCGGGGGCTACGCGCATCAAGCGCTTGCGCGATGCGCTTGGAAACCAGCTGATTAGCGAGGTTCTGGTGAAAAACGTCGCGCGCCAAGGCTATATGCTGGCCATTGACGCGCGGGTTATTGATCTGCGTTAGGCAGGCGGTCTTAGACCGCCGATGCCTTCACCTTGCGCAGGTAGGGCAGAACCACCTCGACCTCGCCGAATTTCTCGCGGGCAGCGTCGGTGTCCAGCGCCAGACCGACGATCATGTCGTCACCGGCTTCCCAGTTCGCGGGGGTGGCCAGCGGCTTGCCCTTGGTCGCGATGATCGCGTCCAGAGCGCGCAGGATCTCGGCAAAGTTGCGGCCCACCGACATCGGGTAGATCAGCGCCAGTTCCAGCTTCTTGTCCGGCCCGATGATGAAGGTCGTGCGCACGGTCGCGGAATCGTTCGCGGTGCGGCCATCGGGCAGGTAGGCATCGGCGGGCAGCATGTCGTAGAGCTTTGCAATTTCCAACTTGTCATCGGCAAAAATCGGGAAATTCAGCGGGCTGCCTGACACTTTCTCGACATCTGCCTTCCATTGCAGGTGCTCTTCCACCGGGTCGATGGACACACCGGCGATCTTGCAATTGCGCTTGGCGAATTCGCCCGCCATCGCAGCGGCGGCACCGAATTCGGTCGTGCAAACCGGGGTGAAATCCTTGGGGTGGCTGAACAGAATGGCGTAGCTGTCGCCGATCCACTCGTGGAAATCCAGCGTGCCTTCGGTGCTGTCCGCGGTGAAGTTGGGCACGATGTCGTTGATGCGCAGTGTCATAGTCTCTCCGATTGCTATCGACGCATGAGTCGCGTCGTTTTAGAACTGTTCCAAACATCACATTCAAACATCGCATTTTGAATGCGACATTTCGACCACCCTTGCAGGCGGTGCGGCACGGTGCAACAGTGCCGCCAAATACAGGAGGTTCGGATGCAGGACAAACGGCAATTCTACATCAATGGCGCTTGGGTCGCCCCAAAGGCCGGCACTGATCTGGACGTGATCGACCCCTCGACCGAAGAGGTCTGCGCCGTCATTTCGCTGGGCGGGCAGGCCGATACTGATGCCGCCGTGGCCGCAGCAAAAGCCGCCCTTCCCGGCTGGATGCACAGCGACCCAGCCCTGCGCTTGGCGGCGGTCGAGCGCATCCTCGCGCTTTACCAGGACCATGCCGACGCACTTGCCCAAGCGATGAGCCTTGAGATGGGCGCGCCGATGGATCTGGCACGCGGCTCGCAATATGGCGCGGGCGAATTCCACATTCGCAATTTCATCCGCGCCTTCGAGCAGGTCGAATTCAACGCCCCCTTGGGCGACCACGCCCCCGACACACGCATCATCCGCGAAGCGGTGGGCGTCTGCGCGCTGATTACACCGTGGAACTGGCCGATGAACCAGATCACCCTGAAGGTGATCCCGGCCCTGCTGGCAGGCTGCACGATGGTGCTGAAACCGTCGGAAATCGCCCCCCTCTCCGCGCATGTCTGGGCAGAGATCATGGACAAGGCCGACCTGCCGCCGGGCGTGTTCAACATGGTCAATGGCGACGGGCCGGGCGTGGGCTCTCAGCTATCGGGGCACAGGGATGTGGACATGGTCAGCTTTACCGGGTCAACCCGCGCGGGCATTGCCATATCCAAGAACGCCGCCGACACGCTGAAGCGTGTGCATCTGGAACTGGGCGGCAAGGGGGCAAATATCATTTTCGCCGATGCCGATGACAAGGCGGTAAAACGGGGCGTTCAGCATTGCTTCCAGAACACCGGGCAATCCTGCAACGCGCCCACGCGGATGCTGGTTGAGCGCAGCTTTTACGAGCAGGCCGTCGAACAGGCCGCAGAGGTTGCGCAGGCCACGCAGGTTGGCCCCGCCAGCCAGTCTGGCCGCCATATCGGGCCACTGGTCAGTGCGGCGCAATATGACAAGGTGCAAGCGCTGATCGAAACCGGCATCTCAGAGGGCGCGCGGCTGGTTGCGGGCGGATTGGGCCGTCCCGAAGGCATCAACCGGGGCTATTTCGTCCGCCCCACGGTTTTCGCCGATGTGACCCCCGACATGACCATCGCGCGCGAGGAAATCTTTGGCCCGGTTCTGTCGATCATGCCCTTCGACACCGAGGATCAGGCCATCGCCATCGCAAATGATACCCCTTACGGCCTGACGAACTATGTTCAGAGCCAAGACGGGGCGCGCTGCAACCGCATGGCGCGTCAATTGCGCGCGGGCATGGTCGAGATGAACGGCAAATCGCGCGGCGCGGGTGCGCCTTTTGGCGGCATGAAGCAATCCGGCAATGGCCGCGAGGGCGGCATCTGGGGGATCGAGGATTTTCTGGAGATCAAGGCCGTCGCGGGCTGGGATATGTCCGCCGAATAACCCAGCGGGCCCATGCCCGCCATAACCAGATTGGACGGGCATGAGCACCGGGCGCACGCGCAACCTGCGAGAGGGGTCGATCCCCGGCCATTTCCGGGCCTTGGCGGTTCCGGCGGCAATAGGGCTGGTGTTTTCCACGCTCTATAACGTGGTGGACCTATGGTATGCGGGCCGCTTGGGCACCGATGCGCAGGCCGGGCTGGCGATCACCTTTCAGGTCTTCATGCTGCTGATCGCCTTTGGCGTGGGTTTGGGCAGCGCGATGTCGGCGCTTGTCGGCAACGCCTTGGGCGCGGACGACACCGAGGCCGCGCGCCGTATCGCCACGCAAGGGCTGGTCTTCGGCACGTTGACCGCGCTCGGTTTGGGCGTGGCGGGCATATGGGGATCGCCCGCGATGCTGGCGCTGGTGTCAGAGCCGGGCGCCTATCGCGACGCGGCCAATGCCTATATGAACGTGATCCTGCTTGCGACCGCGCCGTTCCTGCTGGCCTTTGGCGGCAATGGGATCTTGTCGGCACAGGGCGACACGGAATCGATGAAACGCGCGCAGATCGCCGCGTTCTTTGCCAATCTGGGCCTGAACCCGCTGTTCATCTATGGGATTCCGGGCGTGGTGCCGGGGCTTGGCTTCAACGGGATCGCGCTGGCCACGCTGGTCAGCCAGTCCGGCGTGATGGCCTATATCCTGTGGCAGGTCATGCGCTCGGAGGTGATGGCGGGACAAAGACAGTGGCGGCCCGACCCGGCACTCGGCCGCCAGATCGCGGCGCAAGCCCTGCCCGCCACCTTCGCGATGATGATCCTGCTGGTCGCGGGGTTCTTCGTGCAGGTTTTCCTCAAGGGGTTCGGCCCGCAGGCCTTGGCCGCCTATGGGGTTGGCTTGCGGATAGAGCAGTTGATCTTGCTGCCCGGCTTCGGACTGACCAACGCACTGTTGCCCATCGTCGCGCAAAACTACGGCGCGGGCCAGCATGACCGCGTGCGCGCGGCGTGGTGGTTCTGCGTCAAGGCGGGGGTGGGGCTAATGCTCTGCGGCTCTGCGCTGCTATGGCTTGCGGCGGGGCCGATGGTGGGGCTGTTCAGCGACGACCCAGAGGTCATCCGCCTTGGCACCGACTACCTACATGTCGATGCCTGCATCCTGCCGGTCTACCTGGTTCTGTTCGCGGTCAATTCGGTGCTGCAAGCGCTGAAACGCCCGATGGCAACGGTCTGGATCGGGCTGTGGCGGCAGGGCGTGGCCGTTGGGCTGTTCTGCTGGCTGTATGTCAGCCTGTTCGACTGGGGCACATGGGGCGTGTGGTTCGGCATTGCCACGGCGGTCGTAACCGGGCTGGCGCTGTCGCTTTGGGTGGTCGAGCGCGTGGCAAGCGGGGCGATTGGCGGGCTGCTGCTGACCCGGCCCAAAGGTCAGGCATAGCTATCTGTCAGCCGCGCCAGGCAGGTCGAGGATTGCCGTCAAACCCGACCCGTTCGGGCCGCTTTCCAAACTCAGCGCGCCGCCGCCGGCCTGCGCGATCTCGAACGCGATGGACAGGCCCAAGCCGGTGCCGGACTCGTCTGCGCGGGCATGGCGGCGCAACAGGGCCGCGCGCTGATCTTCCGCTATGCCGGGGCCGTCATCGCTGATGCCAAGCCGCACGCGCCCCTGCCCTGCCTCTGCGCCAAGCGTAACGCCCGCGCGCGCGTGACGGGCCGCGTTTTCCAGAAGCGCGCCCATCGCTTCGGCCAGATCGGCCTCATCCAAGGCCACCGACAGACCGGGCGGAATATTTTGCCGCCAGTGCAGGTCGGCCCCGTCGGGCGTGCGGCGCAGCACCGCGATCAACCGCTCGGCCACCAGCGCCGGGTCCGCGCGCGCATCACGCGCTTGCACCGCGCGGCGCGCGCGCGCCAGTTCCCGCTCGACCGTGCGCTGCATGGCGCGGGCGGTATCCTCAATCCCTTCGGCCTGCGCCACCGCGCCCGCAGCGCGCAGGCGCGCGGCCTCGCCCATCAAGGCCTGTAACGGGGTTTTCAGCCCATGCGCCAGATCGGCGGCGCGGGTGCGGGCGCGCGCCGTTTCCGCGTCGCGCGCGACCAGCAGATCGTCGATTTCCGTGGCCACGGGCCGCAATTCCAGCGGCCAATCCGAGCCCATGCGCCGCGCCTGCCCGCGGCGCAGCGCGCCAATCCGCGCACCAAGGTCTTGCAGCGGGGCCAGCCCCACCGTCAGCTGCACCCATCCCGCAACGATCAACACCGCCGCCAAGACAGCCAGATACGGGGCCAGATCGGCCATGAAAGCGCGCTGCGCCGCGACAAGATCGGCACTGTTCATGCCCACTGCCGCACGCAAAGTGCCGCCGCCCAGCCGCGCGGGCAGCAGGACAGAGCGCTCCATCACCAGAAGCTTTTGACCATCCGGGCCGGGCAGGTCATGCACATGCACCGCCCCGTCGCCAAGGCGGTCTGAGGGCAAATCCAGCGCCGTGTCCCAAAGCGAGCGCGAGGTCTGCACGCTCTCGCCCTCCTCTATCTGCCAGTAAAGCCCGCCATAGGGCTGCACGAAACGCGGATCGGACGGGGCGCGGGCAAGGGTCAAGCCGTCGGCCCCACGCTCCAGCCCCGCGATCACCTGATCAAGCTGGACGGCCATCTCTGCCACGGCGCGACGTTCGACATGGGCCGCGAACAGGGCCGCCAGCCCCAACGCGGCCAGCCCCAGCGCGCCAAGGATGGCCACCGCGCCCGCGAGCGCAAGGCGCAGGCGCAAGCTCAGGGTCATGCCCCCTCCAGGTAGTAGCCAAAGCCGCGCCGCGTGCCGATCACACCGGGGCCAAGCTTGCGGCGCAGACGCGCGATCACGGCCTCTAACGCGTTGGCCTCGCGCGCGTCATCGTCACCATACAAGTGTTCCAGCAGTTCCGTCGGCGGCACGGGCCGGTCGCGATGCTGCATCAGGTAGGCCAGCAGACGGTATTCCAGCGCCGTGACCTGCACCGGCACTCCGCGCAGCGCAACACCCATGCGGTTGGTGTCAAGCGACAGATCGCCCGCCTCTTGCAAGGCGGCGGCGTGCCCGCCGGCCCGGCGCACGAGCGCGCGGGCACGGGCGACGAGTTCTTCCATGCGGAAGGGCTTGGGCAGGTAGTCATCCGCTCCCGCCTCGATCCCCTCGACCCGCTCTTGCCATGTGCCGCGCGCGGTCAGCACCAGAACCGGCATGGTGCGGCCATTGGCGCGCCACCGTTTCAGCACCGCCAGACCGTCCAGCGCGGGCAGGCCCAGGTCCAGCACGACAAGGTCGAACTCTTCGGTATCCCCCAGAAACCACGCCTCTTCCCCATCGCGGCTATGCTCGACACGAAAGCCCGCCGCCGACAGCGCCGCGTGCAGATCTTTCGCGATGCGGGGGTCGTCCTCGACAGCCAGCACGCGCATGTCAGTCGTCATCCCCGTCGCGCTCAACCTCCAGCACCATGGCCGTGGCGGCGTCGATTTCGATGTCATACAACTGCCCCTCGGGCGAGACGAGCTCCAACTCATAGACCCAGCGCCCGTCATCGCGTTCCAGCTCTATCTCGATCACGCGGCCCGGTTGCACGGCATGGACCGCCGCCAGAATATCCGACAGCGGCAGGATTTCACCGGCATCGAGCGCCCGGCGCGCGCGGTCATGGTCATCGCGGTCCGCCAGCGCGGGGGCGGCGGCGGCGGCAAGCGACAGAAGCAGGGTTATGGCAAGTCGTTTCATGGCCCCAGTCTGTAGCTTGGGCAAGCTGACAGCAAGCTGACAATTCGGGTCAGGCCGGTGTCAGGGCGAATCGTGCACAAGGGGGCATCGGCGGCCAACCCGGCCGTCCTTGCCATAAAGGAGAGACACCATGAAACGCACCATCCTGTTCACCAGCGCAGTTGCCGCAACCGCAACCCTGTTTGCCCTGGGCGCAAGCGCACAGCAGCAGATGATGACCACAGACGCCCCGCGCCTGAGCATTGCCGAAATCGCCACCAAGCTGGAATCGCAGGGCTACACCGTTCTGGAAATCGAGCTGGAACGCGGCCGCTACGATGTCGAGATGATCGACGCCAATGGCATGAAGGTCGAAGCCTATCTGAACCCGACCACCGGCGACGTGCTGCCCTATCGCGGCGATGACGATGACCGCCGGGGCCGGTATGATGACGACCGTCGCGACCGCTACGACGACTGATCCCGCGCGACCGCAACACGACCTGACCCGGAGTTTCGCTGGCTCCGGGTTTCGTCATCGGGCAAGGCCGCGCGCCCTGCTCGAGCTTTCACACCGCAAAGGCGCTGCCAATGGCTATTTCCCTGAAATTCGTGGTGCCGCTGAAGGGACTCGAACCCCCGACCCCATCATTACGAATTTTGCCGTCCACGACTTGGACGTGACCTGACAATACCCGCCAGAGCCGTATAACCCACTGCATTTAAAGAAATATTTTCAATAGCGTTCTTGGGCGGTACCGGACCTAGCCCGAGAACGTTTGACGTACATTCCCTACTAATCCCCTACTAATCGGGCACACACCGCCGCGGACGAGGCCGTCCGGCGCGTGAAGAGGCGGCACAGGTTTGTCTTGCGGCAATGCTGGCCATCCGTCATCCCAACCCCTTTCTTTCCTCGACCCGGCTACCGCTCGGCGTCGAACGCACGTAGAAACCTTGCGGAATGGCCTCCTGCACCAGCCCGACATGGGAGATCAGACCCACCGCCCGGCTGCCTTCTGTCAGCGCCGCAAGAACCTGAATCACCTGGTCCAACGTGCCCGCCCCGTTCTCGGTATCGAGGCTGCCGAAGCCCTCATCGATAAAGATCGTGTCCATCCGGATCTTACCCGACAGGCTTTCGACCACATCCGCCAGCCCAAGCGCCAGAGCCAGTGCCGCGATAAAGGTCTCGCCCCCGGAAAGGGTCGCCGTCGGGCGCGCCTTGCCGGTGTTGATGTCGAAGACCTCGATTTCGAGCCCACGCTTGCCGCGCCCGCCAGATGCCTCGAGCCCGCGCGTCAGCCGGTATCGACCACGTGTCATAGGGTCGAGCCGCATATTCGCCGCCTCGAGAACCTGGTCGAACATTGCACCAATCGCGAAAGTCTCGAGTGTCATCTTGAAGTCGTTCTTGCCGTTGGCCAGCTCGGCTAGTCCCCGGAGCGGCCCAGTTTCGGACTCAAGCTGCTCGGTTTTGGCCAAGGCCAAAGCCAGCGATTCCTTGAACTTGGTAAGGGACGATACATCCGTTCTTGCCGCGGAAAGCGCATCGTTGGCGGTGTTCAATACCTGGGTAGCGTTGTCGAGTGCCAGCTGAAGCGGGGCGAGGTCTGGGCGCTCGCGATCCGCACAGGCAGCCCTGGCGTTCTGCCAAGTCGTGCGCGCCGCGATCAGGCCCTCACGATGATCGGAAACAGTCTTCCGGTCAGCGTCGAGGGTCGAGAAATGAGCTTTGCAGGCCTCATATCCTGCTTTGTCCAGTCCGACCTCGGCGAGCCGAGCGCCAAAATCAGTTTGCGCCTTTTCCACGCGCTGCGCCTGCGCATCACGTGCCCGCTTAGCGGCTTCGAGCTGCTCTTGCGCACGGGTTAGCGCTTCGCTCGCCAGTCTATCACCCTGCGTTGCCAGTTCTAGCGCCTCGGAGAGTTGACTCTGCTCGCGTTGCAAAGCCTCCCGCCGTGCGACAACCGCCTCAGGTGTACGCAGCCCTTCAGGCAAGGCCTCAACCACTGTATCGCGCTTGGCGCGAGCCTCGGCTAGTGTCGTCTCAGCCTTTCCTGCGGCTTTGCGCGCCTTAGCCTCGTCAGTCTCAGCCTCGGTCACTTCCCGCTTCAAATCCGCAAGCCGCCCCGCCATTGCGTCAACATCAATGGCCTCTCCAAGCGCAGCGATGGTGTCTTCCAGCCTAGCGATTTCAGCTTCGAGTTCCGCCAACTTCCGCTCAGGACGTTCCTGTTCGTCCAGCGCCCGTTTCTTTTCGTCGAGCCGCGTTCGGCAATTGCCGAGTTCGCTTTCCGCCCGAACCCTCGCTTCGGCTGCGGTTCTTGCCTGAGCCTGTGCGGTACGAAACGCTTCGGTCAAGCCAGATTGCTCGGGCGTGCCATGGGCCGGGGTAGGATGTTCGTGGGAACCACAGACGGGACAGGGAGCCCCTTCGGTCAACTTTTCGGCTAGAATGATCGCCTGCGTGCGCGAAAGCCGTGCCTCGGCCTCAGTCAGGGCCACCTCGGCAGCTTGTGCCGCTTCAGTTTCTGTCGCCAGAACACTCGATGCCTCTTCGACCTTTCGTTCGGCATCGGCGACGGCTCTCTGCGCCTTTGCATGCGCCACCGCCTTGACCTGTTCCCGGTTTATCTCGGCCAGTTCACCAGTCAGTTTGCCTCGCGCCGCCTCGGTTTTTCGTGCCTGTTCCAGTGCCAGATCGGTCGTATCGCGCCGAGACTGGAGGCGTTCACGGGCCTCTACAGCCTCGGTCAGCGCCTTCTTAGCTGCAGCTTCTTCCATCGCTGCCGCATCAAACGCTGTCTGTAGCTTCGCTGCCTGCCCGACCTGGTTCTCGATCGCCTCTAACCTTGTCAGGTTGGCCTGAACCTGCTGCCGTCGCTCTTCGCCCGACTGCGCATCGATTAGTTTTTGCGCCGCTTGCTTCTTCACTCCATTGGCGGAGTTAAGCTCTGTCTCAGCGTTGGTAACGGCATCCACCGCAAGTTGATGGTCGTGCTCCGCATTGTGCCAAGCCGTCTCAAGATCACGGGCCTGCAAGGCATTGCTGACTGCCTCAACCCGCTTGGCCAGGGCTTCGACCTCACCCGTCTTCGCTTCAAGATCGTCAAGCGCCTGCCGCGCCGTATCGACGGCAGCAAAAGCCTTCTCGATCTGCTCGCCTTCGGTCAGAGATTTGCGCGCGGCTTCGTTCGCCGCCTCTGCGATCTGCTGAATTCCCTGCTTCTCCGCGACTTTGGCTTCCGCCGCAGAAATTCCGAGTTCCAGTGCCTCGGCGCTCTCGAAGCTGCGTTCCTCAAGCCGGGCAACATAGAGCGCACGCTGGTCGCGCAACGCTCGTTCTGCCTCCGAGGCTTCGTCCTTCAGCCGTGCTGCAAGATCGCGATAGATCTTCACGTCAAAGAGATCCCGTAAAATCTCGACCCGCGCATCGGTCTTTGCGGCTAGGAACGTCTCGAACTTGCCTTGCGGCAAGAGCACGATCTGTCGAAACTGATCTGCACCATAACCCAACAGCGCCTCGATATGTTGCCCGACTAGTGAGACCTTCTTTTCAGCAATGACACGGCCAGACTGGCTCTGACCAAGTGTGTCCACCGGAATCCCGGTGACGTCGAATAGTGAGGCTTCCGCCGCGTCCTCGGTCGTCCCTTCACCGCGTGCCTTCGGACGTTCCTGCGCCGGACGACGACGGATCAAGTAGGTCTTGGCACCCAGCTCAAAGACAAATTCGACTTCGGTGGGCAGATCCGGCGCTGCGTGGTCCGAACGGAGCGAACGTGGTTCCTGATCGGTTCTGGTTGGTGCCCCGAAGAGCGCGAAAGACATCGCCGAAAACAACGTCGACTTCCCAGCCCCTGTCTGGCCGTAGATCCCGAACAGCCCCGTTTCCAGCGCAGAGCGGAAATCCACTACTTCAGTGGTCGCGAACGGCCCGAAGGCCTGAAGCGATAGGCGAATGGGTCTCATGTCTGCTCCTCCCCGGAGGCTGCTGCATGGAGCTTGTCCCCTACGATCGCAACTTCCTCGGCATTGGGCTCCCGGCCACGCACAACCTTTATGAAGTCGTGGATCATCTCGATCGGCGTGGTCGCAGCCCGGCCTGCGCCAAACGCCTTAGCCTCTGGCGCGCGCGCCTGCCGGGCGTAGGCCAGATGGCAGGCATTGGGGTAGATCGCACGCAGCCGCTTCATCGGATCGATCAGAGGGACCTCATCCGCCAGTATGGCCTGGATAAAGTCTTTAGACGGCGTTCCTGCTAAAAGATCGGAGAATGCCCCAGTGAGGGAGCGCACTTGTCGGTTAGGACGGAACGGCACCGTGCGAATCTCGGCCCCTCCAGCTTTCAGATCGACAACAGTCATGGATTTTTCGCTTCCCGCCTCGTCGAAACCAAACGCGAGAGGTGCGCCGGAGTATCGAATATGACGCGCGCCCACGTCCTGCGGCTTATGCAAATGCCCCAGTGCAACGTAATCCGCCCCGTCGAAGACATCGGAGGGAACAGTTTCGATGCTACCGACTCGCGTTAGGGCGCGCTCTGTCTCGCCGACCGCGCCGCCCGCAACGAAGGCATGGGCCACTACCACCCAACGCGCTCCTTCGGGCACCTGCCCCCTCGCTGCGGCGATCTGGGCAGCGATGACATCTGCTGGCGCGCTGATACTCTCATCCCCGAACACCTCGCGCGCGGCGTACTCATAGGAAAAGGGCAGCGCGGAAAACGCGATCTCGCCATGTTCGTCACGCAGCACAAGCGGAGCTTCTACCGCGTCGGCGATCCCACGCACCAACACTCGCGACGCAGTGGAAAAGACAGACATTGCCTCGATCCGATCGCCGGAATCGTGGTTGCCCGAGATCATAACTACGGCGGCTTCGCTCTCCTCCGCTACGCGCTTGAGGAAGCGGTTGAACTGCCGGATTGACGAATTGGGCGGAGAGGCACGGTCAAAAATGTCTCCTGCGATCACAAGAACATCGGCCCGTTCGACCACTAACGTTTCAAGAATCTGACCGAGGACGGCCTCGTGATCCTCCTCGAGGCTCAACCCCATAAATTGCCGCCCCAGGTGCAGGTCCGCCGTATGAAGTATGCGCATTTGGTCAATCCACTTTCTATACGTATAGTAAATGTATGGACTTCCAGCAGGGAGTCAAGTATTGCTTGGCACATGACTCTGGAAGCCCTCAAACACGCGCAACGTGAGCGAATTTTGTTCCTCGACCAATGCCTGACCTGGAGAGGTCAGGCGAACCGTCGTGACTTGATGGAACGGTTCGATATCTCGATGGCACAGGCTGCGGTAGACTTTCGAACCTATCTATCGCTGACAGGTACGCCGCCAGTCTATGATGCCGCTGAGAAGGCCTATTTTTCTAGCGGCGACCATAACCCGTTGACGGATGCTGGCCCGGAGCAAGTTTTCGAATTGCTCGATCAAGAGACGCCATCGCTGGGCGCGAGCATCCCTCTTCCTAATCGCGTGATGGAACCCACCGTCGTCGCGCAACTCTACCGAGCCATGAAGGGCGAACGAGACATCCAGATTACCTACACCTCGATGACGAGCGGTCTCTCCGGACCGCAGTGGATCAGTCCGGTGCGTTTCCATTTCGACGGAGAGGCAATTTATCTCCGCGCATGGAGCTATAAGCATGAGACCTACCGCGATTATCTCCCGATACGAATAACTAAGCAAACTGAGGCGGCAACGCGGTACCGGTCGTCTCCCCTACCGGTTGACACGGACTGGCACAAATTTGTGCGCATGTGGATACGTCCGCGTTCAAATCTATCCGATGCACAGGCGCGGGCTGTCCGGCTGGAGTACGGCTTTGAAGACAGAACGCACATAAAAATTGAAACTCGGAAGGCGCTTGCATTCTATGTCATCAGGCGGTGGCGTCTGAATCAGGAAAAGGCCCGGCTTGAGTTGGAAACGATTGAAGACGTGGACGTGTGATGGCTTGTACGGTCCATATTGGTCGTCCGCTTGGCCTCAGAGGCTGCGATGTGCATAGGTTCCATTTTGATAACCGCCGGCCGTACAACTTCCTGACTGCGCCAGGCTCTGCAAACCATGTAATCCCTGGCCACCCCACCCCAAGCACGGGCCATTCGCACGTGCAGTGGTGGGCCGCTCCCAGGTCACCCTCTCTCACGGGCCATATTGCGCCCAGGTGCGACCAACTCAGAGGCCTGACAAATGGCCGGAAAATGATTCATTGCTCCAGGCTGGAAGCACCCTTCATACTCCGAAGACCTCGCCATAGTTGGTATTAGCTATTGTTTTCACTTCCGAATTGGCTCCGCTCGAAGCCACAGACCATTGAAGAGCCCAAGGCCACTGGGTTGGCCGAGACGGACCTTTCGGGTGGGCCGAAGGTCGGGACCAATATCGACCGCCCTGTCATCGACCTCTATCGGCCGCACTTCACGTCTGGCGACTGTCTCATCGTGACCGGCTATCAGGACTTCCTGTCGTCGCTCGCCGTCTTGATGAGAGAGGTCAAGGAGCTCAAAGACCCTGACGCAGACCCTGACATCCGTATTCGGATATCGTTCGGTATCGATACGGCGAACTCTCGACGGTTGGCAAAGCCGAGGCCGGTGACCGAAGAGATGAAGCTCTATTGGCTGGAGAAGTCCGGACTGCAGGTCGAGGATGACGACGATCTGCTGGCGGTGCTGGCAAAGCGGGCGATCCAAACACGCAAGATAGAGCTTCGTGTGTTTGATCCCGTACTGGCCCAGACCCGCCTGGGGATCTGCGGTGATCGTCGGATGCATTCCAAGATCGTGAGTTCGCGGGTGGGCGCGGTGGCAGGCTCGGCGAACTTTTCGCGCTCTGGCCTCTACAGCAACATTGAGTACGCGGATGGACTCGATACTGGTTCGCACGAGCTGCAGCTTGAGCGCACCCGAGCGGCTGAACAGATTTGGGAGGTTTCGGCCGACTGGACCGAAGAAGCGCTCGAAATCCTCGATAGGCTGATAAAGCCTGCAACGGCAGAAGACGCCATGGCTCGGATGATCTCGGAGCAAAAGGGCTTCGAGCCCTGGCTGACTGGAGGCCGCCAAGAGATCACCGGCCACACACTCTACGAGTACCAACAGGAGCTGACCTACGAGGCCTGCTCTATCACATACGATCACGGCATCGCCTTCGTGGAGGCGCCTACAGGCTCGGGGAAAACCGAGATCGGATGCCATCTCGCCGAGGCTCTATCGGAGACATTTTCACGGGTCATTCCGCGCTCCCCCGTGCATGGCGTCGCCAGGAAGAACGCGGCGGTGATAGCGCCACCCAAGGTCATCCCCAGCTGGGTGAAGCACTCGACCAACTCCCTAGAGGCCATAGCCAACACGAGTCTGTCAAAGAAGCGCCTGCGAGGGGCCGGCGACGATAGCAAATCGGGTCTGAGACTCGATCAGTTCGGCGTGCTCATAATCGATGAAAGTCATACAGTGACGCCTGGCTTCGAACAGGCATCCCAGATGGCCGCTGCGGTCGAACTCGCGCCACCCAGCTGGAACATCTGCTTATCTGCGACCCTTCTGGGCAATCGCGACGTCGACTGGCTTGCCCATATGCAGGAGAAGCGCGCCTCAATCTTCATGACCCCGGACTACATCCAGGCCATGGGTGAGCTGTTCGAACGTGAGATGCAAAGTTCCCCCGACATCTTCGATCAGAAGGCGCCACTTGCTGTTCTATCCGAACCAGAAACCGCTCTGTCCAGGCAGGCACGTACGGAACTGTCCGAGCTGATTTCGCCCTTTTTGGCACGCCGTCAGCGCCGATGTATTGGCGAGGATGAAGATCGCTCCAAACACAACTACCCGAAGCTGGCCAATCACGGGCGGCCCAATAGGCTGAAGCTCACGAAGCCCCAGAGGGCGCGTCTCGACGAGATCGTTGCTCTATGTAACGACCTCGCGCCCGGCGGTAGGGTTACGGCCGTCGAGAAAAGCCGCTTCGGTCACGTCAAGACACAGCAGAGCACCCAGGATCAGCTCCATATCCGCAACCTGCTGAATATTCTCCGGGTAAGCGCGGCGCAGGCAGCTTGGGAAATGTCCCATGGAGTCATCGGAAAGTGGCTGAGGGAATTTGAACAAGGGTCCAAGACCAAGCGGAGGGCGCCACACCCTGGCCAGGTCGACATGTTTGCTCTGCTTGGCATCGATGCGTTGGCGGCCCCCGAAAAGTGCGAGGCCCTGGCCAAGAAGCTCGACTCGCAGCCGCTGCGAGACCTGGATGAGAAGCGATATGAAGCTTGCCTACGCATCCAGCAGCAGAAGGATCGGGTTGTCTTTCTCGCAGAGCGCACCGACACGCTCGAAATCTTCGCTGAGGCGCTTTCTCGCCGCGGCCACCACACGAACTTCGTTGTTGGGAACCAGACCAAGGGTGATGATAGGGCCGTGAAGGCCATCTTCGGCAGCGGACTGGACGGCTTCCGACGGATCACGCATGGCAAGTCGGTAGAGTCCTACTTCCGCCCTGGGGGCAAGAACGCACCAGATGGACCAGCCTCAGTTTTTCTCACCTACAAAATGGCGGAGGGCATCAACCTTCAGTCAGCCGACACGCTCGTTCTCCTCGGGGTCACGTCGAACCTGAAGGAACTTATCCAGGGATTGGGGCGTATCGACCGGATAGATAGTCAGTTTGGAATTGTGAACTACCACCTCGTCGATGTTCCCGTTGGTCAGTTTGCATCAGACGAGAAAGTGACCAACCGCATCGAGAACTATCGGACACTCGCAGGGGAAGAGCTGATTGACGTTGTGCAAGAGGTCGGCTCCGAGGACACCGAGGTGATCTTGGAGAGCGTCACGCGCTACCTCGGATCAACTAGGCGGTTCCGAGACAACAACTTCCACGACGTTCTCGCCCGAACCAAAGAAAAGATTTCCCCGGAGCGTTACAGTCTCATTAGCAAGGCCAGGATCGAAGGGACTTGGGGCGCTGAATTGGCGCTTCTGTCTGCCAGAGAGAGCTTCACCGCCCTACATCTGAAGGGCGTCGACAAGCCGACCAGCTTCTTCCCGCCGCGTTTGCTGCTGCTGCGGCCTTCTGAGACAGGTCTGCTGCTGGAACGGGGTCAGTTGGCCTGTGCCAAAACACTTGAGTCGGCATACGAGAGAACCAAGAGTCTCGGCTTGGAACAGACGAGGATGACCGAGGAAGATCTGGCTAGTGCGCTTGAAACCGTATCTGGGCAGCTTGGACGGCTCACAGAATGGGACCTGCGTCCGGCACGCGTCGAAAGCCTGATGAAGGCGTGCGCTGAGTTCATGAGCCGACGTGGAGACGAGGAAACCGATGATCGAGAGATGTTCGGGCACCTGTCCCTACCCGCCATCGAAATGATCTGCGAGTCGTGGAGCAGGCTGCTCGACCCCTACTGGGAACAAGCCAAGCAAGAGGTGCGGGACAGCTTTGCCTATGAGGAGCTGCCGAAGGGGTACATCGCGATCCAGGCGATCCTAGAGAAGCTCGAAACCGACCTTCCGGGCGCCGACGAAGTCCACAAAAAGATGTCCACGGTTATCGAAGAAGCAGAGCTCGTGTCCAGGGATCACGAGCCGGAGATCGGGCGGCGGATTTCGGTCGTGTTTTTCTCGGGCGGTACGGGCGAGCACTGATCGATGTGTGTACCTACAAGGTCCATGATGTTCACTTCTGGCGGCAGCAGAATTAAACGTCTAGCCTACACTTGGCCCGAAGGAATCAGGTCAAGAGGCAGGCCTTAATGCCACAATATCAGACTTTTATTTGGGAGCCCGATTAGCTCAAAAATACTTGAAATGTCCGATGCTGAATTTGGTGTTGGGAGCCGAGGAGCAGTCGCGCGTATGCAGGTCGAGACAACAGGAAGTGCGCGTATTCGCCACAAGGTAACGGGCGTGGTCTATATGATTGACGCCAATGAACTCGATTGGGAAATTGAGTCGACACACGAGCGTGATATGGGGCCGGAGACCGAATGGTCGGCTGTTCTCAATCACGAAGACTTGGGCGAGCTCCTCTGGACCTTCTCTGAGTACCCACAGGGATTTGCAAACGAGCTTAGACTTGTGTCGGACGGGCACAAGGTTCTCAGAAACTTCTCTGTCAGCTTCGAGGATGTGAACGATGAGAACTCGGTAGACTTCGACCCTGAAGCAGCAGCTGAGGAAATGAAGGAATGGTTTTTCGCAAACTACGAGGATCCGGCTAATTCACTGCCCTACATCTCAGCAGAAGGTGGATACCAATGGATCCACGGAAGTGCTTCGACAGCACTCGAAGCGTTGGAGGAAATGTTCTCAGAAGACTACCCTTTCGACTTCATTGAGAAAGTTGCCCAATCAATAACAGATGAAGCTGGCATATTTGATTGGAGCCCGATCCCAGGGCCGGAGTTGTATGAAGATGCTGATGAAGTCGAGAATGAAATAAGTGAAGCCGAAAAGCTGAGCAAACGGCTCCCCCTCTTTGAAGACCTAGTTTCTGATCCAGAGCGGGGAATATTCAGTGTCCGGCCAAGAGAAATCGCCAAGCCGAGACTTCTTGGTGCGGCTCTGTCTCAAGTAGCCGACGCAATCGAGGATGTACTTGCGAACCCTTCTAATGGACTTAACTCCAACTCGCTTGAAATCCGGAGGCTACGTCGGACCCTAGAGCGCTATGCGAACGACCCTCAGCGGATAGAGATGGACTTCACGTCCGTCCACGGAAGCATAGTTGGGAAGATTGCGACGGAGGAACTACCGCCTTCCGATGAAAATAACGCTCTAGTCAGCGCCTTACGGGAGGGCGCTCAAGGTATCCGTGCGACCCACGCGGAGGTGGCTGAAAACCGGGAGATCCTACAAGAACAAGCGCTGCGCGAATTCACCGACGAAGAAATCGAGCAAGTTGCGGCGGCTGGCCCCGTAATCGAGGCAATTACTGAAGGTGAACTTCAAGAGCAAATGCGTGAGGACATCCTGTACCTCACTCAAGACATGCGAAGCGGCCCGCCGCGACGTTTGCCAGGCGTAACGAGAGCTGACGCAATTATCCAAGGCAGCGACGAAGCTGTTAGAGTCTTTGGGCGCTCAGCTCGAATGATGTTGCTTCTTCGTCGCTTCCCTGAAGTGGTTGATAGGCTTCATGGGAGCACCGGCTACAAGGCCGCTAGCCTCCTGGCTACGCTGGGCACCTTGGTTTCATTGGGATTTCTTCTTTTCTAGTTCTGTGAACACAGCGTCAGGCGTCGAAGCGTTCCTGCTAAAAAATGCTGGCTGCGTGCTGCAGGTGGCCCTACCAAACCCGACAAACACGGCAAACCCGTCGCGCTGAGTGCTATCTAGCCCACAAGACCTTCGACCCAATCGACAACCGCTACTCCCATGGCCGTAATGTGATCCGCATGTGTGAAGCCTGAGAGGCGCTTGCGCGGCTTTAAGTCGTGATCGCCGTCTTCAAACCACCTCACCTTGATCGCCGGGGACAGCTCGTACCCGCTGACTTCATCTTTCGAGCCAAATTGGTCGCGCGTTCCCTGGCAGATCAGTGCCGGGGTCCGCAGGTGTCGCAGGTGTTCCGTGCGAAGCTTGTCGGGTTTTCCAATCGGGTGAAATGGATAGCCCACGCAGAGCAACCCAGCGATGCGATCCGCCTCAAAAAGCTCGTCCGCAATCATACTGGCAACACGCCCGCCCATAGATTTCCCGCCGATGATCAGTGGGCCATCAATTTGCAGCGCTTCGACTGCAGCTAGGTACTCTGAGTTCAGTTTTTCGGCGCGCGGCGGGGGCTTCCTGGTACCCCCAGTTCTGCGATTGGCCATGTAGGAGAATTCAAACCGAACAACTCTTAGACCCTGTTTGGCCAATGCACCCGCGATTGCTGTCATGGCAGGGGAATCCATCGGCGCACCGGCGCCATGTGCAAACAGGATGGTTGCCCTTGCTGCTTCTGGGCCAAGCTCCAAGAATTTGGTTGGCATAGTCTCTTTTCCTATGGAGTTCGCAGTGGTTACTCAACGCACATACGCTGCGCCGTAGAGACGGTTCCAAACCGAGCACACCCCACCCCATGCACGGCTTTCCTTACCCGAGGGCGCGTGGGCCAGCCTGGTCAACCGTCTCTTGCGACCTACTTGAGGCGACTATTTTCCAAGCTTGACAGCGTTGCCTTTAGAAGACTGGGATTGCGGCGAACGAACTCAGGAAGGCAAGATCCGGTGCAGCCCTGAATTGGGCCCTCAGACTTGATTTGCGAAATGCGCCTCTTGCAGCGAGCGCAAGGTACATAAAAGTTTCTCTCTTCTAACTGCCTTGGAGTGGCAGCCTTACTCCTTGTGTCGAAGTAACTCGGCTGCCACTGCTCTATGAGATCGCCTGGCACGAATTTCCAAAGGTCGCCATGGGACTGGTTTTGCGCATCGAACCTCGCGACATTCGTTCTTTGATAGAGGTTGCTGTGCGGCAAAGCTTCAAGTGGACTGTCGGAATCACCCTCACCAGTAACGGAAGGATCGCCCTGCTTGCGAGTTGGTGAGGCAACATTGGCCAACGAGAGCCCAAATTCGAGGTCGTGGAATTCTTCAGAAGATTGCGCGCCGCGTCCGGTCGACTTCAGAGTCACTCGAGCAACATAGTCATGGTCAATTTGCAAGTTACATTCGATCCTTTCCAGCAAGGGCTGCGCCTTCGGATCGACCTCGACCTTCGCGACGCATAGTGATCGTCGCGGATCGTTTGGCGATGCCTTGCCGAGCTTGACTGGCTTTGCCACTTCGACAACCGCGACACCTTCTCGCGGGTCCACACAAAAAAGACGGGTATTGGCGACATTCTGCGTTTCATTTTCGATTGGCAGCGTCCAACCGGCATCTACGAGAGAGTGGTAAGTCCCCTGCCCAGACGTATCAGCGACGAGAATTTCAATCGGCTTTGACAGTGTTAGCCTTAGGCCATCGTTTGCGATCCAGGCTGCGCCCTCAGCGATAATTCGGTCACCGTTTTCAAGCTTTGGCACCCTGCCCACGAACCGTTCTGTCAGCCCGTCACGAATAGACGGCATATTCACCATGCCGCCGGTAGCAAGGCAAAGCTCAATGTCCTTATAGGTCAATTGCGCTTGCTCTAGGATTTCATCGATACGGGCGAGACCACGAGCAACAATGCCAGCGCTTAGCTCCTCCAGCTCTGAGCGGGTTACTGAGGCAAGAAGGTTTTTGCCGGCTCCGTCAGACTTAAGGTAGTTCCTTACGATGACATCTTCAGTTTCCGTTTTTGGATCGGACAAATGGATCTTCAGAATTTCGCACTGGTGTAGGAGCTTTGCCGCCATTCCCGGTTGTTCGAGGGCTGTAATGTCTTCGATGTTGTGCGCAGAGGAGTGGATTTCCCGAAGGTGGTTCCGCAACCGTTCATCGAACTTGTCTCCACCAACTTCGTTGTCACCGAGATTTCTGACCTGCATGATCGCGCCCCCGGATATCCGACAGAGGGTTAGGTCAAGCGTACCTCCACCCCAATCGAAAACCAGGATTGACCTACCCTCCAGGCGGGCCAGTTCCCGCCCAAGGTCAGTCTGGGAACGGAGATAGGCATAAAGCGCCGCAACTGGCTCATGGACGAATTGCACAACTCCGATGCCGGCCTTTCTGGCCGCTTCGCGAAGAGCTCGACGCTCCGGCCCTGCAAAATCTACCGGGATCGTGAAAACGGCTCGCGCTAGATCTTGGCCAGGAGCCCCACCACGTGCAGCCTTAGCATCTGATCTCAGATGCTTGAGAACTTCAGCGACAGCATCCGTGGGTTCGATCGGGCGTCCATCAACAAAGATTGGGCCTTCACGCCTTAGAGACATCTTAGGAGAGCGAACAAAACCTGGAGGGGCCCCGCTTTCGGTGATGTCCATATTCTGTCGCGCTTCGCGACCTACAACTATGTCCGAGCCTCGGTACCAGATTACCGAGGGGTGCGGACGCCGGGTGACCTGGTCGACAAGCGCGAGTGCACGCCCTCCAACAGCGACTGCGGCGAGACTGTTTGTAGTTCCGAAGTCGACCCCAAAGATTGTCTCGCTCATTCTTTAGCCTCTTCTATCGCCGAAAGCGCTGCTTTGACTCGCCGAAGTGCAATACCCGGTGCTGGCGGCTCAATCTCTAGGGCATCGATGGCGTCTTCCAGAAGGGGGCCTAAGCGCTCTCCAAGAAGAACCTTCTGTTCAGCTTTCGTTTCGGTCAGATCGTGTCCCCAATGCTGACGTTCAGTTGCTAGCGTTTCCTCGAGCTTTGAGATTTCTGCCTCGTGATCGGATATCGTACTTTTCGCGTTAGCAAGCTCGGCGTTGAGCCTCTCCACTTGATCTCGAGTACTGTCCAGCCGGTGCCTCAAGTCGTTGGCGATGTTTCTCTCACGGTTGCGATCTTCTTCTGCAACCTTGACCAGCTGCTCACCAAGTCCTGCAACAGCTACCGCAAGGCGCAACTCCCCAATTTTCCCTCTTTGAACGGCACGCTTCGCCGCCTTGGAGGCAGATTTCAAATCAGAGAAAAGAATTGGTTGAAGTTGCTCGGCTACCTGCCAGGTCCTGAGCGACCGCTTTTCCATCAACCAGCAAATGGTGATCCGAAGTAGCGTCTCAGACCTCTTCCTCTCTTCTTTTTCGTCAGAAGAAAGGGAGGGTGAAATGGTCGCCAAAACCGACCTGAAGATGCGCCCCGCGTCATGATCCAGTGGATCGAATGCATCTTTCAAGTGTTCCTTTACGCGGGCCTGAGCGGCGCCCCAGATCCAATCATCGACAGCATCAGGCGGAGTTGATTGCGACATCAACGCCCAAAGCCGCTCACAGTCCCGGTCCTGTCGGCGCATCAATTCTCCGGCTTCTTCTCTATCAGCCGAAAGAAACCGCTTTACCTGATTCTTACGAATAACCTTGAAGAATGCGGAAGGCGTCACCCGTGAGTCTTTGAAATATCCCGTCAAAGTTGGATCAACATCGGCCTCAGCTTCGACTTTTACATCAGACTGAGATTGGTCGGGCGCACTTGTGGATATTTTCTGTCCTGCCGGGTTGGCCTCCGGCGTCTCTCTCTCTTGAGTCACGTCGATACTTGCTCCAGGTATTTGCCGGCCCATTGGCTGAAAGGGTAGATTCCCGCTATGTGTCTGAGTGGTTCCAGAGCACTATCTCTTGAACTCAGTCTCCAGGCTGAAGCTGCCCAAATGGCGAAAGCCTTCTGGTGGTCGCTAACGTCAAGTAGGTCGGAATTTGCCAGCACACGGCACTCATCCTGGAGAATCGGGCTCCACCGCGGCTGTGCCGACAGATTTGCAGCCAGTTCGAGCATTCTGCCCGTGCCATGATCGATTGGGCAAACCGCGCGCCTTTCTTTCTCTTCAAACTCGATCTGAGGAGCGATCGAGCTTGGATCAAGAAGCAGCTGGGTTGCCAAATCAAGCTCCCAATATCCCGTGCGCTTCTGGTCGTCACTAAAGTCGTTCATCGAAAAGCGGATAATTTTCTCGATAAGATGGGCGAGGGGGCGTTGAATATCCTTAAGAACCTGCAACGCACTGCCATAGAGCTCTCGGTATCGAGAAAGTGGAGTTGTCAGTCTTTCGCCCTCAGGCCGCTCCTTAAGAAGAATCCCCAGACAATAATCAGCCAGCCCGGACGCATATTCTTTGCCAGCGTCACACGTCCTTGGATCAGCAAGAAATCTACTAATTGCTTCGCGAGAAATTGAACTCGACACGAGTATTTCGGTGAATGCCTCTTCAACCGCCTTTAATGCTTCTAGTCCAGCAACTCGGAAAGAAATGCTGTAGTGAGACAGAACTGGAGCTGCGTGTCTTTCAGAGGCATTAACCAACTTCAATCTAACCTCTGCTTGCCTTACCTTCGCAAGAATGGCCCTGAGCTCCTCGGCAGAAACTTTCTTTGCCGCCCCACCATCGATGCTTAATTCTGCGTAACTTGCGTTCGCCACAACAACATCTGACATGCTAATTACGCTGCGAACAACATCATGAACCGCCCCTTGTTTGCCGGAGACCCAGAAGTAAGGATACTGGGTCATGGGAAAGATGAAGAACGGAACACGTTATCCAGAGGAACTGCGCGC